>JAHEYQ010000001.1 GCA_023251515.1 Bacteroidales bacterium
TGCAAACCAGTTTTGCCTTTTAACAAGGGGGTGGCTTTTTGAAAACAAAAACGAATAACTGAGTATCTAATAATTACATGGTTTTATCCCCTGTTCTGCAAATTAGTCGGATAATAGTGTTAATGTATGTTATTCGCCCAAATAAGCTCTTAACAATTTGCTTCTGGATGTGCTTTTTAGTCTTCTGATTGCTTTTTCTTTAATTTGTCTGACTCTTTCGCGTGTCAGGTCAAATTTGGCTCCTATTTCGTCTAATGTAAGTCCATGAGTCATACCTATTCCATAAAAAAGATTTATAATATCTCTTTCTTTATCAGTTAATGTGGCCAATGAACGGGCAATTTCCTTTGCCAAAGATTCTTTCATTAATGAAAAGTCTGTAAGTGGAATATCATCAGAGATTATCACATCAATTAAATTGGTTTCTTCATCCTGAACTAAAGGTGCGTCCATAGAAATATAGCGGGTTGTTATACTTAAAACCTCCGAAATTTTTTCACGCGGAACATCGAGAACCTGAGCTAATTCATCAATAGAAGGTGATCTTTCTAAAGTTTGCTCTAATTTTGATGTTGCTTTTTTAATCTTATTTAAAGAACCTACCTGATTTAAAGGCAATCTTACAATACGCGATTGCTCTGCAAGTGCTTGAAGAATAGATTGGCGTATCCACCAAACGGCATAAGAAATAAATTTGAACCCACGGGTTTCGTCAAATCTTTTGGCCGCTTTAATCAAGCCAACATTTCCTTCGTTTATTAAATCAGGTAAGCTTAAACCTTGATTTTGATATTGTTTGGCAACAGAAACAACAAAACGAAGATTTGCTTTGGTAAGTTTTTCCAATGCATTCTGATCTCCAGTTCTAATTTGCTGAGCTAGTAAAACTTCTTCTTCAGGTGAAATTAATTCTTCACGGCCTATGTCCTGCAGATATTTATCTAAAGAAGCAAGTTCCCTATTTGTAATAGATTTTGTTATTTTTAGTTGTCTCATACTTTTTTCGATTTCTTTTCTTAATAAATAAGGTTTTAGTTATAATACATTCTTTTATAGTATATTAAAAATAAAACTATGTGTTGTTTAAGCTTTTAGTTTTTTAATAAGTTATGAAAAACTTGTTAAAAATATTTTTACAAATTAAAGAAAAAAAAGTTTTATAAAAAAGTATTTTTTTTAATTATTTTATAAATTAATTACAAAATAATAAGTACGCCAATCACCCGGATAGGTACCTGATATTAAAGTTTGTCCTCTTTTATTTGTAAAATTTTTCAATTCATTAATGTTTTTTACTGGTTTTTTATCAACAGAAGTAATAATAAAACCTTCTCTTATACCAACGTTTTTGAGTACTGAATTGTTCATTTTGGTAATCATAACACCATTATTTAAATTCAATTGCTGTAATTTTTCATTTGATAATGATTCAAATGTTGCTCCTAAAAGAGTATAAACAGGTTTATCTTCTTTTTTAACTAATTCGGTTTTTCCATATTGATTTTGTAATATTACGTTGATATCCATTGGATTGCCATTTCTTTCGACGCTTAATAAAATTTTATCTGAAGGTCTGTATTGACCAATATTTTCTAAAAGTTCTGAATTACTGTTAATTGATTTTCCATTAACTGATAAAATAACATCTCCTTCTTTTAGACCAGCATTTGCAGCTGCTCCATTTTCAATAACGGCACCTACATAAACACCTTTTATTTCGTTAATATTTTTGTTTTCAGCAAATTTACCATCTATTTCTGCTATTGAAACTCCCAGATATGCTCGTTGAATGATTCCATATTTTTTTAAATCTTCAGTAACTTTGCGAACAATATTTACTGGAATAGCAAATGAATATCCTGAATAAGAACCTGTGCTTGAAGCAATAGCTGCATTAATTCCAATTAGTTCTCCTTTGGTATTTACCAAGGCACCTCCACTATTTCCGGGGTTAACTGCCGCATCCGTTTGGATAAACGACTCAATAGGACTGTCGTTGCTGTTTTTTCCTAAAATATTGATATTTCTTGCTTTGGCACTTACAATACCAGCTGTAACTGTTGATGTAAGATTAAATGGATTTCCTACAGCAACTACCCATTCCCCAATTCTTACATCATCGGAGTTTCCATATTGTATTGTTGGTAAATCTTTTGCATCAATTTTTAATAGTGCCAGATCGGTAGATGGATCTGAACCAATTAATTTTGCATTAAAAGATCTTTTGTCGTTTAACGTAATTTCAATTTTTTCGGCATCCTGAACCACATGATTGTTTGTAACTATGTAACCATCATTTGATATTATAACTCCGGAACCTGTTGCTGATAATATTTGCGTATTTCCATATGGATTGGAAAAAAATCCGAAAAAATCGTCGTATAAAGTTGTTCTTTTCTGAAATTCAGTTTTGATATTAACAACAGCATGCACTGTCATTTCGGCTGCCTGTGTGAAATCACACCCCTGATTTGCTGTATTTGTTGCATAGTTTGTATATTGCGAAGGCGTTGATTGATCCCAAATTGAATTTACTTTATTCTTTTTTTCAATAGTTTTGTAAGTAGTTATTGCAATTAGTCCTCCTGAAATTGCTGCAATAAGCATTAAAGCAAAAATTTTTTTAAAGTCTTTCATTTTTATAACGTTTTTTGTTCAACAATTATTTAATATTAAATTACTTATGTTTTTTATTGTAAATTTTATTTTTGTTTACAAAAAAACGAAAATCTTATAAAATAGTTGTTTTAAGTCAGTTAATAATTGTTAAAGCAAATATATGAAAAAAGCAAGCATTTTAAATATAAATGCTTGCTTTTTAATATATTGAGATTTGTTGTAGTTTTTTTTTAAGATTTTTTAAAACCCTTCGCCACCACCACGATGTCCGCCACCCATTGGAGGCATTCCCATCATTCTTTCTCTTCTGTCGGGTTCTTTGCCATTAAATTTGCTAAAACTATATGAAAAGCTAAGCATAAAAAATCTTGATAAAGAATTTATACGACCATCTTCAATGTAGTTTTCTGTAGTTGTGCGATATACACTTTTGTTATCTTCCAGGATATCATATACCTGAAATTTTAACTGAGCTTTTTTATTTTTAAAGAATTGTTTTGAAATAAATGCATTCCAGTTTGTTGTAGTAATATCATAACCAGAACCATAGCCGGTATTTGTATTGTATTGAATGTCGCTACCAATTTTAAAATTAAACGGGAGGTCGTATTGGAAATCAAAACCCAGTGAATAACTGTAATATTCAGTATTTGATAGTCTTTCGAGGGAATAACTTGCTTTTGTGTAATTTATTTTAGCGATTGGAGCAGCAGTTATTTTTTTACCATTATAATTTATTCGTGTATTTAATCCCAAAATTAAATTATTAGTTGTATAACTAGAATTGTTTGAATAGTTTACATCATTTGTAAATCCGGCATTTCCGGTTAAATTAATGATAAATTTCTTAATTGGTTTACCTATACCTGCAAAAGTATTTATAGCATAATAACCATTCACATTAACAGGTGTAGTTATCTGACGACCAAGGCTATCGTATGTATTCTTATTTGCAATTTTATTGATTGTGTTTTCTGCGATTACACCAAAAAATATAAAATTCATTGAGCCAAAATCCATGCCATTATAATTGATGTTTAAGCTATTACTAAACTCTGGCTTAAGGTTAGGATTTCCATTTATGATGTATTGAGGGTTTGAGTTATCAGGAACAGGCTGGAGTTGAGTTAAACTTGGCTGGTTTGTATTTCCACGGTATCTGATCCGTAGATTTTTACCTTTTTTTGGTTTGTAGTTGATGTTTAAAGAAGGGGAGAAGTTTACTACATTTTGTTCTAAAACAGTATTCTTACTTATTGAATTGCTTCTGATAAGTGAAGGTTCAATACCTATACCGAAAGTATAATCCCATAAGTTTTTGAACAAACGAATGTTGATACCTGCTCTATGGTTTATAAAAGTATTTTCGTAATGATTTGTATAATTTGAATCTATCAGATTATAATCATTTGTAAGTAAATCAAAGTTTTGAGCTTCTCTGTCAGAATTACTTTGGTTTATTTTGAAATTATAATTTAATTCCAATATCATATTAGAACTGATAGGTTCTGTGTATGAAATTTTTGCTTCTAATCCTTTTTCGTTTGATTCAGTGGTTTTCTTTTGATTAATTTTTGTGGTGTCAATTAAATAATAGCTGTCAGAAATATCAAAACCATCACTATTTGTTGATTTGTAACTTGGTTTTACTGTTAAGGAAACTGTTCTCCTTTTTTTTGCAAAACGATGTCGATACAGTAATTCTCCAGAAATACTTATTGAATTATTTTCTCTGTTTGTAAAACTATTTCCTTTATTAAAATCATTACCTGAAAGTCCGAATGAATTAAATTTATTATCCGTTTCACTGTTTGATGATGTAAATCTGATTCTTGGAGTAAATAACAAAGAATTCATTGAATCAATTGTATATTCAAACTCCATATTAATATTGTGATTATAGTTTGTACTATTGTTTGTTTGCTTGCTATTATAAATAAATGTTGAATCTTTCAGAAAATTTTGTCTGCTACTTGTTTGTTCCTTTGAATTATCGGATGCTGTAAACATATAACTTCCTGAAAAACTGATTTTTTTTCCAATACTATCTCTGAAATTAGTACCAGCAGACCATGAAGAATTTATCCCTGTTGAATTCATATTTGGCATACCACTACTTCCTCCAAAAAAGCGACTTCCTCCGCTGGCTCCACCTCTAGCCAAAAAATTAATTGATCCGCTTAATTTACTGTTTTGATCCATCGAAACAAAATCACTAAATCTTATGTTATTGATATTGTTAGCTGTACCAATTAACGAAACTTGTCTTCCTCCTTCAAACCAATTAAGCATTCCACTTCCATCATATCTCTCTTCTGTTCCATAACCTGCTGTTGCTTTTCCAAATACACCATTTTTCCGGCCTGGTTTTACTACCAGATTTAAAACTTTTTCTACATCGCCGTCATCTATCTGTGTGAAAATACTTTGATCTGATTTTTTATCAATAATCTGAATCTTATCAATCATATCAACAGGTAAGTTTCGGGTAGCAGTTTTTGTATCATTTCCAAAAAATGGTTTTCCATCAACTAAGACTTTGGTAATTTCTTTTCCGTAAGCTGTAATTTTACCGTCTTTATCTACTTCAACTCCGGGAAGTTTTTTAATTAAATCTTCAACTACAGCATTTGAATCTGTTGAAAACGAAATTGTTGAATATTCTACTGTATCTTCTTTTACCTGTACTGGAATAGCTTGGCCCTGAATTTCAGTTGAGCTAAGTTCAATGCTTTTTTTTGATAATTTTATGGTTCCCAGATTTTTTATTTGATTATTGCCATCAATAGTAATATTTTCTTTGTAAACTCCATAGCCCATATTGGAAACCATAATCTGATATTTCCCTTTTGAAATATCGTCAATTGACAAAAAGCCTTTGGAATTGCTTATTCCGCCTTTTACCATTTTTTGATTTGTCGGATTAATTAAACTAAAAGATGCAAATTCAATTGGTTTGCTACTCAAACTGTCAATTATTATTGCTTTTAATTGATATTTAGTATTTTGATTAGAAATGTTTTGTGTATTTCCTATATTAAAACTGATAATCAAAAAGGAAATTAGCAGGAATTTAAGTGATTTAATCATAGCTTTTTAAAATGTAATGCAAAGATAATTTTTATTGCTTAATGTTTATATATATTGCTAAAAAATGAACATAAGACAATAAAATATAGAAATGCTTGCGATTAATAGGATAAAAAACTTTGATTTCATAATAATTGCTTAGGTTTGATGTTTTTGATTGAACAACCCGAACAATTATCACATGGACTTGCTTTCTTCCTGAAAATAAGTTTTGTGAATTTTAGAAAAACATAAGCAAAAGCTAATGATATGATTATGTATGTGATTATTTCTTGTATCATCGTTTCTTGTATTTATAATAAACTACCAATCTGAAATGTGCAAAATGCTACAATCCATGCAATTAACGTAGTGTAAAACATGGTAAAAACTGCCCATTTGATATCTGATTCTTTCTTTATTGCTGCAATAACTGCAACACATGGGAAATAAATAAGAACAAACAGCATAAATGCATATGCTACCAATGGATTAAACACTTTTTGACCTTTTAAGTTTCCGTTTTGATGTATTTGCTCTTGTAATTTATTTTGTAAACTACCTGAATTTTCTTCAGAACTTGCCTGATATAAAACTCCCATTGTGCTGACAACTATTTCTTTAGCTGCTAAGCCTGTAACAATACTTACGCCGATTTTCCAATCAAAGCCCAATGGTCTGATTACAGGTTCTATAAAATGTCCGATTTGTCCAATATATGATTTTTCCTGTTTTTCAGATTCTTTGGCTAATTGAAGTTCTTCAATTTTTGTGTTTTTGGCTTTTTCTGTCAAATGAATATCATTACCGATTTCTTTAATTTTTTGTTCATAATTTGTTGAGTATTCGATATTTTTTGGGAAATATCCCAGTGACCAAATAAGGATTGATGCTATTAAAATTACACTTCCCATTTTCTGTAGATACTGCACAGCTTTATGCCACATGTGAATACTTGTATTTCTGATAGTAGGAATGCGATAGGGTGGGAGTTCCATTACAAAAGGCACATCCTGTTTTGAAAACATAAGCTTTTTCATAGCCAAAGCAACCAGAATTGCAATTATTATTCCGATTATATAAATTGATACCAACACCAATCCCTGATTATGAGGGAAAAAAGCAGAAATAAGTAAAACATAAACAGGCAGACGTGCACTGCATGACATAAATGGAATGATCATCATTGTTAAAATACGATCTTTTTTATTTTCCAATGTTCTGGTTGACATAATAGCAGGAACATTACAACCAAATCCCATTAATATTGGAATAAATGATTTGCCATGCAAGCCGATTTTGTGCATCAGCCTGTCCATTATAAATGAAGCACGAGCCATATAGCCACTATCTTCCATAAATGATATGAAAAAGAACAGAATCAGAATATTTGGAAGAAATACAATTACACCACCGACACCCCCGATAATTCCATCAACCAATAAATCGCGAAGTGGTCCGTCGGTCATGGTATTTTTAATTGTTTCGCCAATCCATGAAACGGCTGAATCTATCATAACCATGGGATAACTCCCCACTGTAAATGTTGTTTGAAACATCAGCCACATAAAAAAGATAAATACTGGAAATCCCAGATATTTGTTGGTAAGAATATCATCTATATTCCGTTTTTTTACAGTTTTGTTTTCTGGTTTTTGAGAAAATGTTTCTTTTAAAGCACCTGCAATAAAACCATACTTGGCATCAGTTATTATTGTACTCGATTTTTCTTCAAATTCTTTTTCTAATCTGATAATTTCTATTTCTGTTTGAGATTTTATTTTTTCAAAATTGCTGCATTCGGCAATCTGATTAAGCGTTGTTTTGTCGCTTTCGAGTAATTTTATAGCTATGTAACGTGATGAATATTTATCGGTAATGTTTCTGCTTATTTTAATTAACGCTTGAATTTTTGAAATTGAACTTTCAATGATATTGCCGTAATTAATATGTATATGTCTTACAATTTCATCTCTATCTTCGTAAACATCAATTATTTTTGCAAAAAGATCATCTATACCTTTTCCTTTTGAAGCTATGGTTGGAATAATCGGAATACCCATCATTTTTCCCAATGCTTTGTAATCTAATATATCTCCTCTTTTTTCAAGTTCATCGCTCATATTAAGTGCAATTACCACTTTAATATTCATATCGATAAGTTGGGTGGTAAGATATAAATTTCTTTCCAGATTTGAAGCATCAATCACATTGATAACTACATCGGGATGCTTTTCTGCAATATAAGTTCTTACAAATAATTCTTCGGGGGTGTATTCTGTAATTGAATAAGTTCCGGGTAAATCGATTACTTTAAATGTATAATTTAATTTTTTGAATGTTGCTTCACGCGCATCAACCGTAACGCCGCTGTAATTTCCAACTCTTTCGTGTGAGCCTGAAGCATAATTATATAATGTTGTTTTACCAGAATTAGGATTGCCTACAAGTACTACATTTATTTTTCTTCCCTTTTCGCCAGCATAAGTTTTGAGTGTATGTTCATCAATGCATCCTTCAAACTTTACTTCTGCAATATCGGCAAATTCGGCAGAAACCACCTCGATTAACTTAGCTTCTGATTTTCTGAGCGAAACATTGTAGCCCATAATCTCATATTCAACAGGGTCTTGTAAAGGTGCATTTTTGATTACTTTTACTTTTTTACCTTTTACAAAACCCATTTCTGTAATACGTTTGCGAAAAGCTCCGTGTCCGATTACTTTTGTGATTATTGCTTCTTCTCCGGTTTTAATATCAGATAAAAATACTTCTTTTTCTATGTTGTTGTTTTGCATCTCTTTATAATTTATAATAAGTTTCTGAGTATAAATGTTTTTTCCTGAATATCATTCACAATGCCATGTACAGAAATTGTGGCACCGGAAATAGCATCAATATTTTTACCAACAACTAATTCATTATTTCCTTCGTATCCAATAAATTGTTTAAGCCATCCTTTAACTGTAATTTCTTGTCCATGAGTTGCTTCATAATTAAAAACACTTACATTTTTTACTTTTTTTGAGCTGTCAAATATAATATAATAGTCGAAAAATTCGTTGTCTTCAGAGATGGTTTGTACTCTGTTTACAGAACAACCACTTGCTCTACAGCTATTTACTCTTCCCACATAAATATAAGCAATTAAATTATCAAATTTTGATAATTTGAAGAATTTGCCTTTTATAAAATGTTTGTTCAAAATATTTTTATCAATAATTATTTCTTCTTTCTTACAATCCGTGTTTTCTAAGATTCTGCTTATTTCATTTTTTAATGATTTCGGATTATAATCAACATCTTTTTCAAAATTGTTGACTGCAAAAAAATTAAATAGTAATAAGACTATAAAAGATAAAATTTTCATACTGATTTTTTTAAAAAAGAACTTGAATGCTTAAATATCATGGTTTATTTTCCTTGCATTCAAGTTCTAATATTTATAATTAAAACATAAATCCGATACCTGCATTAAAAGTTTCGGTATATTCAATTGCAGATTCTGGTTTAATGAATTGCATATCAGCTTTAATAACTGAATTTTTGTTTAATCGGAAACTTAATCCTGTTGTGATAATAGTATTTTTGTAAGAGTTATTCCGGACAGTAATGTTATCAACAGATTGATGCGTGTTATAGTATTCGTAACGTACAAATGGTACTAATTCTTCTTTTATATTGGCAAAATGCCTGAAAACATTATATCCTGCTTCTATATAATAACCTAGCATTGATTTACCTAAGTCGTTATTTTTGCCTGTTGTTCTTGTAAAAATATTGTATTGTTCTGTATTTGAAAAAGAAGTATAGTTTAATTGACCTCTGACTTCTAATCCTTTAAAATGATATCTTGCATCAATGCCTAACATGCTGATTCCAACTACCGAGGAATCGGCTTTTAATTTCAGATTTGCACTGTCGTTATGCAATTTTGAATGTAATTTACTCTGTGACTCACCAAAATAAGCAGAAAATCCGATATTTAAATTTTTTATTCCATAATATTCTATTTTACCAGTATAACTTGGTGAATTTACATATGCTTTTGAGCCTTTTAAACGCCCTTCTCTTAATGCCTGACTTCCGTTGAAGATTCCTTTGCCATCATAACTACTGAGCCCGTTCATTATATAAACCTGATACTTTAACGATGCTGGATAAATATTTCCGGTAAATCCCAAACCAATTTCTCTCCATGTACTTAATGATAATTTGTTGTCTATTACAGGGCGTTCAACTCCGTTAAAAGTTGTAGGTTCATGGTATTCGTTTATTATACCCATTGGAACAAGCATTAATCCTGCTCTGAAATTTACAAATTTATGTATTTTGTGCTGTAAAAAAACTTGTTCTACCCATAATTCTTTAGCATATTCAAACTCAATTTCTGAAACAAATTGTGTTTTCTTTGAGAAGTTGTAGCCTAAAAACATTACCATACGATGTACATCCACGGTGCCTGATTCTTTTATATCATTGCTTATAGGTTGATTATAATGTACTTCGCCATATCCTCCAATGCCAAGTTTTCCATTATAATTGAGCATCATTTCGGCACTATTTAAATATTGATTATTGCTTGTATCAGCAATTTGTGAAAATGTAAACATTGTACTCAGTACAAAAATAAATGTCAGAAATATTGTTTTATTCATTTTATTTAAATATTAATTTTATGCAAAATAACTACAGATTGGCAAAAACCACAATCCTTATTTATTGTGATTTTAAGTTACTTCATCATTATAAATGATGATTAATTGCCGAAACTTAAGCCAAGCCTCAGATTAATAAGAAAAGCATGATTGATGTATGTATCGGTTCCTGATGGGTTTATAATGTATTGAATGTCGGGTTGTATGAAAAAATGATTTACAAATTCTGCTTTATAAGTTAACGACAATGCTGTTTCATGTTTATGTAATTTGTTCTTACATCCCGAATGTGCTAATGCCAAGCCAAGTATATCGTTGTTGCGTTTCTTTATAAGTCCATGATAATTAATGCCTAAACCAATATAATACCAATTATCATTAAGGTTGGAAGGGCTGATGCTGAATTGTGAAAAAGCGGCAAGCTTTTTTCCATTGCTTTTTTCGAAAATTTGCTGATCTGTTATCAGGTAAAAGCCATAATTTGCTGGTATTGAAATTGTTTTTTCTTCTTCTGTTAATTGTTTGTGCCCATTATGGTAATAATAGCCAATTTTATAATATGAATGATGTCCGTTTATAATATTGATCAGATTTAATTCTGAAAAAGTAAGATATCCATCTTCCTTTCTTAATCTCCATTTCAAATTGTGTGGATTGATATTAAAATCATCGGGTAAGCCATCAAAAATAGCAAATTTTGCAGTTATTTTTTCTGAAAAACGATAATGCAATTGCATCCCTATAGCTGTCAGTGGAAATATAGGCGTGGGTAAATTGCTTGAAATAGTGGACGGTACACCAAAAGAGCTGTTGAGATACAGTACCGCATTTTCGCTCGAAACAAAGTCGGTACATAAGTCGTGCAAGCCAATTATTGTAGTAAACTTTCCTAAGTTTTGTCTGTAATGTAATTCATGCAGATAGGTTATATTTCCGGCTTCCAGATTAGTTGCAGTCTGAAAATCGCCAATTAAATCTGCTGTTGGAGTTGCTCCGTGAGTATTGGCAGCATTTACAAACAATTCACCACCTTTCCATAAACCTGCATTTTGGGTATTTATCCTAAATTTTATATTTGCCATACCTAAGTATGCACTTCCTCTTTTTATTCCACCCGATATATTATTTATCAGATCAGCTGCATAAGTGATTTCATATTTTACCGGAACTGATTTTTTTATTGTATCTGTTTGTGCTGATGTAAATTGTGTGATTACTAAACAACAAACAAAAAAGATTGAAATAAAAATTTTCCTCATTTTTCAATATATTAAATTATGTTGCAAATTTATTTTAAGATTAAATACTATAAAATCCCAATAAATGATTATTTATTATCTGTTTTCTCATTATTTATAGTGATTAATCTGTTTCTGCTACATATTATCTACTGAAATATAATTGTTTACTACTGCATATATAGTTAAACCTGATACGGATTTAATACCGGTTTTCTGAGATATATTCTTACGATGCGAAATTACAGTATTGATACTGATATTAAGTTTGTCTGCAATTTCTTTATTGGCATTTCCATTTACAACTAATTTTAAAACATCTATTTCTCTTTCGCTAAGACTTTCACTTTGTGTTGGCTGGTTACTTGATGTGTTTTCAATAAGTAGATTTTTCTTAATGATTAAATTTATTTCAAAAGCAGTATCATTTATACTGATTAATCCATCAAAAATACTTAATAACTGATGGTCGAAATGAGAATAAATTAAAGCAAGCCAGCATGTTTTGTTATATTCCTTCTGTATTGCATGAAATTCTTTCCCCATATTCTGAATTAAAAGTGGGTTGATAATTACCAAATCAGCATTGTATCTGATGTTTAACTGATTAAGTTCATTCAGATTGTTGGCAAAATGGAAATTGAAATCAAATGCCGGATTACACATTAGCTTACATAATCCTTCGTAAATTATTGCTGATGACTCCAGTACAATTATATTTATTCGCTTTTGCATTATTTTTCAGCAATTAGTTTTTCCATTTTTTCAACCAAAGGTATCAATATATTGTCTTCTATTTGCGAATGTATATTCAGATCGTATTCAAGTTCGAACAGATAGAATAGTAATTTTCGTCTTAAACTCTGATCGTTGTCAATTGGCAAATATTTTATTAGCAAATTCTTTAAATCGGTTAGTTTTTCTTCAATATCGTTGTGATGTTCTCTGTATTCTACTACTGAATAACTGTTTAGCTTGTAGTAATTGTTTTTGTTGGTGAGTTGTGCATCCAGATTTAAAACATAAGGAAAAACTACATTGTTTTCATATTCCATGTGTTCGCTAACTTCTTCAAAATAATTGTCGAAGAATTTCTCTATCATCAATATTTCGGGATGGGTATTTATTTTGTGAATGTCTTTTATAATCTTCTGTATTTGAGGATAAATTTCTTTGATATAATATTTATGGCTGTTGCCAAGATATTTAATAATTGCCTGAATATCTTCTGAAATATATGCTGTAATGGGAAGAGGTTTGTATCCGTTAAACAAATTTGCGATAGTAAGGAAAAGAGTAGTGTTAATATTGTTTTCGTTACAAATTTGTTCTATGGTTTTTTCTCTCACTTCGAGTTTAATTTCAAAATGTTCGTACATCAGTATCAGATAGGGATTATTTATGATGATTTCTGATGCTTTCATTTCGGGTAAAACAAATATTTTATTGAATATATGCATTCTGATATTTTTTTGATGTCAATAAAAAAAGCGATTTTATTGCATAACGAAATAAAACCGCTTTTGTTTAAATTACCGCTTTTTTTTAATTCAAAAACTAGTAATTGTCTTCTCTTACTTGCATATATGCTTTTGGATGCAAACAAGCAGGGCAGTTTTCCAAAGCTTTTACTGATTCGTAAACATAACCGCAGTTTAAGCATTTCCACCAAACTTTGCCTTCTTTCATAAACACTTTGTCTTCAGATATATTCTGTAACAATTTCAGATATCTTCGTTCGTGTTCGGCTTCTACTTTAGCTATCATTTTGTAAGCTGTAGCAATTTCAGGAAAACCTTCTTCTTTAGCTACTTCAGCAAAATGTGGATATAAATCAGTCCATTCTTCGTTTTCGCCTTCAGCAGCAGCTTTCAGGTTTTCCATAGTAGTTCCGATAACTCCGGCAGGGTACATTGCTGTAATTTCTACCATGCCACCTTCCAGAAATTTGAAAAAGCGTTTGGCATGTTCTTTTTCCTGTCCGGCAGTTTCCAGAAATATAGCTGCAATTTGTTCGTATCCTTCTTTTTTTGCAACGCTTGCAAAGAATTCATAACGATTGCGGGCTTGTGATTCACCTGCAAATGATTTCAACAGATTTTGTTCTGTTTGTGTTCCTTTTAATGATTTTTTTTCCATGATTTTTTTATTTATATGTGATTAAATTTCAATAAAATCTGATTTTTCATCGCCGCATAAAGGGCAAACCCAATCGTCGGGCAAATCGGCAAATTTTATATTTTCAACAGCATCATCGTAAATATATCCGCAAACCGGACATTTGTATTTTTTTGATTCTATGACTATTGTTTGTTTTTCAAGTTTTGATTTATCGATGTAAGTAGGTGCATTTTTGGGCGAGAAACCTTTTTTAACTTTGCGATAATAAGCATAAGTCATAGGTTCTGAAATATTTTCAATAATTTCTGCATTTAGCAATTCGCCAATAAAAAGGTAATGGGTATCAATATCAATGCATTGAACTACTTTAAATTCCAAATAGGCAATACTATCATTCAATACGATAGGAACTCCTGTTTCGCCATAGCTAATATTCATTCCTTCGAATTTATTTATTTCTTTACCTGATTTATAACCAAATTTTCCGATTAAGTCTGATGAAGCATCTTCTTTTAATATTGAAACCGAAAAAGCATTGGTTTGCTTAATAAATTCAGCAGTGTAATTATCTTTATTACAACTTGCTGCAAAGCGTGGAGGTTCGGCAGTTATTTGAAAGACTGTATTTGAAATAAATCCATTTCCTTTATTTTTATCACCCGAACTAACTAAATAAATTCCGTAAGATATTTTAAATAAGGACTCAAAATTAATCATGATGTAATATTTTATTATCTACAAATTTACAAATCTTTTTATTTATAATCGTACTTATTTTTTATTTTATTAATGATTAAGAATATTTTCGAATTTAATCATCTAATTTATGAAAATCAAATTGTGAATTAACGAAAACTATTTTTCTTCATTATTGATATTCTAGTGGATAACCCGTGAGTTGTTGATTTAAAGTGCTATTAAAAATTTTCCAATTTTTTGTTCGTTTGCAAATTCGGTTTTTATTATATAAATGCCTGCTTTTAAGTCTGAAACGGGTATTTTTGCTGTATTTAAGCCTTGTTTTGCCTCTATAGTTTGTTCTTTTATTAAGTTAAGTGTTGGTGTGTATATTCTTATGATGCCATTACTTGCGTTTTCAAGTATAAATTCGAAGTTTAAAATAGTTTCTACAGGATTTGGATATACTATTATTTCGTTATTGTTTAGATATTGCTCAAAAATGGCTGTAAACAAGGTGTTTGTGTCGGCATTTAGTGTAATGCTTGTTTGTGCTGAATGGTTTATTGCTGTATTTGTTGATTGCCATTGTTTAAAGTGATATCCGGGATTGGGTATGGCTGAAAGTGTTATCGGGTTTCCATCGAAATATTTTCCTTGCCAAGGCAAAATGCTTGGTTTTATGGTGTTTAATTTGATAAGTCCTCCGTTTTGCGGAAATACATTGAGACTGATTTCTAGCTGTTTTTTCATTTTAAAGGTATCTTCTACAAATTTGAGTGCATAAGCAGGTCTGCTTTCTATATAGGGCATTACAACTTGGTTTATCTCATAATTCCATGCATTTGTGTTACTTCCCCATCGTGCAAAGTGATGTGGCATTTCGGGTTCTATTTTGCTTTTTACAGTTTCTATATGTTTTTTCATATATTCTGTACTAAAAATAGTATTTACCAAATCGGCATATCTGTTTATAAAATATGTTTTGAAATCATTGTTTTTCAACAGGCTTTTTAATATTTGTACATGCTTGTTTGTATCGCCATAGCTGCTTAGGATAATTCCCAGCAAATCCATACTGGCGGGTGCCCATCCGTTGTTTCCGAGCGAAACATCCATATCCATGAGCATATACCTCCATTTTGTCTGCGGATAGTGCGATTTCCAGTATTTCAGATTATTATAGGGCCAATCGGTATTGCTAAGATAGGTTTCGGCAATAAAATAATCGCTCAAACTTTCAATATCTATCATGGTTTTGGCAGTGTCGAAATATTCTTTTACGTTCATGGGTTTAGTTGTGATATATTGCAGCATTTTGTTGAAATCGGCAAAACTGCCTTCAATTATTGCGGTGTCTTCTTCGAGCAAATCAACGCTATCTTCATCATAACGATAGTTTTCTTCGATATAATGTTTGCTGAATCGTTCTCTGATATTTTGTATTCCCCAGTATTTTCCGTTAATAAAAACTACCGATGGCTGGTAACTTAGCAAATCGATATTCAGATTTCCGATCATAAGCTGATGCAAACAGCCATCTCTGAAGTGGGTTTTGTTGAAATCGAGACTCGAATTACGGAGTACGATGGTTTTGAAATGGCTGATGTTTTTTTGATCGAAAAACTTATAGCTTAAATCCTGGTCGCCATACATTTTTCGGGCAGTAATCCTTAGCGATTGCATGGGACGGGTGCGTGAAACCGAGCCTCCGTTTATCGAAATTCCTGCATCCTGCATCATTGCCAAATGCTTGTTTTCGTCAAAAAATTCGATATGTGCGGGTATTTCCCAATCTTGCCAGAAATTGGCACCATGGTAAGGATAAATGCTGTCGGCATTTGGTCCCATAACATAAATGCCATGATTCCAGTCCCATAAATTATCAGGATTGGTGCTTATTGAAAAAACAGGCAATACCGATTTGTAATTGATAAAATAGGTATTGCAAATAATTTCTGATGGCAAAATATTGGGATTGCTGCTAAAGGCTATTGCTTTAATAACAGTTGTAGAATCAATGGTTAATGCATGGGTATATAGTGTGGCGTTGGTATCGGGTTGGCTTCCGTTTGTAGTGTAAAAGATTTTTGTATCAGCATTAAGATTTTTAATTGTCAGCATTTGTTCCGAATCGTAAAATCCGGCAGGGATTGAAAATATCGGATTAATGGCGTAAGCATCAAAGGCTTCGCTTGCATTGTTTGATATTCCGGGCGATGCTTGATTGAATATTTTTATGTTTTCATTGCCATCTGTTTGTCTGCCTGCCGAATGGTTTATATGGATTTTGCCGAAGCTCAACTCATCAATTTCCTGATTGGTTTTATTGAATAAGCGGATAATATCGCCTTCTTTTGAAATTTTGAAAGTGCAATGTAAAATGCTGTCGGTTTTGCTGTTGCCCGAAGCAAAAATGATTAAGAATTTGTTTCCTCCGAGCCAGATATTTGGAAAAAACCATTTTTCAGCTTTACTGTTTTCGATGGCATAAGCCTCTAAATTTACAGCATTTGATGAGGTATTATAAATTTCAATCCAATCTTCGGCTTTGTTGTTTTCATCAGTCAAACCCGAAGCATTATAAGGACATACTTCATTAATAACAATCTGCCCGATTGCCTTTATTTGGCAAATGCTTAAAAATATGATTATTAATGATATTTTAAATTTCATTTCAGATTTTATAGTACCTGTAATTCAGGAAATTTAATAGCCTCGAGTATTAGATTGAAACACAGCCTAATCATTCAGATTTAAGGCAATTTTTACTTCTTTGTAGTTTTTCCAGTTAACTTGCGGCATGGCTTTTTTGTAGTACGACGAAATTACCACCACCCTAAAAGTTGAATTGCTCGGGTAGGAGGGAACCGTTAAATCGGAGTTTGAATTTATTAGTGAAACATAACCCAAACCAATGCCATAAATAGTTGAATTAACACCGTTTAAATCGGGCAGTGCCCACCACTCGTTGCCATAAAGCACAAAAACCTGAACAAGACCGTTGTCAACAATATCCTGAGTAATTTGGGGTACATCAATTTTTGTATGATATATGTTTTGGTTATTATCGAAAAGCCAGTTTACATTGTAGTATCCACTACCATATACATTTGCATTTCCTGCCGGACCCTGTTCGCCTTTGCTGCAAGCCATTATAAGCATTGCCAGACAAATAACTGTGTAAAAGAATGTTTTTTTCATTTTGTTTTTATAGTTTAAATCAACTTACAAATTTACAAATCTTTATATTGATATATTCATGTTTTAAATGTTAAAAAAAAGAGGCAAATCTGATTGATTGCCTCTTTTTTATTTTATTCAGCTTTCTCGGTATCGCTGTTATCGTTATCTTTTTTATTATTACTATGGTTAAATGTTTTTCTGATATGGGTCAATGTAAAGTTTTTGAGCATATCAGGATTGCTGTATTTATAAATGCGTTTGCCGGCATCTAATATATTCTGGCAATCTTTCCATAAATCGGTGAGTATATCAGCGTTTTCTTTTACAGCTTTTTCCTTATCAAGCATTTTGTTGTTTTGATCCTGTGCGTAGGTGTAGTTATTAGTAAGAATATCGCCAAGTGCAGTAAGCATAGCTGGTTTCATTCCTTTGTCCTGTAATACGCTTGCATTGGCATTAACAAGCTGAAGCAGCGATTTTAAATTCATATTAAAGCCTTCGGCATCTTTGCTGCTGATACATTTGCGTAAAAGTTTCAGATCGAAACTTTTGGCAGGTGTAGTTAAATTATTTTCGGCTCTTTTTATGTAGCCTTCAAGTTGCAACAACATCGGGCGGGTAGCTTCCATGTTTTTGTACAATTTTTGAGTAGCTGTTGATAGTTCGCCGATAAAAAGTTTGGTACTGATCAGTTCGTTTACCTTGATGATTTTGGTATCTATATCAGTTGGATACGGGTCGGCAAAATCTGTTGAATAGTCTTTAAAATCTACCTGATACTGTTTTAATAAAGAATTGCACCACGTAGCTACGGGGCTTAATTCTTCAATCTTAAATGAAAAATTTACTTTGGACATAATTTAATTTATTAGTTAATAAAATATGCGTCAAAGATAATAATTATTTTTTATTGTGAATGGGCTAACAGTAATTTATTTTAGTTTTTTTGTTAAATTTTTTTTGATTGGTTTTTTTATAAAATAATTTACTGCTAAATATTTCTGTAATTCTTTATTTACAGCATTTATAAGCGTTGTCTATTTTGTGTCCTTTGTTTTTTACTCATAGCATCTTACTTTTGCAGCGGGGTTTCGCGATTAAAATTTTTTAATTAATTTTTAATTCGAGAAACCATGAAAACATTATTTTTTATTGTATTTACAATCCAAATTATTAAAGTAAGTAAATATTGGAAATGGGCTAAAAGAGTTTTTTATTTTTTTAAACTTATAAACAATATTGATACTATCTTTAATTTTTTAATCCAAATTGTTCAGTTTATTATTAATTTTTTTGATTTCATTTTCATGTAAATATTTATCTATTTTCAATTTACTAATAATTGCGTCATGCTCAGATATTTTTTTTAAATATTTTCTTCTGATATATTTATTTAAAATATTGTTGATAAGATTAATATCTTCTTTTTTGCCTTTAATAGCAAATATTATCAACATGAAAAATAACCAGATTGATGTATTCCAAGTTAGAATTGAAGACAAATCAAATTTAAATACTAATATTAGCATTAAATTTATTATAAGGTAAATGGAAATAATTATTAATCTCCATATTTTAACTTCTTTTTCAATTTTTTGATAAATAGTATTAAGTCTTTCTTCATTGTAATTTAGTTTATCTATGACTATATTCAATTTTTCTTCTTCACTTTTAAATCTTTTTTCAAGTTCATTTTTTATATTAATCTTTCTTACAAAATAATATATTAATGCAATGATTAATAATACAAAAACCAAAAGCCAAAAAGGATTATTTTCTTTTTTCATTTTTTATGTTAATTAGAAAATTTTCAAATAGATTGATTCATGACTAAGTAAATTATTAAGCATCATAATTTATTAATAACTGTTTATTTTCTTCACTTAATTCTAAATTCTTTTTTAAATAGCTTTTTAAAAGATTGCTATCTTGAATTGGTCTTTTAGCGAAAAATTCATTTATAAAGTCTTTGAATTTGATTTGATTACTGAATTCAAATGAATCAAAATTATTTTCTATATAATTTCTAAAAGTATACTTTATTTCATCAAAAATAATACACTCATAAATTCCATTGTTGTTCTTTAGGTAGTAACCTTCTTTATTTAGTACTGCATATCGAAAACCAAGTACTTCATTTAAAAAAGTATATATTTCAACTTTATTAAACTTAACTTTTTTTCTACCTCCTCTAATATTTGTTATTTCTGCTATTGCCATGGTAATATGTCTTCAAGTAAACTAAATGATTTTTCTATTGCTTTCCGATAACTTATTTCAGAATTTTTATCAATAACCTCTGAAACTTCAATGAACTCATCATTTTTGTTAAATATATTATTCTCATATAACTTGATAAAAGGTTTAAAACCATTTGGATATGGAGTTGCAATAACATCAAATCCAAGACTAAAAAACCAACTATCTAACGTACCATAAAGGCTATCGGGATAAACCTCTTTTTTATCTTTCAATAACTTTGCATAACTCTTAGGAAATCTTTCCTTTAAATGCAATTTTTTTAATTCATAATTTATTTTACTATTCATATCTATATTATTTAAATTTCCACTCTATCAATTTCTTTCATTATTCTGTCTGTTTCTGTTAATGCCACTATTATCTTTTGATAATGCAGTATATCTTCGAATTGCAGTTTGCTATCTTTGCGGTCTTTGAGCCATTTTTGGGCTGGTTGATAACCGCCGATATAGAAATTCCATGCTACTTCGGGTACATTGTCGAAATACTGTGTTTCGTTGATGTAAACCTTGCCACAATCATTGAGCGAAGTCGATATGAAGTGTGGTTTACTTACCACATTATCACCATCAACCGGATATTGTGTAATATAGTTCTCAACTACCGAAGATTCCATTAAATGAATTCTTCGCAATTCGCCACCCAATTTCACCAATTGCCAGAAACTTTCTTTATTTGAAGGATAAGGTATTCTCGGAAAATCTATTTTCAGAAATTCTTTGTACTTGGCACGGTAGGTTGGCGAATGTAATACAGCATAAATATAATCGAGCAGATCCACTTCGCCAAACTTATCATCAGTTTTATTATATTGCAACTCATAAGAAATACCCAGACTTTTTTCGATAGCTCTCAATATAGTCTGACTAAAATTTACAGAATAAGACAAATTTCTGTTTGTTAGTAATGGTTCTTCTACTATTGATAATTCTTCTTGTTGGTTATTGTAAGTCTTATAAACTGCTTTTTCTTCTTCAACAAAGAATGTGCTTTGAAAGGAATTCCTGAAATGCTTTTTAAGATAAAGCGGAGCCACATAATCACCACCTTGCATACCCGGACGAGACCAACTTCTGAAATCAATAATATTTTTGGTAAGCATTATCGAGGCTGAATTTTCTTCGGCATTACCCATTTTAAAAACTACACCAATATTTTCTTCATTTAAAAAGTGTTGCATCACCTCATTTCTCGGATAGCAATGAAAGCCTTTTGAATTTCCAGTATAAAAAGTAAATCTGTCATCAAATGGACGATATGAAATTTTACAAAGTTTGCCTTTATCAGGATAATGTTTTTGTAAGTCTGTTTTGGCAAAATTTACTTTCCAATCTCTAACATCTTTGCCTAAATTAAATTTTACTCTTGCTTTTTCATCATCTAAACTCAAAAAATCTTCAATTGTTTGTTTAACATCTTTTGCCGTTTTATGAATTGTAAATTCATCACGTGCAGTTACAATTCCTACACTGTTTACTTTGAACAAATCATTTATTTTAAAGCCTTTTTCATATTCTTTTTGCTGATCAAAATCTTTACTTACAAAAAAGTAATTGGGTTTTACATTGGGTAACTCATTATAAGCTACTGTTTTTAGCGAGTTTGAAAGAAGAAAATCATACTTTAGTTCGCGTTTGCCAAACAAATCGTAATGAAAAACTTTGCCCAGTTCGTTGGCTTTTTTCTTTCCGGTTTTCACAAAAATATTTATTGAAACTCCCTGTTGAATATCGAATACATTAATGTCTGCCGAACCATCGGGTGCAGTTTCTTTCTTTTTGCTGTTGCCATGCAAATCAATAGTGTAAATTTTATCGTAGGTTTTAAGCAAATTCCATCGCATTCCCCTGAAAGTAGGATTGTCGAGAAAACCATGCGGATTAATAAAAGCCAGAATACCACTGCCGTTTTTCTCTATAAAATGCTGACCGTAACGCATAAACTTTACATAATCATCATTAATCCATTTCGGATTTCGTTCATTTAATTTTTCCTTGCCGCCCGGTTCTTTTTTATAATCTTCCATTAATGAAGCAATCCATTCACCTTTATTGGCACTTTCGCCGCTATATGGCGGATTTCCCATAATTACCATCACAGGAGTATCGCGTTTGATATGGTTAGCTTCGTTGGCTTCGGAACTTAGCCAGCTGGCAAAAAGCGTTCCAGTATCGGGGTGGTGTTCTTCCAGACTATTGGTGAGGAATACGCGGAATCGTTGGTCTTTGGTAGCTTTGAATCCGGTTTCTTTCAGCAATAAATCTAACTGCAAATGAGCCATTGCATAACTTGCCATCAGCAATTCAAAACCATTAAGGCGAGGCAATAAATGTGTTTCAACATAATTACTCCAAATGCCTTGTTGCCCTTCAAAGTTTTTGTAAACGTGTTTGATAACTTCAGCCAAAAAAGTTCCGGTACCTGTGGCAGGATCGAGTATCTGAACCCTGTGAACTTCTTTATCTGTCTTTTTTATGTTGTCGGCATATCGTTTGTCGGTTGTTTGTAATCCAACATGTATTGTTGTTTTGCTGGTATCTGCTAATCCTTGCGAAAGGTCAAATTCTGTTTTCAGGATGTCGTCAACTGCACGAACAATAAAATTTACAACCGGAGCCGGAGTGTACCAAACTCCTCTTGCTTTCCGCAGTTTTGGATCATATTCGCTAAGGAAAGTTTCGTAAAAATGGATAATAGGGTCTTCCATCTTAGTTGATTTTCCATAGTTTTTCAGGATTTCTTCCACATTACAAGCCAGAAAAATATTTACCAGATCGTCAACTATCCATTTTATACGGTCGTCAACTTCCAAACCTGCTATGTAGCCAAAAAGCTTTTTAAGAAACGGATTGGATTTGGGTATAAGTTCGTAAGCTTCCTGACGGCTGAAAGTAGGCAAAGTAGCATCGTGCAAGCGGGCTGCAAACATGCCGTAAGCAATGGTTTGTGCATAAACATCAGCAAATCCTTTGGACGTAATATCGTGTATCAGTATATCTCTGAAAGCCAGCATCTGGTCTTTGAGCGTACTGTCCTCACTTTTTTCTTCATCGCTGTTCAGTGCTTTTTCAATAACATCCGAAAGCAAACGGGCTTTGCCAGCCATCATCTCTGCCAGTTTTTTCGAACTCTTTATGGTTTGACCAATGTGTGTACAAAAATCCTTGATAAAGTTCTCAAAAGCTGAAAAATTCTCTGTCAGCGGTTTTATGCCTTTGTCGTTAATTTCGCCTATGGATATTCTGCTTACAAATTCTCCTTCGCGATAAAGTATAAAAGTCAGATAATCTGTAAAAATAAGGTTGTTAAGCGAAGCTTTGTAGCGGTCGAATTGTTCTTTGTTCCCTGTTTTCTTTAAACCATCGAGGTCACGGTCGCCAATATCTTTGGCTTCGATAAAACCAAGAGGTATGTCTTTTTGGGTAATAATATAATCGGGCGCACCGCAGCTTTGTCTTTTGGGTTCGTTGGTAGCTCTTATTTCAGGAATTAAACTTTCTATAAGTTGCTGCAAATCGCCACGAAAACTATGTTCGGTAGCATTGCCGAGTTTGTAGCGTTTATTGATATTTTCGATGTATTGGCTTAAAGTCATTTTTTGGTTTTAATTATATTGGTTATTAACTGCTTCTTCTGGTGTTCTTCCAATTTGATTTGAAGTAACTTTAAGAAAACCATAACTATTAATCTCTATTTTATTTGTTTTTTTACGATATTCATCTGAATTTGAAAAGTAAATTATGTTATACATAATATCATCAAAACTATTATCAATTTCATAAACAATACAAGGATCAACTATATAAGGTGTGGTAGATTCTCTACAAATAAAATATTTATTTCCTAAAAATACTTCGTAGGGTTTTCTTAAATCTTCTTTTATAGGTTTTATTCCTTTAACTATAATACGTTCCATATTCAAAAAACTCTTGATTTGGGAATCTATAGAAGCTATTTCAGCTATATCAGTTTCTATTTTATTTAACAAAATCTTCTTAATATCTTTTTTCTGGGCTTTGATAATTCTAGCTTTTTTAATTCCTTTATTTAGTGTCCACCAAAATAATTCTTCTAAAAAAAAATCCATTGATTTTGATTCAATTATTGTCCAATTATCTGTATTAATATTCATTAATAAGTTGTTCTCATTGCTATTATTATTTAATAAGAAACGTTCTTTTAATACAAATCGAATTATTTTTTTATTATGTATCCATTCATCTATTTCAAAAATCTTAAATATAAATTTTTCTTTTAGAAAAATATCTATTTCATTAATTAAATCCATTTTAATAGTATTTTCATCAGTCTGCTTTGCCATAAGTTATGGTTTTATGTGTGGTTTTTAATGTATTTGTTCGTTATAAAATCAACTTACAAATTTATAAATCTTTTTGATTATGAATATATTTTAAATAAGCTTTTTTCAATAATCTGTATTGCATAACAAGAATTATGCGTAGGAAGAGAATATCAGGCGTAGGAAAGGAATTTCCTGTCATTGGAGAGGAATATCATGCGTAGGAGAGGCGTTTCCTGTCGTTGGAAGAGAATATCAGTCGTAGGAAAGCAATTTCCTGTCATAGGAAAGAAATATTAGGCGTAGGAGAGGAATTTTCTGTCGTAGGAAAGAAATATCAAGCGTAGGAGAGGAATTTCGTGTCGTAGGAAAGAAATATCAAGCGTAGGAGAGGAATTTCGTGTCGTAGGAAGGTAATATCAGACGTAGGAAAGGAATTTTCTGTCGTAGGAAGAGAATATCAGGCGTAGGAGAAGAATATTGCAGCATTGTTTTGTTTAAGTTTATCAAATCATTTAATCTGCTATATTAATTTATCAATTTGCTTGCTTATAATTGAATTATCTGCATCTCAGTAAACAAATCATGCTGTTAAGTTTGCTTTCTTTTCGAAAAAGATTTGGTGTTTTCAGTTCATTATTATCAGAATTTTATAAAAAAAAGAGGCTGTGAATTACTTTCAGCCTCTTTTGTATTGTAAACCAATATTTGTTATACCAATTCATGAACAACAATACCACTGCGCAACTTAGGTTCGAACCAGGTTGTTTTAGGTGGCATAATATTGCCTGTATCAGCAATGTCAATAAGTTGTTTCATAGAAACTGCATACAATGCAAAGGCAACTTTCATTTCGCCATTGTCAACTCTGCGTTTCAATTCGCCCAATCCTCTTATACCGCCAACAAAATCGATGCGTTTATCGGTTCTTAAATCTTTAATTCCTAAAATTTTATCCAATACCAGATTCGATAAAATGGTTACATCCAATACGCCAATCGGGTCAGCATCGTTGTAAGTTCCTTGTTTAGCAGTCATTGAGTACCATTTGCCATCCAGATACATACTGAATTCGTGTAATTTGCCCGGTTTATAAATTTCGCTGCCCTCTTCTTTAACATCAAAGTCAGCTTTCAGTTTTTCAACTAATTCGGCAGTTGATAAACCATTTAAATCTTTTACAACACGGTTGTAATCAATAATTTTCAGTTGATTATCAGGAAAATGAACAGCTAAGAAGAAATTATATTCTTCTGTGCCATTATGATTTGGATTATTTTTCTTTTTTTCGTTACCAACCAAAGCTGCTGCTGCAGTGCGGTGATGTCCGTCAGCAACATAAGTAAAAGGAACTTTAGTTGCAAATAATTCAGTAATACGTGCAATAGTTGCATCGTCATTAATTACCCAAAAATGATGACCAAAACCATCATCAGCAGTAAAATCGTATTCAGCTTTTTGGTTTTTAACGATGTTTTCAACAATTTCATCAATTTCTTTTACAGCTGGATAAGTAAAGAAAACAGGTTCCATATTTGCATTGGTAATGCGAACATGTTTCATACGGTCTTCTTCTTTATCCTTACGTGTAAGTTCGTGTTTTTTGATAATACCGTTCAGGTAATCTTCAACACCGGCACAGCCAACAATACCATATTGAGTGCGGCCATCCATGGTTTGAGCATAAACATAAAGTTTATTTTTTTCGTCTTGTACCAGCCATTTGTTAGCTTTAAATTTATCGAAATTAATTCTGGCTTGTTGATAAACAGCTTCATCATGTTCATCCATTTCAACAGGAAGATCAATTTCAGGTTTAATAATATGCAGAAGCGAATAATCGTTTCCTTTTGCTTCTTCGCGAGCTTCTGCTGAGTTAAGAACGTCGTAAGGTCTTGATGCCAAGTCTTTGGCGATTGCAGTTGGAGGACGTAGCCCTTTAAATGCTTTAAGTATAGCCATAGTAATATTACTTAATAAAAAATATTAATAAATGTGATAAATTAAATTATAATTAATTTCAAAACTTAATAAAAAAGATAAAGTTAATCGTCAAAATCAACATCATCTTTGTGTTTGTCTTCGAATCCAGCAATCTGAGCTTTTTGCAGTGAAGCAATTAAAGCACCGATC
The DNA here is from genome assembly GCA_023251515.1 of Bacteroidales bacterium. Lineage (GTDB taxonomy): Bacteria > Bacteroidota > Bacteroidia > Bacteroidales > JACABE01 > JACABE01. The sequence continues at coordinate 26,265 of JAHEYQ010000001.1, forward strand.
ATTTTTGTTAACTCCATCAATTGCCTTCTTCCTTCTTCTTCAGCTTCAGCCGAAATCAGATTTTGTTTTTTTGCAATTGTGGTGTAAACAACGCATTCTCTAACAGAACTTTTAGCCATTTTTAAATAATAAACAAACTGACTTTTGTTTCTTGCCGAACCTTCTGCTATATTAACTGCAATGGCATGTGCTGCTTTAAACATTGGCAGAGCAAGGCTTTGTTTGCTGTCATCGCTGAAATAATTAGTTGCTTCCTGAATCCAATCCACAAAATCTAAGGCTTTGTGATAAATTCTCAAATCTTCAAACCTGAAGAAACTGTTGTTTTTGTCTGTTGAGTTTTCCATAAATTTCCGCAATAAATAGTTTGTAATTTTTATTATTTAAGCAAAAATATATATTTTAAAGCTAATTTTTACAAAACAGGTGAAAAAAAACTTGTTTTTTTTTACATTGATTGTTGAATAATTTCTGTGTTTATTGATAACTCAACGTTTCTGTATATTTGCTGAATAATAATATTTTGTTAATATATTACAAATACTTAGTTTACAAGAAGAAGTTTGATTGATTTCAAACTTTTTGCAGTTCTCAACACACAAAAATAATTTCCTTTGGCTAAATTTTCAGTTTGCCATGTAAAATTATAGTTTCCAGCGATATATTTATTATTATTTATTAATGTCTTAATTGTTTTTCCATTCTGATCTATTATGCTTAATTGCAGATTGTCAATATTTTCTTTCAAACTGAAATTGATGTTGGTAAAATCAGAAATAGGATTTGGAAATACATGAAATTCAGAAATTTCATTACTGATTTTATTTTCTGTAATTGCATTTGGAGTATAAGCGGGGCTGCCTCCATTAACCCAGGCAGTATAAATTAATTCGGCAAGGGCATGCGAAGCATTCTGAAACAATATGGTGGTAAACCCTTTGGTCTTATTCCATAAGTTTTGTGTGTAAACACTTGAAGATGTGCTGCCACCTGCGGCAGTTTTAGCCAGATTATCGGCTATTAATATCGAATCTTTATATTTGTAATTATTATAAATGTAATTAAATACATATTGATTTACATTTTGAATTACTTGCAAATTAGTATCACCTGAATAAACAATTTGCGTACTGTAATTTCCAATCATAGTGCTTTCGTAGCGACTATGAATACCCGTATTTCCGGTTAATTGTCCATTATAATTTTTTGTGATGTGCATAGGCATGTGTCCGTCAGCTACATAATGCCCTAAATCAGCAGCAGTTAAAATCGCTTTATTCCAATCTTGCCGGGCAAAGCAATTTTTAAGAGTATCATATGTAGTTACTGTTGCCCAAGGTAAAATACCTTCATTAATTACAGAAGAATAACCAAAAGCATTAATAATTGAATCCCAATCCTGTAAAATACGATGATCAACTACAAAATCCTGATAAGTATCTATGTCAATATAATGTTTAGGTGCTTCTGATGTATCTGAATCTTTGCGATAATCGGCATCTGATGCATGGTTTGTTAAATCAGATGTCCAAACAAGAAATTGCATCATTTGCTGATTAAATGATAATGTTGCTTTCTGATTTATCATTTTATGCCCTGTTGATCCCCAACTGATTAAAATAATGGCAATTGAAATGATTGAATATGTGTATATTTGCTGTTTTTTCAATGTAAAATTATTTAAAGAAAATTGACTGCAAAATTACGCTAATTAATTGTTTAGCTGTAAAATTAATTGTTAAAGCAATTTAATAATCATTTAAAAAAATGAATTAAAAAAATTATTATATCTTTGAATTATTAAAATAACATCATTAGAAGTTAGTAATAAATTCATTTTCAAATGGAACGAATTACATTGTTTGTAGATATATTATTGCCATTGCCTTTACAAGGTTATTTTTCTTATAGAGTTCCTTATGAAATGAATGATTTTGTTGGAATTGGGAAAAGGGTGGTTGTTCAGTTTGGGAAAAAGAAAATTTATACAGCTATAATCCGTAAGATTCATCAAATTCCACCCGATTATCAATCGATTAAATATATTTTGGCAATTTTAGATAACGAACCCATCGTTAATGAAAAGCAACTTAAGTTGTGGGAATGGATTTCGCAATATTATTTATGTAATACCGGCGAAGTGATGAATGCAGCCTTGCCTCCGGCTTTTAAACTGGCAAGTGAAACCAGTATTGTTATAAATCCATTATTTGATGGCGATTTTTCGATGTTAAATGAAAATGAATTGCTTGTAGCTGAAGCATTAATAACCAAGGTATCACTCACTGTTACGGAAGTTTCTGAAATTACAGGTCTCCAAAAAATTATTCCTTTACTAAAAACTTTGGTAGAAAAGGGCGTGATTCTTACCGAAGAAGAAATTACAGAAACTTATAAACCCAAAATGTTGGCTTATGTTAAGTTATCTGATTTATATCAAACAGAGGATATGATAAAGCAATTGTTTGATCAGCTTGAGAAAAAGGCATTTAAGCAGTTGCAGTTATTACAATGTTTTTTGCAGTCAACAAACTATTTCTCGGATTTTAAAAATGAGATTAAGAAAAAAGATTTGCTGAAAAATCCTGAGTTTACAGAAGCTCAATTAACATCAATGGTAAAAAAAGGTGTTTTTGAAATTTTTGAAAAATCAGAAAGTCGTCTTGAATATACGGATTCTGTTAATACTGTTGATGAAATAATTTTGAGTGAAGCCCAGCATAATGCTTTTGAATCTGCAAAACTTGGCTTCGAAAGTAATAAAATAGTTTTGCTACATGGGGTTACTTCTAGTGGTAAAACTGAGATTTATATTAAACTGATAGAAGAAACCATCAGAAAAGGAAAACAAGTTTTGTTTTTGCTTCCCGAAATTGGTTTAACAACTCAGATTATAAATCGTTTGCAAAGATTCTTTGGTAAAAAAGTGGGCGTTTATCATTCAAAATATAACGAAAATCAAAGAGTTGAAATATGGAATAAGGTTATTTACATTTCAAATGATGATGAATCTGAAAGTTATAAAATCATTCTTGGTGCCCGATCAGCAATGTTTCTTCCGTTCGAAAATCTGGGTTTAATCATTATTGACGAAGAGCACGACAGTTCGTTTAAACAATATGATCCTTCGCCGAGGTATAATGCCCGTGATGCTGCAATTTACCTGTCAACTTTGCACAAAGCAAATGTAATTTTGGGTTCGGCAACACCGGCAGTTGAAAGCTATTTTAATGCGCTCAGCGGAAAATATCATTTGGTTGAACTAACTGAAAGATATGGTGGTGTGCAAATGCCTGAAATATTGGTAGCTGATTTGAAAATGGAAACCCGACAAAAAACTATGCAATCGCATTTTTCTTCTTTATTGCTTAAAAATATTGAAGAAGCACTTGCAAAAAAACAACAGATTATTTTGTTTCAGAATCGCAGAGGTTATTCTTTAAGGCTCGAATGTGATAGTTGTCATTATGTTCCGGAGTGTAAGAATTGTGATGTTTCTCTGATTTATCATAAGTTTCAGAATCAATTGCGATGTCATTATTGTGGTTATTCTATCCGGATTCCTGAGAAATGTCCTGATTGCAGCAGCACTGCCCTGATGATGAAAGGTTTTGGTACTGAAAAAGTGGAAGATGAATTGCAGATTATATTTCCAGAGGCTAAAATTCAACGTATGGATCTGGATTCAACCCGAACTAAAAATGCTTACCGCAGAATAATTTCGGAGTTTGAAGAAAGAAAAATAGATATACTGATAGGCACTCAGATGGTTACCAAAGGATTGGATTTTGATAATGTTGGAATAGTTGGAATTCTGAACGCTGATACCATGCTTACTTTTCCCGATTTCAGAGCCTTTGAAAGGAGTTTTCAGCTGATGGCTCAGGTTAGCGGTAGAGCAGGCAGAAAAGGGGAGAGGGGTAAAGTGATAATTCAGACCTATAAACCCCAACATGCAATTATAAGTAATGTTATAAATAACGATTACGCTACTATGTTCAATAATCAGTTAATTGAGCGAAAACAATTCAAATATCCTCCTTTTTACCGTTTGATAAAATTTACATTGAAACACAAAGATCCAAATATTTTGAATACTGCTGCTGCAGAATTGAGCCAATCCTTGAGGTTTGTTTTCGATAAAAGGGTTTTGGGACCTGAATATCCTTTGGTTTCGAGAATTAAAAATATGTATCTGAAAGATATTTTATTGAAACTTGAGCGTGAAGCCAATTTGTTTAAAAGCAAAGAACATATTCAGTTTGCAATAGATAAGCTCAAAAAGAATGACAAATACTCGCAATTGCGGATAGTGGTTGATGTAGATCCTTCCTAAAAAATAATGCTATTTGTTTTGTTTCTTCTCTTTTCTGGTTAAATCGGGAGCTTCGTTAAAAACATAAATCAAACGAACGGTAAGCAAACTGTTGTATTGTGTTCTTTCCCATGTTTGTCCGATAGAGTTTGTGAATGTGCGGGTTCTGATAGGGAAAACAGAGTAAGCATATCGAAAATTAAATTTAAGTTTTTCCCAGATTCTGAATCTGAAATCTACCAAAACATTTACATCGTCGCGTTTGTAAGGACCTGCCAATGTTGTTGACGGGACTTTTGTACCATGTTCAATTTCTTCGATACCTACTGAACGCCCCCACGAAAAACCCAATCCTGCGGTCATGGTTTCTCTGTCTTCGTAATGTATCATTACTGGTACTTCCAGATAATTGATGCGGATATTATAATAAGGTGTTGGCAGTGTATCTCCTTCAATAGATGCATTCTGATAAGCTCCTTTTTGATTGAGAATGGTTTCGACACTTAACGACCAATGTTTGCTGAAAGGCAGTATGGCTCCAACTCCAACATTGAAGCCATATTTGTGAAATCCATAAACTTCATCGCCATCTATTTGTGTGGTATTCATTCCAAGAATTAATTCACCTTTAATTCTTTGAGCATTTAATGTTTGAAATGCTGATAATAATATAATTAATGTAAATATATTGATGAATCTTTTCATATTTCTTAAAAATATATTGAAAACTAGTATAATAATTTTTTCACTTCTTTTTCTAAAACTGGTAGATATCTATTTACAATCAACCATATAATCTCAGACGATACACTATCATAACCATGAATTATTCTATTTCTTGTATCAACTATTTTTCTGGAATCAGTAATTAGTATATCAGGTTCTTTTTCAAGCAATCTATTCATTGCTTCTCCTATTATTTCAATATTGCGTTCGATAGCTTTGCGGGCTTTTATATCATTCTGAAAGCTATTAAATGTTTTGTCCTCTGGCAGAAAATCATAAATTTCAGTAATAGAAATTTCAATATCCTTTAACCATGCTTTTATTTCAGGCTGCATAAATCAATGATTTTGATCGTTCAATATTTTCTTTGATATATGGATTTCTTATTGCTTTGTTTTCGAGTAAATCTATTTGACGTTTGAGCAAATCCTGTAAACTGAATTTCAGATTAAAATAAAAATCAGCATATTCCAATGGATCTTCTACATCAATATCTACTACCAAATCAATATCACTCTTTTCGGTGAAGTTATTTGTGAGGACAGAACCAAATACATAAAGTGTTTTTACTTTGTTTGTCAAGCACAAATCTTTAATATCATTTATATAACTGTCTAAATACATTTCTGATTTTTTAGCAAAACTACAATTTATTTAATGAAAAATCTAAAAAAATAATAACGCTATTCTCCTGTTTTTATTTTCTTAACGACAATTGTATTCTTTTTCTTACTTTGTCAACTTCCAGTACTTTTACATCAACCTTTTGATTGAGTTTTACTATTTCGTTAGGGTCGCTGATGTAGCGATCGGCCATTTGGCTGAGATGTATAAGTCCGTCCTGATGTACGCCCATATCAACAAAAGCACCGAAAGCCGTGATGTTGGTTACAATTCCGGGTAAAGTCATGCCGGGTATTAAATCATCAATGGAATTTACATTTCTGTCGAATTCAAAGAAATCGAATTTGGTTCGCGGGTCACGGCCTGGTTTTTCAAGCTCTTTTAATATATCTGTGATGGTTGGCAAACCAAAGTTACCACTTACAAATTGTTCGGGTTTTATTTTTGTGCGTATTTCTTTGTTTTCTATCAGTTCTTTAATGTCGGTATTCAGAAATTTAGCCATTTTCTCCACTATTTCGTAACTTTCGGGATGTACAGCACTGTTGTCCAAAGGATTTTTGGCATCGCGGATGCGAAGGAAGCCAGCAGCCTGCTCAAAAGCTTTATCGCCAAAGCGCGGAACTTTTTTAAGCTTTTCACGCGAAGTGAATACACCATTTTTATCACGGTATTCAACTATATTTTTGGCCAATAAGGGTCCAACACCTGAAACATTTGCAAGTAATTGTTTACTGGCAGTATTTACTTCTACACCTACATTGTTTACACAACTTTCAACAACATCTACCAAACTTTTAAGTAAAGCCGGCTGATTTACATCGTGCTGATATTGTCCTACTCCGATAGATTTGGGATCAATCTTAACCAATTCGGCCAAGGGATCCATTAATCTTCTACCTATAGAAACTGCACCTCTTACTGTAACATCATAATCAGGAAACTCTTCGCGGGCAACTGATGATGCTGAGTAAACCGAAGCTCCGTTTTCGTTTACCATTATGGCAACAATATCTTTGGTAAATTGTATTTTGCGGATCAGGTTTTCGGTTTCGCGACCAGCAGTTCCATTGCCAATGGCTATGGCTTCTATTTTATAGGAACTTACCAGATTCTGTATTTTGTTGATAGCTTGTTTTACTTCATTCTGCGGCGGATGCGGATATATGGTTTCGTTGTGCAGGAGGCGTCCCTGTTTATCGAGACAAACGAGTTTGCATCCTGTACGGAAACCGGGATCTATCGCCAATACATTCTTTTGCCCTAAAGGCGATGCCATCAGCAGCTGACGCAGGTTTTCGGCAAATACACGTATGGCTTCGGCATCGGCTTTTTCTTTTATAATCTGTCGCATTTCGGTTTCCATTGAGGCCGAAAGCAATCTTTTGTAGCCGTCTTTAACGGCTTTCCATACTTCGTCGGCGGCTTCGTTGTCGGCTTTCATAAAAATGCGGTCTAATATTTCAAGTGCTTTTTCTTCGGAAGGTGCTATGTTTAATTTGAGAAAGCCTTCGTTTTCGCCTCTTATCATTGCCAGAACGCGGTGCGATGGTGCACGCATCAGGTTTTCGTCCCAGGCGAAATAGTTTTCGTATTTGTTGCCATCAACTTCTTTGCCTTTGGCTACTTTTGAGGTAATGGCAGCTTCGCGGACAAACAAATTGCGGATGCGTTCGCGGGCTGGCTTGCTTTCGTTAACCCATTCGGCAATAATATCGCGTGCTCCGGCAAGGGCTTCATCAGTTGACTCAACTCCTTTGGCTTTGTTGATATATTTTGAGGCTCTTTCTTCCACATCCATATTGTTCTGAGTCATCAGTATTTTGGCAAGAGGTTCGAGACCTTTGTCGATAGCCATGGTGGCGCGGGTTTTGCGTTTGGGTTTGTAGGGCAGATAAATATCTTCGAGCTCCGACATCACTACTGCCTGATTGATCTGGCGGAGCAAATCATCGGTCATTTTTCCCTGTTCTTCAATTGAAGCGATGATGGCATCGCGGCGTTTGTCGAGTTCGCGGAGCTGGGCTACACGATCGCGGACTTGTGCTACCTGAACTTCGTCAAGAGTTCCGGTCATTTCTTTGCGGTAACGCGAAATAAATGGTACAGTTGCGCCTTCATCAAGTAAAGTAATGGTTTTCTGAACCTGCCAGGTGGCTACGTTCATTTCTTTGCTAAGTATGTCGATATAATTACTTGCCATTTGCTATCGTTTTATGTTGCAAAGATAGGGAGATTTTTGGATTTGGTGAATTGGGGAATTATTGATTTGGTGATTTAATACCGAAATGAAATATGTAATAGTCCAATTCGCTTCGCTCTTGAAACTATAACAAATTTCTGATCGGCATTATACCATTAAAATATGAACTAATTTATAAATCACTTTGGTATAATTTGCCCGTCAGGGCATTTATATCCATAGAAGCAAATTGACGATGAATGATTTTATTGTCCGTAGGACATATACTTATTCTTATTTAAGGTTTATGCCCTACGGGCAATTTTGTTGTTTGTATTCTTGTTTTTTTATTGATATTGATGCCCTACGGGCAATTTCAGATTTAGTGATTTCATGCAAAGTCGCAAAGAACGCAAAGTATTATCTTGCTGATTAAATGAAAATGTTTGGTGTGCGACTTTGAGATGTACTACGATTATTCTATTAAGAATATGTTTTGGCTTTTTAGCCCTACCGAACATTAATTGCTTTGCCATTTTCAATATTTATGCTATCTATTATTAAAGGTTTATAACCCATATATTTGAACTGAACTTTATATGTACCGGGTATTTTGTTTTTGAACTGAAAAAAGGATGATGAGTCGCCTGAAGTGCTATATGTTAATAACGGTCTTTTAATTTCAACAGTTATATAGGCTAATTGCTCCTTAGTTTCTATGTCAATTGCTTCGCCGCAAAGCAGAGATGATGTTTTGTCATTAAGTTCATAATATGTTGTTTCCAATACTTTACTTTCTTCAATTCTTTTTGTTTTATTATGAAATTGCCTGATGCATGAAGTTACAATAATGAATAACAACACAAAAAGTATATTTTTACAGATAATAAGAAGATTATTTTTCATTTCTTTTGTTTTATAACTATTAAGATAAACTAATTATTTCCCGTGCAAATATAAACAATTCCCCTTTTAAAAAACCATCGGTAAATATCATATATAAAGTAGAATTTTATGTTATCAATAATGATTTTTAATACGTATATATTTCCCCCGAACATATTCCCAAATATTCATAAGTAAATAATTCTTTCTTAGTATCAATATCTACAAAAACTTTTTGCTTTGAACACTTCAGTGAACTATAACGCCTATTAGTTACTATTTTAATTCTTTTTACTTTATTCCCATTTTGGTCAAATATTAATACTTTGTTTTCGAGTGTTAAAATTCTTAACGAATTCCAAACTCTCCATCTTTCATTTTCAAATACATCATTTTTCATGCGTAATGAATCCTTAAAAGGCACAAACGTTTTAGTGAATTTAATTGTATCATTTGCATTTTCACTTTTAATAAGGTATCTAATTTTTTTCAGATATATTTTTTTATCAATAATATTATTGTAATTAGTAACAGAAAAAAGTGAAGTAGTATCCGTGATAACTGTTAGGTTGTTAAACTCGAATTTCATTATCTGCCCATGTGGTTGATAATCTAACTTTATCTTTTGACCAAAAGAACTTATTGTAATTAATAAAAATAAAATAAGTAATATTTTTCTTGTCATATTATGTGTTGTTTTATATAATCAAATATTATCCTGTTACATATAAAATGAATATTGGAATCAAAGCTGCTATAGCTGTTATAAAATAAACTTTTCTTCTTTTTTTATTTAAGAATCCTGCTATAAAGAAACTTATTAAAAAAGCAGAATTCAAGATAATAATACTAAAACCTAAAAATGGAATAACCATACCACCGGCAAAATTATTATCATAAACAGCTGTAATCCATTTATACAAAATAAAAAAATTTATTAATATGGAGAATCCTATTAATGAAAGGTATCCTGAATAGTTTCTAAGTTCATTCATTTTTAATACTATTTTGTAAAGTAACGCAATTTTTCATTTATGTATATACAGCTATGTCTTTTTTTATATAAGCAAATATAAACAATTCCCATTCTAAAACCCATTAGAAACCACCTTCCCCAACGGCTTGAGGTTTTATTTTTTATCTTTTGTATTTCCTAAATAAACCGATATTCCGAAATTAATGCCTAGCGTGCTGTTGAGGTTTGTTTTGTTGTATGTAACGGAATATAGTGCAGCGATATCTAAAGAAACATGCTGATTGCTGAAGATGGCTATTCCGAGTTGGCCGGTTAATCCTGTTCCGTATTGGCTGTCAATATCTACAATTCCGGCATTGGCCTGGGCATACAGACGGGTAATTGTGTTTGATTTTGCAAAATAATATCGGGCAAATGGGGCTATCTGATATGTGGTGCTTTTATATTTGTATAACGAACTGCTGCCTTCGAGATAGCTGAACGAAAATGATAAGCCCATTGTAAAATCTTTGGCAATAAAATATCCGATTGATGGTGCAATATTTATATTGAAATTGTTTTGGATATTTGAGTTTGGCACTATTGATAATAATAAACTTGCATTGGTGGCTCCTGATAAAAAAATCTTTCCTTTTTCGGTTTGTGCACTTAGCTTTAATGTGCTAATTAGTAGTGCTAATAATAATAGTTTTTTCATTGTTTATATTGTTTGTTGTTTGTATCTTTTTGTTGATAAACCTTGCTTGAAGCGTGGTGCTGTACGTGCTAATTGATTTTTAATAGTCTCCTTTCCGAATCTAATCCTTGCCAATTATAATCATGATAATACCATTTACCATTTTTCTTTTCTAAAAAACCTGGAATTTTTCTTGTTGCATTTTTCTTTTCATATGGGATTTCATAAATAATAAATGATAACAATTCTTTCCATTTATAGGATTTATAAGAAAAAATCATACATGTGGAAGTCGCACCAGCATATCTAATAGTACTATTTACAACTGCTATATCATCTTTATTATCAGAATTAATATCACCAACATTAATCAAGTAGGCTATACCAGTCACATAATCCTCGCCAGCTTTATTTAAAAATAATGGTTTGATTTTAGGATTTGATGATTTCAAAATTAATCTAGGTTTGGCTTTTGCTATTAAATCAATAAGGGTATCCATTATAAAATTAATTTCAATGCTCTCTTCTACTGTTGTTGTTACTTCAGGACTATTGTAATTTTGTATATCATAACTATTACAAGTCTCTTTATTTGTAAGAGTGCTAATATAACTTTCCTTAAGCGTATCAAATTGATTGGAATCTAAAAATGTTCCAACGATGAAATATCTTTTATCATAAATGGGAATAAACTTAAAGTCTCTAAATTTTAATATCAACTTTGGTATTAGCTTTTGCTGTATAATTTCGAAGGAATCTGAAGAATTCTCCAATGGATGTTGACTTAACAAAGTGTTTTTACCTTTCAACGAATCTATCTTAATTACTGATTTTTCTTTTTGATTATTTGTAGAGTTACACGCAAAAACAATAATCACTAGTAAGAGTCCTATAAAATTCTGATGTATATTCATTTTATTTAATGCCATAAACTTATTTCCTGTTAAACCTTTTGTTTATTTTTTCTACAAATATACTAACTTTTCTTAAACCAAACCCGTCGGGAGCTATCGCACCCAACGGGTTTAATTTTTTCAGTATTACATTTCCTGATCTATTTCATCGGCTTCTTCATCGGTGATGATTTCTTCCTTTGGGATTAGGGCGCGGTACTTTATACGTAGCTCTTCCAGCTGATTGAAAAGGTTTGTTAAATCCTGATTTGGTGTGTATTTCACAGCCAACTCAATTGCTGTGCAAAATTGATGATACACCTCTACGCAAGCCGGACGCAAATCGCTGCTCGATTCGGTGCGGGCACTTACTTCGCTGTTGCGGAGGTTGTAAATTGACACCAATTCATCGTTTGCGGTTTTGAAATCATCAAAAATTGTGTTGAGCCCAATTGTATGTGCCGCATCTGCCAAATTGGAATTTGCAGCATATTTCTGCATCATATCCTTGCCGCTTTCCTGCTGGTCAACCAAGCTTTGTCTGTTCAGATTCCAATGTGGCTGCATAAATTCTTTCAGAAACGTTGCTGCTTCTTTCTTTTCTGCAACACGCGATTTGATTTCGAAGTTAATCACTCTTTTAATTTCTGCATGCGAGTTGTTGCAGATGGTTCTTTGAGCATTTACCTGCTCGGTTTTCGAACTTTTCTGTTCGCGGTTTACCTGAGCCGAGAAAGGATTGAACTTTTCTCTGAGCTCTGTTGCTATTGATTTTGGCAATTCGCCAATTGATGCAATTACGACTTCTGCCAAATCGCAGCTTCTACCAATTAAACCTCTTACGTTTTCATTAGATAAATGATAAACGTACAATGAATTGAATTTTAAAATTTCCATTGTCATTAAAATTAATTATTAAATATTGTTATCAACAAGAATAACCTATAACTTAAAATTATTGTGTTTGGGATAATTTAATATAAAAAAAATGCCAGAATATATTGCGAGAACCTTCTTAAAATTTAAGAACGACCAAAACAGCCTGCGAGAACCTTCTTAAAATTTAAGAACGACCAAAACAGTTTGCGAGAACCTTCTTAAAATTTAAGAATGACCAAAACAGCCTGCGAGAACCTTCTTAAAATTTAAGAACGACCAAAACAGTTTGCGAGAACCTTCTTAAAATTTAAGAACCTCCAAAACAACTTGCGATGACCTTCTTAAAATTTAAGAACGACCAAAACAGCTTGCGAGAACCTTCTTAAAATTTAAGAACGACCAAAACAGTTTGCGAGAACCTTCTTAAAATTTAAGAACCTCCAAAACAACTTGGGAGGACCTTCCGCGAAAAATAGTAAGGCAAATCTTTTTTTAATGAAAATATTTCCGGAAAAACAAATATATGAGCTATCAGTAAGCGTTTAGTTTCAATACTAATTACTTAGAAACATTAGTAGGGTACATTTATTCTTCGAGGAATATATTATCCAAAACACAAAAATCATATTTTCAAAGAACATTCATTTCTGTAAATAGCTTGCAATCATATATGCACTGCATTGTTATTTCAAAAACAGCTACAAAGATAATATGAAAATGGATAAAAAAAAGAAAAATGAAAAGTTTTTTTTATTTTTTTTTGTCAATTACAAAATCTGCCAGATTTGAATCTGATTTAGTTCTCATAAATTGCAAGTTTTTACAAATTAAAATGCTTTAAATCTGGCAGATTTGCGCTCCGAGGCAATATCTTCTGCAATCTGCAATCGTTAATCGTTGTTCGCAAATCACATTTTACATTTTACTCTTTACATCATCAATTTTACATAAAAAACCACTCGGGAAAGCAGTTAACGACGGGTTGAAAAAGATATTCTATTAAAATAATTAAATATCGAGTACTTTTTTGATGGCTTCTTTAATAAAGGTATGCGTGTTTTTATCAATTGAACCAATCTTTTTTATCAATCGTTCCTGAGAAAGTGAACGTATTTGAAAACAATCAGCCGATGAAGTTTTTGTCAAACCATTAATTGAGTTTGGTTCAATTTTAACCATCCATGGTGCTAATTCGTATTTCGGTTTCCAGTCGGTAATCGGTATTATTATTTTTAACGGAAGTTTCCCCAAAATATCATTGTTCACAATTATTGCGGGTCTTATTTTCTTTAATTCCGAACCTTTAGTAGGGTCAAGATCGATAAGCCAGATTTCACTTTGTTTCATAAAAATGCTCAAGATCTAATTCAGTAAATGCGGTTAATTCTTTGTCTGTAGCATAATCAGCGTAAAGCTCGCTAACAGCCAATTCCATCAAACGGTTGGTTTCTTCCTTTTTGATGGCTTTAAGCGTTTCTTCAACTATCCAGAATTTTTTATCTAAAGGAAGTAATTGAATTTCCTGTATTATATTTATTGCCTGCATTTGTATTTATTTTATTGCAAATATACTAAAAATAATGTGTCGGATAATAATCCGGAAAAAAACCACTGGGAACTTGTGTAAAGAAAATATTAAGTCTATCTGGAATTATATAATTTTAATTGTTACCTTTAAATACCATTTTATTTATCAGGTAATTTAAATTTAATGGGAAGAATAAATTTAGTTCTTACTTTAGGCGGTTCAGTATAAGGAAAAGATCTTATTACTCTTATTACTTCAGATTTCAAACCTTTTTTATCTTTTCTGCTACATTTATTACATTTGAATTTTATAATTTTTATTCTTGATATTTCTCCTGTTGTATTTACTATAAATGATGCAATTACAAGTGCAGAATCAATTTGAACAATTTGATTGATATTGTTGCTTTTTATTTTAGAATTGATGGTGTCAGAAGTTTGACCAATTGCAATGAGTGATAATAAATTTAACAATAATATACAAAAGCTAAGTTTTTTAATCATTTTTAAGGCTATTATTTTTGTAAATTAATTTCAAAATGTCTATTAAAACCCCTCGGGAGCTATCGCACCCAAGGGGTTGATTTATTGAATTTGTCTCCGGTCTCCCGTCCCCGAATCACTTCGTTCTCGGGATTTCGCTACGCTCAACTTCCGCCTTCGGTCTTCCGCCTTTAAATCATATACGCATACAGGGCATAAAATGCCGAAGCCACAACAAGGTCGCTAACCGGAACTTTTTCATCAGGAGCATGAGCCAGCACTTCGTTGCCCGGTCCGAAACCAATGGTTGGCACACCATACATTCCGTTTAGTGCAATGCCGTTGGTAGAAAATGTCCATTTGTCAACCAAAGGTTTTTTGCCGAATAAATCTTCAAAAGCCTTTTCGCCTGTGGTAACGGCAACGTGGTCAGCCGGTATTTTCCAGGTAGGATAATATTTTTCCATTCCATAATGATTGCCCGTAAAAGCCACACCATCATAATACAAAACTTCCACGCGGGCATCCATATCTTTCACAATTTCTTCAATTTCCTTTACCGCCGACTCTTTGGTTTCGCCCCAGGTAAGTCTTCTGTCCAAATGTATGCGGGCATAATCGGCCACAGCACAAAGCGAAGGACTGCCCGAAATAATTTCGGAAATGGTTACGCTGCCGCGACCCAAAAATTCATCATAAGCCAAGCGTTCGTTTAGCTTTTCAATTTCTAATGCAGCTTTCGAAGCCATATAAATGGCATTTTTGCCACGTTCGGGTGCTGAACCATGCGATGACAAACCTTTAAAATGAACATGAATTTCCATCCTGCCACGGTGTCCGCGATAGATATTCAGATTGGTAGGCTCGGTACTGATGGCAAAATCGGGTTTGATTTTGTCTTCTTCTATGATGTATTTCCAGCATAAACCGTCGCAATCTTCTTCCATTACACTACCCACAAAATAAATAGTCAGGTCGCGATCGAAACCCAATTCTTTAAGAATTCTTCCGGTTGTTACAAAAGCAGCCGGTCCGCCTTCCTGATCCACAGTACCTCTTCCGTGTACAAAACCATCTTTCACTTCACCCGAAAACGGATCAAAACTCCAGTTGTCAATATTACCTACATCTACTGTATCCATGTGACCATCAATAGCCAGAATTTTCTTGCCATTGCCAATTCTGCCTATCACATTTCCGATGCCATCAATGAAAACTTCATCAAAACCGGCTTCCTCCATCTGACTTTTCAGTTCGTATTGCACTTCTTTTTCTTCCATACTCAGCGATTTTATTTTCACCAGTTTCGAAAGGTTGTTGGCTGTATAATCCTTGTATTTCTCAGCCAGTTCGTTAATTTTTTCTGCTATTTCTTTCATTATATTAAATGTATTTATTTATAATATTTTTAATAACCCAATAACACTTCGACTTCGCTCAGTGCATCGCCCAATAAACTATTTACTTAATAATCTAATCTTCTCTATCGATTTCAAAATTACCTCATTCGTTGCCGGAAGCTCAAAATCAGGTTCAAACTGATGATTTCCTACAGCCGAAATGGCATCTTTTATAGCCAGCCAAACCGAAAACGCCAGTATAAACGGTGGTTCGCCCACTGCCTTGCTTTTATGAATAGTATTGTAATTAGGCGCATCCTTCAGCAAAGCCGTTCTGAAATCTGCCGGAATATCATTTACTGTCGGTATTTTATAAGTATCCGGCGAATGATTCATCAGTCTTCCATCTTTATCCCATTTAATACTTTCGGTTGTAACCCAACCCAATCCCTGAACAAAAGCACCTTCTACCTGACCAATATCTATCATTTCATTGATAGATTTTCCGGTATCATGCAATATATCAGTACGCAAAACTTCATTTTGTCCGGTTAGCGTATCCACTTTAACTTCCGAAACTGCCATTCCGAAAGCATAATAATGAAAAGGATGTCCCTTGCCTGTTTCTCTGTCGAAATAAATATTAGGCGTTTTATAAAATCCGGTTGAACTCAAACTTACTTGTTGTAAATAAGCCTTTGAAATTAATTCTTTAAATAGTATAATTCTATCGGGATGTATTTTGTCGAAAACCACATTGTTATAAAAAACA
Organism: Bacteroidales bacterium; assembly: GCA_023251515.1. GTDB lineage: Bacteria > Bacteroidota > Bacteroidia > Bacteroidales > JACABE01 > JACABE01. Next base: position 42,543 of record JAHEYQ010000001.1, read on the forward strand.
ATATTCTTGATTTCTGATGGATTTGGATAAGTTTTCTGATTAAATTCCGAAAGAGCAACCGTTAAAAGTCTTTCTTTTATGATGTCGATGGCATTTTTAACAGCCATTCCGTTCATATCAGTCCCCGACGAAGCTGCGGTGGCAGAAGTATTGGGAACTTTTGACGTATTGGTTGCATTTACCTTTACAAATTCCGGTGAAATACCCAGTTCAATAGCAGCAATCTGCTGCATTTTGGTATGCAATCCCTGACCCATTTCAGTGCCTCCGTGATTTACTAACACTGTACCATCCAGATAAATATTCACCAAAGCACCAGCCTGATTCAGAAATGCGGTAGTAAATGAAATCCCGAACTTTACAGGTGTTAAAGCCATACCTTTTTTATAAAATTCGTTATTTGCATTAAAATCATCAATTTCTTTTCTTCTTTTCAGATATTCAGAAGAATTGATTAATTGATCATAAATGGTATAAAGTCTGTTGTTTTCCACAACTTCATCATAATGAGTCGTATTTCGGTCGTTTATTCCGTAAAAGTTTTTATATCTGATTTCCAGTGCATCTTTTTTCAGGAAACGGGCTATCCTGTCAATTGCATTTTCAATCACCGCAATTCCCTGCGGACCACCAAACCCTCTGAAAGCAGTATTCGATGGCAGATTTGTTTTCCAGGCCTTACCGATTATTGAAATGTTTGGAATAAAATAGCTGTTATCCGCATGCAGAACTGCTCTTTCCAGAATTGCCATCGACAAATCAGCAGTAGCTCCGGCATCTGAATTCAATTCCGCTTTATAAGCAGTTATCATTCCATCATCATCAAAACCAATTTCATAACTGGAAACAAAGCGATGCCTTTTTCCGGTCATAATCTGGTCATCATCGCGGAAAAGATGAATTTTTACGGGTCTTCTGGTATGATAAGACAGCAACGAAGCCCATGCCGCCACATGATTTCCCTGTGTTTCTTTGCCTCCAAAAGCACCGCCCATTCTTCTTATTTCCACTACTACTTCATTTCTTGGAATTCCCAGAACTTCGGCAACAATAGCCTGTGTTTCATTAGGGTTTTGAGTAGAACTGTAAACCATATACTCATTCATCTCACCCGGCACACAAAGGCTGGTTTGTGTTTCCAGATACCAATGCTCCTGAGCTCCGGTTTTCAGCATTCCGCTTAAACGGTGTTTTGCCTTTTGCATGGCTTCATCAGCATTGCAACGTTTGATTATCCTTGGAGTTGACAACAACTGATTGTATTGAATGGCTTTTTCTATACTCAGTATTGGTTTAAGAATTTCATATTCAACCTCAATCAGCTTTTCAGCTTTTTGAGCAATCTCCATAGTTTCGGCAGCAATCAGAAATATTGCCTGACCAATAAAATTCACTTTATCCTCTGCCAGGCATGGCTCGTCATGAATAACCGGTCCCATTTGGTTTAAACCCGGTATATCTTTATAACTTAAAACGGCATGTACACCCTTTACAAGTTTTGCTTTATCAATATTAAATGAAAGAATTTTAGCATGGGCATGAGGGCTGTAAACCACTTTACCATATAGCATTTGAGTTCCTGCATCCATATCATTTATATATACTGATTTGCCGCTGACATGCTTAATCGCACTGTCGTGGTATATCTGATTTTGTGTTGATTCCATAACTTAATCTTTTTGATTTAAAGAAATTTCACTCCAGAATTTCAACAATAGATTTGCTGCTGCCATTGCTCTGTAATCCTTTTCTGCTCTTGCATCAGAGATAGGAGAGAACTCGGTTTTTAAAACTTCCATAGCTTCTTCCACTGTATTTCTATTCCATGTTTTATCAATAAGATAAGTTACAGTTTTTGAAGCTCTTATTGTATATGCAGCCATACCACCAAATGCAATAATAATTTCTTCAACTGAATTTTTATTGCTTAATTGCAAACGAAACGAAGCGCTTACTGTTGAAATATCCAAATCTTTACGGTTTGAAACCTTATAGGATTTTATAATTACATTTTCAGGAATTAACGGAATTTCAACTGCTGTAATCAATTCATCAGCATTAGTATCCGTTTTTCTGTATCCGATAATAAAATCTTCAATCGCAACTTTTCTTACAGAAGTTAGATTTTGTAATTTTACGAAGGCTTTGCAAGCAAACAAAAAAGTCAAAGTATCGCCAATAGGAGAGGCTGAGCCAATATTTCCGCCAATTGTGGCAATATTCCTTATTTGCAATGAGCCAAAAACTTTCAAGATATCAAATAAGGCTGGAAAAATATTTTCAACTTCATTTTTTGCCTTTTCTAAAGTTAATCCAGCTCCGATTTCTATTGAATTATTATTTTTTGTAAAATGTTTTAATTCTTCAATTTGTGATAAGTCAATAAGTTGAGGAATGATTTCACCTTTTTTAGTTTGTCGCAAAGCAGTATCTGTAGCACCGCTAATTACAACAGCATTTGGATATAATTTTTTGAATTCCAAAGCGTCTTTCAGATTTAAAGGCAAAAAATATTCCTGTTCTTTATGTAATAATGAAATGCTTTTTTTGTTTTCATTAATACTCAAAAGCATTTCAATAATTTCATATTGTTTTTCTGTAAAGTGGTCATTTCCATGATTGCAACATGATTTTTCAGCAGCTTCAATAATGGGTTTATAACCTGTACATCGGCAAAGATTACCTGTTAATGCATCCTCAATAACTTCTTTTTCAGGTTGATGATGGTTTTTAAACAAAGCAAACAAAGACATTACAATTCCTGGAGTACAATAACCGCATTGGCTACCATTATTTTCTACCATTAATTGTTGAACCGGATGAAGTTTCAACTCTTTATTTACAATTTGTTCCAGATTTTCTATAGTGATAATTTGTTTTCCGTGTATCATTGGCAAAAATACCAGACAGGAATCCAAAGCTTTGTATTCAAGCTGGTTCTGTTGATTAAGTTCAGCAATTACAACAGTACAAGCACCACAATCGCCTTCAGCACAGCCTTCTTTAACCCCTTTGTGTGTTGGTAAACTTCTAAGATAATTTAGTAAAGTTGTACTTGGTCGGAATTCAGATTTTGTAAAATCAATTTCTGTAAGTTGATTATCAAATACAAAACATATTTTGTCAGAATTATTCATAAATTATCTTTTTGAATTTCTTACTTCTATTAATTTTGCAATTATGCTAACTGCTATTTCATTTGGTGTTTCAGCTTTAATTGGTATTCCAATCGGCATATCAAATTTTGCAATTTCCTCTTCCTTATATAATTTCATATCAATAAACTTTTTAACAACACCAGCAACTTTTCTCTTACTGCCAATCATTCCAAGATATGCAAAGGGCTTTTTTCCTAATTTGGCTAGAATTTGTTCGTCAAACTCATGTGATGGGGTAAGTATTACCGAATATGTATTGTTGTTAAAATTAACTTTATCAATACTTTCTAAGTAATCACCTTTGATAAAACTATATTCAGATAATTCTTTTTCTGTGAATTCAATATCACGCCAATCAAAAAAAGTAATATTGAAATCAAGCTCCTTTGCAAAATTTGCAACTGCTTTTCCAACATGCCCTGCCCCAAAAATATAAAGATTATTGTTATGGACTAAGGGTTCAATATAGACTTCCATATTTCCACCACATTGCATATTTAGTTCTTTTTCAAGATGATAATATTTTTTAAGAGGTTCGTTCAGTTTTATAACATTAAGGGCATCTGTAATAACTTGTTTTTCTATTGCTCCACCTCCAATTGTACCTGAAATAGTATTATTTTCATATACAATCATTTTTGTACCAGTTTTTCGGGGTGTTGAACCACTAGTTTCTGTTATAATACAAAGTGCTGAAGCAATTTTATTTCTTATAATGTTCTCAATTTCAATATATATATTATTCATGTAATAGATTTATAAAAAGTTTATAAATTTACAAAAATATTTAATTGCTAAATATTTTTTAGCAAAAACTTTTTATTTTTGTTTATAAAGTATTTAACTTTAATAAATTATTCATAAAAATATGGCATGTATTCATAAATCAAGTTGTTCTTCATGTAGTTCTGATTCTCATTCAATGAGTTGTGTCTCTGAAAAAGATGTTTTTCAGAGAAAGCGAATTCTGATTTATTGTACGGGCAATTCATGTCGGAGTCAGATGGCTGAAGGTTGGTTAAGTTCTTTTGATGAAAGATTGGATGTTTATTCAGCAGGTACCAAACCGGAAACCATAGTAAATTCTTTTGCAGTTAATGTGATGGCTGAAGTTGGTATAGATATTTCCTTTCACTATCCTAAGCATATTGAAAATTTCATAAATCAGGATTTTGATTATGTAATTTCTGTTTGTGATAATGCAAAAGTGATTTGCCCTGTTTTTAAAGGTATAGTAAAGAATAACTTACATATAGGTTTTGATGATCCGGCTGATGCCGTAGGAAGCAGTGACGAAATTACTGAAGTTTACAGAAACATCAGAGACCAAATCAGAGATAAATTCTATGAATTGTATCAGAAAATTTAAATTAATTGAATTCCATTTTCTGTAATCATTATTTTATTTTCACGAAAAAGCTTTCCAATTGCTTTTTTGAAAACTTTTTTACTGATTTGCAGTTCTGTATAAATTTCATCTGGTAAACTATTGTCATTTAAATCGCTGAAACCATTCTGGTTCTCAAGCAATCTGATGATTTTTTCTTCTGCTGATAATACTTCTTTATAACCAGGTTGTTGTAAGGAAATATCAATTTTACCGTCATCTCTGATTATTTTCACCCAGCCTTTTGTTTTTTGTCCGGGTAATATTTCGCTGAAAATCTGATTTTTGTAAATCATTCCCCAATGTTTCTGATTTACTATTACTTTGTATCCAAAATCAGTTTCATCACAAATAATAATATCAGTTTCATCTCCTTCGGCTAGAGTTATCTCATTATCTCTCAGAAATTTATTTATATGTTGTGTGCCAACTATTCTATTGGTAAGTTTATCAACATAAATTCTTATCAGATAATACTCTCCTGTAACTAATTTTTCTTTTTGTTCCCTGAAAGGTACTAACAAATCTTTCATTAATCCCCAATCGAAAAATGCTCCAAAATTAGATTGAGATTTCACTTTTAAAAAAGCAAATTCGTCGGCAATTGCAAATGGAATATCAGTGGTAGCAATAATTTTATCTTCCGAATCACGATAAATAAAAACTTTAACCATATCACCAACTTCTGCACCTTCAGGTATATATCTGTTTGGTAATAAAATACTGGGAGTTTCATCACCACTAAGTAAATATGCTCCTTGTTGTATTATTTTTTCTATTTCGAGCTCAGCAAATTTTCCAATTTCAACCATCTGTATATTTTTTTTGCAAAATTAATGATTTTTAATGGTTTAAAAACTTATAGCTGATATTTTTGTAAAAATTAATTATCTTTACTAATTTTGCAATAACTTATATTGCTATATTTCAATGCTGTTTCTGAAAATTTGCTTAAATAAATCCGAAAAAAAAACACTGAATCTTCATGTTTGGTACTCTGTAATTGAGGGCTTTATTGCAGGTGTTTTGGCAATGAATGAGTTTGTTTTTCTTAAAAGTTTGAAGGGTAATAACTTTCAGTTGGGGTTGTTATTTCAATTTAGTGTAATTTTATATGTTTTTTTGATTTTTCTGAATGAAATCCTTAAACGTATTAAAGATAAGAAAAAGCTTTTGCGTTTAACTGCAATTTTAACTCGTTTGCCTTTATTGGCTTTATTATTCTTTCCAAAAAATATTGAAGGAATTGCAAATCAGCCATTCTATCATATAATTTTTCTCGCAGTATTTTTTATTTATTATATGGCAATGCCAATTATTTATCCCAATATCAATTTGTTTCTTAAAAACTCATATAGAACTGAACATTTTGGACAATTATATGGTTATGCAACTTCTATTAATAAAATAGTAATGTTGATTGTAACTTTATTATATGGCATATTGCTCGATTACAATAATTTTGCATTTACTTATGTGTTTCCTTTTGTTGCTTTAGGAGGCATTATATCAGTATATCTTTTATCATTAATTGATTTTGAAATAGATGAAAAAATAAATGAAATTAAGGAAAAGTTCTGGAAATCAGTGCGTAATTCATTTAAAAGTATGCTTGATATTTTGAAGAATAATAAACCATATTTACACTTTGAGATTGGTTTTATGTTTTATGGATTTGCTTTTATGATTTCTATTACTGTAATTACGATTTATTTTGATAAAGCTCTAAATCTGAATTACTCAAGTGTAGCTTTTTATAAAAATATATATAATATCATTGCCATTTCTTTATTGCCTTTTTTTGGTAAATTAATTGATAAAATTGACCCCCGAAAATTTGCTATAATTACTTGGAGTTCAATGTTATTATTTATTTTTTCGCTATCATTAACTGATTTTTTTCCTAATAATATTAATATTTGGGGCATTAAATTATATTATACTATGATACCTTATTTGATTTTTCATAGTATATTTGCAGCCACAATGGCTTTATTGTGGAGCATTGGTTCGGCATATTTTTGTAACAAAGAGCAAGCTGGTGATTATCAGTCTGTTCATCTTTCGTTAACAGGTTTACGTGCTGTATTTGCTCCAACCTCAGGAGTTATTATATATGAATTATTTGGTTTTTTTATTACTTTTATGCTGGCAATTTTTGCTTTATTAATTGCTATTTTATTAATGATTTGGTCTTATAAACGGGATAAGTTTATTAAATACTTATAAATACTATGCAAAGCGAGATTTATCATAATACATTAATTTATAACAGTCAATTAGTTGACAAGAGTTTTATTAATAATTTTAGTCTTAATGATGGAATTGTTGTATATGAGGTGATTAGAATTATTGAAGGTATTCCTTTGTTTTTTGAGGAACATTTGATGAGATTACATTTTTCAGCTAATTTAACAGGGAATAAGATTGTAATGAGTGATTCTGAAGTATCTCATTCGATTCATCAGTTAATTATTGAAAATCAGATTTTTACTGGAAATATTAAATTGATGCTTCAGTTTAAGAATAACGGTTTGGTTTCATTTTATTGTTTTTTTATAAAACATAATTATCCTACTGATTTGCAATATGAAAATGGAGTGATTGTAAAATTATTCCAAACAGAACGTCAAAATCCGAATGCAAAGCTTATTAATTCCAATTATAAAAAAGAAACAGATTTATTTATAAATGAATCTTTGATATATGAAGCTCTTTTGGTAAATAAAAATGGATGGGTTACAGAAGGAAGCAAATCGAATGTGTTTTTTATAAAGGGAAATTTATTATTTACTGCACCCAAATCGATGATCTTGTCTGGCATAACTCGAAAATTTGTTTTAAAATCTGCTCATCTTTCTTATATTGATGTTATTGAAGAATGTGTAAATCAGAAAGATATTCAATTTTATGATGCTGCATTTATATCAGGAACTTCACCTAAAATATTGCCGATATCTTCAATTGAAAATGTTAGTTATAATGTTAATAACCCGATACTTCGAAAAATGATGGCAGATTACAACGAAGAAATTGAAAATTATATCAGAAAAAACGTTTAGTTCCTAAAATAATTTGGGTTTACAAGGCTCATAAGTAATACGATGATACTTACTTATGCCATAATCTAAAATTGCTTTTTTATGTTCTTTTGTAGGATAACCTTTGTTCTTTTGCCAGTTATAGTGTGGAAATTCAAAACTGAGATTTTGCATATATTCATCTCTATATGTCTTTGCTAAAATAGAAGCAGCAGCAATAGACATATATATCCCATCTCCTTGAATAACACATTTATATGGGATATTCAATTGGGTTTTAAAGCGATTTCCATCAATAAGTAAAAGCTGAGCTTTAATTGTTAATTCTGCTATAGCTTTATTCATAGCCAGAAAAGAAGCATTCAGAATATTTATTTCATCAATCTCGACATTTGAAACGGAAGAAACTGCAAATGAAATAGCATCTTTTTCTATTTCTAATCTTAGTTTATTTCGCTGTTTATCAGTAAGTTTTTTTGAATCGTTCAAGATTATATTCTGATAATCATATGGCAAAATTACGGCAGCTGCAAAAACAGGACCAGCTAAGCATCCTCTACCAGCTTCGTCACATCCTGCTTCAATAAAATTGTTTGAAAATGAAGGCAATAGCATGCCTTTACTTTTTTAAAGAATCAATAATTGAATCAAATATTAATTTCCCATCAATGTTTCCTAATGCAGGATCAGCAGCTCTTTCGGGATGAGGCATCATTCCAAATACATTTTTGGTTTCATTACAAATTCCTGCAATATTTAATGTTGAACCATTTGGATTAGACTCTAAGCTTGTTTCACCTTTTTCGTCACAATATGTAAATAAAATCTGATTGTTTTCCTGCAATTTCTTTATGATAGAATGATCAGCATAATAACGACCTTCACCATGTGCAATCGGAATTTTCAGAATGTCTTTTTTGTTTAGTTTATTTGTAACAATACTCTTGCTATCTGAAGGTTTAATAAAAGTATTTTTACAGATAAATTGATGATTTTTATTTGCAGTTAAAGTTCCAGGCAATAATTTAGCTTCTACAAGTATTTGAAAACCATTGCATATACCTAATACATACCCTCCGTTATTTGCAAATTCAATTACTTTTTCCATAATTGGTGAAAATCTTGCAATTGCACCACTTCTCAAGTAGTCTCCAAATGAAAATCCACCGGGAAGTATGATAAAATCACAATTTTGCAAATCTGTACTCTTATGCCACAGTTCTACAACTTCTTGATTCATAATCTTTTTTAAAACATAAATCATGTCGTGGTCGCAATTGGAACCAGGGAAAATAACTACACCAAATTTCATTTTTGCTGATATTAAATTTTCAACAAAATTAGTTTTTTTTGTCAAAATAGCATAAAAAAATATTTAAAATCTTTTGATTCCAATGTAATTATTTTTCTTTAATTTCGTAATTTTATATTTTATTGATAATTTACAAATATTATATATTGATTAATTATTATTTGTTTTTATTTTCAATTTTCAAAAAAATGTATTATATATGCTGACAAATAGATAATTATATTGTTTGGTTACATGAAAAAACTACTATTATTTTTAATATTTTTAAATTTTACATTTCTGAATTTATTGTTTTCGCAGGAAAATTCCTTTTTTAAAGGATTTGATGAGGATATCAGGGGTGGAAAATCATTAAGAATTGTATTTTACAATCTTGAGAATTTTTTTGATACCAGAAATGACAGTATTACAACTGATGATGATTTTACATCATTTGGATTAAAACATTGGGGAAGAGAAAAATATGAAAAGAAACTTTCAAATACATACAAAACAATTGCCGCTATTGGTGGATGGGAACCTCCTGATATTATCGGCGTTTGTGAAGTTGAAAACAGATTTGTATTAAGCGATATTATTTACGGTACGCCACTTAGAAAGTATAAATTCAAGTATGTTCATTTCGAATCACCTGATCCTCGTGGTATTGATGTTGCACTGATTTATAAAACGGATAAATTTAAGCCCATTATTTCTCTTCCTATTCATATAGTTTATCCATTTGACACTATTTCAAGAACAAGGGATATTTTATATGTTTGTGGTATTTTGCCAAATAAGGATACATTGCATTTATTTGTAAATCACTTTCCTTCAAAATATGGAGGTGCGAATATTACAATCCCTAAAAGAAATTTTGTAGCAAGTGTTTTAAAGAATGTTGTTGATACAATTATACAGAAAAATTCTAACTCAAAAGTATTGATAATGGGAGACTTTAATGATGAACCAAGTGATGAAAGTATTGTTAAATACTTAAATGCAAAATGTGATACTTTGAGTTTGAACACCACCGATTTGTATAATTTAATGTGCAATCTAAAAAAAATCGAAAATATTGGTTCTAATAAATTTAGAGATGCATGGAGTATGATTGATCAGATAATTGTTTCTAAATCATTGATTAATAATAATTCAGATTGGAAAGTGAAGGATAACAGAGCTTTTATTTTTAAAGCTGAGTTTTTGTTGCAAACTGACGAAACATTTTTGGGTGTAAAAACATTCAGGACTTATAATGGTCCTAAATATACAGGAGGATTTAGTGATCATTTGCCTGTATATATAGATTTAATTAATAATTAAAATTAGAATGAACAATAAATTAAAATATTTTTTAATAGCTTTGGCAATAATCGTTGTTGTTTCAATTGGTTTTTTTATTTTAAGAAAACCTGAAATTGAAAATGTTAAAAATCAGTCTGTTGAAACAAAAACGGACGAAATTGTCTTTAAAAAACAAGGTGAATTGAAATTCTTAACTAAAAACTCTGATCCAGTAATTAAAGTAATTGATATAGAAATAGCTAACGATGAATATTCCCGCGAAAAAGGCTTGATGTACAGAAGATTCATGGTAGAAAATCAGGGAATGTTGTTTGTGTTTGAAGATGAACAACCAAGATATTTTTGGATGAAAAATACATATATTTCATTGGATATCATATATGTAGCTAGTGATTATTCTGTGGTATCCATTCAAAAATCAGCAATTCCTTTATCTGAAGAATCTTTACCTTCAAATAAAGCGGCTCAATATGTAGTTGAAGTAAATGGCGGATTTGCTGATAAATATGGTATAAAAGAAGGAGTTAAAATAAAATTTTAATTATTCTTCTGATTTTTCTCTTACAATAATAAAAATATCTTCATTGTCTCGTTTTAAAAGATATTTTTCTCTTGCAAATTTTTCCAATGTGTTGATATTTGTGTTTAATTCATAAATAGCTTGCTTATCTTTAGCTATTTCTTTTGCATAATATTCTTTCTTTCGTTGTAAATCACTAAGTTCGTTGTTAAGTTTTATTTGCGAAATAATGTTGTTTTTGTCAATCGCAGTCATCCAGATTGCAAAAACAAGGATTGTTATAAAGTATTTATTCTTAATTATTTGCAAAGTTTTTTTTAACATGGTTTTAATTTTTTTATACATGCAAATTTACAACAGAAAATCCAAGTATTTTAATGAAATAAAAATCTTTTTAACTTTCAGATGTTGATAATAGAGATTAAAATGGTATTAAATTTTGCAATTTATTCGTTCTTAATAAATTATAGAATTATTTTTTGCTGAGCAAAATCCCAAAATGATATGGTTCTAATATAAATTCCTGTTTAATAATTTTAAATTTTTCAAAATCAATTAAATTCATTATTTCTTCAGGTTTTAATCTGATATTTAAATCAGGTCCTCTTGGTGTATAAATATCACATCTCCAATGTATTATGCCGATTTTTCCACTTTTCTTTAATATTCTGAATGTTTCTTTAAAGAATAATTCAGGTTGTTCATTATGTAAAATATTGAAAAGCATCACATAATCAATTGAAGATGAAGGAAGCAAAGTAGTTTCTTCTAAAATATCTTTTTGCAGTAATATGATATTTTTTATATTTTCATTATCTGCTTTCTTTTTTACATGTTCAATCATTTGTGAATCAATATCAAAAGCATAAATATTGCCTTTTATTTTTTTTGATACTTCAATTGTAAAAGTACCATAACCACAACCAATTTCTACAATATTTCTGGTCTGATTATTGATTTCCAATTCTGATAGAATATTATTTACATCAAAAAATGATTTCCATAAATTTTCTTCCGGCATTCCGCTATCTCTAACTTTCATCTGTTTACTATTAATTAAATCCTCCCTGACCTCTATATAATTTAAGTGGTTTGTCGAGTTTGAGTTTTAAAACTGTAACATATTTATCTTTTGTATTTTCAGGAACGTCAATATAAACTAAGCCAGGCACCGAACTCCAGGATATTTTCCCAACAATTTTGGGTGTTAAATGAACATTTGTACCAACTACTTGAATATCTTCAATTTTATTAATTAATCCTTTTAGCATGATATTTCCACTAACATTGGCATGCAGAAAAAGATAGAGTGTAGTTGAGTCTTTTGAAATTGTTGATGGACCGTAGAAATGTCCTTGAGGTAAGCCCCCGACTGTTGAAAAAATAGCTTCACCATTTTTTTTATTCCAATTGCCCAATTCACTGAATATAAATAGTTGTTCTTCAGGAATACTGCCATCTTCCCGTGGTCCCATATCAAGTAAAAGATTTCCTCCGTTCGAAACGGCATCAATAAAAATTGTGATTATTTCATATGGTGTTTTCCATGCAGTATCAGGTTGATACCCCCAACTGTCATTTGAAGTCATACACAATTCCCACCAATTGTATTTTGGTCGAGTTACCGGAAAATTTTGTTCAGGTGTATCATAATCGCCATAACCTTGCAATCTTCCGTTTATGATAGCCTTTGGATTATAGGTAGTTATAATTTTTTTGATTTTCTGAGATTCCCATTCTTCAGCATTGTGTTCCCAATCGCCATCAAACCACCATAAATCAGGATTGTAATTTTTTGCGAGTTCATTAATTTGGCCTTGAAAAAAATCACGAAACCGATTCCATCTTTTGTAATCATTTTCAATTTTGTAACGGGAACTATCTTTTAAAAAGCCTGGATAATCATTAAAACTCCAATCAATTAAAGAATAATATGCACCACATTTAATGTTTCTTTTTCTCAATTCCTCAAAAAAAGGCTTAATCATATCACGTTTGGCTGGTGTAACTTTTACAATACTTAAATTATTCATTTTGGTATCATACATTGAAACTCCATCATGATGTTTTGTTGTAATTACAGCATATTGAGCTCCGGTTTCTTTAATAATATCAGCCCATTTAGCAGGATCGTAATTTTTTAATGTAAAACCATCTAATTGCTTCATATAATCGGAATACGAAATTCTTTTGTTATGAAAGCTCCATGATTCACCAATGCCATTTACTGCATAAATTCCTGTATGTATGAAAATTCCAAGCTTTGCATCTGAAAACCATTGCATTTTTTCAGCTATTTCTGAAGTTTCAATTTTGTTTTGAGAATATAATTTTGTTAATGACAACAAAATGAACAAGATAATAAAGCATACTTTTTTTGATTTCATAGCCCAAATTTGATTTTTTTTCAAAAATAACTATTTTTCAATACATAAAAAATAATTTATTGATAATTTTATTTCCTTAACATAATTTGTTTTCTTGATACATTAGAATTAGAGATTCTTTAATTGATTATTTCCATTTTTTTCATTAGAAATGAGGCATTTAATTTGTTACTAATTCCATTTTTTAATTTGTAATCAAAAATTAATTGATCTTGGGTTAATTCCACTTCAAAACAATAATTTTGAACATAATTTGGATGTTTTTTTTCCAGATCTCCGATTGATAAATCATGTGTAGCTATAATTGCAACCGATTTTTGTGAAATTAATTTCTCTAAAAGACCCAAAGTGCCATTTTATAATTCCAAAAACGAAAAGTACAATTCTAAAAAACGAAAAGTACAATTTTTCGCAAATTTAAACATTATTTGAATACTATTTAAAAGGCAGTCAAAAGACTGCCTTTTTTTGTTTAAATTATGTAATTAGCTGTGAGTACTTCTGTTTTCTTTTTCTTTAATTTTGAAGCACTGCATCTCATTTCTATATGTTTTGTGTACCAACCGTGCTCTTTGATATGCTTATCAAGTATATCAGTTGGAAAACTTGACAGCAAGAACTTGCCTTTTATGCCGGATAAATTTTTTAAAAGTTTGTCATAATCATCCTCACTATAACCATCATAATGACCGCATGCAGTATTTATATAAGGTGGATCAACATAGAAAAACGAATCTTCACTATCACGTGAAAATATAACATAATTTGCATCAGCACATTCAACCTGTACGTTTTGCAATCTTATAGCTAAATCTTCAGTAAATGCTTCCTTTTTGTTTTTTACTTTCAAAGATACCTTGTTATCTTTTCGCTCATATCCCCAATTGTTGGTTAGAATACTTTGAACACTTTGATTAGCTAACATCCATACAGCCCAGGCTCTTTTTATTTCTGAAAACATGTGAGGATTCTGAAAAATTACCCATGCATCATTGTGCTGAAGTCTGCTATGAAGACTTATCCTTACAAGTTTTTCAAGGCTCACAAAGTCATTCTGAACTACTTTATAAAAATTAATTACCTCCTGATTTGTATCATTAATCACTTCTACATGACTTGGTTCTTTACCGAAAAACACAGCAGCTCCACCGCAAAACGGTTCGCAATACAACCTGTGTTCAGGTATTAGTTCTAAAATTGTTGTGCATAATTGTTGTTTGCCTCCGAAGTAAGTTAATGGCGGACGGAGTACCACTTTCATTTTTTGTTGTGTCATTTTATTTGTTTATTGTTATTATTGAATTTTTATTAATTTTGCAGCCTACCACTTATTTCATACAATAAAAAAAGGTGATAACGCACCGTAAAGGCATTGAAGCCTCTACTCGGGTGCGTTATCACCTAAATTTTGTAAGCGATGTGGTAGTTGCTTACGAAAAGTAGGGGCTTTTTTTATGTAAACCCCACTAAAATTACGATACCTGAAATTAAAGATAATACCTGGCTTAAATAATATTTCCAGCCATTAAGCAAAATATCAGTCTGGCTTGTAGTTCCTGTATCATCTGAAGCATCATAAAAAAGTTTTTTAAATCTGATATAATTGATAATGTAATCATACGGCATCCAGCTTATTAATAGTACTGAAATTACTTTCAAAATTGCATTTATATCAATTGTGTTGAATGAATTTGTAAATATTATAGCAATTACCATAACCCTGATAAATGCTCCGATATTATGCCAGATTTTTCCATACAATTTATGAAAACCATTTTGAGCCCATTTCAGAAAATATCCGTTGTAAGCAGATATTAATATGATGAACAAAATGCTAATTGCTACTTTCATCTTTCAACTTATTTAATTCTTCATCACTTAATTCAAATGGCAGATTATCGGCCGGAAAACTGATATTTGTATCTGTTTTCAGAATATCATCTCCATCACGAGTTTCCAAATCGCATAGCACAGAACCATCTGCCTGTATTTCTTTTACATGAGCTATATTATAGCCATCAAAATTTATTTCTTTTGTAATCATCATTAATCCTTTCTTCTTAATAAAACCATAATATCTATTCCACCTGTGCCGTTGCCAGTGCAGTTAAATCTTAGTGTCATGTTGTTTGCGTTGTCAACGACGCAATCGCCCAACTGAGCAAATTTGCGTGTTTTACCATTGTTGATTGTTTTTGCTGAAATAAGAGTATCATTGTCGGATGCAGGATTTAAAATTGCCTGAAAATTAGTAATATTTCCTGCTGTTAAAGTGTTTCTGAGCGTTATCATCTCAACCATGTAGCCATCGGGAATTGCCATATCTTTATTGGCAGTTCCTGAAGCTATATTGGTTGTGAAATTGCCTGTCCAGGCTTTTTGGATTAGAGGTTTTTCAATCAAAGTTAAACCCCCATTAACCGTTGCATGATTGCCATTGCCAGATGAATCAATTACATTTAAAGTTCCTGAGTTTTCGCCTTTTAATTCTAAAATACATCCGATTTGTATAACTGAAATACTATCTAATTTTAAATCACAAGCAGTATTTCTGCTTATATAAAACAAAGATGCTGAAGCAATAAATGTAAATGTATAAGTGCCTATTGCATTTATAATATTAGAACTTGCTCCGCTATTTCCAAATCTAATTGAGCCTGATGTATAATCAGAACATATAGCTACTATTTTATAACTGCGACCAACTACTAAAATATTTGAATTGCAATATTGATAACTACCATCAGATATGCAATTTAATTTTCCACCTGAAATTGTAAACGTAGATGACAATATCCATCCTGTCGCAGAACCAAAATCACCGTTAGTTGTTTTTTCTAAATTATTTGCTGATTTATCCGTATAATTCACTGTATTATTAGCTATACCGTTATTGAAAAAATTAAAATAATCAGCTGCAACGAGCGGACGATTAAATAATAATAAATTGCTTATTTTCCCTGCAACATGTGTTGTTGTTTTACCGTATTCAAATGTAGTAGCTGTAAATGCATCGCACGAAATTGCTACAAAATTCCATTTATTTAAAGTCAATGCAGTTGTTGTAAATGTATTCACATTCACAGTTGCATTTGTTATTGATGACCCTAATACTATTGCATTTCCTGAGCTAATACTTACAGTCAAATTTGTGCCAAAATTCAAAATACCTTTATTATTTTCAGTTGGATATATCCAAAAACAAAAAGCATTTACCAATCCAACAAATCCAGATGATAAATAGCCACTAATTCCATCTGTTTGATAGCCTTTTTTATCTTCACCCCAACTCCATAACAGTTTTGTAGTTACATCAATAGTTGAATTAGCAATCTTAGAGTTAGTAACTCCCAAATCCTTAATCCGCATTTTACTGATTAAATTTTCAACGTAACTTTCAAGTGTTACATTATCCGCATAATTAGTGATCGTATTATTACTCCCGATAAGCTGCTGCAAAGCTTCTGTAAGATGTGTTAGTCCAATTTGACCTAATGCAATATCAGTACCCATCCATTTAGCTACCAAACGGCTTACTACATCATCCACAGCCAGCTTCCAAATAGCTGTTAAAGCGTTCAAAGTCGCTAAATCAGTATGCTCATGTGCTTTGCTGGCTGCTGTGTCGTAACCTGCCTTCACCAAGTCGGTAATAAGGTCAAGCACAGCCTTATTTGAATGAGTATGATTATTTGATACAGCAGAATCGTAAGCTGCTTTTAACTCGCTTGTAAGGTCGTTCGCTGATAAGCCTTTTCCTGCAACTTTGTCAACTTTATTTGCTAATGTATTTAAAATTGTAGCTACAAGATTCGGGTCATTCTGAAATATATCAGCAATTTCTTTTAAAGTATCGAAAGCGGCAGGTGCACCATTTATAATGTCATCTTTAACCTGATTGATTAAATTGGTTAAATTAGCATTTTCGTCATTGACAAACGACTGCAAAATATCAATAGAATTTTGATAGTATTCTTCATCAGCGTCAAATCTTGCTCTAAATTCTTCTTTTATAAGTTCATCCTGATCGAATACAAATTGTACCGTATCGTCTATTCGACCATCAAGAAGATTTACAAACACATTCAACCAGTTAATTATATCCTGATTTTCTGGCACAGAACCCGGGTCAGCCAAAATTGATTTCTTAAAAAATAAATTGAAAACATCAGAATTTTGTATTATATCTCCTGTAGTATTTTTAACCAAAAACTGAAAACCAACTATTTTTGAAAATGTCAAAACCTGTGGTACCAAAAAAGCAATTTCTCCATCAACTTCATTCAAAGGAGGAAATTGAATTTTTTGTTCGACACCAGATTGATTAGTATAGATAGCATCAAGATATTTATTTAATGAGTTCCAGCTTTTAGGTATTTCAAACAATAGTTTTGTAGCATTGTTTTCACCCTCAAAGTTTGTAGTATTCTCAATAAATACCTGTCCTTTTTCGTTAATTTTTACTACTATTTGTCTCATCTGCTATTCTTTTACAAAATTGAATGTTATAAATATTTTGGATGTAGCACTATCATCATAAGCTGGACTAATAATTATATTTTTTGTACTTCCATTTTCTGTAAATTCAACATTTTTAATATTATTTAAAATTAATACACCATCGCTTTTAATTTCATTGATTTGTATCAATTTAAAATATTTTTGTGTAAATGCATGTTCATCAGACTCGAAACTATAAACTATAGGTTCATTACTAAGAATCGTACCGGGTTCAAAAATTAAAGTCTTCTGTAAAATTTCAAATCTATCACCCTCTTCATTAATAAATATACCCACTGTTTTTTCTCGTAAATCAGAATGATCTATAATTTTATCAATGTAAATATTATCAATCAATTCACGAAATGTTGCTTCAGAAGGCCTTTCACCTGTTTTAAATTTTTCTATCATTGAATCAATATATTCCATGTGTTTAAATTTTAAAGTTTGTAACTAATTCCATCTAATTGAACTTGCGATGCTAAAGGCACAGCATAAACATAGCCATCAGTTCCAATTTGGCATGTTGAAAATGCCCTTGTTTTAGATGGTCGGTATTTTTGTGTCAACTGGAACATCGCATTACTATTTGAGGCACCTTTAATAATCACTCCTTTTAGATGAACAACACCAAAATTGTCAATTTTATAGCCGGCTGTTTCCAAAGTTCCACCTCCATTGCCCCAGTCGTTTATAAATCCTGAACCAACTTCTTTCCATGTTTCTTCATTAGCCATTAATTTTTGAACTAATTCAGAAGTCGTAATTTTAGCAATCAAATCAGAACTTGAGTATAATTCAAGTATTTTATCTTGAATAGTTGTAGCATACGCAGGCATATAATCAGTTACACCAATTTGACTTTCTGGAAGCATACCATAAAATAATTTTGATTGTCTTATTTCGTAGGTATCATGGTTTTGCCTATACGCTCCATCAATATGATAACTTACATCTAAACCCCAATAAAGACCATATCCAGCTTGAGGTGTAGAAGGAATTGTTACAGAGCCCGCAACAACTTTCAATATTTCACCAAAAAAACAAATATAGCCAGATGACCAGCTATACACTAACCCTACATTTGTAACAACACAACCACTTATTTTAAAACTGTTTGAAGCCGTTACTCCAAAAACTGAAACCAATCCTTTAAATGCATCTCTTACCGAAGCATCAATAAAAGCTATATCGTCAGAAAATAGCTTAGTTCCTCCATTTACATTTGTTCTAAATCTGTTCATGCTTTAAAAACTTAAAATTTGATACCTTTTCCCTGCCATTTTATAATATTCTACATAATATCTGAATGAATTCATAAAATCAATATCAGCTGTTAAATCAGCATACATTGTGGCAGGAACTCTAACATTGTAATTTATTGTGATAATTTCTGATTTATTAATCAATTCGGTTTCATCTTCATTTTCAGCTTTGTTATAAATTACAATTTCATCAACAATACCTTCAGCTTTATTGTATAAAATATGATATTCTTCATTGCTTAAATCTTCAATATATATATTACGATGTATAATGTCGAATTTATCATTTAGCAATTTTTCAATATAAATCGTTTGTGGTGTAAAATTCAGTTTTTCATCACATATCGCTTTATAGCTTACAAAATACTGATACAATTGCTTAATAGGAGCAATCAGAGATTTCAACAAACAGTAAAACTTCGGTTTGTATAACAAAGCCGAAGGTGTAATCTGCTTAATTAATATGTCGTAATCCAAACTAAACATCTGCAGTATATATTAAATTGCTTAAATTCTGCATAAACTCATAATTGCCAGCAATAGCTGTATAATTCTGCCCTGTAACAACATCATAAGAAGATGCATTGTGTCCTTTTGCTTCAACTAAAATAAACCATGCATCCACAACGCCTGAAGCTAACTGTATGGCATCAATACATTTTGTTTTATTAAATGTACCACCGTATTTAATTTCTTTTAAATAAGCAATTATAGCATTCACAACCGGATAAGAACTATCAGAAATCAACTGTCCGGTTGAAGTCATCAATTGAGGATTATAAGTTATATTCAAATCAAATTGAATCTGATCAGGTTCATAACTTATCACCTGAACATTCATTCCAGGAATCTTAATTTGTTTGATATAAGTATTAAAAGCCGTCATTTCTGGACCATCCCCAATCCCCACATAAGTATCATCTAATTTAACGCCTCCATTTTTGGCCACTTTTATTAAGATACTGCCATCTTGCTGTTCATTTACAGCTACAAGTTTTATAATTCGCTTACTTAAATCAACAACAGCATAACTAAACTTATCGTTATTCCAAGTTAAATCATCGCCATATTGCCACAACAGGCATTGTTCATAAAACCAAGCTTTATTCCAGTTCCGGGAGTTTGCAATCTTATTATCAACTTCTGTTTTATGTGAATCAAATATTTTTTCTAATGTCCAGATTGCAACTGAAACAATATAAGCCCACAAATTAAATAAAAATGTTGCTGAAGTAGAATTATAATTTGCCAAAGCAGCCTCGTTATTTTTAGCCGTTATAATTATGTTTTTTATTTCTGAAATTGTTCTTGCCATATTATTATTTTTTATTCATTTTTGTAGCTTAGCGAAGCCGAAGCTATGAAATTATAAAGTCAACACCAATTGCCATATAACCTACACCAGTTCTTACTTCATTAGCCGGGTATATCGCATTATTTTTGTAATAATTAACCACATTTTTATCAATTATCATATTTTCATCAATTATCAACTCAGTTCCCGGAATTAAAGAATCAGTAATATTAGTTATGCCATTATCATCAGCCAACTGAAATACAGCTTCAATGCTGCCGTATTCCTGAAGTGCAATATCAAATAAACTTTGTCCGTTTAAAACTATAATATTACTCATAACTTGCATCTATTAATAGTTCGCTGTTAGCTGAATTTATTGATTTTATTTTCATTCCATCTTTTTCAAACTGACTGCTTATTTCATTCATCATATCGTTTGTAGTATCATCATTCAGATAATTCTCTATTCCTACACCTACAAGCGGATTTTCTTTCCATTCGCCTTTTTGCGAGGCCAACAAAAGCTGCTGATGTTGTATAGTGCTTTCGCCAATTACAAAATCGCCATCTTTTATAGCTAAATCCCCTGTTTCGTCTAAAAGTATATCCTGTGGCATTAGTGTTTTATTTTAGTGTTTTCTATTTCCGTGAAATCTTCAGTATCTGTAATATTAGCCAATAATGGTATTAATGTAGATTTAAATGTACCACCAGCACTGTCAGGAGATGCGTTTCTTAATGCATCAATAATTCCATCAATCCTGGCACTCATTTTTTCAAGTTCTACTTTCAAAATATCTGCTTTGGCCGTGGTATTTAAACCATTATTAAATATAATTTCAGAACCATTTAAAACCACATCAGTATCATCAATTTTAATATGAATACTTTCAATTTCTGACACTTTTAATACATAAATGCTATTTGAATTTGAAAGCCTGCCACAAAGCACCATGCTGCCTATTTTCGGGTAAATTACAATCCTGTTTCCGGTAGCTTCAATTAAAGAGCGAAGTTTTACATCGGTATATTCGCCTTCAGCTTCTATATCGCAGCTATCTTCAGTTTTATCCACAGCAGTAACCACAGCCGGGAACAATACATCCGTTGCTCCGAAACCTCTCAATAACTTTCTTAATTCTTCAGCTTCTTTGCTCATAGCTTAATTCCTATTGTTACTTTACGTCTGCCACCATTCATACCAAAATTAACTTCGGTACTTTCAATAAAATACCTGCCACCTCTAACCGGGAACAATGGATCAGTTAACTCAGCTGCATAACCTGGTTCTGAATATGGTTTCAGAAAACAGTTTACTACACCTCTGTAACCGTTATATTTATAGCGTTCAAGTTCTGTTTTAGCCATTTCCATTAATTGACTTTCTTTATGAACATCATAAAAATACAATGTTCGTAATTCACCATCATTTCCTTCTGTTACAGCTTCAAGCTTACTTCCATTTCTATCCATAGAAATAGCTTTCACTCTCAGCTTAACATCTTCCTTATTTTGCCATTTTAAATCATCGGCTTTTATAATATTTCTACCATTTATAAGTTTTACCGATTTACCCACATTTTTGGTATAAGCCAGCCCACAGTATAAGGTATTGTCCTGGTTTAAAAATATAGTCAATCCGTATTTATCTTTCAGTTCCTGAAGTACCCATAAAGCAGTTTTATTGTGTGCCGGAAAATTGATAATAGATATTTCAGGTATATCCGGACTTAAAGCAAATTTGCAAGTTTCAGCCAAATACTTCAGTATTTCGTTAATGCTTGCTTTTTTCCAGCTTTTAGTAATATTGATTGATTTTAATGGGAAACTCCAGTCTTCACATTCCAGTTCCAGTGGAGCTTTAAGATTTAAGCGGTTTACAAAACCAACAAATTCCGTTACCAGTTCGCCATTATATCCAAGTTTGATAATAATTTTATCACCAACTTTAAACTTATCCTTCAGCTGAACCTGCTGAAGTTTATCGTTTGAAATACGTTCGTAAGCGGTTAGTGGCAATTTAACAACAGCAGTATCACCCAGCGTAAACACTGAGCGTTTAATATGGACATCGTTCACCGAACGCAACCTTATTGTAGTCGGGTTGCTGAGCGAAGTCGAAGCAATTGTTATTTCACTATTTAACCAGAATGCCATTTTTATAGTATTTCAAGTTCCATGTAAGTATCACTTTTCAGGTTCAGTTCAAAAACCTGAGCATTTTCAATTCCCTGCATTTCTGCCACATTAAGCGATGTAATTACTACATTGTCCTTTGGCTGAATAAATGCATCACTTACAGCACAATCAAGCGTAAGTATCTGTTTTAGCTTATATAATTCTCTTACGGTGTATAACCACTCTTCAGGATAACTGCCATCACTGTTAATAGCAGTAAAAATCAATTTTATATTATAGTCCTGGTTGTTTATAATTTCCTTAACCGTTCCTTCAAAATCAGTCATAGGAGTTTCAACAATGGTCTTTTGTCCGGATATATTTATAAAAGCATTGGGCAGTTCAATTCCATTCAGATAGCATGGCATAAATATCCAGGCTCCTAATGCATTTTGCTTATAAAGAGGCTTACCTCTTTTGCTTTTCATTTCGTATTTGTTTACATAATTTATCTGATTAGGAAATTCAGCTGCTACCATTCCACGTGATTCATCTTTCAGATTTTGTGGAAAAGGAAGCCCTACAACTCCTTTTGCTATTTTTAAGATATTATATAAATCAAATACTACCATTATCGTCCTGCTATTGCGTTACCACTATTCAAAACCCTAAGCAAAGCTTCAGTTATTTGTTTTTCCATATCCTGAACACCTTCTTTTATGTTTTGAGAATTAATTATAATATTTTCATGTAATTTGCCTAAATTAATAGTGATATTTGTAGGCTTTGAACCTCCGGAACTAATATTATCAGGAATATCCATAGGAGATGCAGAACCCATACCTTTACTTCCTGCTCCGGCTTTTTCTGTCGGCATTCCTAAGCCTGATTTTATTTTATCGGTAACATCACTTAATTTCTTATTGCTTTTCCAGCTCAATTCCCATTTTAATGAATCTTTTGCCTTTTGCTCATATTCAAATACTTTTTTAGCACCATCAATAATAGCACTCTGACGATCTTCTATATCCTTATTAATTGATGCAATTGCCTGCTGATTTTCTGCCGAATTTCCTTTTCCTATAACTTCTTGAAATTTATACCATCCCAATTTTATAAGATCAAGTCCCATCATTAAACCATCTACAGTTGTATCCCAAGCAAATTTAATTTTCTCAACATATGCAAGGAATGTATATTTCATAAAATTTACAATTGATTCCCATTGTTTACCCCATCCATCAGTTTTATAAACAACATATCCGATTACAGCAATAAGAGCAACTATGCCAGCAATTATTAATCCAACAGGATTAGCAGTTAAAGCTGCATTAAGCAACCATTGTGCACCTGTCCATATTGACGTTGATACACTAACAGCCAAACTCCAACCCTGCATTAATATCATTGAAGCTGTCAATGAACCTACAACTATTGTAGTTGTTATTATCCATGGGTTACCTTCTCTTAATTTATCAAAAAACCATCCTATTCCCTGACGTGTTTTGTCAATAGTCCATATTACACCGCCTAAAACATTATTAAGCAAATCCAATGAAGGAATAACTAATGGTTGTATTATTTCATAAATTTTAAGCAAACTTTGTTTAAAATTATCAACAAAAGTGCTCCATTTACCCATTGGGCTATTACCCATTTTTTCGGTCATTCCGTAAAATCTGCCTCCTGGCCCGGTTGCACTTTCAAAAGCATCTTGAACCATATTGACAGATATCTTACCTGCTTCCATTTCTTTGCGTAGCTGTCCCATGCTTTTACCAGTTTTTTCTGATATTATCTGCAATGGATTAAAACCAGCATTAATCAACTGAAGCAAATCCTGTCCCTGCATTTTTCCTGCAGAAGATATTTGAGAAAATGCCAATGTAAGCGAATTCATTTTATTGGCATCACCCATAGCTACATCCCCAAGCATTTTTAAATTTGGCATAATTTTATCCTGGGCAATACCAAAACCTAACATCATTTTAGCATTGTCAGCTAATGGCAAAGTTTCGTAAGGTGTACTTGCAGCAAACTGGCGGATATCTCCAAACATTTTGTCGCCTTTAGTTTTACTGCCTAATAAGGTTTCAAATGCAACGCTTTGCATATCTGCCTTAAAACCTTCACGAAAAGCACCTGCAGCAATTGTGCCTGCTATTACAAGCGGATTGGTGAGCAGTCCGGCACCGGGTATCATATTTAAAGCTTCAGATATATTTCTTTTAAAGAAACCTCCGGATTTTGCATTTTGGAGGTTGTCTATTTTTTTGGTCAGCTTTTCAATTTCAGAGTTATAAGTTCTGATATCTCTCATGCTGCTTTCAGGAATAAGATCACGTTCGTTCTTGAGTAAATTTAATCTTTGTTGAAGGGTATGTACACTACTACCCATCTGATTAAACATTTCTGCATTTTTAACAGCCTGGCTTTGTAGTTTTGAGAATTTATTTAAAGCAGAGTCGGAACTAAATCCTATCTGCTTTAATTTTCCGCTTATTTTGTCTTGCAGCGATAAAGTATATTCTAAAACGTGTGCCATTATTTGCTGTTGCTTTCTTTATTGCGTATGTATTCGAGTTCTTTAAGTCTCAGTGCCCATTCTTTGTCACTCAATTCTTCAGGATTCTGTATATGCATATAATACATCAGTTGGGCATTCATAATGCGTATATCATCTCTTTTTTCAATAACTGCAGAATCCTCTAAAACTTTACCAGTTCAGCTTCCTTTATTTCTATAAATTCAGCCAGTTTTGCTCCTGCACTCAGGAATAAGGTATCGTTTGTTTTAATTTCTTCACTGCCACCAAGCCAGCAGTTGTTTAAGATAAGTTCGTTAAACTGCATTGGGTCTTTAGCTCCAACACTCGAAGCCATCGACAATATTTTTCGGGTAACTGGCTTTAAATAACAGATATGACCATCAACTATTATTCCACTAACCTGCCCGTGTTGTTTTTTCCATTCGGCAATCTGATCATCCGTTGCCTGTCCTTTTAATTCCTGTTCTTTCATTTTAATGATTTTTTTTAAAAAATGATGAGTTATAAGTTGCTCATAACTCATCATTTACATTTATTATTAATTAACTATCCTACGGTATTATATTTGATGTTTACACATTCAAAAGGTATTGATACTTCCATGTCGGTATCGCCTTGTTTCAATGCTTTTTCAACATCTTTTAAAACCACACCTACCAGCACATCAGTTCTGATAAGTCCGTTTTTGTTGTAAGCTACGGTAATATCAAACGGTGGCAAATCCAAAGGGTCTGCAGAACCTGTAACTGATTTAGCTTTGTCAATCATAGCTTCCAGTTCGCTTTGTCCTATTTTAAGCTCTCCTTCATACTTTTTATTCCCTTTTTGAATAGAAGTAGGATTAGCTCCACGTCCGTAAATTGGTTTTGTTTCCTGGCTTCCTTTGTACTTTACTTCCAAAATACGAACCAGCGGACGACCCATCATAATTACTTCAAGGTCTTTCCATGAATATTCTCTACTATTAAAATCCCAGTTCATTATTATGCGGTTTTAAATGGATTAGTCATACCTAAGGTAATGTTTATTTTTTTAGCGTATCCTTTAGGAACTATCGAAATTCCTACGGCAATAGTATCTGAACTTAAAAAGTTCTGTTTAGGCTCAATAAAGCATACAGGTGAGCCTGAAACTTCGCCTGTCATATTCTGCATTAAAGCATTTTCAACATTGCTTTGCCAACTTCCGATAACCGCTGCTGATATATATCCGGTGGTTTGTTCCACTTCAATATCATCATTCAGCTCTTCTACCATAGTGGCATAAGCAATTACCAAAGCTTTGTCAATTACCCTGCCACGTGCAAATGAACAATAATCATTGCTGTTGGCAGCACAGGTTGGGTCATCAGTTACAAAAAATCCTGCTTTACCGTAGTAATTACGGAAGAATATGTAACCTTTGTCGTGAATAGAATTCCACGAAGCTTCTATGCTATTCACAGCAGTTCCATCAGGAAACGTTGCTCCGGTAAGCATTATCATACCGTCTTTAACTCTACCCGGATTGCGTTGCACTGGTATGCTGGCAAATCTTCCAAGCAATAAACCACAACTTACAATTCCGGTATTTATACCTCCAATTAATACAGCCACACGATTAGCAACCAGTGTTTTTAAATCTAAAGTACCTATGGTGGTACTTCTAAAACCCTGACCAACCAATATAGCTCTGAATGGTTTAAATGCAGCTGCAAAATTATCGGCCACTACCTGAAGCTTTGCAATTGCTCCATAGCAATCATCATCAACACCGCCCAATCCGGTTGTGTAAACTGAAGTATAAGCTACAGGAGGTTTTCTGTTAATACTCAAAATTCTTATTCTGCCATTGGCAGCATTAAGCAAAGTTTTAACAGATGTACCAGTTGTTGCATTATCGCATAATGTTGCAAGCAATGTAGCATCGCTCACTACCATAAGCCACAATTCAGCACCTTCGCCAGCCTCGTCATAAAAATTCTTTACATCATTATACGCAAGAGCATTGTTGGCTTCTGTAAATCCCAAGTCGATAAATGCCTGTAACGAGAACAATTGAACCACAGTTCCCAATGTGGTATATCCGGTAGTAACAGTTCCTGAAACTATCATCCCGGCACAGGCATCATCGGTAGGATTTACCCTGCCGAGCCCGTTTTTTATCGTAATATTTACTCCCGGTAATCCGCTCATTTTTTAACGATTTATGGTTAATACTTCTTTTTCCTTGTCGATACTTTTTTGATGAATTTCAGCATCTGTTTTACTATAAAACGGAGTTTCATCACTGGAAACATGAAATTGATTTACACCAGGATTTTGCTTAAAATAAGGCTCCATTTTTTCACGAAGGTTTAATTCTAAAGCTTTTTGCATAGTATCACCAATCTCTTCTAAAAGCTTTTCTTTTTTAACTTTATCTTCCTGTGCTGCTTTTTCGTCAGCTTTAGCTTTTGCTTTTTCGTCAGCTTCAGCTTTTGCCTTTTCTGCTTCCGCCTTCTGACTTCCGTCTTCTGGCTTAATCTTTTCTTTATTTTCCATTTTGTTTAACTGCTAATTAATTACTATTTTAAAATTTAAGAACTATAAGTACTTTAGGCACTATAAGTACTTTTATTTCCTAAAGAAAACTTTATATTTATTTATTTTAGCTGTACCGTTGGTTCGTGTAACAAGTACTTTAAAATAATTATAACCTGACTTAGTAGTAAACTGAGCACAATTAATAAGCGTATCAGTTTGAGTGCCTATAAAATTAGCTGTGGCAATATCAGTATATAAAGAATCTGTATAAAAATATTTACCCTGAAATTTAATACTTAAAGCTAATGTACCACCTGTTTTGCTCAAACTAAGTTGATGATTATAATACAAAGCTTCATCTTTTTTTGGAGTTACAATCATGCTCCAGCTTGTAGTTCCGGCACCAACTGTGTCAGTTGAATTGCCTTTATAGATATACTCATAATTGCCTTTGTCAGGCGAATAAACAGTTTGCGAATTTGCAAGATTGATTGTGATTATTGAAATCACCATGATTAAAAAAAACTTTTTCATTTTTGATTATTGTATTTGATTATTAATTATTTGTAATTATTAATTTGTCCGGGATAATTTCTCCCATACATTCCGATCTTATTTTCATAAAATATTGCTTAGCTCCCCATCTTATGAACCAAAACTTATGTGGACGCTCCCAGTAAAGGAATCCGGTAAGCTTATCATGTATTGTCAGTTTTTCGCTAATAGTGTCATTAATCGAAGTAAGCTGCAAATCATAACAAGGCTTTGAAATCATGTAGTTTTTTACAGTTCTTACAGTATCAAAATAAGGTATGGTATCATAAACCGGAACTAAAATTTCTTCATTGGTAAATGTATATTTCGTCTGGAATACTGTTTTTACCGTTTTTTCTCTAATTCCTGAGGCTTCTCTTAGGCTGTCAATATCCTTATGAAATTTTGCAATTTCATTAGTTTGTAGTATTTCAGCGTTTTTTTTGTCGTTAACAACGGTGTCGTAATTAGCCTCAAATCTTTTTCTTTCGCTTCTTTCGTTAAAATAAAGAGCACCAAGACCAGATATGATCAGTATTAATACACCTATGATTATGTAATTTTTCATTAGAATATTGTTACTTTTTGTGTTGAATTAATGTCGTCATAAATATCCTGATGAACCCAGTTAACACCACCTTCAAGTCTGATTTTGAAAGGAAATTTATCAGAATTATATAAAATTCGTTGTCTTACCTGTTGAGCAGTTAATCCAGGAACGTCATAATCTAATGCTGCACCATTGCAGTGAGCACTCATATAAATTTGTCCGGCTTTTGTTTTCTCCTCTGGTATATCGCAAATATTACATCTTAATCCTCTTTGCGAATATGGTTTACCAACATTCCAGTTATTCACTATCATACCTTCAGTATTAATATCACGTCTGGTGATCAATAGCATTTGCAAAAACTGTAGGTCAAAGAACTGCCATGCTTTTTCGCCGAAAGCTTTATATACATCACGGCAAACAAGCTCCCTGATGTCGAAGTATTTTTTAAATTCAGCTATTAGTGTTTTCCTGTCCATTTCATTTTATTTTACACCGCTACCGCCATCAGGAGGTATAGGATTTGTGTTGTCAATTAATGGAGTATATCCTCCAGCTTTTAATAGCATTTCATTTTTTTGTGCAGAACTTAGCGATGTACCAAAGAAATAATTTAAAATTGTCATTACACCACCTGTAAGAGTTCCGAATAACAAAAGAGCAATTTGCATATTTCCTTCAGGTATATTTTTATTTAGTATTACAAAAAGCAATACAAAATAACCGATAACAAACAGTGCAGCTATGCAGTAAAAGAAAATTTCTTTAATTGTGATTTTCATTTTTTAAATGATTTTTTAATGTTAATAATACTGTTTACTATTGCTAATATCCCGGCTACAATTGCCACGCTCCAGGCTCCGTATTGCAGTATAATTTCAATCATTGGTTTTGTTGTTGTAGTTGCTGAAAGTATAGTGCCAACCCCGGCTGACGAAACAGATGTTATAGCTGGTCGTGTAACACTTGTAAGATATTCTATTGCTTTAGATATTAAAATGTCCATTAGTATTCTTCAATGATATTAATTTTGAAATCTGTTGAGAACTTAACCCATCCATCACCATACTGTGGTTTTCCTTCCGATTTTCGTTCAACATAGCTGAAATCATCTCCTTGCAATCCGTTTATGGTTTTAAATACTTCGCTGTTTGCGTTTAGCATATCAAGGGTATCAGATTCGGCTTCAGATTCGTCAAATGTGCTTTGTAATGCTTCCTGATATAAATGAACTGTAAATGTAGCATCTCCTTTTTGCGATATCCTGCTATGTTCTGCCCAGGGAATGTTGTTAAATTCAACCAGGACTGCCGGCAATGGAACTGGAAGGTTTTCCGAAGGTTTTAAAAACTGCCCTTTTTGTAAGTCGATAAACAAATCGGGCAGTTTTCCCTTTAAAGCTTCCTTAATCGCTAAGTATATGCTTTTTTTACTCATAGGTAACTGAGCGAAGTCGAAGTTATATATTTTCTGCCGGTGCTCTGTAAATAAGTGCTGAGTATTTTTCGTTTGCACGTTGGAATCCGGTTTTAAACCTGTGCTGGAATCCGAATACATAAGCTCTGCCAGTTGGATTGCTACTAAATGGTGTATAAGCCATATCAAAAGCTCCTGAAGCTCTGAATACTTCATTTGAGCAGAATAAGAATCCTGAATTTACAACATTTCCACCTATGGCAGTACCTAATGCTGCTTTTGCCGAAGTATTAGCATTCCAACCCACACCATGACTATACTTATGAATTGTAATACCATACCAGTTTACAATCGACGGATCAATTATCCCGATTTTTTGTTGGTATTGTATCTGAGCTTTTAAAATATCATTATTTCTAATTAATTCCCACCACAATACAGGTTCTAACACAAGATTTCTTCCATTTTTTGGGAATTTTGCAGTGTCAGCTGCTTCTGCTAATAATTGAATGTCTTCAATTGTAGCCATTTTAAAACCTGATTTAGCTTCTCCTGATGTAGGCAATATAATACGTTTATTTGCTAAAGATTCAGAAGACGGTGCGAAAGCAAATGCAGCTGCTAATGCTTCTTTTTCCCTAATTGCTAATGCTGATTTTTTAGTGTAAAAACTTATTTTTTCGTAAGGTAATGTGTTAAGATTAATATTTCTTATCTTGTAATTCTGCGAATCGTACGTGTCCAAATCAACAGCGTTTGGAGTTTCAGTAGGTTCTACAGAATCGACATCATCTGTTTTGTTAACATACACATCAGGCATTGCACCTGCTTCACCAAATTTTAAAGTTTGATTCAGATCAACAAACTGACTTAAATCTTCAGCCTGATCAAGCCATGTGTTTTCTTCTACATAAGCATCTTTTAACGAACCTATAAAAATCTCACGATTTAAGGTAATATAAGCATTAGCTTTGTCCTTTTTTACAAAACCAGATGCTAAAGACATAGCCCCAACTACGGGACCAAAAAAACAGGAAAGCACAAATGCGATGATAAATGCTCCCGAAAATGATTTTAAAAACTTTCTCATTGTAGTATTTATTATTGATTATTTACTTTATTTAATTAATCCTCAGCTGGAATATATGCGTTTTCCGATTTCAACTGATTTCTGTAAGCTAACTGAAGCCTTTTAAATTCTTCAGGTTTTTCGGTTTCCATTTTCTGTAAACCATCAAGGTCTTTTTTGTACCAGTCATTGAATCCCCATTTGCTTCTGTCTTCAGTATTGCTATTTGCATTTTTGTCGTTCGACAAATTATTTACAAATTCGCCTAATCCTTCAGCTCCTTTTTTTGCTTCCAGTACTTTTTTTGTACCTTCATAATCGCCTTCAGCTGCTTTTTTATAGAAATCCAATTCGGTAGCTGTAATAGCTCCACGTTTTTGATGCATTTCTACAAGCTGAGCAGCAAGTTGTTTTGCATTGGTATTGTCTTCTGCCTTTGCTACAACTTTAGCTTCAAGTACTTTTTTAGTACCTTCATAATCATTTTCGGCAGCTTTTTTATAAAAATCAAGCTCCGAGGCTGTAATCACACCTCTTTTACAATGCATATCTGCAAGTTCGGCAGCCAGTTGTTTTTTCAACTTGTCATTTTCTGCCTTTAATTGTTCTTCTGTCATTTTTTTATTTTGATTTTGATTATCCGAATTTTGCGTAATTAAACTCAATTGCTTTTCTTTCCCTTCAGCATTCATCAGCTTTAATGAATTGGCATTACCTGGTACAGTTACCAACGATATTTCAAGCAATTCACATTCTAATATTGTAGGATATTTTTGTCCGGGAAGTAAATATTTAGTGTCTGTACTTTCCGATATTTCAAGCATCGAAATCGAAACAGCAGACATATAGCCGTTTTTATACTTATTGTATATTTTTACAGCTTCCTCATCACCTTCGTCAAATTCTAAAGTTGCAGTAAATTTATTGCCATCAATTTTCAGATTTTTCCATTTACCTACACTCAGATATTCTGATCTGTGTTGAACCAGACAAACAGGATTTTTTAAAAAATTATCAGTTTTAATACCTGCTGATAATATTCTGTAACCATATCGGTTTACTGATTCATCATTAATTACAAACTCTAACTCAAGTGCCATTTTTATTTTTCTTTAAAAACAGGAGTGGATAACCACTCCTGAATCATTCCTAATTAAAAAACATGATATTATGAAAAAAATCTGAATGCAAATATGCAATCAAAAAAAGCTGCTTGCAAATTATGAGGAAATTTCTTCTATCTTATATGAAAGAATTTCACCATTTTAGGAAAGAATTTCACCGTTTTTTTTAAGCAGCTTCAAAAAAATTGATATTTGCAGTAAAAAAGCACATGTTAAGTAATAATAAGAAAAGAGAACTTGCTGAAGAATTATATATTACAGGCAGGATGAATTCAAAAGAAATTGCAATTCATCTTAGTGTGTCAGAACAAACATTGGTAAAATGGAAGAAAGGGAAAAAGGATGAAAAGTCTTGGGATGATAGGAAAAGAGAATTAAACCTAACACCGTTTAAACTTAAAGAACTTTTACTGGATGAAGCCAATAAAATAGCTTCAGGTAAAACTTCATCTATAAATGCCAATCAATTATCAAAAATAATGTCTGCTGTTGATAAACTTGATAAAAAAGTATCAACACGTGTAATTATTGATGTATGTAAAGAAATTGATAATTACGTTTCTAAACATGACCCTAAATTAGCTGTGACTTTCACTGAATGGCATAAAAAATTCATTATTCACAGATCAATAGCTGATTAATATGTCAAATCTAAGTTATGATAAAATGATTCGTGATTATGAAAAACATTGCCTATATATAGCCAATGTTGCTAATTGCGAAATTCATGAGAGTGTTGAAGAAAAAGACAAGCGTATAAAAGAAACAGAAAAAGACTACGGAAAGTGGTTTTCTTATTATTTTACACAATATGCTAAAGTTACTTGTGCATGGTTTCATATTGCTTTTGCAAAGCTGATTATTAAATACAAAGTAATATTTATTTTACTCGAATGGTATAGATCAGCAGCTAAATCAGTTCATGCTGATATGGGAGTGCCTTTATTTTTGTATTTAGCTAAAAATGAAATGAATTTCATGCTATTATTGGGTGAAACTGATATTAAAGCTAAAAAACTACTATCAGGAATTCAAGCTCAATTGCAGTACAATAAAAGACTTATAAATGATTACGGTTCAAAATTTCAAAATGGTGACTGGGCTAATGGAGATTTTACAACAGTTGATGGAGTAAAATTTATGGCGATAGGTTTCGGAGTTTCTCCCCGTGGAGCTCGTGAAGGTGCAAATCGTCCTGATTATATAGTTGTAGATGATGTGGATACTAAAAAACATGTTAATAACGATCGTTTAATGCGTGAAGCAGTTGAATACATAAATGAAGATGTATTTGGTTGTTTCGATTCAAATGATAATGCGACTATGAGATTTGTATTTGCTAACAATAATTTTCATAAAAATAGTATCACTAACCGACTAAAAACGCTGTACACTACATTTATCAAAAAAGCCAAAGAAGAAAAGAAAACAACTCCTTATCATATTTTAACTGTAAACGCTGTAAAGGATTTAACTTCTTTTGAACCAAACTGGAAAGAAAAAACATCTGCTGATTATTGGAAAAATAAATATAAAAATACACCACTTCATTCATTCATGCGTGAATTTATGAATAAACACGTCGAAGTTGGTAAAATATTCAAACCTGAATGGGTAACATATAAACAGGCATTGCCTTACGATCAATACAAGATTTTATTAGGTCATGCCGATTTAAGTTATACATCAACAGGAAATTCAAAATCTCAGGTTTTATTAGGAGCTACAGATTATGAAATTCATTTACTGGAAGTATTTTGCCGTACAAGTAATATGACAGAGGCAATGGATTTCTATTTTAACTTAGTAAAAAAACTCAATAAACAAAAACTATCAGCTTTATTTTTCTACGATGCTACAGCTGCTCAGGGAGAAATTTACGATGGTATATATCAAATAGAAGCTGCAAGACACAAATGTTATTCATTCCCAATGCCAGAACATCAAACGGCAAATAAAGAAATGAAAATTGAAGCTGTTTTAACAGGTTTATTTTTTAATAGAAGATTGATAATTGCTGAACATTTAAAAGGAACACCAGACCTTGAAAATGGATTAAATCAGCTTTTTGGTTTTGAAAAAGGCAGTGGTTTGGATGATGATTTTCCTGACAATTTAGCATCAGCATGCAATTTAATACAAACAAATATATTTCCTGAAGAGGCAAATTACACTCCAATTATTGGAAAACATAAACGAAAAGGTTACTAATGAAAAAACAAGAAACAACTACAAAAAAAGAAGCAAAGCCTTCTAAAATTTTAAAAGCTATTATTATAATTTATATAGCTTACAAAAAAACAATGTCCATTATTGGAAATTCACTTCCCGGACGATTCTTAAAACGAATTTATAATATCATAGCTATTCAGTTTTGTAAATGGGAAGCTAAAAGCTTGCACAATCTTACCGGACAGCAGTATTATGTTATTAAAGCTTTCGGAAAAATAAGAGTTACATCTACAAAACAAATTAACTACAATCGCCGGAAAAGAGTGCTTAGTAAATCATTGGATTTTTACAAATTACAGGAAATAGCCATTTATAAAACAAAATAATATGTTTCTAACTTCAGACGAACTCATAAGCATTGTTGACCCTAACCTGGTTAGCAAACTTACAGCCGACAACAGCTCTATTGTTAATACTATCATTACCGAAAGCATTGAAACAATGAGGAGTTATCTATCAAAATATTACGATGCTGATGCAATATTCGATAAAGAAGATACAGCACGCAATATCAATGTGCTTAAAAAGCTAAAGGATATTGTTGTTTATGAAATATATACTCGTAATCCACGTGCTATGAATGCAGTGGCCGAAAAGAAGTATAACGAAGCAATAAACTGGCTCGAAAAACTTAACGAAGGCAAATTTTCGGACAAAACCTTACCTGTTCCTGCTCCCGAAGTTCCTTCAGTACAAACCTCAATTCGTACAGGTAGTAATTACAAATATCAATCTAATTTTTAATATCATGAAATTTAATTTTAGTTTTTCATCAGGCAAAAACAAAAAAGAATTGGCTTTAAAACAGCCACCTATAAAAGATACTTCAGAAGATAGCCAGGTTAACAAAGTTATGGTTGATTATTTCAAAACCTATCAGTCGCTTTATCGCCGTGAGATTGAAGACTGGACTAATGCCCGTATGGCTCGTCATGCTATTGCCAATCCTACTACTTTGCAGCTTCAGCAATTATATAAAGATAGTCTTATCGATTTGTTTTTAAAACGTCAAATGGCCAACAGAATTCTAAGAATCTCTAACAGAACTATAGTTTTAAAAGACAAATCAAAAAAAATTGATGTTGATAGAAGCGTACCATTACAGGAAAAACCTATACGCACAATGATTAAAAGAGGTATGGAAAGCAAGTTTTTTGGTTATTCTATGCTTTTCGTACAGCAATGGAAACCAGGTAAAATTATAAAACTAAAAGAAATACCACGTGAAAACATTATCCCTGAATTAAGCCTTTTATTAAAAAATGCACTTGACGTAAATTCAGGTATTAACTTTCGTGAATATCCTGATTATTTTATATTTTCATCACTTGGTGACGATTATTATGGAGAACTTGAAAGCATAGCACCTTTAACAATTTTAAAGAGACACTCATGGGCAAGCTGGGACGAATTTGAACAGATATTCGGTATTCCTTTGCGTATAGCCAAAACTATGATTGATACCGAAAAGCACCGCAACGACCTTGAATTCTGGTTACAGAATATGGGTTCAGCTGCTTATGGTATTTTGCCAAAAACTGTTGATTTAGAAGTTGTACCTTCGCAACAGACTGATAGTTTTAATGTTTTTAATGAAAAGCGTAAAGCAGTTAATGAAGAAATTGCTATCGGATTAAACGGGCAAACAATGACAACCCTGCAAGGTTCTTCCAAAAGTCAGGCAGAAGTGCACGGCAAAACACAGGACGAAATTACTGCAGACGACCTTCAGGACGTTTTAGATTATCTTAACGGAGATGTAATTAATATACTTAGAAATTTTGGCTATGATATACCTGAAGGGCATTATCTTGACCTGATGCAACGTACTAATATACCAATTGAAGAAAAAGCCAAAATAGATCAGATTTTGCTTCAGGCTGGTTATCGTTTAGATCAGGAATATATTGAGGAAACATACAATGTTGTACTCGACAAAGAAACTCCGGTTATAATTCCCGGGCAAAGCCAGCAGCTTAGTTTTTTCGTATAAGTCCTCAAGCGGATTTAATCAGACAGCTTTCGTTTGATAAAACCGACATTGAGGACGAAATTTTCAATCTTTATTTTGGCAATCATCCCGAAGACTGCAACTGCAATCTTCACCAGTTGACTGTATTTACTTTAGCTGCCGAAAACAGAACTACGGTAATAAACCTGGCAATTTCAGATATCCGAAAACAAGGTTCTGAAGCTATAAACAAAGATTTATTTAATGTTTATGTCAATAACTATTTTAAAGGAATTAGCAGTGTTTTTAACGATATTGATAGCAATAGCCCACTCTGGGAAAAAGTACAGCAATATAAGCTAAATGCAGCCAATTTTGCAGCCCATAAAAGCTATATGGTTACCGATAAAATCAGAGCTGCCAAAGACGATGCTGAAATTAAAAGCATAGTTAATAAATTCAACAGATACCAATCTGCCGAATACAATACCATAGTTGCACGTTCACGTACTGCCAAACAATGGGATACATTTGAATCTGAAAAACATCTGTTTCCAAACCTGGAATGGATAAGAACCCGTTCGGCTAATCCACGTGAGCTTCATCTGGGCTATGTAGGTATAATTTTACCAATGAACGATGCGTTCTGGCAGCAGAACCAACCTGGCAATCTGTGGAACTGCAAATGCGACTGGAAAACTACCGATGCACAAACCACAGCAAAACCAACCAAAATAACACCAGCTGCCACAGGCTTGGATGGTAATCCGTACGAAACCGGAAAGCTTATTACCGAAAAGCATCCGTATTTTAAAGTGAGTGCAGATGAAAAGACTATAATAGACAAATTTTTAGTAAAGCAAATACGTGATGATGCTGTAAAATATGCCTGTGATAATTTAAGAGATAAAAAAATACCTAATGTTATAGGTACTGGAAGAACTAAAATAAGAAATATTAATATTGAATTTTCAAGAAAAGGAATTGAGCATTTCGCTCACGATTTTCACGAAAATTTAAATTACAAAAATTTACTAATAAAGAACCTTGATGAACTGGTATTGAAATCTGAATATGTAGCTTCAGCTCCTAACTTAGATATTAATAATACTATTGTTAAACAATATCATTATTACAAAATAAACATATTAGGTAAAATTTATTACTTAAATGTAAGAGAATTGTGTGATGGTAAATTTATATTGTATTCTATAAAACAAAATATAAAAAGCATTTAATCCATCGCACAATCCTAAAAAGGGAAAGGTTGAAATTAAATGCTTTTTACACTGCAAATATACAACATTTAAATCCAATTTAAACAGTTTTTAAAAATATTTTTCGCATGGACAAATTTGTTAAAGATATAACCGACAAACAAAAACAACTACAATTGTTTATTAATAACGATTTACCTATTATCATAGGCAAAAAGGGAGTTGATTTATTTCGTCAGAATTTTGAGAACGAAGGATTTTTTCTCGAAAAATGGAAAGAAGTAAAACGAAGGTTAGACCCACGTGTAAGAGGAGCACGTAGCAGCCGTAAAATATTAACCGGAAATACCGGAGACCTGGGACGTAGTTTGCGTTACATACCTGAAGAAGCTCGTGTATTATTTTATTCTGATTTGCCTTATGCAGAAGCCCACAACGAAGGAACTACCACCGCCGGACGTGGACGAAGCACAACCATACCCAAACGACAGTTTATTGGCGACAGCAAAGAACTGGATAATCTTATTGAACAGGAAATGGATAAGTTTATGAATAACTTATTTAAATAATGTTATTCAAATTTACTATTAATTATATTACCATCCATGTTAATATCACAATAAAGCATTTGTAAAATATAAGCCCCAAAAGCATTTTTAGCACGAAAAGTTGTTTTAACCTTAAAAGTATTATCTTCATTCATTCCTATAAAAAAAGATTTTTCAATTTTCAAACTTGATGGGTCGTTCAAATTTTCTTTCAAATAATCATACACTGGTTGATAAGTGCCTCTAAGTTCATTATAAAATTTACTTTTAAATTCTTCGCTTAACCTTCCTATTTTTCTGCTATTATAAATCAATGGCTTTATATAATCATTATTTTCAAAAGAATATCCTTTTTTATATTCATAAATACTAATACCATCTATATTATATAAGCTATCAATATGAAAAGTTTCATTATAATAATCCAAATACATCGCGTACAATTTACTCTTTATTGAATTATTTTTATTACTTATTGCGATATGCAATGTACTATCTTTTTGATTATAGTAAACATCCTTAACCTGCTCAAAAGTATCATTTTTAATCTGAACTATTAAGCTATCAATATTTCTGTATTTTACTTCATTATTTGAACTTTTTGGTACAATTATTACAAAAATAATTACAATAATAAAAGCTGGCAATAGAAAATACTTTAAAATTTTTTTACTTAACTTTTTTTGCTTTTCTAATTGTTCTGCTGTTAATTCTTTCTTCATAACTTTTTGATTTTTAAATTAGGCTACAAATATATAAAAAAAAGGAGCATTACGCTCCTTTTTTGTATTTATCAATCCATTTTTCAACATAAATTCTCAGCTCTGAAACTGCTATTGAATGTTTATTAGGTATTCTATTACTATTTATTGTTCGTTTAGTTCCACAAAGCATTTCAGAAACAGAAGAGTAATTTATAAAACTAT
The DNA here is from genome assembly GCA_023251515.1 of Bacteroidales bacterium. GTDB lineage: Bacteria > Bacteroidota > Bacteroidia > Bacteroidales > JACABE01 > JACABE01. The sequence continues at coordinate 81,434 of JAHEYQ010000001.1, forward strand.
CAATCAAATTTTGTTTTTCTGAATACAACACTACATTAAACAGGTCAACTTCAAACTCATCTGTAATTATAAAACTTTTTGATTTGATCTTATGCGTACAAAATACATTATTACTATCATCTAAAGAGAGTTTGTAATCTCCAACTTTCTTATTCTGTTTTGCTAATTCGATTATTTTATTATACTTCATCTTATTTATGATTTTTTGATTTCCATATTAATAAAAGCATCTACACAATCTTGTCTGTCAAGTTTAATGTAATAACACCAAGCATTTTGACAAGTCAATGAATCTTCAGCCCAAACAGCAAACACTTCTTTTTTACTATTATACATTATATCCATCCACTGATTACCATCCCATGAATTTAATTCTGCATCCCATATTTCTTCAAAAATATCAAATGCAGAATCTTGAAATTGACCTGCATAATCTCCACAATAATCTAAAATTCCTATTAGATTTTGTAATGTTCCTGTTGTTGTTTCTGTTAAATTTTCCATGTTTTCTATTTTTTTAATTTTTTGTTTGTTTTAAATTATAAAACAAAGATACGCAATATTGCGTATCTTGTCAAGTGTTTTTTAATACATTAACTTTTATTTAACTTATGCATTTTATAAGTAATTCTATTTCATATAAATAAAAAAAGGAGCATTACGCTCCTTTTTTTATAAAATTATTACACTCTGATTACTGTCGGGTAGCATTGCTCCTAATAGCGTAGTGGCATAATACAACGATTCGTGGTTCATCATTGCTTTGTCCTGGGCTGCTATTACCCTGCTTAGCGACCTAACATAATTCATATACTCTTCCTGATCGCCATCAAATACGACTACAAATTTGGTTTTTTTCTTATTAAATTTTACCATTTGTCAAATTTGTTAAGTTTTTACATGTTTTACAACGTATAAATTTGCGTACTATTGTATTTTTATCTACAATTAAAATAGCCGAACGTCTGCCAATTGCATGCTCACAATTTAAACGGCAGCGTATCATTTTAAAATTTAATTCTTTGCACAGCATTTCTGCCATTGCAGTCATTTCGCTTCTTGTATCAAAACATTTAGAATCCATAATTAAGCCCTCCCCATTAGTTTGTTAGTAATACTCATACGAAGTGCTTTATCTTCTATCTGGCATACATCAGCCAGCAAATCTACAAGCCTGTCCTGTGTTATCCGGTTATGATTACGCTTTGCCGGCAATCGGTGGCTGAGCGGAGTCGAGGCAACATCACCAAACAAATTCATTTGTTCATCAAGCTTAATTATTAGCTCTTCTGCCCAATCTCTGAATAATTTGGCTCTTTCGCTTTTAATAAAGAAACCTAAACGGACTATTCCACGTTTTGTCCAAAAGATTTTGTGTGGTTGTGCATTTTTAAGGGTGTGAGAAAAACTCACACCTTTAACAAAGTGCTTACCTTCAATTAACTCATGAGAATGATCTAATTTACTTCTCCTAATAACATACTCAGAAGTATCGTATCCATTTGCTACTTCTTTCGTACTCATTAAAAATTCATGTTCTGAATTCGGAATTATTGAAACGGTAATTCCTTCCGTTACTGTAAGACTTATTGCCTTACTTTCATTCTTTTGGTTTAGCATTTTTAAAGAATTTAAGTAAATAAAAATCCCGTGTGCTGCTAAACCACTACATGCAGGGCATGAGAAATTACCGGACTACGGCACACACGGGATATACTTTTAAATTTCTGTGAAATTTACCCTGTGGAATATGTAATGATTTAGCAAGGCAAAAGTACAACAAATTTTAATTAAAAAAACAAAGAACAAAAAAATTATTAACAAGGGATGGTTAATTATTGGTTGCTGATCTTAGGTAGCTGAGCGAAGTCGAAGCGGTCTAAGCATCATCAAACATCTTCAATTGATTTGGATTTTCAAATTCGTCATTATCTTCTTCAATTCGTCCGGAGTTTTTAAGCTAATTATAAAAAGTAGCTTCGCATATTCTGAATTCAGGATAGATATAAGTATTATAAATATAGATATTAGTAGCACCACCGGGTGCATACTTATCGTATATCGCAATAATACGTCTAAGCCTGTGCATATAGCTGTTACCACTTTTTTTCATAAACTCACAGTTTGTTCATCAATATTTAATAATATGGTCCGGTAAACCAATAATTCATAGCTGTAATTATCCTTCATCATATTTTCTACTTTATAAAACTGCATTTGCTGTATTGCCAAACATTCTGCAAGCGATAGAGAAAACGAATTGCTGTCTTTTATCAGATATATTTTCTGCTGAAGCTTCAGAAATATTTTAAATAACTCTCCATGCATAAAATTACCCATAAGCCCTTTTTTGGGGATTAACGGAGTGCCAACCTCAATAAACAGAAAAAAAGCCCTAAGCTGAGCAGAACTAAGTTTTAAACTAACTTTTTTCATTCTTTTTACTTTTTAGATATTCGACAAATTCCGTCCATCTGGCTGGCGACATGGTAATATGTACCATTTCGCCTTCAAATTCAATTTTCTGATTTATTAACTCATTTTCCAATGCAGTAAAAAAAGCCTTAGAGTCTTCCGAAACTTCGCAATCCTGCATATTATAATAGTTCTTAAAAAATTCTATTGCTTTCATAATTAATTATTCCACAATTCTGCATTCAAATAAGTTTCAGCGTATTTTTTACGAGTATTACCAAGCCCTGTAAAATACATGCTTATAAAATTATAGGCTTTTAGCCTGTCGGCATCGCTCATTTTATTCCACTTCAGCAGTGTCTTTTTGCGTGAGCTCATTTGCTTGTCGTCATATTTATTCCAGAAGGCATCAAAGCTTATTTCCTGTTTTATTTCTGTAAGAACGGCAGTGCCCGAACCCTTAATCACATTTTCAAGTTCTGACTGTTCACGTGGCATTTGTTTTAATAGCCAAATTTGCTGCATTTCGCTTAATTGTGCCTCTTTTGTGCTAAACTCGGTAAGTAATCCCAGTTCGTTAAAATAGATGTCCACAAAGCCCTCAAATGCCGTTGATGTTAATTGATAGTGTTTCATTTTGCAAATCCTTTTAAAAAGTCCTCAATCGGATTATTTATTACTTTTTCTACCTTATGAAAAACAATTTTATTTTTCACAAAAGCTTTTGCCTGTTCTTCATTAAAAGCCCTAACGGTAGTTTTCATTTTCTTCCCGAAAATCTCAAAATAAACTGTGTATTCTTTCATAGCATTATTATTTGTTGTCTCCATACTTTTTAACCAAGCCTCTTCACTTCCGGCTTCTTCTATCATATCATGTATTTTGTCAACTATATTACTCATATTTTTTTTAACTTTAAGTATTTTAGACACTTTAAGTACTTAGTTTATCGGATAAACATCCTCTTTTTTTACTCTGATCATATTACTCACCCCATCCGAAGCTTTGTAGCTAATCAAAACTGTGTAAGCATGCACATTCTCAATTTTGCCATTAACACGATCAACATTCCACAAATAGAAGTAACATTGATCGCCAGCTTTCATATTTTTTTTAAAGTTTTTGTATCGGTATTCTCTAAGAATACACCAAAATACAAACAGCATTATTATAATGCCTGCTATTATTGCTATTGTTATTAAAAATTTATCCATGTTATTGATTTTTTTCGGTTAATAAATTGCCTGAGTTAAGTGATTCCATAATCTGCTTTTCATCCTGATTTATGAAATTATAAAGTATATCGCTGATTTTTTCAATACCTTCCTGTGCTTTTTTTAAGGTTTCTAAAGCTTTATCTGTAAATGGAATAAGTTTTCCTCTTACGCTATATAAAGTTCCGTGTTTTTCATATCCTTCATCAGTTTTTCTGGTATCGTACCAAGTAACAACTCCGGTACTTGATGTTTCTCTTATATATACTTTAAATGTAAACATAATAGCATCATTTCCGAATAACTCTTGCAAAGTATATTCAGAAGATTTATCCATAAATTTATGATAGCATCCAGCAGCTTTAAATTCAATCAAAATAAATAAATCTGTTACTTTTTTAGCTTCTCTATATGCATGATGTTTTTCGTTGATTTCTGAAGTTATTTCACTAAGCTTTTTAGCATAATATTTATTGCATTTTAAACCCAACGCATTAACTACTTTCCAATGTAACTCACAGCTGAATTCACCAGATTTGTTTACATTTATATTTGAGGTGAATTCTTCACCATCTATTACGAATTTTAATGTATCTACTTTCATACTATTGATACTTGAAGTGTGTAACCATATTCTTTATTTAATCTAAGGCAGGCTTGAGAACTTACAAGCTTATCAGAATCGGTATGACTTATTTGTTTTTCCTTTTTGTTCAATAAAAAGTCTTCATTTCTAACCTTTCTAAAAAGGCGATACTTTTTGTTTTTGCCTGAAGCTGGAAACAACTCAGTAACATCATCACCCGAAGCTACCAATTCGCCAAGCAGTATTTTATAATCACCCGGAAAAACTTCAAATGTAAGCCCATTGCTAAACTCGTGTGTTTTATTTTCTTTTATTTTTTCAATGCTTTCAAACTTAAATAATTTAAATGGGCGTTTGCCATATCCATTTACAAACAACACATAATGAAAGTAATAAAACTCATCAAAGTAGTAATTACAAATACGGCTTTTTATCCAATAACTGTATTTTCTCAGTTCAAAAGGCTTTTCTTCAGTTCCGGTTATTTCAAAAGCTTTCTTATTTAAAGTTAGCCTTAGTATGTTTTTGTTTTTCAGATCATTTTTATTCATAACTCAGATTTTTTTAAGTGATAGGATGACTCCGAGTCATCCTATCACTGCATTAATAACTAACTAATAACTGGCCAATTCCATTCGCCTTCAGAATCACCTTGTTTTATGGATGTTTTCCATAAATCAGGTTCACCGTCGCATATTACTTTTAAATTCACAAGACCTATGTCTTCATTCCATGTATTTACAATAACTGCTGGTAAATCGAATACTACATTACATGCCGGGTGTTTACCCATTTTTTCACGATCTTCAGGAGTAGTTTTATAGATAACTGTTCTTCCTATTGTTGCTTTTGTCATATTATTTATGTAGATTTTTTAAGCCTGTCCAAGGCATTTATATTGATGAAAAATTTAAATTGATAAATTGATAACTACCATCAGCATTACGTTCGTAAATTTTAAAATACTTAGTTGATGATGGACGTCTGATTGATGACTCTAACAGATTTAAAGCTTCCTGAAAATCTTCATGCTCTATATCTTTACGGTATCTTGTCAGATTAATAACTTTGTTGGCATCAAGCTTACCTTTTGAAGTTGCAAAAGCATTCTGAACAATACTCTTAATAAAAATTTCATTTGATGTAAGCGTTTTGTCGATGTATGCAAATAGCTTTTCTTTACACATTTGGATCAGAATGTCATCAAAAACAATTCTATCCGAAATACTTACTTCAATTTTTACACTACGGTCAAAATTAAACCATGTGTAATTACCCTTTTCAGTTGGTTTTCTGCCTTTAAAACTCTTTGCCGTAGCTTCAATTACCGAATTTGAAATTTCGTCTATCAAAAGCTTATAAGCATTCATTCTTTTGCTTATGAAAATAGCTTCTTTAAGCAATTTTGCAGCTCCTTGTTCTGCAAGTTTAAGATGTTTTCCTACATGAATGGCAGGAACTTTATGCCCCTGTTCATCAATCCATTCCTTTTCTTTTGTTTGATTCATTTTGTTTACTATTGTTCGTTTTTAAAATATAATTTGTAATAATTCATTCCAAGTTCATCATCCTTACCTTTTTCAATCAGCTTGTTATCGCCATGCAGGTAAATATGAAAATTTTTATCCAGTTTAAGCACTCTTTTAAAGCTTTTTGAAACCTGTTTAACTGCTACATCATTCAGGTCAAATGTATCAGGAATAGTAACTTCGTTTATTTCCTCATAGAAAGATTTAAAGTTTTTGAATTCTTCAATAATTTCAGGTTGCTCAAATACATCGTTTGCAAATGCTTCAGATTCGTAGTTTAAATCATCTTTTACAAAACCTTGAATTTTGTTTAAAATACCAGCCTGGTCTTTGGCTTCAACTTCAAACTTAGTTGGCAGGTATTCAAAAACGAAATTTTTACACATATTCAATAAATTGCGTGTGTGTAGATAATCGTTTTCAAATAAATTAAGCATAAGAAATTCGTTAATCCAGTAACCGTTGTCTTTAGTGTTGTTTTCATAAACAGCCACTTTATAACCGCTATCTTTATGCAGATTCAAAATAATAGCTCCTTTGCTTATTGCAGTATAATATCGGAAAGCATTTGCTTTGGATAAACCTGCAAATAAATCAAAATCATAACACATTTCACGGGTATCAGTTTTAAAAATACCTATAGCATCACATTGCTCACCATCACACATTACACCCTCAAAAAATACTACATGCAATTCACCTGAGCGAATTTTCGGGTGATTACTTACATCATATAAATGACGTGCAAAATTTTCAGAATAATCAATGAAATCAAGTTTATTAAAATTCCATGATAAAATTGATTCTACAGCTGAATAAATAAGATTCAATCTGATATCACCGCCATCATGCTTAAACTGGTAATACATTTCCGATTTAAAGTTTTTTACATAAAAAGGCAATAAATGATCATGATTACAAATACCAAAATCTATTAGATCATCTGAAATCATTACATTTTCATCATTTAATTTGTTGCCTATACCGTGTACGACAACTGCTTTCATTTTTGCGAAATCAAAATTTAACATAACTTTCTGTTTTTTAAATTAATACTATGTTTATTGTTTGTTCTCAGCCATTTTGCTGAGTAAAATTTTCTGATTAAAATTTGCTTCTCCATATTCTTCTACAGTTCTATGCATTGTGTTAATTGCTACATCTACATTTCTTGAAGTTCTGTTTTTTTTAATCCATTCTCTGTATCTGCATATTCTTGCATACAGTTTTAAAATTTTTGTATTTAATAAAATTGATTGATTTACTGTATCTAATATATTTTCCATTGTCTAAATTTCTTTAAGTTCTTTTTTTGCTGATATTCCTAAGTATGTGCTAAATGTGCGTTTGCTCATTGGGTAAACTGGCTGTATAAAGGTTCTGAAAATATAAGCATCCGAAATGCCCGGTTTTTTATGTACAGAATACAACTCCTGTACACACAATACCCGCAATAAGTAATTCTTAGAATGCTTAGCCATGTTTATTTTATAAAATCAGATGAATAATAAGTTCGTGCCTGTGGCAGTTCAGCATCACTCTCACTGATGCTTTTCTTAATTTTTAATCGGTAAAGTTTTACAGTCAATTGTTTGTAATATTCCCATTGTTTACCAAATATTGGAAAAGTACCGTCGATAAAGCAGTTTAGCAAAGCCAAAATTTCAGCACGTGTATCATCTATCTCCCTATCGAGCTGCGATACGTATTTTGTTTTCTCACTTTTTACCATCTTTCAAAGCTTTAATAGTGAAGTCCGGGTTTTGCTCTTTATTTTTAAAGAACCAGGGCATAAATCTTTTATTAATTATAGATACCATTTCGGTAAGCTCAGATTTCGTTAAGCTGTTGAATTGTTTTTTGTGGATATAATTGAGGCTAAACCAGTATATAAAATGCATGTCAGCCTTTCCTTTATCGTCCACAGCCCACATTTCAATCATGCCCGATATTACTTTTTTGCGTAGTTTGTCAAGCTCATCATAGCCTTTATCGTTAAGCTCTAATGATTTTATTAACTGCATCGCCTCACGGTATTCCATTTGGCTGCTGTGAGTAGTGCGGTGCTCAGTGTAGTTTTCTACTAGCTCTTCCTTCATATCGTTAATATGAAGCTTATTTAAAAGCTGGTGCAAACGGCGATTTTGTGCAGGTGTAATTAGCATAACTCAGCCTCCTGTGTAATTTTGTGTGCCATTTCTTTGTAAGTTTCCTCAAAAAGAGAATCGGCAGGATAAACCAGCGTTCCGGCAGGTGTATGGTTGTCAAACCATTCAATTTTTGTAATTCCCGAAGCCAATAATCTCATATCAGCCAGCTGGAACTGATTGTGCCACCATGCCCAGTATTTTTTGTTGTATGAAATTACCCGGAGGATATATTCCATATCTTCAATTACGAATTCGATAAAATGAACACCGCTGTTAAATACTTCCTGATCGTATTCAAACTCAGATATACCTAACTGAGTGCAAACTGCTTGTTTTATTTCAGATGCTTTCATATTAATTAATTATTTTTTTCATTTTTAAAACCCCAGTATTCCAATGCACCTTGCTGGTAAATTACAAACTCTTTTTCGCCACCAAAACGGCTCATCGGGAAAGCCTTGTAACCTTCGCAATGCACCTTTACATCAGCATCAAAGCGGATGCTTCCTGCTGTAGCTCCTTTAGGTTCTGAGCCTTTTGACTGGCTAATGATTATTATCATTTTTCCGTGCAATTCACGTTTAAAATCAATATATTCATTGTAATTCATACGGCTATACTGTATAGAATCTATTATCAGCACGTCAGGCGATTTGTGAGCTTTGTAGCGTTTTATGTTATCGGAAATAGGTTCTCTGTCTAATAATATAAAACCTCTCACGGTATCAAGTTCAGCATTGCGTATTGCATTGGCAAAACTCAAACTATCGCCCTGCTCTAATGAGTTATATCCGCAACGGTAACCAAGCTCACACATATATTTAGCAATAGCGAGTGCCAGAGAAGTTTTGCCACTGCCAGAGTCGCCCCATAGCAGCCATATACTTCCAAGTTCGGGAGCTCCGAATGAATTCAGAAAATCTCCTGAGAATGGAAGTACTTCTCTTTTTTTATTGAGAACTTCAAAAACCGATTTTGCTCTTTGTAATTTTAATCCCACTGTTTAAAAGTGTTTAAATACTGTTTAAATACTTCTTTTACTGGCGTGTATCATTTTTTTAACTCTACGCAAATCAAAATCTGAATCTTTAATAATTTCATCTATTCTTTTTCTATCAGAAATCCCATTTGAAACACATATAGAATATATATCAGTAGAGTTAGCATCAGGTATCTCAATGAATTTATTTACAATACGAGAGCATATTTCCTCATAACCTTTTTTCCCAAGCCGTAAGCCTTTTTTAAATCTTTTTTCAAGGTATTTTGTAGCACAAATAATAATTCCGCAATGATCTTCCAGCTGGTTGTATAAAGTAATAAAGAAGTAAAGAACCTGATCAGATAATTTATCAGCTTCATCCATTATTATAATTGGATTTTCTTTTTTCTTAATTTCTTTAATTATCTCATTCATAAGTTCGCCAACTGTTAGCCCAGAAGTAGGTTTTCCAATTTTTTGAAGCAATTCAACTAAAAAAAGTTTACGATTCCAATATTCTGCACAGCTTAAAAAATAAACATCTTTATTGCTTTCTTCAAATGATTTAATTGATTCCGTTTTACCTGCTTTTCCTGCATTTCCAACTATAGCACTAGTCAAGTGATATAACTTACTGTCTGTAAGAAGCAAATTCATAATTTTAAAACCTCTCGTTTCAACAACTATCCACTCATCTTTTTTAAAGCCAATTTGAGCAGCGATTGACATCCACATTTTGTCGTTAATAAGCTCCCAGTTATCATTTAATACCTGGCTTATTGTTGCAGAACTAACACCCTGCAAGCTTGCAGCTGCTTTGTTTTGGCTTCCGTAGCGTTCGCAATAGCTTTGTAAACTTTCTTTGATTTTCGATTTATCATTTTTCATGTTTTCAGATTTGTATGATTAATTATTGTAAGTTTTTTTAAATCCTTTTTTTAATGCTTCTCTAATATTTTCAAGTTCTTCTGTTTTTACATTTTTAGAATCAGCTTGATAGTTGTCTTGCAAAACCTTATCTAAATCACTTTTATATTTTTTATCATCAATGAAATATGAATACTTTGTGAACATTCTGTTTGAATTAGCTCCATCTTTAGCTTCTTCTGCAGTTTGTTTGCGAGTGTAGTAAATATCCATTCTTTTTTTAATCCATTCCTCGTTTTTACAATTATTAGAATTTTCAAAATAAACAGCCAGTTCTCTTTGTTTAACCGCTTTTGCTGTAAGTCTGCTATATCCGTAATACACTTCCATTTTTCAGATTTTAATATAGGTTTCTTAAATCAAATTCCTCATCATCTACACCAGCCACAGCAAGGCTAACAGCCTTTTGGTATTGTCCTATTTCGCCTGTTTGTTTGCGTGGTCTTCCGGCTTTGCTTTTTGCACTCACACCTTTTATAGCAGGAGTATTTAATCCGTGCTGGCTTGGGTGCTGTCCGTATTTTTCGAGTATGTCTTCAGTTTCTTCCACTGCCTGTTGTCTCATAGCTTTATTAGCCAGTTCCTGTGCTTTTATAAATTGCATTTCGCCTGTTTCCAGTTCCTGGGCTGCACGATGTACTTTCAAATATGGATGTACATAGCTTACAAAGCGTAATCCGGTAGCATCCTGCATATAAATGGCAGCTAATGTCATATCGCAAGGATCATATTTTACAAAGAATTTTGCACCAGCATTATTTTTTAGAAATACCAGGTCCGGTTGATTGTCTTCAGTAAGTACTTCGTAAGCGTATTTCTCTTTCTTCACCTGAATTTCAATACCACTTGCACGATAAGTACTTGGCTTTTCAGTTATCATCCAGAATATATCTATCATATCCCAGATTTCTATTTTAGCAGCTTCCGGATTAACTGAAGAATTATACATTTCTATTCTTGAAATTCCTGTTTTCGGATGTGGAGCTGAGTTCCATTCTTTTCTTCTTAGTTCGTAAGTGGCTTTCACTTCATCCAGTGTTGGCAGGTTGGTTTTATTGGCTAAAACAAACTCCATATTAGCCCTGCTTTCCTGTTTTACAGCTGTAATATTTTGTCCGGTAAAATTCCAGTCTTTATGAAGGAACTGGCTTTGGAAACGTCCGAAAATGCTTTCAATAGTTTTTGATTTACCATTATAAGGAGCTGTATTCAGGCTAAGGTGAGCAATCTTTTTCATCAGTCCGGCATTGTCCAGTTTTTTAGTACCGCCCTGGTTGTCATATTTCAATTCAAAAGGTTTGTGACCTGCAAACTGTATTGCCATTTTAAAGGCATTAAACTGAGCTTCATAATCTTCAGTTTTGCTTATGTGGTAGCCCAATAAACACTCGCTATACACATCAATTACCTCATATACATTGCAGGTTTCAACTTTTCCGGCTGCATTCAGATAGAAATAGTTAAGTTTTGTACCGTCACTATACCAGAGCGAATCTCTGCGTGTAGGAAGCAACGTCCTGTGCTGACGGGTATAAGTTTCTTTATAATTGAGCTCACCATATCTGGCAGCCATCCATTTACTCTTAATTTCAGGTTTATTCAGGAATATTTCAACAGCCTGCATACTCTTCAGCTGTTTCCATCCCATTTCCTGAGCCTTTACATTATATTCAATCCACAATTGCGAAATAGTAACCCGGTTAATCATACTTGCGTAGCGTGCAATCATCCATTCACCAGCTTCAGCAGTAATTTTCTGAGAATTATCATTACCATAGTTACCTATTAATGATATATAACCTTCCTGTAAGTATCTTTCAAGTTTACGTTCCAGGCTTCTGAAGTTGCGAGGCAGTTTATTCGGGAAACGTCCGTTAATATCTTCAACAAATTGTACAGCTTCCTTCCAGAACTCAATTTTTGATTTTTTTGCACCAACAGCCGATCTACGTTTTAATTGTTTTTCAAAAACCATTTGAATGGTATTTAAAACTGTGGCTTCGTTGGTGTATAAGGTTACTTTTTCGTCATGTAATTTATTTTTCTTAGGGTCAGCATCATCAAGTTCAAAAGTCTTAAAAAATTCACGGGCTTTTTCGTCAGCTACTATATTATTAATATAATCTCCGGTCGGAGTTTTATCGGTAGGTCCAAAAGCAGCAATAATTTGTTCCCGGTAATCACGTCTCATGGTATTATTCACTTCAATATACACAACCCTACCATTACCACCATAACCATGCTTAGCAAAATGCTTCCTTTCAGTACCATGTCTATATGCACTCATCCCAAACAGTTCAATAAACTGTTCAGAAGTAATGCATTGTATGTTATTGTAAGAAGTGTACATTTATTTTTTAAGTATAGGTTTAAGTTTTTCCTGAATTTTATTGTAGCAAGTTTCAATAACACCATAATAGTCTTCTCTTTTCCCTTTAATTATCAAAGAAATTTGTGGAAGGCTAATTTTTTTCTCAGTAGCTATATCAGTTAAATATATCAATCCTCTAAAGTTTTCGACATATTCTCTTTTCTGCTCAAATGTTAAATTTTCTTTTTGCATATACATTTATAAAAATTGTATTGTACTTTTGTAAAATACTTTGCAAATATAATACAGAATTTCTGAAAAACAACAGAAATTATGAATTTTTTTTATGGAAAATGATAAGTTTTTTTTAAATGATAGATTTTCAGATATATACAATGTGTTAATTTCTGAAAAAAAGGTGAAAAACAAGAGTGATTTATGCGATAAATTAGGCATAAACAACTCTACTGTTTCAGAAATTCTGTCAAAAAGGCAGGGTGTTACTGTTGATTTTATACAAAAATTCTGTAATTATTTTAAAGAATATACCCCAAATGATTTTTTTAATCCATCAAAACATAATAATTCATACGAAAATAAAATTCAAGTTTCAGTAATTGATGAACCAAAATCAGAATACAAACCCAATTGCAAATTATGTATAGAAAAAGATAAAATTATAGAAAGCAAAGAAGATACGATTATAGCACTAAAAGAAACTGTTACACAACTAAAAAACAATATTGATCTGTTGAAAAAATAATTATTTTTTATTTTTCAAAACAAAAATAAGGCTAATTCATTAAATATTAATGTTTTAGCCTTATTTTATTATTGTTTTAATATGCTTTTATTGTGTATTATACCCCCTTTATTAATTTTTATTTAACTTTATATCGATGTTTTTAAAGATTATCTATTTATCAATATATCTTTTTTGGGTATGCTACTGGGTAACCTACTGGGGCTCCTACTTGTATTTTTCGTTTTTATGCACAAAAAAAAGGCTGTTTAAAAATCATTTAAACAGCCATCAAAAGTTACTTAAAACCCATTAAAAAAAATACGCTAAACAAGCCATTTTAAGCATATTTAGCGTATCTTTGCACCATTATAGGTTATTCCCTATAAGTATTCAATTAAATTCATTTAAATTAAAGTAAAAACCGGGCAAAATTAAAGTCAAATTAAACCATAATGTATTTTTCGTTTTATTACTATACAACGTAACTCATTAAAAAACAGGCAAAAATATATTATACTCTTGTACTTTTAGTTTTATTTATTATAATTTTGTTTGTCTTTGGTATTTGTACCTCTTAGTATTTCATCCAAAAATATTATAGTTTGTGGGTTATTATTTGCATGATTTATAACTTCTTTTAGTCTAAGTAATTCTGCATAAAAATATGATTCATTTTTAAATAGCGAATCATGGATTTTAATAGAAGACATAATATCGCATGGACTGAAAATAAGTTTTTTAGCACAAACAGGAGCTCCATTCATTGCCAAAATCAAATTTATAGAAATACTTCTTAAAAAGGTACTTTTTCCTGCCATATTTGCTCCGGTAATTATTGTAATTGAGGGCTTCCAGTTAATTCTGACGTTATTATTTACTCTTTTTTCATTATTTATTAATGGATGTCCCATTTCAATTGCATCAAATTCAAAGTTTTGAGTTGATAATTCAGGATAGTTTAATTCATTCTGATAATTAAATGCAAAGATTGAATAACTAAGAAGCGAATCGAATTCTGCTAAAGTTTTAAACCATAACAAAATATTATCTTTATGAATTTTTTTCCATTTTTCTAATTTACAATAAAGTTGTATGTCGAATATAAACAATGAGTTAAGTAAAATGGCAATGATAATATTTAATCTGAAATCAAAAGCATTTAATAATTTAAATAGTGCTAGTAAAGATTTGCTTGCTTGTAATTCATTTGAATGTAATGAGTTATTAAGTTTGCGCAGATAATCAGAATTAAAATCCTCATTTTCTATTTGTTTTAATAATTCAGAATAATTTTTTAGAATTTGCGAAATATTATTTAGCTTTGAGTGAGCCAGATTTATTTTTCGCAAATTAAAATATACTACAATTAAGTTTAAGAATACGGGCAATATTATTGATTGATAAGTTATTGAATTTAAAATTATCAATATGATAAATAAAACTGTAATTATTGGTAAAATGAATGATAAAAATCTTAAAATTTTAATTTTACCGGCATCTTGATTTAGCCATAATTCAATGTTTTCCAATTCATTGCCATATTCTTTTATAAATGTGCCTAATGTTCTGAAATTTAATGAAAAAGCTGATTTTGATGATAATTCTTTGATTGCTTGTTGTTTGTCTTTAATTTTATTTGTGTCAAGCTCTGATTTACATAAACTTTCTGCAAATTCTTTTTCGCTTGATTTGCATGAAGTTCTGTTAATAAATTGAAAAAGAGAGCCATTTCCAAACAAATCAAAATCAGCTGAAAGATTTGGGTTTAATTTGAAATATTCTTCACCGGAATAATGATGATTAAAGTTGTAATTTAAGTAATTAAGTTCATTTTCAACTATTTGTATTTGATTGTTTGTGTACTTTGCTTTGTATTTTAATTTAATATTTAATTTTACAGCAATTAAAAGAGATATAAAACTTAATATGCATATAATCAGGTAAATATAATTGTGCGTGTTTTTTATAAAAGATACCAAAGAAGCAAATGAAATCAGAAAAATAACAAGTCTGATTACATAAAAATAGCTGTTTCTTTTTCTTAATGTATTTTTACTAATTTGTAAATCAGATAGTTTTTGTGTATAGAACGATACTGCTTTTTTTTGCATGATTTAATATTTACTATGTTGACTTTTTTTGCAAAAGTAATATTTTGTAGTTTTCAAATTTAAAAAATCTTAAATCTTTTTAACTTTTACTGATGAGTTCATTAAACATTAAAATTATTTTTTTGTTATATGAACTAAAGTAGAACTATGAAAAAAGCAGAACAAAAAATTGAGCAATTTATTTTCTTTAGCAGATGGATGCAAATGCCTGTGTATTTGGGTTTAATAATTGCATCTTTGTTTTATGTGTTTAAATTTATGATGCAATTATGGAATTTAATGACAAATTTTACATCAATGGATGAAAATACAATTATGCTAGCTGTTTTGGGTTTAATTGATATTTCAATGGTAATTAATTTGTTAGTAGTTGTGTTTATTGGTGGTTATTGGACTTTCGTAAGCAAAATTGAATTTGAAAATCATGATGATAAACCGGAATGGCTTAGTAAAATAAATGCAAGTACTTTAAAAATTAAATTAATAGTTTCATTGGTTAGTATTTCTGGAGTACATTTGCTTAAAACCTTTGTTGATATTCATAATATTGAGTTGCAGGATGCATTGCTGCAAATAGGGATACATATGGTATTTATTCTTTCTGCATTATTATTAGCTTATACAGATAAAATTATGCATTTCAATGATTCTGATTCTAACCATTAATTATTGGTTTATAAAACTTATAATCAATTGAATGTATTAATATTATTCATAAGCCTATTTCTGAAAAGTTTTTATCAGAATCTTTAATTTGAATTAATATTAATTTTTATTCATTTTATTATCTTTGCATAAAAAATCAATAAAATGCGATATTTCATTAGTTTGGCATATAATGGAAAGAATTTTCATGGATGGCAAATTCAAAACAATGCGATTACAGTTCAGGAAGTTTTAAATAATGCTTTAAGTATGTTTTTCCGGACTAAAATAGAACTTACCGGTGCCGGAAGAACAGATACGGGAGTTCATGCCTCTGATTTTTATGCTCATTTTGATATAGATAATGAAATTGATTTATTGAAAATACCTCATATTATTTATAAATTAAATGGATTCTTAAAAGAAGATATAGTTATTTACAATATTTTTAAAGTTGATGACTCGGCTCATGTCAGATTTGATGCAATATCAAGAACTTATAATTATTTTATCAATTTTAAAAAGAATGTTTTCAATAATGATTTTTCTTATAATTATTTCATTCATTTAGATTTATATAAAATGAATGATGCTTGCAAAATTTTATTTGAATATACAGATTTTTCTTGTTTTTCGAAATCAAACACTCAAACCAAGACAAATAATTGTAAAATTACAGAAGCAAATTGGAAAATTGTTGATGATCAATTAATTTTCACTATTACAGCTGATCGTTTTCTTAGAAATATGGTGAGAGCTATTGTTGGAACACTTTTGGAAATTGGAAATGGTAAATTACAAGTCAATGATTTACATAGGATAATTAAGAGTAAGAATCGGTCAGATGCTGGATATTCTGTCCCTGCAAAGGCATTATTCCTTTCAAAAATTATTTATCCTGAAAGAATTATGACATTAAATACGAATATTAATTAATTAAAAAAATGGCACACGAAATTGATTTTAAGATTTTTGGCGACGATATGCAGATTGTCGAAATTGAATTGGATCCGAATGAAGGCGTAAGAGCTGAAGCCGGAGCTATGATGTATATGGAAGAAGGAATTGAAATGCAGACATCTACGGGAGGTGGCTTGTTTAAAGGTTTCAAACGAATGTTGACAGGCGAAAGTTTCTTTATTACAACATTTCTAAATAATTGGACTGGTAAAAAACATGTTGCATTCGGTGCTCCATATCCGGGTAAAATCATCCCTTTGGATTTAAAAACATTAGGAGGAGAGTTTTTTTGTCAGAAAGACAGCTTCTTATGTGCAGCCGAAGGAATTGATATTGATATAGCTTTTACAAAACGATTGGGAGCTGGTTTTTTTGGTGGCGAAGGATTTATATTACAACGTCTTAGTGGCGATGGTAAAGCTTTTGTTCATGCAGGAGGTACTATTATCAGTAAACAACTACAGCAAGGTGAATCTTTAAAGGTTGATACCGGTTGTATTGTTGCTTTTTCTAATACTGTTGATTATGATATTCAGGCAGTTCCTGGTTTTAAAAATGCATTGTTTGGTGGTGAAGGTTTGTTTTTGGCTAAATTAACTGGTCCCGGTTTGATTTATTTACAAAGTTTGCCTTTTTCAAGATTAGCTGATAGAGTTCTTTCTGCTGCTGCTAAAGGAAATCGTGAGCAAAGCGGTGGTATAATTGGAAATATTTTGGGCGGAGATAAAAATTACTAAGCTATTTCATTTGTATGTTATTGTAATTTAGTTTTTTGCTCTTTTTTTAAACTTTGCTCTGAAGTTTCTTTGTAATAGCTTTGATGTTTGTTCAGTATTTTGTTAAACAATTTTTTTAAACGCTTGTTAATTCATGTATTGAGATCAAAAAAAAGTCAATATGAAGAATTTGTCAACAATCGGAAGAATTTTGTTTGCAATACCATTTGGTATTATTGGTTTAAATCATTTTTTAATGAGGGATGTTTTCCTGAAAATTATGGAAAATACATCATTTATTCCCGGAGGTGGATTTATTATCCTTTTTACAGGATTTGTACTAATATTAGCCTCAATTAGTATATTGCTGAATAAGTTTATACAATTAACTTGTTTTATTCTTGCAGGCTTGCTTTTGGTATTTATTGCAACGATTCATATTCCCGGTTTGTTTGTGGAGGATTCTCATCAGGCAGCCATGGCTTTATTTATGTTATTGAAAGATATGGGATTAATGGGTGGCGCTTTAATGATAGCAGCTTATTATAATCCGAAAAAGTAAATAATAGGAAATTGAAATTTATGCAGGTTTTTACCTGCTTTTTTGATTTATTGAAATATGCAATATTTGTTATTATTACGTGGTATTAATGTGAGTGGTAAGAGATTGATTAAAATGGAAAGTCTTGTCAATCTCTTCAATTCTTTGGGATTTTTTAATGTTAAAACCTATATTCAAAGTGGAAATATAGTTTTTGAATCAGATATTGTTGATAAGCAAATGGTTAAATTAAAAATTGATACAGCAATTGAGATAGAATTCGGATTCAAAATAATTTCATTTATTTTTGATTCAGAAGAATGGGAGAAAGCCATTAGAAATAATCCGTTTATTTCTAATAACTTAATTGACCCTGATAAATTACATTTAAGTTTTTTAAATAATATTCCTTTGGCTGAATTACAAAATTTAATTATATTAGATAAAAATAATGAAGATGAATTTAAAATTATCAATAATATAGTTTATATTTATTGTCCTAACGGATACGGAAATACAAAATTTACAAACACTTTTTTTGAAAAAAAATTACGAATTAATTCTACCACCCGAAATTTGAAAACTGTTTTGAAACTTAGAGATTTATTAAAACTTAATAAATCATTATATTAATAGCAAAGTACAGATAATAAGATTTATACATTTGTTATTTAGAAAATGTGCTTAGATTAAAATATGATTTTTTAAATTTGTTTTTAAGTTATTGACATCCATATTTATGCATTCTATTTTCTTATGAATTAACCAAGTGTTATTCTAAATTAGATGATTTTAACAAAAATTTATTATAATCAGTAATTTGTAAAAAAAAAAATATTATTTTTACTACCTTGAATTAATAACAAAAATTAACAATTATCTTTTTAATAAAATTACTGATTATGAATAGATTAAACAAAGGATCACCTTTTTTGGAGAGAAGGATTATTATGCTATTATTAATAATCCAATAACAAACATATATTTTAAAATATTACAAATCAATATATTAATTAAATTTATACATTTATGAAAAAACTATTAATGTTTTTATTCGCTATTGTCTTTTCAAGTTTAACTTGGGGGCAAAGCACGGTAAATTATTCGTTTTCCACGAATACAACAGGCTCACTTACTGTTGATGCAAATAGCAATGCTATTGATATGACTTCTGGTATAACAGCACTTGTTGGTGCAAGTTCTGATCAAGGTGTATCAGCATTAACAAATATCGGTTTTACATTTGCGCTGATGGGTAATACTTATACACAGTTTAGTGCATCTGCAAATGGTATTATGCAATTAGGTTCTGTTGTAGTAAGTGGATCTACTTATGTTGCAAGTGGAGGTACTACAACTTCACCTAAATTTTCAGCTTGTGGTGCTGATGCAGCTACCTCATCAACTGGCAGCATTACAAGTAAACTGATTGGAACAGCACCAAATAGATGCTTAGTTGTTCAATGGACTGACATGGCATTGTATTATGGTAATACGACTGCTGATGGAACATTTCAGGTAAGATTATATGAAACATCAGGCAAGATAGAATTTGTTTATGGTAAAATGATTGTAGGTGCTTCAACCTATACATCTAATTTCTCAACAGGTTTCTCAACAAATACTACTGCAAATAATTTAGCTTGTATAACAACATCAACAAACACAGTTAGTACATCAACATTTACTGCAAATGCTTATGCTGCTAATACTGCTGTACCTAACTTAAACAGCTCTGCTGACGGTTCTCGTAGAGTTTATACTTTTACCCCACCTCAAACTGCTCCATCTGCACCTGCAATGGCTGCAACTCCTTTTACTGCTATTAATTATACAACAATGACTTTGAATTGGGTGGATGTTACAGGTGAAGCTGGCTATGCAATTTATCGTTCTACTGATGGAGTTAATTATACTTTTGTTACTAATCTAGCTGCAAATACTATTACTTATGCTGCCACTTCATTGGCACCAGGTACAACTTATTCATGGCAAATTTATTCTTTTAATGAAGCAAAATTTAGTTCAGCAACTTCTTCAAATCAGGCTACAACTGCTACTGGTAATATTACATCTACTGCAACCGGAGGAAACTGGAATGCAGTTGGAACTTGGGTAGGTGGTATAGTACCCGGACAATATGACAATGTAACCATTGCCAATGGTGCTACAGTTACTATTAATGCAACTTCATTACAATGCTATAACTTAACTGTTGGACAAGGCACATCAGGTGTTTTGCGTTTTGGAACAAATGCAGCTACTTTTACTGTAAATGGAGGTGTAACTGTTGCTGCGGGTGGCACTTTTGAAGCAGGAGCTCCTGCCGGTGCTTCATTATCCCATATCTTATATATTGGTGGTGCTACTGCAACTTCAAATTTTGCTGCAGGTAGTTTAACTGTTAACGGTATCTTTGATATGTATATTGGTTCTACTAATGGAAAAGCAAGTGTAACTTTCTTTGGTTCACAAGATGCAATAATAAGCGGAACTGGTGCAACATGCGATTTTAATACAATTACAATAAACAAAGGAGCCGTTACTGCATCTTCTACTGCAACACCTCCATTATTGGATATTCAAAGAACTTTTACTGTTCAGGGTGCTAATACAGTTGGTTTGGTTACTGCTTTAACAGCTGGTACATTAAAAATAAGTGGTAGTTTTACTTTAGCAACTCCTTTATTTGTAACTGCCGGATACTCAATTCCATCAATAAGTGCTTTGTGGTTAAATAATGCTAATTTTACCGCAAGTGCTCAAGCTGGTTCTCCAACTTTAACCGGACTTTTAAAAATGACTGCCGGAACTTTAAATATTGGAACAACAACCGGACAATCATTAGGAATGGCAAGTTCTTCTACTGCTATTATTGAAGGAGGAACAATTACAGTTGCTGGTAGATTTAATGTTTCGTCAAGTTCAAATACAATAACTTATAATCAAAGTGGAGGAATTCTTAACGTTTGTAATGTAGAACATACATCTACGTCTTATAGTTTCGATATGGGAACTTCTACTAATACTAAATTTACTATGAGTGGAGGAATAATTAACATTATTAGAGGTTCTTCTGCTACAAAAGTTGGCGGATATGATTTTCGTGGAGCTGCAACTGGTGCAACCATAAACATTACAGGTGGAATTCTAAATATAGGTAGTTCTGCAACTGTTTCAGGGTGTAATTATAAAATATTAGGAGTTGCTCCTAATACGATTGTAGATGCAACAAACAACCCTAATTTAACGCTTGGTGCTGATACTCGAATTTATGGAGATTTTACATTTAACGGAAGTGGAACGTTTTCACTAAGTACATTATATAATCTCGATATGAGAGGTATGAATGCTTCTTATCCTGGTAATATTACTAATAATGGTATATTTACTTTAAATGCAAATTCAGGCACTACACAATCCTTAACATTTTCAAGTAGTTTTGGTAACCAAACATTTACCAATAATGGTACTATAACTGATTATGTAATACCTAAATTAACCATCAATAATACTTTTGCTGGTGGAATTGTAACATTACCTGATAATTTAAACTTAACTTATGGTGCTTCAAGCGGAGTAACCTTAATACTTAACCAAGGTATTTTATCTGCAAATAACCTGACAATTGGTAGTGCAGGTACAGCTGGTTTTACAGCAACCATTAAAAATGGTTCGTTAGCAAATGTACCAACATTTAATTTTGGCACCGGCACTATTAGCTATACCTATAATGGAACTTTAGCACAACAAACAATAGGAGAAGAAATGCCAACTTCTATATATGGTACATTAACTATAAATAATGCTTTAGGTGTTGTTTTGGGAAAAGCTATTAATATTGATGCGCTTACGTTAACTGGTGGAGAATTAAATACCGGAGGTTTTGATTTAAAAGTAACAGGAACAACTGCTGCCAAAGTAACAAGAACAAATGGTTATGTTAATGGTGCTTTAATCAGAACATTACCTGCAAATTTGGCAACTGGAACTACTTATGTATTTCCTTTAGCAAAAACTTCATCAACATATCGTCCATTATCATTAGTGAATGCTGTTACTGGCAATAAAGGTATTGTTGAAATTAAAGCTGAAGTTTTTGACGACAATTGCGGAGGAAATTTTGGAAATAATATGTCATCTATTAATACTGATCGTTATTGGAAAGCTGAGTATTTATCAGGTGGTGATAATGTTACAGGTATAACTGTTCAGTTAACAGAAACAGGTATGAATACTACCAGTGGAATTGGTCAATCAGTGGATCAAGGTGGAAATTATGATTTAGTTAGTTTAAATGCGCCTTCAGGTAATACAATCACTTCAAGTACAATAACTGGTTTAGGTTATTTTGTAATTGGACAGAAAAGTCTTCCTATGGCTGTAACTTCATCAACTTCAACGCAAACTATAGTTACTCCTGTATATGCAAATACTATTGATCAACAGATTTTAGGGATTCAAATTGTTACTGCTGGTAATGCCAGTCCAATTTCTGCAACAAGTTTTGACCTTAATACAACAGGAACAACAAATTTAAGTGATATAACCAATGCCAAAATATATTACACAGGAACTACAAACACTTTTGCAACAACAAATTTATTTGGAAATGCAATACCAGCAAGTTCATATTCAATTTCAGGTAGTCAAGTGTTGGCAGAAGGAACAAATTATTTCTGGTTGGTTTATGATATATCATCTTCGGCTACTTATGATAATTTGATTGATGCAGAATGTACATCTATTACTGTTGAAGGAGCTGCATATACACCTACTGTTACTGCTCCTGCTGGAACTCGCCAGATTAAAGATAGATTGGCAGGTACTGTTTACGTTGGTACTGGACAGCAATTTACATCATTAACCGGAGCAGGTGGATTATTCGAAAGAATTAATTTATATGGTTTAAAAGGCAATGTGGTTGCAAAAATAACATCAAATACAACAGGAGATGGCGCGAACGCTTTAAATCAATGGGTTGAAGATGTAAACGGAGCTAATTATACCTTAACAATCGAACCAAATGATGCCAATGTATATACTCTTACCGGAAGTTATGCTGGAGGTTTAATTCGATTAAATGGTGCTGATAGGGTAACTATTGATGGTAGATTTGGTGGAAGTGGTAATTATTTAACCTTCAATAATACCAGTACTTCAGGTTCTGCGGTATTCCAAATTATTAGTTTAGGTACAGGATTAGGTGCAAATAACAATACAATCAGAAATTGTAATATTTTAACAGGTTCAATATCTGCTACTACTTATGGTATTTTTGCTGGTTCAGCTACTTTAGGAACAGCTGCAGATGACAATGATAATTTAACAATTACTGAAAATGTAATAAGCAAATGTTATAATGGAATTTATGTTAGTAGCGCTTCTACCGGAGCAGGTGTATTAAATAATTTAACTATTAGTAATAATACTATTGGTTCAAATACTGCTACAGATTATGTAATCAATAAAGGTATATTTGTACAAGGTGCCTTAGCTTCTTCAATTGCTCAAAATCAAATATTTAATATGATTACCTCTACTGGTATTAATAATGCAGCTATTGAACTGGGACAATATGTTAGCGATGCTATTGTCAACAAAAATAAAATTTATAGTATTAAATCAACCTCTACATCTGGCTATGGAGCTTATGGAATAAATATTGCTACTGCAACTGGTACATCAAATATTACAATTAGTAATAATGTAATTTATGATTTGATTACTTCAAATTATTCAGCTACAAGTACAACCTATAATGCTTTTGGTATCAGAATTACCGGAGGAACAAACCATAAGGTATATTATAATAGTGTAAATTTATTTGGTGCAGTTTCAGGTGGATCTGCAGCAGGTATGTCTGCAGCATTTTTGGCTACAGCAGGTACAGGGCTTGAGGTTGTTAATAATATTTTCAATAATTCAACTGCTTTCACTACAGTTGGCGCAAAGACTTATGCAGCTTATGTGGTTACAGGTACTACTTTTACAACTATTAATAATAATGATTATTCTGCAAGTGGCACCTATGGTATTCTTGGATATTATGGAGCTGCTGATGCAACAACAATAGTTGCGTGGAGAACTGCTTCAACACAAGATGCTAACTCGATAAATGTTCAACCTGTATTTATTTCAAATACAGATTTGCATTTAGATAATGCTTTAAATGATGGTATAAATAATAAAGGTGCTGTTATTCCTTTAGTTACTGTTGACTACGATGGTGTTAGCAGAAATGCTACAAATCCTGATTTAGGAGCATTTGAATTTACACCTCCAAGTTGTATAGGTGCTACTGCAGGAACTGCTTCTGTAACAGCCTCTACTTTCTGCGGTTCTGGAACTCCGGTTATTACTGCAACTGCTTCATCATTAGGTGGTGAATACCAATGGGAATATTCTAACGATAACTTCGTTGCTGATATTCATAATGTGCTTGGTCAAATTGACCCTTTTACTTTATCGACTGGTATTGTTTCTACCACAACATATTATCGTTTAAAGGTTTCTTGTACAAGTGCTTCAGCAGTTAGTTACTCTAATATTTTGCAAATTACAATAAATCCAAATCCAACAGTTAACGTTACTCCTAATACCGGTTCATATTGCGGAACAGGTTCTGTTTCATTAACAACCAGCGGTAATTCTGATACTTATTCTTGGTTACCAGCTACTGGTTTGGATGTTACTACAGGTGCAAATGTTGTTGCTTCACCAACTTCTACAAAAACTTATACTGTAAGAGGAACAATTACTGCAACTGGCTGCTATGCTGATGCTACAGCTACAATTACTGTTAAACCAATACCAACCAACTTAACTGCAACTGCAAGTAATAGTGAAGTTTGTAGTGGTAGTTCATTTAATTTGTTCTCATCTGCTGACAATAATATAACAAATACTTATATTAATCCTACTGCAGATGGTGGTTTTGAAAATGGAAGTACTTTCGCACTTAACAATTGGACAGTATTAAATGGAACTTATAACCAATGGTTAATAGGTACTGCTGCAGGTGCTCAAGATGGTACAAATGCAGCTTATGTTGGAACAGGTTTTGTTGGAACCGCAAATGCAAGTGTAAATCATTTTTACCGTGATGTTGTAATACCTTCAGGTGCTACAAATATAAGCTTAAAATTCTTCTTAAAAATGCCTATTGTAGATGGTGGTTACGATTATATGAAAGTTTATACGACAACTGCTGCTTATACACCTGTTGCCGGAACTACACCTTCTACTGGTTATACTGAAAGATTTACTTATGATGCTCCAGCTTTAAGTTCATTTACATTACAAACAATTAATTTACCAGATGCATTAGCTGGTACCACTGTTCGTTTGGTATTTACTTTTAAATGTGATGGAGTTACACCTTTTGGAGTTCCTGCTGTTGATAATATTTCTCTTTCAACAAGTGTAGCAACAACTAACACATATGCATGGACATCATCACCAGTTGGTTTTACTTCGGCTTTGCAAAATCCTACAGGAATAACACAAAGTGCAAACACTACCTATACTGTTACAGCAACAAATGATTATAATTGTACAGCTACAGCTTCAAAAACTGTAAATAATGTAAGTGGTGCTGCAATTTCAACACAACCTATTGCTACAGCAAAATGTTCAGGACAAACCGCTTCGTTTACTGTAACTGCAACTGGTCCTAATTTAACTTACCAATGGTATAAAGGTGTAGATGCAATTATTGTTGCTAATAATGGTTCTGCTAATGCTGCTACTTTGGAATTAGCCAATGTAAGTGACGTAGATGCTGGTAATTATTATGTAGTTGTTAATGCAGCTTGCGGAACTCCTGTTACAAGTGATGTGGTTTCTTTAACTGTTAATCATTATCCAACAGCTACTGCTTCAAGTAATAGTCCTGTTTGTGACGGTTCAACACTAAACTTAACAGGTACAACAGATATTGGAGTAACTTATGAATGGAAAAAATCTGATGTTATAATTAGCACCAATCAAATTCTATTTATTTCATCTGTAACTGCTGCAAATGCAGGTACTTATTCATTTACAGCTACCAAAAACGGATGTACTTCTATTGCGGGCACTGTTGATGTAATTGTTAATGCTGTTCCAACTGCTGTTAGTATTACTCCAAATTCAGCAAGCATTGCACAGGGAAGTATTCAATCTTTAGTTGCTTCTGGTGGTACAATTTCAAACGTTTCTATTTTAAATGAAAATTTTAATGGATTAACAAATTCATGGACAAATACTAATACTTCAACTGGGGGTGCTCCAGCAAATGCAGCATGGACATTAAGAGCAGATGCTTATTCTTATAGTTCTACTACTATCCATAGTAATGATAATTCTCAGTTCTATATGAGTAATAGTGATGCTCAGGGAAGCGGCGGAACAACAGCTACCACCCTTTGCTCACCATCATTCAGTACTTTAGGATTTATCAGTGCAAATATCAGTTTTTATCATTATTACTATCACTATACAGGTTCAACTGCTAAAGTTGAAGTTTCTACTGATGGAGTTATATGGACAACTTTACAGACATATAATTCAACTGTAGGTACTGCATCATCATTTGTTATAGCTAATGTTTCTCTTACAGCTCCATTTTTAAATCAAGCAACTGTTTATATGCGTTTTAAATATGATGGTGTTTATGCTTTTTATTGGGCAATAGATAATGTTAGTATTATTGGCGATGGACAAGCAACAACTACTTGGTCTCCTGCTACAAATTTATTTACTGATGCTTTCGCAACTATACCTTATACTTTAGGCGCAAATGCTACAACAGTATATGCTAAACCAACTGCAAACAGAGTTTATACAGCTACTGCTACTTCTGGTGCAGGTTGTCAAAGTAATGGTACAGCAACAATTAATATTGGACCAACAAGAACATGGTCAAGTACTGCTACTTCTACTGATTGGAATGTTGCCGGAAACTGGACAAACGGTATTCCTGCTAACATAGATAACGTTGTTATTCCTGCTACAGCCACTAAGTACCCAACCTTAACAGGTGATGTTACAATTAATAATTTAACTATAGAATCAAGTGCAGCAGGTACAGGTTCATTGTTAGATAATAGTCATCTGACTTTAACCGGTACAGCAACTGTTAAGCAATATATAGTTGGTAACAAATGGCATATTTTATCTTCTCCAGTTCAAACAGCAACTGCAAATGTTTTCCATTTAGCTGCTGGTCAGGCTGATATTTATATAAGAGAATATAATGCTGGTGCATGGAGTTATATTACAAATTTAACAACACCATTAACAGTTGGTAAGGGTTATTCAATATGGGCTGATATAGGTTTGCCAGTAGTAAATAAACCAAATCCAACTGTAAGTTTTAATGGTCAGATTAATACTGGAAATGTTACTATTAATATGAATCCATGGTCTGCACCAAATACTGGTTGGAATTTTATTGGTAATCCATATACTTCTGCAATTGATTGGTCATTGGTACCTGATAAAGCTACTATATTAAATAATGGTGGAGCTGCATATTTCTGGAATCAAAACTTAAATGCAAATGAAGGAGCTTATGCCACACATAATGGAACAATAAGTGTAAATGGAGCAACAAGTATTATTCCTCCAATGCAGGGCTTCCTTGTTCAGGCTGCTAATACTTCAATTACATTTACAAATGCAAGCAGAGTTCATAATGATAATAATCAGCCAATTTACAAAAGTACTGCATCTATTAATGATATGATTAGAATTAAAGCAAAAAGAGGTATTTATACAGATGAAACAGTTATATTGATGAATTCAAATGCAACTAATAACTTTGATGCTTCATTAGATGCGTTAAAGATGTTTGCAAGCAATAATAATTCTCCTGAAATATATACCATTGCGAATAATAACAATTTGGTTATTAATAATTTTGGTACTTATCCTGCTGCTATCCCAATGAATATCCGTATGGGTGTTGCTGATAATGTTACTTTAACTGCATCAGAATTTGCTAATTTTGATGCCAATGTAAATATTACATTAGAAGATATATTAACAGGAACTAATCAGGATTTACGTCAGAATCCATCTTATACATTTGCAGCATCAATTGGTGAAAATGCCAATCGATTTGTATTGCATTTTGCAACAGCAAGCGGTATCAATGAACCAAATGCAGGAAATATCAATATATATGCAAACAACAATAACATCTATGTAAATACTACTGAAAAAGTGAAAGAAATTAGTGTTTACAATATGTTGGGACAAGTAATTACTAAAATTTCAGGTAATGGAAAATCATTAAATACCATAAGCATGAATAATGCTACCGGAAATTATGTAGTAAAAGTTACAACAGAAAAAGGTGTACGCACTGAAAAAGTATTTGTAAAATAATAAAAACCACCTCTCCCTAACCCTCTCCTAAGGAGAGGGAATAGGGGTGTGGTAAATTAAATATTAATTTTAAAACAATAAATTTTTAAATATATGAAGAATACAATCAAAAAAATTATCGTAATGTTTTTTCTGATGGTTTCACCAATACTAATCAGTAGTGTATTAGCAGATGATCCACCAGCACCCGGTACAGGTGGAGGCGGTGGTTCTCCTGTTGGTGCTCCAGGCGCTGGCCCAGTGGGTGGTGGTGCTCCGATAGATGGTGGCCTGAGCATTTTGCTTGCTATGGGTGCAATTTATGGTGCTAATAAAGTTTACCAATTAAGAAAATAAAATTTTTCTAATACCTAAAAACGACCGTTATTGCAATTGCAATAACGGTCGTTTTTATTTTTATAGGATTAATATTGTAAGAAATTTAGTTTTTAATTCTAATTTTCTTAATTTTGCATTTAATCAATATTATTTTTAAATCTTAATATTTAAAACAATGGAAAATTCGAAAACAAGTTTTTTAAATTTATCTTTGAAAAATGGTGGAATTTTAGGTGGAATTTTTATCTTATTCACCGTAATGGTTTATGTATTAAACATAAATATGTTTAGTATTATGTTTTCTGTAGTTTACTTTATCGTAATCTTTGGAATAGCTATCTTTTTAATTGTTAAAACAATGAATTCATATCGGGATAAATTTCTTGATGGGAAAATTACTTATTTACAGTGTTTTCTCACAGGTTTTGTTTTATTGATTGTAGGGATGTATGTTTCGGGAATTTTTAATTATGTTTTGTATGGTTTGATTGACCCTGAATATATGCCCAAGCAAGTTGAAAAGTTTGCTGAAATGATGCAAAATTACAATATGCCTGCAGATCAACTGGAGAAACAAATTACAAATATGGAAGAAAAAATGAAACCCGTTAAACAACTTATATCTTCATTATATACTACTCCAATAGCAGCGGCAGTTATTTCTGCAATCGTTTCAATATTTATTAAAAAGAATCAGGAAAATATTCCTGAAGATATTTTAAGATAATTTTTATGCTGAAAGAAAAATCTGAATTTCCTAAAAATTTTCTTCCAATTTCATTAAAAACGGGATTATTATCTGCTTTTATAATGATGATATTCAATGTTATAAACTATCTTATTTTTGGCTCTGCTTCCCGTCCGGTTTTGCTATGGAATCATATGTTACTGTTTGTCGTAATGTTCGTTGCTGTAAAATCATATAGAAAACAATTAGAGGGGTTCATAAATTTTAAACAATGCTATATTTCCGGATTGTTTAATGGTATTTTTGCCTCATTTTTTTTTGCAGTATTTGTATATTTTAATACAAAATTTATTGACAAAGAACTTATTAAAAACTTTATTTCAATTAATGAAGTTGCAATGAATCAATATATTTCAGGCGAAGAACTACATCGACAAACTGATATATTATATAGGTTTTCGACTCCTTTTTTTATGGGAATAAGAGCAGCTGGTGAACTTATACTAATAAGCATATTTTTACCGTTATTAATGTCGATATTTCTAAAAAGAGAAAGAAAAACTGAAGAAGTTGCTAATTCTAATGACGAATAATTAATCAATTTATGGATATTTCTGTTGTAATACCTTTATTTAATGAAGATGAATCTTTGGGAGAATTAACTTCATGGATTTCAAAAGTTATGCTTGATAATAATTTTACTTATGAAGTAATAATGATTGATGATGGTAGTAATGATAATTCATGGGAAGTAATTGAAAACCTGATTACTACAAATAATAATTATAAAGGTATAAAATTTAAAAGGAATTATGGGAAATCAGCAGCCTTAAATGTTGGTTTTGAAGCTGCAAAAGGTAATGTGGTAATTACAATGGATGCTGATTTACAAGATAGTCCAGAAGAGATTCCAGGATTATTTAAAATGATAGTTGAAGAAAAGTATGATATTGTTTCGGGATGGAAACGCAAGCGTTATGATCCGATAATGAAAACAATTCCTTCTAAATTTTTCAATTGGACAACCCGCAGGATGTCGGGAATAAAATTGAATGATTTTAACTGTGGATTAAAAGCTTATAAACGTGAAGTTGTTAAGAGTATTGAAGTTTATGGCGAAATGCACAGATATATTCCTGTTATTGCAAAATGGGCAGGTTTTAGTAAGATTGGTGAAAAAATTGTTACTCACCGCGAAAGAAAGTATGGTGTTACCAAATTTGGTCTCGATCGTTTTATAAAAGGTTATCTTGATTTGATTTCGATTACATTTATTTCTAAATTCGGAAAAAGACCTATGCATTTCTTTGGACTTATCGGAACTTTAATGTTTTTCGTAGGTTTTTTTGCTGCATCTTGGCTTGGGTTTGAAAAACTTTATTCTGTTTATCATGGTGTAAGAGCTCCTTTGGTTACTTCAAGTCCATATTTTTATATTGCAATAGCTTCAATGATTATTGGTGTGCAACTTTTCTTAGCTGGATTTATTGCTGAATTAATTGGCAGAAGTTCTTCAACCAGAAACTCTTATTTGATAGAAAAAAAGATAATTGATTAGAAATTTTTAAAATAAAACGTTTATTATAATGAGAATAATAGAATCAATAGAACAATCAATAGAACTTAAAAAGAAAGTTTTAGAAAACAGAGAATTATTGCAGTGCGTTAAAGATATTTCTGATGAATGTATTGCTGCTTTTAAAGCTGATGGAAAAGTTTTATTCTGTGGTAATGGCGGAAGTGCTGCTGATGCTCAACATTTGGCTGCTGAATTTAGCGGCAGGTTTTATTATGACAGAGATCCTTTATATTCAGAAGCATTGCATGTAAATACTTCTTATTTAACTGCTGTAGCAAATGATTACTCGTATGATGATATTTATGCCCGTTTGATAAAAGCAAAAGGAAAAAAAGGTGATGTTTTGATTGGAATTTCAACTTCGGGAAATTCGGAAAACATTGTGAGAGCTTTAAAAATTGCTAATCAACAAGGTATGATTACGGTTGGGTTTACGGGTGAAACCGGCGGAAAAATGAAAGATCATTGTAAGTATTTATTGAACGTTCCTTCTAAGGATACACCACGTGTTCAGGAAGTTCATATATTGCTTGGTCATATTATCTGCGAATTAGTTGAAACCGCTTTATTTCCAAGATAATTTATGAATTTCATAAAAGAAATTGATTTTACGTGGTCTTTGTTTTTGGATAGGGATGGTGTTATTAACAGAAGAATTCCTGATGATTATGTAAAGTCTTTTAAAGAATTTGAATTTACAGAAAATACATTAAATGCAATCCCGATATTTAATAAATATTTTTCTACAATTGTGGTGGTTACAAATCAACAAGGAATAGGGAAGGGGTTAATGACAGCGAATCAGCTTAATGAAATTCACAATGAAATGATTTTGAAAGTTTCTGAAAACAAAGGTCATATTGATAAAGTGTATTTTTGCCCTGATTTAAAAAACTCTGGAAGCTTTTATCGCAAACCCGCTGTTGGAATGGGCTTAAAGGCTAAAAAAGATTTTAAAAAGATAAATTTTAAAAAAGCAGTAATGATTGGTGATTCTGTTAGTGATATGAAATTTGGCAGAAGTTTGGGAATGAAAACTGTTTTTATAGCAGAAACCAACGAAAAGACCATTTTGCATCCCGAATTGATAGATTTTGTTTCTCCTTCTCTTTATCATTTTTCACAAATTTTAAAATCAAGCAAAACTTATGTTTAAAAAAAATATTCTGTTTCTGTTTATTACTTTATTTCATTTTACTATTGTATTTGCTCAAAATGCAAATGATACCATCAATAGAATTGATAAAAATACTGGCAAAAAGTATGGTTACTGGATAAAAAAATATCCTGACGGGAAAATAAAATATCAGGGTAGGTTTGAAAACGACAAACCGGATGGAGAATTCAAATATTATTATGAAGATGGTAAGATTAAAGCAATTTCTGTCTTCAAAAATAAAGGTGCCCGTTCATTTACCAAAACTTTTTACCCGAATGGAAAACTGATGTCGGTTGGATATTATTTAAATGAAAAGAAGGATAGTTTGTGGAAGTATTATAATGAATATGATGTGGTTTTGAGGGAAGAGTTTTATAAAAATACGTTGAAACATGGTGAATGGAAAACTTTTTATCCTGATGGTACATTAACTGATAAAATGACTTATAAAAATGGATTCAGAGAAGGCGTTTGGGAACAGTATTATGTTGGCGGTTCATTGAAAACCCAATTTAAAAACGATAAATTGGAAGGTGCTTATACTGTTTATTTCCCTACGGGTAAACTTAAATATCAGGGGAGATATAAAAATAATAAAAGGGATGGAATTTGGTTTTGGTTTGATAGTAATGCATTGCCAATAAAACGTTTTACATATAAAGATGATATTTTGAAAACAAAGGAATTTGTACTTTACGAAAATAAAAAACCAGTAAATATTAAATTCGACAGCATTGCATATATTTTTGTGAAATCGTCTGTTGTTTATCTGAAAAAAATGGATGGAAAGCAAGTGCAACTTACTGAAAAATTTGTTTTTATAACTGATGTTTTGGGCGAAGATAATTTTTTGTTGATTAATAAAAACTTTTTTGCCAATATGCGAACAATAAAATCGATAAGTCCTTTTGAAGAAAAATATTTTAAAGTAGAAATTACTCCTCAACCCGATTTTGATGTTATATCAGAAGAAGAGAGTTCAAAAGCATTAAAAGCCATGTTTAATGATTTTAAATTCAAGTAGATATTTTATTTTTTTTTATTTGTTGTAAAACCGTTATTTCTTAATAAACTAATATAGAAAACCGCTACTGATTTCAGAGCGTTTTTTTTTAAACTTTAATATCTGATTAATTTCCCTATTTGAATTTTACTGCCTATTTGTATTTTGTAAAGATATAAACCAACATTTAATTCCGATGCTTTTATTTTTACTGACTGTATTCCTTTGTTTTGCAGTTTGTATATTGGTTTTAATATTTCCTTTCCAGCAATGTCAAATACCGAAAATTCAACAAATTGCTCATCCTTCAATTCATATTGAATTTCAGTATATTCACTAAATGGATTTGGCGATATACTTAAATTAAAAATATTGTTTTGATTATCAATTCCCGAATTATTAAAATACAAAACATTAGATTTATTAGGAGCAATACAATTATTGATTTTGATCTTAACGTAATAATTATCAGTTTGTTGTGGTAAATAAAAACTTTCTACTGCACCAGGTATTAGTCCCTGTAAATATGAATACCATTGATTTCCATTAGAAGAACTTGAAAATAAAGTGTCTGAAATTTGAGTTATAAAGGGTACTGGAGGTGTTTGATTTACAATAATTCTTGAAATATTTGATGTGTCTTTAAATTGCATATTGCAATTATTCACTATTACCCTGTACTGATGTGTATCAGCAACAGCAATATCTTTAATGCTAAGCGTACTTGTATTTGAATTTGTATAAGTAGATCCAAGCGGAGTATCATTATTTACATTCATCCAAACATTTCCATTTTTATATTGCCATCTGCAGTTTAATGGTGTAGAGCCTGATAATCCAACAAATAAGTTGGCATTTGGCGAAGGACTGCAATACGTTTGGCTGATTGTTGGTTGAGATGTAATTGAAAGGGGAATGCAAGGTGTTGTAGCACTTCCAGTTAAAGCAGGGGTTTTGTAACATTTTGTTAATGAGTTGTATTCGAAAATTGCAAAATGATAAGTTGTTCCAGAAGATAGAGAAGTAAAGTTTATCTGATTATTGCTTCCACTGTAAAGTACATAATTTCCTGAACCCAATTGTATTCCGTTTCCATAAACAGAATCAGCCTGATATGAATTCCCATTAATCGGAGTAGCATTTACCGGATTGCCAGCTCTAGCAATTATCAAGACAGAATCTCCACTTCCACGCTGAAAATTGATTTGTATTGAAGAATTTGTAATTTGCGTTGCACTAAATAAAGTTGCTTGAGAAATTGGAGACAAACAGCTTGTTGGTAAGTTAATATCGAATGATATTGTGGTATCTGCATTTGAAACATTGTAAATATTTAAACCACCCATTCCTCCTGATTGTAAGAAACAAAAAGGATTTGTCGTATCGTTAATAATTGTTCTTCCCACACTCAAAGAGAAATTTGCATTATTTACATTTCCATTTGAATTTAAAGCCCCGCCGGGTCTGTATAAATAAACGC
This sequence comes from Bacteroidales bacterium, assembly GCA_023251515.1. Lineage (GTDB taxonomy): Bacteria > Bacteroidota > Bacteroidia > Bacteroidales > JACABE01 > JACABE01. Next base: position 115,867 of record JAHEYQ010000001.1, read on the forward strand.
CATCCGGTGGTCCGCTTGCATTTCCATTCAGCAAAGTATCTATTCTGTAAACCAATAAACCGGTTCCGGGTAAAAAGCTTTCATATATTCCCGATTTAATGCGGTATTCAACCATAAAGTATTCGTTTGCCGAATAAGGCGAACGTATTTTAAAACAATTATTCACAGGATTGGTAATCGGATTTAAGGTGTAAGTTCCCGAAGTTGTTATTTCGGGTATTGAGTTTATCCATACATGACCAGAATATCTCCATTTCATATAGGTAAACATATGTCCACCTCCGCTTTCCATTAAATCCCAGCCACCTACAGGCGATATGGTTCCTTGGTCTGTATAATGATACAAATCAGGAGCACCCAAAGCATGAAACATTTCATGGCATAAAGTTCTTACATTCACCTGATTTTCGGGTTGAAATGTATAATCGTAAACCTTTTTGCCATTGATGTAAACATCCTGCGAGTTTAACGACCATCGGTGTGCCCATAATAAATTACTCCATGCTCCACTATTTCCTCTGATAATAAAACACATATTATCAATTTTGTTGTCATTATCGCCATCAAGATTCAGATTGCCTGGTACTGGCGAGTTAATATTTATCCAATCAATTGCATCTGCTAAAAGCTGATGTTCTCTATCTCTTCGCATATTTGAACCCAAATATCCATTTGGATTTGTACTCGCATTATAGGGTTGAAAATAACTTCTTGGATGAATATCCTGATAAGATAAATTTGTAGTAAGTTGACATTCTGGGTAATGACTGCTGTTTATTGTCAGGTTGTTATATGATACTTCTGTGTAATAAGATTTTAAAGAAAAACTTGAAGTTGGATTAAATTTATCATCATATTCCTGTCGGTTGATTGTAAATTCGGTATCATCTGAAAATCTTATATATACCACCAGATTATTCAATATGCCATTATGTGGTGCTTTTGTTGATTTTTGTATATTCTTTTCATCCTCAGCCATTTCATTTCGTCTGAGCAGATATTCTTCTTTTGATATCTTAACCCATTTCTTTAATCCCGCTTTTTTGGGATTAATCGTGTTTACTATATATTTTGAAGGTTTTACAACATCACCGTCCTTAATTGCATAGTAATAATAACCATTGTCAGCCTGAATAATGGTATATCCATTTTCATCGTGTATCCAGTTAAAATATTCATCACCTGATACAAAACAATGAATCGTTTTGCCATTTGGTTGCGTAATTGTATAAGGGAGATTATTAAAATAGTCTGCCTTACAAGTTAAAAAGAAGAGGAAAAAAGATAAGATAAGGAATAATTTTCTCATATAATTGAATTGATAGTAGTTAAATTTATTGGAAACAAAAATACATATAATACTGAAATAATTTAGTTATTGAAAACAAAAAAAGCCGCTCTGAAATCAGAAACGGCTTATAAATAAATCCAAAGTTGTTTTCTAAATTAGCTTAATACGGATATAAGAAATTTCTTCATCATGAACTGTATGGATATCATTAGCTTCTGTAATTCTGTTTATTGAAACATAAAAATATCCATCATTACTCCAAAACATATTATCTGGATTTGATGGCATCCAGTTTTTAAAATTAGTTAAAAAAATCTCTTTAATATGATTATTATCAAATGAACAAAGTTTTATTTCTCCAGTATTTTCATAAACTTCTTGTCTAACACTAATAAAGTGCTTTTTATCTGGTGAAATGAGAGGAAAGCTTAAAAAATACGGAGATTCTTCCCCATTTTCTTTGTCAACTAATTTATATGCTTCATCATCTATAAAAATAAAGTGAATCACATATTTATTTACTACCTTAATTTCTCCGATATAGCTGCATTTTTGATATCTTTCATCATAGGGAGGTATATCTTTAAATACTTTTTCACCCGATTTATATTTAATTTTTAAAACACCATTGTGCTTTTTAAAACGATTGGTATCAGGTGTAAAGTAATCTCCAATTGCATGAGATTTCTTATTGTAAAATGTTGTTGAATCAATTTCTTCAATTTTAATATAATCAGTTAATATACGACCATCTTTAAAATTTTCCCTTTTGTCATTTATTTTCAAGTCTTCAATAACAGAAAGGTCAGTAAACAATCTTTTTATATCAGATTTATTCCCTGTTTTATTTTTAGGCACATAAACTTTTTCAAGTTCGGTAACATTTCTATATTTTCCATTATCCATTTGTCGTTTTGTAATCAAATATTTTACCCCATACCAATTCGCTATATCTTCAATCACAGCTATCTCTTCACCATAAAAAAAGTTTCCAATTGTTTCAGAATTACTATCTGCATGTTGTTTAATATCAATTCCTGAAATATCCTTAACATAAACCTTTTTAATTGTTTTAAACTGATCATCAGAGATTTTTATACTTTCATCAATAACATATTGATTTTCTATAATTGTTTTTTTTGAAGCAGTTTTTTTTGTTTCACTATTGCAAGAGTATATTAGAGGAATAGAAAAGAAAGCAAAAAAAATGTAAAGAGTCAAATTTGAACTTCTTAATGATAGATATTTGAATATTGTTTTCATAAAATATATTTAAGTGACAAATATAAACATATTTACCAAATAAAAAAGCCGCTCTGAAATCAGAAACGGCTTTTTTAATTAAGAATATATGAACATTTATTTTGTGTAATCCATTGAAGCTACACGTTTGTAACCATCATATCTCCATTTTGCATTATCTTCAGCAATTTTAAATAATTCGCCAGCTTCTTTCGGGAAAGTTTTCTTCAAAGAAGAGTAACGAACTTCGCTGTTTAAGAAATTCTGGAATTTATCCCATTCTGGTTCTTTAGAATCTAAAGTAAATGGATTTTTTCCTTCTTCAGCCAACATCGGGTTGTATCTGAATAAGTGCCAGTAACCACATTCTACAGCTAATTTAGCTTCTTCCTGTGTTTTACCCATTCCGTTTTTCAAACCATGATTGATACAAGGTGCATAAGCAATAATTAAAGATGGACCAGGATAAGCTTCTGCTTCTTTTAATGCTCTGAAATACTGACCTTGATTTGCTCCCATCGAAACCTGAGCAACATAAACATAACCGTAAGTCATTGCCATTGCACCCAAATCTTTTTTGCGGATTCTTTTTCCTGAAGCAGCAAATTTAGCTACAGCACCAACCGGAGTTGATTTTGATGACTGACCACCGGTATTTGAGTAAACTTCAGTATCCATAACCAAAACATTAATGTCTTCGCCTGATGCCAATACGTGATCTAAACCACCGTAACCGATATCATAAGCCCAACCATCGCCACCAAATACCCAAACTGATTTTTTAACCAGATATTGACGTAAGTTGTAAATTGATTTGCATGTATCGCAATTGCATTTTTCAACCAATGGAAGAATTTTATTGGTTAATTCAACAGATTTTGCAGCATCATCTTTGTTTTCAACCCATTCTGCAAATAAGCTTTTCATCTCATCTGTGCAGCATGTGCATGATTGAGCATTGGTCATTATGCTTGCAAGTCTGTCGCGCAATTTGTTAACAGCTGTAACCATACCAAAACCATATTCAGCATTATCTTCAAATAATGAATTACCCCATGCTGGTCCTTGTCCTTTTTCATTTTTGCAATAAGGCATTGAAGGAGCAGAACCACCATAGATTGAAGAACAACCTGTTGCATTTGCAACCATCATTCTTTCACCATAAAGTTGGGTAATTAATTTGATATATGGAGTTTCACCACAACCAGCACAAGCACCTGAGAACTCGAACAATGGTTGAGCAAACTGACTGTTTTTAAATGTTTTTTCTCTTGGAGCCAAATGTGTTTTGTAAGAAACTTTTGATACCATATAGTCAAAAGTTGGAGCTTCTACAATTTGCGATTCAAGAGGTTTCATTACCAATGCTTTTGTTTTTGAAGGACATACATCAGCGCAGTTACCGCAACCGGTACAATCGTAAGGACTTACCTGAATTTTAAATTCCAGACCACTTAATTCTTTACCAACTGCTTTTATTGTTTTTGTTCCTTCAGGAGCATTTTTTAATTCAGTTTCATCTAATAAAAACGGACGAATTGCAGCGTGAGGACAAACATATGCACATTGATTACATTGGATACAGTTTTCAGGTAACCATTCAGGTACATTTACTGCAATACCACGTTTTTCGTAAGCAGATGTTCCGGCAGGGAAAGTTCCGTCTTCTCTTCCGATAAATGCACTTACAGGTAAATCATCACCTTTAAGGTTGTTGATAGGTTCAACTACATTGCGGATAAAATCAGGAATATTTCTGGTATCAACAGATGGTTTTACTTCAATTTTTGCCCACTCAGCAGGAACTTCAACTTTGATAACATCACTGCCACGGTCAACTGCTGCATTATTCATATTGATGATTTCTTCACCTTTTTTGCCGTACGATTTTTTGATGGCATATTTCATTTCTGCTTCTGCTTTTTCGTAAGGAATTACGTTTGCAACCTTAAAGAAAGCAGCTTGCATAATGGTATTGGTTCTGTTTCCTAAACCAATTTCTTCAGCTATTTCTGTAGCATTCATCACATAGAAATTAATCTGATTTTCTGCCAGATATTTTTTCATATGATCAGGTAAATGTTGTTTGGTTTCTTCTACATCCCAAATGCTGTTAATCAGGAATGTACCCCCTTTTTTTAAACCTTTAAGCATATCATATTTGTCTAAATAAGAAGGAACATGACAAGCTACAAAGTCAGGAGTATTCACTAAGTAAGGAGAACGGATTGGAGAATCACCAAAACGAAGGTGAGATACAGTGATACCACCTGATTTTTTTGAATCGTATGCAAAATAAGCTTGTGCATATTTGTCAGTAGAATCTCCAATGATTTTGATAGAGTTTTTATTTGCACCAACAGTACCATCTGAACCTAAACCATAAAATTTAGCTTCGAAAGTTCCGGCTGCAGATATACTTACTTCAGGTAATAAAGGTAATGAACGGAAAGTAACATCATCAACAATACCTACAGTAAATTGATTTTTTGGTTCGTTTAATTTCATGTTGTTAAAAACAGAAATCATTTGAGCCGGTGTAGTATCTTTTGAACTTAATCCATAACGTCCACCAACAATAAGTGGCTTTTGTTCGTGTTGATAGAACATTTCTACAACATCTAAATACAATGGATCACCATTAGCACCAATTTCTTTTGTACGGTCTAATACAGTAATTCTTTTTACAGTTTTTGGTAATACTTTAAAGAAATATTTAGCTGAGAACGGACGATATAAATGAACAGAAATTAAACCGATTTTTTCTCCCTGAGCTGTTAAATGGTCAATAACTTCTTTGATAGTTTCTGTAATAGAACCCATTGCAACAATGATGTTTTCAGCATCTTTTGCACCATAATAGGTAAATGGGTGATATTCTCTGCCTGTAATTTTGCCTATTTCCTGCATACATTCATCAACCATATCAGGAATTGGTTCGTAGAAATTATTACATGCTTCTTTTGCCTGAAAGAAAATATCAGGATTTTGAGCAGTACCTCTGGTAACTGGATGTTCTGGGTTTAAAGCTCTGTCTCTGAATTCTTGTAATGCTTTGTAATCAATTAGCGGAGCTAAATCTTCGTTATCTAAAACTTCAATTTTTTGAATTTCATGTGAAGTTCTGAACCCATCGAAGAAATGTAGGAATGGAACTCTTGATTTAATTGTTGTTAAATGTGCAACACCAGCTAAATCCATTATTTCCTGTACACTACCGGTTGCAAGGAAAGCAAAACCAGTTTGACGACAAGAGTAAATATCAGAGTGATCTCCAAAAATAGATAATGCGTGTGCAGCTAAGGTACGTGCACTTACGTGGAATACGCAAGGTAATAATTCACCTGCAATTTTATACATGTTTGGAATCATTAACAACAAACCCTGTGAAGCAGTGTATGTTGATGTTAAAGCACCAGCTTGTAATGAACCATGAACAGCACCAGCAGCTCCACCTTCCGATTGCATTTCTACAACTTTTACCTGATCGCCGAAAATGTTTTTTCTGCCAAAAGCAGCCCATTCATCAACGTTTTCTGCCATGTTTGATGATGGCGTAATAGGATAAATGGCAGCAACTTCGCTAAACATATAAGCGATATGTGATGCAGCCTGGTTTCCGTCACATGTGATAAATTTTTTCTTTTTTTCCATTTTGTATTACTTTTTAAAATACTGATATATTGTGTATTAACTAAAAAAATAGTCATTTTGAAATTCAAAGCAAAAGTAATAATAATAAATCAGATATTGGGTATCAAATAATGATTTTTAACACTAAATTTGATTTTGAATGACTTACGTTAAGATTTCATTTAGAAACAAATTCTTTATTGCCTTTTTATTCCATTTTCTGATTGTTCGTAACAAAACTATTGTATTTTTGCAGTACTTATATTTTTATCATAATTTCAATCTAAACTTTGGAAGCATATAATAATTCATTGATTAATTGTAAGATTTGCCCTCGCTCTTGTGGAGTAAATCGAATTGAAGGTAAGTTAGGTTATTGCGGCAGTAATTCTCATTATAATGTATCTTCAATTGTTCTTCATAAAGGAGAAGAACCTGTAATTAGCGGAGAAAAAGGTATTTGTAATGTGTTTTTTAGCAGATGCAATTTGCAATGTATCTATTGTCAGAATATTCAGATTAGTTGCAATAGGGGAGATGTAATCTTACAAGTTTTTAGTTTGGATGAAGTTACAAATGCTATTATTGATATTTTTGAAACTAATGGGATTAATTCTTTGGGCTTCGTTTCTCCTTCACATTATGTCCCTCATGTAATTTCAATAATTGAAAATCTTAGAGCAAAAGGATACAATCCCATTACTGTTTATAATACCAATTCCTATGATAAAGTTGAAACTATAAAAATGCTTGAAAATTATATAAATATATATTTGCCTGATTTCAAGTATTCAGACAATAAATTAGCAAAGAAATTATCTGATGTTTCTGATTATTTTGAAGTTGCATCCTCTGCCATTAAAGAAATGTACAGACAAAAAGGAAGTACAATTATTAAAAATGATGAAGGAATTGCTGAATCTGGATTAATTGTCCGACATTTGGTTTTGCCCGGTCAAATTGATAATAGTCTGAATGTTATTAGACACATTGTTGATGAATTATCTCCAAATATTTCTGTATCATTAATGGCTCAATACCATCCTGTTAGAAATTTGGATAATTATCCTGATTTGAACCGAAAACTTACTCAACATGAATATGAAATAGTTGTAAAAGAATTAGATGAATCCGGTATTTTTAAGGGTTGGGTTCAGGAACTGGAAAGTTCTGATAATTATTTGCCTGATTTTGAAAATGAACATCCATTTGAAAAATAGAGATTATTTCATTTTTTCTAAAAAGCTTAAAAACAGATTTAATCCTTTTCTTTTGTTATCATCCAGATTATAGCTGATGTATTCAGTATAATATTCTTTTGCATTCACATTTACAGGTATTTGATCTTTAAATTCTTTAATTACTTCGTCAATGTTTTCAACACCTTGTTGGAGTGATTCGTTGAAAAGAGTATTAAATTCTTCAGGAATGGGTTTGTTTGCTACCCAACAGGCAAATACAAATGGTAATGATGTGTATTTGCTCCATTCTTCCGCCAAATCATACACGTATGGATATTTTTCTCTTTCAGTAAATGTTTTGTCGCCAATTAATACAACCGATTGATAATTCTTTGTTTCGGTTTCTTTAATATTAATCCAATCTGGTTTTATTTTCCAGAAATTTTCTGCTAATACTTTTACCAATTGCACTGATGTTCTGGATTCATTATCGAGATAAATCTCTGATATTTGATTTAAAGGAACATGACTAAGTAGCAAAACTGTATAAACTTTGCCAACAGCTCCTATGCAATAGTTTGTAATTATGTTATAATAACTTAGTTGAGGCAATACAGCCACTGGTACCAATCCGATATCAACCTGATTGCTGATTAATTTTTCTGCACATATTGCAGGAACATCTCTGGAGATTTCAAATTCATTTTTTATTTTTGATTTATTTAAACCATAAATAAACGGAAATGTATTTAAATATGAAACAGCTGATATTTTAATCATTTTATTATTTTTAAAATTGCAAATTTAGAACAATTGGTTTATCTAAAAGTTGAAATATTGTGATTTTATTAAGAAAAAAGACCAATCTTTTTGTTTGAAAAGGATTGGTCTTTCATTAGATTTTTTTATAATATCCATAATGTCATTTACATATGAAGCAAATGACCCATTTTTTCCTGTTTTGTTTTTAAATACTCGAAATTGTATTTGTTTGGTTCTATTATTAATGGTAATATTTCAGTTATTGCAATACCATAACCTGTTAATCCTGCTTTTTTTACTGGGTTATTGCTTATTAATCTGATTTTATGTGCATTTAAATCTCTTAAAATTTGAGCTCCAATACCATAATCGCGTTCATCAGGTTTAAAACCAAGTTCCTCATTAGCTTCTACTGTATCTTTACCCATTTCCTGTAAGTGATAAGCTTTCAGTTTATTAAGCAAACCAATACCTCTTCCTTCCTGATTCATGTAAACGATTATTCCTTTGCCTTCTTTTTCAATCATTTCCATTGAACGGTGCAATTGCTGGCCGCAATCGCATTTGTAAGAACCAAATATATCGCCAGTTACACAAGAAGAATGAACTCTAACCAAAATAGGTTCATTTTCATTCCATTGTCCTTTAGTTAGTGCCAGATGAGTTAAACCATTATTTAACTGTGTGTAAGCAAAAAGTTTAAAGTTGCCGAATTCGGTAGGCATATTTACAACTTCTTCTCTTTTAATCAAACTTTCGTTTTTGATGCGGTAGGCAATTAAATCTTTGATTGTGATTATTTTCAGATTAAACTTTTCGGCAATTAAAACCAATTGAGGTAATCTGGCCATTGTTCCATCTTCATTCATAATTTCAACCAGAACTCCTACCGGTTGTAAGCCTGCTAATCTAGCTAAATCTATACTTGCTTCAGTGTGTCCGGCTCTTTGTAAAACACCGCCATCTTTAGCTCTTAGTGGAAAAATATGTCCCGGACGACCATAATCTGAAGGTTTGGTTTTAGAATCTGTAAGTGCTTTGATGCTTTTTGCTCTGTCACTTGCAGAAATGCCTGTTGTGCAGCCATTTCCTAATAAATCAATAGAAACAGTAAACTGAGTTTCGTGTGCTGATGTATTGTTGGAAACCATCATATGAAGGTCTAATTCGTTGCATCTATCAGCAGTTACTGGTGTACAGATTAATCCACGACCATGTGTTGCCATAAAATTAACCAATTCGGGTGTAATAGTCTCAGCAGCTGTAATAAAGTCTCCTTCATTTTCGCGGTCTTCGTCATCCACCACTATCAAAACTTTTCCATTGCGAAAGTCTTCTATGGCTTCTTCTATCGTATTAAGCTTGTATTCCATTGTTTTAAATCCCATCGAAAATATTTGCAAAAGTAATAATTTTTATCAGTTTTATTATTATGCTTTTGTTGTGTTTATTTATTTTATTTGCTGATATTTTCTATTTAATTAAGATTAAATGAGTTCAGCAATTCTTTTTTTAATTATTGAATTGTTTTTTTTACTTTTGTAATATATTAATATTGTTACAATGAAGAAATTTTTTGTTTTATTTTTATTATTCCTTGGTTTTCTTAAAATAAACTTGGCAGGAGAAAATCCTAAGGCTAAGATTTATATTTATCGACAGAATAATTTTTATGCTTCCGGTGTAAGTTATAAGATTTTTGCAAATGATAGTTTGCTCACCAGACTTAGAATTAATTCTTATGTAATTTATGATTGTTTGCCTGGTGATTATACAATTAGCATTAATAAACTATCTGAAAGCAGGATTAAAGTTAATATTGAAGAAGGGAAAACTTATTTTATAAAGTTTAATGTAAATATGGGCTTTTGGTCGGCTAAGCCTGAACTTTTGCTTTTGCAGGATACTGCTTTTGCTCTTTCTCAGATAAATAATGGAAATCTTAAGCGAAGTACTGTTGATCCCCGTTTACCTTTTATAAGACCAAAAAGCAGAATTGGTTTTAATTTGGCAATTGGAGGAGGTTTGCATTCCACTACTATGTTTTATACCAATTCAGGAAATGCTTCTTTAAGTACCGGCGGAGGTTATGGCATTGGTGCAAAATATGGCTATGAAATTACTAATCATCTGGATATTGCCTTAGATCTTAATTATCAGTTTAGTATTCTTATTCCTTATCTTAATAATGCAACTTCAACTTTTAAAAGGGGTTATATTTCTATTACTCCTTCATATATTATTCCTTTGCAAGATGGTGAACGTATGCGTATAAAAATAGGTGGTGGTTACGATTATTACTTCGATAATATGATAATAATTGGTGGTATAAATGTTCCAAATGGCGGTTTTAATGATACCTGGAAATATGATAAAACTTCGGGCTGGCATGCTTGTGCAAACTTCGAATTAAATTATTCGGATAAAATATCGCTTAACTTTGGTGTTAAATATTATAATGTAAAATATAGTTTTAAATCAAGTTCGCTGATGATACCAAAGGATGAAAGTGGTCTTAAGAATCCTGATGGAAGCGGTGTTGATATATTAATGGGTGTATTTTATCATTTTTAGTATGGTATTAATAAACAAATTTTATATCATCAATATATAAAGTGCTGCCGGCTTGCCCTTTGAAGTTTTCGCCTCCACCGCTTGATACAAAAACAATTTTTATTGAATCGGGTTGTTGATTCATTATTTTATAATCAAAGTTTAAATTAAATAACTGGTAATTGCTTACGGTGTTTTTTATTACAAAACTTGCCTGAGCTATGGTGTCGGAATACATTTTGGCAGGATTGTATCTGCTTATATTTGCATAAATTACTGCTGAATCACCTTTTACTGATATGTATTTGTAATAACCTTGAAACCCAATTGGTTTGGATGTAAATGCGTTGCCTTGCAATATAAAAGGATCTGTGTAAATAAATCTTCCTATGGTTAGGAGCCCGGGTATAAGTAAGCCTTCTGAGGTGGTATCTCCCCATATTTTGCTTTCGAGTTTAACGGCATAATTGCCGTTGTGTTTGTCGATAGTTTTACTTACGGTGATGGGAGCTCCGAGTTTTGCCAGTGTATTTAAAGTAGTCCACCAGCCACTTGGCTCTTCAAAACTGATGTTGTTTTGGGTGGTTTTTGTCCAATATTCCATACCGGTGTTTAATGTATCTGTTTTAGGTAATGCATCGGAAATAATGTTTGAATTATTGGGCGGAACTGCATTGTCGGTTTTGCTGCACGAATAGAAAGTTATCGGTAAAATTGTTAATATTAGCAGTTTAATTGTTAATCTCATCGAAATTATAGTTTTTTGTTTTATTGTCATATTCAAATGCTTTATTTTTGTAGCTTAATTATTTGTATTATTTATCAAAATTACTCAATAAACATGAAGAAAAAACTTTTGTTTGCAATTTTTTGCTTGTTTTTTTTACATTTCTCAAGCATTGCACAAACTGATACAAAAAAGATAACACTGGAAGATATCTGGCTGAAGGGTACGTTTCGTCCCGGCTTTATTCAGGAAATACGTTCGATGAAAGATGGTGAGCATTATTGCATTTTGCAGGAGAATTCTATCAAAAAATATGCTTACAAGGATGGTAAATTGCAATCTGATATTCTGGATGCTTCTAAAATAAAACTTAAAGATGTAGCGAAATTTGAAATAGACGATTATCAGTTTAATAATACCGAAAGCAAAATATTAATTTCGATTAATACCGAGCCTATTTATCGTCATTCATCAGTTTCGGATTTTTATATTTATGATATGAAAATGGCTTCGGTTACCGAATTGTCGAAAGGTGGAAAAATAAGATTGGCTGAGTTTTCGCCCGATGGTAGTTTGATTGCTTTTTTGAGAGATAATAATCTGTTTATTAAAAATCTGGTGGATAATACCGAAAAGCAGATTACCATTGATGGAAAAATTAATAATATCATTTATGGTTCTACCGATTGGGTTTATGAAGAAGAGTTTGGTTTTACAAAAGCATTCTTCTGGTCGGCTGATGGCAAAAAACTGGCTTACTATCGCTTCGACGAAAGCAAAGTGAAGGAATATACCATGCAGATGTATGGCGATTTGTATCCTGAACAGTATAATTACAAATATCCGAAAGCCGGCGAAGATAATTCGGTGGTTAGTATTCATACTTATGATGTTGCAAGTGGCAAAATAATGAAAATGGATATCGGAGCCGAAACCAATCAATATATTCCGCGCATAAAATGGACTCTCGATAATAATACGCTTGCCATTTTGAGGATGAATCGTTTGCAGAATAAACTCGAAATTCTTTTAAATAATGCCATTGATGGCAGTTCGAAGCTTATTTATACCGAAAACAATAAGTATTACATTGATATTAATGATGATTTACACTTTTTGAGCAATAATCAGTTTATAATGAGCAGCGAAAAGGATGGGTATAATCATATTTATCTTTACGATTTGAATGGTAAATTAATTAAGCAATTAACATCTGGAAAGTGGGATATTGTTGAAGTGAAGGGTGTTGATGAAAAGAATAAGACTATTTATTTTCAATCGTCCGAATCGGGTGCTATAAATAAAGATTTGTGTGCTGTAAAATTTGATGGCAGCAAAAAACAAATATTGTCAACCCAAAAAGGAAGTAATGATGCTGATTTCAGCAATAATTTTAAGTATTATATCAGTACTTTTTCTGACGGGAATACACCTTCTATATATACCATTAATGCTGCTAATGGCAAAGAGTTGGTTAGTTTAGAAAAAAATGAAAAACTTTCCGAAACACTTAAAAATTATGGCTTTGCCAAAAAAGAATTTTCGACTTTGAAAACCGAAAATGGCATAGAATTGAACTATTGGATTATAAAACCTCTGAATTTTGATGCCAACAAAAAGTATCCTTTGCTGATGTACGTTTACGGAGGTCCGGGACACAATACGGTAACAAATTCGTATGGCTACAGCGATTTGTCGTGGTTTGAAATGCTGGCTCAGAAGGGTTATATTGTAGTTTCGGTTGATAACAGAGGCACTGGCTTCCGTGGCGAAGAGTTTAAGAAATGTACTTATAAAGAACTGGGTAAACTGGAAACCGAAGATCAGATAGGGGCTGCCAAATACTTTGGAACACAGTCGTATATCGACAAAGATCGTATCGGAATTTTTGGGTGGAGTTATGGTGGTTTTATGTCAACCTTGTGTATGACCAAAGGTGCCGATTATTTTAAAGCAGGTATTGCCGTAGCACCTGTTACCAACTGGAGATACTACGATAATATTTATACCGAACGTTTTATGCGTACCCCACAGGAAAATGCATCGGGTTACGACGACAATTCGCCCATTAATCATGTAAAGAAATTAAAGGGAAAATATTTGCTTGTACACGGAACAGGTGACGATAATGTGCATGTTCAGAACTCTATGGATTTAATTACTGCATTGGTTAATGCCAACAAGCAATTCGAAATGCAGTTTTATCCCAATAAGAACCATAGCATTTATGGCGGTTATACCCGATTTCATTTATACAAACGCATGACAGAGTTTTTGCTGAATAATTTGTAGCTGAATAAATAAAGACAATTATCTAATACTAACAATAAAAATCAATACGATCACCAAATTATAGTTTGAATTTTATTGGCTTTTGATAAAGGGTTTTGAAATGTATCTGAATAGCATTTCAAAACCCTTTTCTTTTTTATATTTGCCGTATATGTTAATGGAAAATAAAAAATATATCTGAAATACTTCATTATATAAAAAATATTCATTGATGATGGTATCCATAACGTTAGTGAACCCGATTTCATTAATGACGATGGTATAACGGACACCCGTGAATCCGATTTCATTAATGACGATGGCATTCTTAACGTTAGTGAACCCGATTTCATTAATGATGATGGCATCCTTAACGATAGCGAACCCGATTTCATTAATGATGATGTCATCCTTAACGTTAGGGAACCCGATATCATTAATGACGATGGCATCCTTAACATTAGTGAACATGATTTCATTAATGACGACGGCATCACGGATATTCATAAATCAGAAATATTAATTGAAAATTGAATATGAAATATATCAATAATAAATATTTTAAAAATTAAGGAAAAAAGAAAAATAAATTAATATTTTGTTTTGTCATATTATAAAATATTTGTTTCTTTGTGTCATAAATTTTAAAAAATTAATATATGAGAAAGAGACCCTGGTTATATTTATATAACCCATTTTTAAGCTCAAGAATCAGCGATATAATCCTATATCAAATAGCTGAATATTTGTACAAAGTATTAATTAATGAGCAGGCTGATGTCGAAATCAAAAACTGGTTGGTAATATTTGAGCCAATATATTTGAAGTTCAAAACCGCATTCAATCAGTTTCATTCCAATAAAGGTGTTTCTGTAGGCGAAACACAGCGTTTCAATGAACTGATGGATATGATGCCCGACAAAGTTCATCAATGGATGCACGATGTAGAGGATGAATATTTGAATACAACACCCGATTTTAAAGCCATTTTCATTGGTGGTAAAACATCATTTAATAAAGGTAAAATCGAAAAGCGTCTCAACAGAATATCGGAACTTGAATTAACATTGATTAATTATCCTTCCTTAGATTCTATTATGCAAGATGTTAAAAGTTACAGGGTTCAGTTAGATCAGAACAAAACCACCAAAATATGTAAGTATGATGATGTAAATAAATTATCTGATTTAATAGATGAATTGCATATAGAACTTGCCGAAATTATGTATTGTATATTAGGCAAAGCCATTTCATATTATTATAAAAAGCCAGCGGAAGTAGAACGCTTTTTCAAACAAAGCCTGCTACGCACCAAAAGCCCTAAAACCAATGACGAATCAGATGCTTATGTACTTGGTATAGATATGGCAGGCTCAGCCGTAGCCGATTTTGAGCTAAAAGCCGGAAAAACCTATGTATTTAAGAACAATGGCAATCAATCACTGTATTTTGCAGGCATAGCCAATATAAGCGATGTGCCCGCAGCCGCAAATTTAACCGAGCTGCAAGCCACTACCGAAGCAGAGATTACTGCCGAAGCCTTAGGCTATCCGCAAAACCGCATGGTTTATTTTCAGAACAAATCAACCACAATGGAAGGTGAAGTAGAAATAACTGAAATCTAAAAAAAATACATTACTCAACTCGTTGGGTTTGTATTACCCGACGGGTTGAGTTATAGAAATTATCAATATCATACTTTAAATTAATAAAGGCTGCCTTGTTTCCAAAGCAGCCTTTTAACTAAACACTTATTTATTTACTTAAATTTTAAAAATTAGCTCTTAAGCTAACGATAAGGTTACGTCCCGGAGCACTTATGCCCGAAGCAAAATGACGGTAGTATCTGTCCATAATATTTTCCATACCTACCTGCACATTCAGTATTTTGTTTACCTGATAAGCAGTACGCAAGTTTAAAGTGTACCAAGATGGAGTGCCGTCAACAGTAGCTTGTGGCAGGTTATCTTCGCCGCTTGCACTGTAATCTTCCAAATGTTTCCAGCCATTGTAGCGTGCATAAACTTCGGCTTTAAACTTTTTGGTTTCATATTTTACCGAAGTCATACCAAACATAGGTGGTATATGATCCAAAGGAACATCGCCATCTTTCAATCTGCCATAAGTATAGGTAAGGCTGCTGTTTAGCGATATTTTTTCGTTCAGCTGCAGCAAAACATTTCCCTGCAATCCATACACATAAGCCTCGCCTGCATTAGTTGCAGTTTGAACAGCAGTTTTCTTTCCGCTCCAAACTATGGTGTCCAGTCCGTTAAACTTCGAAGCTCTCACAACAATAGCATCTTTAAGCATGGTATAAAAACCGGTAAGTTCAACATGAACCATATTGTTAATGGTTTTGCCAATAGTTAAATCAGCATTATAAGCAAACTCAGGTTTTAAATCAGGATTTGGCAACACAATAACGCTTCCCGATTTAGAATCGTTAACCTTTGTCATATCATCCACATTCGGAGCACGAAAACCCGATGAAGCTATCAAAGCAAAACGCCAATCGCTACCCGGCATATAAACCAAACCCAAATTGCCGTTGAAAGCAGCACTGTTTTGTTCAACCGTTTTATCAAACGGAAATTTGGTAATCTTCATCATGGTATCAGTATATTCAGCCTTCATGCTGATGCTGCTCAGACGAATACCCTGCGAAAAGATTAGTTTTTTGCTCAATTCCCAGTTGTGAGTGGCATAAGCTGCAAGTGTTGTATAATCACTTCCGTTATCGGGATAGCGGCTTGGATTGTTTAAGGTTTTAACGAACGTATTTACATTAAGATTGTAAGCATAACTACCTACGTGATTATAAGCAGCTTCAATACCATAACGCAATTCGTTCTTCTCGGTAATCTTCTTCATAAAATCAGCATTCAGCGACATTACATCCACTGTTTCCTCCTGATGGCTTTCGGCAGTTGACTTGAATTTGCGATTAATACGATCTTCGCTTATGTTCTGATATGCAGCAGTAATAGCAGCATTGTCATAAAAACCATGATTATTATTAAGTTCAGTTCTTAAAGAAGCAAACAAGCGGGTTTGAGGACCATAATACCAGTCGGAATACTTCAGAATGGTATCGCCAACCATTTCTGCAAGTCTGTCGTAACGTGGCACATCGCCCGAATTTGAATATTGCAGATTAAGAATAAACTTCATTTTATCATTAGGCTGGAATAAAACTTTCTGCATCAGATCATATTGAGTATATCCGGTTTTTTTCTGAATTAAAGGATCGCTATTACTCAACATCGAGTCTTTGCCATTATTTCTTTCGGCATAAAACATCGATTTGCCCCAATTGCCATATTTACTATCTCTGCCATTGGCACCCATTCGCAAATCACCAAGGTTTTTATAAGAAATATTGGTTAAAAAAGCCCATTTCTTTAAACCTAAATTTACATTAATATTACCATAGAACTCATTGTTTGCCGAAGAATAACGTGTAGCAAAACCCGATTTCACCATGATTTTATCATCGGCAGAAAGCATCGGATTTTTAGTGTAAAACGACATTACACCACCAATTGCATCGCTGCCATACATTACCGAACCAGGACCGAAAACAACTTCAACTCTGTCTAACATTGCAGGGTCGATGGTAATTATATTTTGCAAATGCCCACTACGATAAATAGCATTATTCATACGAACGCCATCCATTACCATCAACACTTTATTGGCTTCGAAACCACGCAAAACAGGACTGCTACCGCCCATCTGGCTTTGTTGTATAAAAACATTTCCTGTCTGTTGCAGCATATCGCCGGCAGTTTGAGGATTATTAAAAGCAATCTGTTTACTTCCGATAACTTCAATACGTTGAGGAATATCCGATTTGTTTTCCATCACTTTGTTTGCCGACATTACAAACTCGTCGAGCTTAATTACATTATCAGTAAGCATCACCACGTTTCCGGCAGCAATTATATCTTTTTTAGATATTGTAATGGTTTGATAAGCTACATGTTTAAACATCAGTAACTCATCCTGTCCAAACTTACTGATATCTGCATTACCATTTTTGTTGGTGGTTGCAGAATTAGTTTTACCCATAACAGCCACATTTTCTATTGGCTGTAAATCAGATTTGTCGATAACTTTAATAGATTGTGCAAATCCTGTAACAGTTATAATAACTGCAATTAAAAAAGAACTTAATTTTCTCATATATCTATAAATTTTAATTTTATTATTCATGTTTAATATACCTGACAGGTTTAATTAACCTGTCAGGTATTATTATTTAAATTATATATTATTCAACAATAAATTTGGTGTGAAATTTACCCTTTTCAGTTTCGGCATTTAAAAGATAAACACCTTGTTTAAGAGTGATTATATCAATGCTTTCGCTTTGCATACTTGCATCTATTGTTTTTTCGGTATTTAAAACTTCCTTTCCCATAGTGTTGAAAATACTAAATCTAACTTTTCCCTGCAATGAATTATTATTTCTGATATTCAGTTGTTTTTGAGCAGGATTAGGATAAATCTGCATTAGATTATCATTTTTGCTTTCGCTGATACCTACATTGTCTGTCGTATATTTTACTTTCCAACCCATTTCGGTTATAGCTGCATTACTTACAAAAACCAATAACATTTTTCCGGTAGTAGAATACAATGTTGGTGGCAATGCAGTTCCCGAGAAACTTCCAAGAATAGGAGAGGAGGTAGTTTCTCCATCATACACAGTTAATATATCATTGTTTGCTTCTGTTCTGAAACTGATAAATTCAAGTTTGATGCTAACACCTGTATCGGGTTTTATTAACCATTGACAATTGGTATTATTCAAATAGTTGTCAGAAAAACTTCCATCCTGAAATGTAAAAGTTTGTGAAGTATAAACTTTTGCATTATTGCATAATGGATAGATAGTTGTATCTGGCACAATATTGTAAACCATATCTTGTCCGTAATTAAAATCTCCATTACCTGAATGTAAATTGTTCAGATAAAAGAATCCGTTTCCGGAACCACTCCAACCCCAATTGAAATGAAAATAATTATTACCCTGATAACCATCGCAAACCCACGCATGTCCGCCAACACTTAAATCCTGTCCTCCATAAAGAATAGGATAGTGCATATCCAGATTATCCGTAATCATATTACGCCAGACTTCATCATTGTAATTTGCTCTTTCAGCATAAGTGATGTATCTTCTGTATTTGTAATTGTTATATAACGGACTTTGTGTTCTTTCCAGAAATGAAGAAGATCCCGATGGAGTATAGTACATTCCTACCGAAACACCACAATCGTACATCAATTTTGCAATTGCATTGCGTTTTATGGTATCGGGTTCGTTATTAGTAATCGATATTCCCATATTTGCCCAGTCGTAATTGCGTTGACTGTAATCTACATACAAATCGCCAAATGCCTGATGATGATAGCTATAAGTTCCAACACCATGTGTAGGATATTTATAATATCTCATTACCTGCGACATGGCTGTTGCTACACAACCTGCATAGCATTTGCCATCAGGACCAGCAGGATGTGGAGGACAATAATAATTATATCCTGCATCCTGATTCCAGTATGTCTGAAGCAATGGCATTACTGATTTGTTGTTACCTGATATTGAACCGGATTTTTCATTTGATAAATAAAAATGCCATGCATCTTTTATTTTATCAGAAACCGTTGACTTTAGTCTTGCTTCAGCTATAATTGCTTTTGCCGAATTTTCGAGCCATACGTCAAGCGCTTTTACTTCACCTTTTGCAGGGAAGTTGCTTTCTGTAGAGTATGCAATTATTGGAAATATTCTGTCGTCACCGGCAATTATGATGTATGAGTTTTTGTTTGAAAATACATGCATTGCAGTAAATTGACTATTCTCTTCACTGCTTAATGGAATATAATTTAATGACGACTTATCTGTGTTTATTTTTAATTCGCGACTGAAAAAATTATCAGCCACTTTCAGTGCTTTATCTTTGTTGATTATTTCAGCTTTAATAAAGCCGGAAATAAATAACAAGCAAACAAACAGTAGCACTGTTTTATTTATTTTATTCATTGATTACAAATTAAATGATTATTTAATAAGGTATTTATTCTGAGATATTTCTTTAGCTTTCTCAATAATTGAAAAGCAGTGAAATAGATTCAGAAATGATACCATTAAAGGATTTATAATATCAATATTAAAGATTAGTATATTACTATTTAATCAGCCTTGTTTTATGCTGATGAAACGAGCCATGAGAAAATATTCACACACAGGAGGATATTTATTTGACGAGTTCCATATGTACATATAAATTTAAATAAAATAAACATATGAAAAAGATGCGGAGCATTTACTTAAAAGATGCGTATCTTTTTTAAAGATATAAAGCTGATAAATAATAATAGGATAGAATTAGTTTTCTAAATAATAGTAAACCAATTCGTTAAATCTGATTATTGATATAAAAAAAGAAAAGTTTTAATCAAGAAATTTGTGGAGGAGGGGTTAAAATTTCTTTGCTTAAATTGTAGAAATATTTAAGTTTAAAATGATATGTCAGTTCTGAAGTGTAGAAATCAGGATTTAGTTGCAGTTTTGGTTGATTAATATATAAAACATTGAATTTCAAAAGTAAATTAAGAGTTTTCGATTTGTTAGAATCTTTATTCATACTGTTTTTAACCTGTTTGTCCAAACCGGCAAAAAGAGTTTTTTCCTGCGTATCATTTACACATTTGTAAATAATAAAATCGCCATCAACCACTTTGCTAACAACATCATACATATTGCCTTTGTATGAAAATTCTTTTTTCTCTAACCATTTAATACCCATTTTTTTCTGCAAGTTCTTATCAGTTGGAAATCTGAAACAATGCAGTACGTTTTCAGGTACACCTTGTTTTATAGTAGTTTTGATTTGTTTTTTAATATTAAACTGCATTACTTTAAATACGGCAAAATATCCAAATAAATGGAAAACCAAGGTACAAATTACTAATATGGATAAAAACTTCTTCAATATTTATAAAACTGCTGCAAAGTTAAGCTTTATTATTAAAATTATGCAACTCTGGGATTAATTTCCAGATTATCGAGTTCTATTCTTAAATTATCGATGATAAAATTTTGTCTGTCAGGCGTATTTTTGCCCATATAAAATTCAAGAATTTGCTTTATTGATGAATCTTTTTTCAGAATAACCGGTTCTAATCGAATATTCGGACCAATAAAATTGCGGAATTCATCGGGTGAAATCTCTCCAAGTCCTTTAAATCGTGTAATTTCCGGATTAGTACCCAATTGAGAAATAGCATTTACTCTTTCTTCTTCCGAATAGCAATAAATGGTTTTCTGTTTATTACGAACCCTAAACAAAGGTGTTTGCAAAATATACAAATGACCTGATTTCACAACTTCAGGATAAAATTGAAGAAAGAAAGCCAATAATAGCATACGGATGTGCATTCCGTCAACATCGGCATCAGTTGCAACTACAATATTGTTATATCTCAGGTTTTCAATATCTTCGTCAATATTTAAAGCAGCCTGCAATAAATTAAATTCATCGTTTTCATAAACTACTCTTTTGGTTAAACCATAGCAATTTAATGGTTTACCTCTTAAACTGAAAACCGCCTGAGTATTCACATCTCTCGATTTGGTGATTGAACCACTTGCAGAATCTCCTTCTGTAATAAATAATGTTGTTTCTAATTTTCTTTCATCATTTGTATTGTAATGAAGACGGCAATCTCTCAATTTTTTATTATGTAAACTTACTTTCTTTACACTTTCTTTGGCAGCCTTTTTAATATTAGCCATTTCTTTGCGTTCTTTTTCCGATTGTAGAATTTTGCGAAGAAGCAATTCTGCTGTTTCAGAGTTGATATGCAAATAATTATCAAGATTTCGTTTAACAATATCGTTAATATAGTTTCTAACGCTTGCACCATTTGGCTCCATATACATCGAGCCTAATTTGGTTTTTGTCTGCGATTCAAAAACAGGTTCTTGAATCTTGATACTCAGAGCTGCCACTATGGAACTGCGGATATCACTAGGTTCAAAATCTTTTTTGTAAAACTCTCTGATTGTTTTTACAATTGCTTCGCGAAAAGCAGCCTGATGTGTACCGCCTTGAGTAGTGTGTTGTCCGTTTACAAACGAAAAATATTCCTCAATATACTGACTTGAACTATGAGTAAATGCAAATTCTAAGTCAACTTCTTTTATGTGAATAATTGGATAAACAGTTGAGCCATTGATGTTACTTTCCAGTAAATCAAGCAATCCGTTTTTGGCTGTATATCGGTTTCCATTAAAAGAAAGCGTAAGTCCATTATTCAGATATGCATAATTCCAAAGCATTTTATCAAGATATTCATCAATATAATGATATTGACCGAAAATCTCATTGTCAGGGATAAAAGTAATGATTGTTCCGTTTCTTTGATCTGAATCAACAATATTCTGTTCATTGGTAACAATACCCTTCGAAAATTCTACAACCTTGGTTTTTCCTTCTCTTATCGACTGAACTTTAAAATAGGAAGAAAGGGCATTAACGGCTTTTGTACCAACTCCGTTTAATCCAACAGCTTTCTGAAATACTTTTGAATCATATTTAGCACCGGTATTAATCTTTGAAACGCAGTCGATTACCTTTCCTAATGGCATACCACGACCATAATCTCTGATGCTGACTTTTTGTTCTTTTATAGAAATTTCAATATTTCTTCCAGAACCCATTACAAATTCATCAATTGCATTATCAATTATTTCTTTAACAAGAACATAAATACCGTCATCCTGCGAAGCTCCATCACCCAATTTCCCGATATACATACCGGGACGCAAACGGATATGTTCGTTCCACTCTAAGGATTTGATACTGTCATCATTATATTCTGCAATCATAATAGAAATATTTTGTACAAAGTTAAGAAAAGCCTGATAATTATAAACACCTTATAAATAAAATTATCAACTACTAAGTGTTTATTGCTATAATGCTGTTATTTTGCATTTAAGCTAATTCTGTCAGTCATTAGAAATAATAAAGTATTGAAGAAAGTAAAAAATAAAACACCAGCCTGATTTTCAAACATAGATTCTACCAAAATACTGAATCCTACAATTATCAGGAAGAAAAAGTAAATATAATTTTTATTTCTTAAAGCATAAATCAATGGAGTTAGCAGCATAACAATTAAAGACAGTAAGCCGATAATTCCCAAGGCAACAGATGTTTGTAAGTATTGATTATGTGAATTTAACTTAAATGATTTGGCAAATGTCATTCCTTTTTCGTCGTATTTTCTGAGCAATTCATCTTTAACATCACCGGTACCAACACCTAAAATCGGATTTTCCCTCAATAATTCCAAAGAACATTTCCATATTTCAATACGCTGAACAGTACCGTCTTCCATATTTATATCTCTTTTTTCTGCTCTTACGGCTTCTAATGCTGGTGTTAATCTGTTTATTGATGTTGGAATACTTTTTATTCCCAAATAGATGATAATAAGACTAATAATGAAAAATATACTGTTAATTATTACCTTTTTTTTCTTCATTAGCAGATAAATATAAACTAAAAATGAAGTAATAAACAAGCAAATTATTCCGGCTTTCGAACTTAAAACTATAATATATGCAGAAAAAATAATAAGTAAAAAATATAAAGCTATTTTGCTTAATTTATATCTTATCTTATTTTCAATCAATAGATAGCAGATTAATCCGATTGCAAAAATAATATACATGGAAATGTAACTGGAATGATAAAAATAAGAAATATAAACATAAAAGAACCACATTAAATCTCCAGTAGAAATAAAAAGTAAAATTGAATTTAATAAACTGATTAAAAATGAGATAAAACACCCGTTGATATAAGCAAGAAAAATATACTTAAGTTTTTTAGCATCAATAATATTAGTATTGCTTGAGAATAATAAAAGTGGAAAAAGCAAAAAAGTCATTTTGATTTCTAGATCAAATCTGGCAAATTCGTAATTTATTGTATTGATAAAACCCAAATAATGAACCAGATAAAATGCTATAAATGTAACGAAGTAATAAATTTGTGGTTTTTTTCTAATTCTCTGAAATTTATTTTTGAAATCAGCTTCTAATAGCCAGTTAATGAACAATAAAATGATAATTATTGGTGTAATATTTCTCCATAAAGGAATTGAAAATGAATATATTATTATTAGGTAATAAAATATATTTTCATGAATTTCTTTGTTGTAAAATTTTAGCATTTAGGCTTTATTTTTAAGGAATTCAGGATTATAGTAGTTTTCTTTGTTTTTTATATTGATAATCAATCTTTTATCAATATTTCTGGTATCACCTTTAATAATTGCAGGATTTCCAACAATCACAGAAAAATCAGGGAAATAACCGTTTACGACACTTCCGGCACCTATCAGACAAGCTTTTCCAATGATAGTTCCAGGTAAAATTATACTTGAAGTTCCGATAAAAGTGAAGTCTCCAATTTCAACATTCTTAATAATATAGCCTTCTCTGTATTCGGCTGGAATATCAATATATTTATCGCCCATCATTCGTATAGCATTTTGACTGCTATGTGTGTAAACACATGAATGAGAAGCAATTTGAACACCTTTTCCAATTTTAATACCACCAATGCCATCCAATACACAATAATGTCCAATCCATACATTATCAGCAATATCAATATTGTTTTTATTAATTAAAACTGTTGAAGAACTAATTCTCGTTTTCTTAAAGAATTTTTTTGTTTTTCTATTATAAAAGCCATAAACCATAAATGGTTTTTTTATTAAGGCTATAAAATTCAATATCAATGAAATAATTAAACCAAATGGTGATAAATATAATTTTCTGAACATATACTAACTTTCAATTTGTGCAAGCATTTCTTTATAGATAATTTTTGTATTCAAAACATTATTAGCAACATATATCGAATTCATTTTCATCTCTGCAATTTCAGATTGATTTTCCAGCAAATATACTAATTTATCTTTCAGTAAGTTGTTTTTGTAATCAAAATTCAGGCCTAATTTATATTTATTTATTAAATCTGCAGTTTCTCCTTTTAGGTTATTCACAATTGCCAAACCTGCCAAAATATAGTCGTTAAATTTGTATGAATGAACAACTTTTGTGTTTTTATTGAACGAATTTAAAGCTATATCGCAGAATGATAAATATTTTAAAAAATCCTGATAAGGTAAAAATCCAGTAATAGTAGAAGGTAATTCATTTTTATTTATAAATTCCTGAATATGTGTTTGTTTTAAACCACCTCCAATAAAAATCAGTTTAAATTGAAATCTATTCATTAAATTTATCTCTTTAATTGCATCCAGAATTACATCAAAATCGTAACTATTTCCCATTCCACCTCCATAACAAATCCAGATTTCATTTTCAGGTTTAGAAATTGAAATTTTGCTTTTTGAAATTAAATCATTGTACTTTTCAACATCAGT
This sequence comes from Bacteroidales bacterium, assembly GCA_023251515.1. Lineage (GTDB taxonomy): Bacteria > Bacteroidota > Bacteroidia > Bacteroidales > JACABE01 > JACABE01. The sequence continues at coordinate 141,011 of JAHEYQ010000001.1, forward strand.
TCCCAAATATACTGGTATTACTTTTGTTTTTATATTGAATTTTTGAGCAATATATGCATATTCAATTGATTCCGCATATAAATAATCTGCATAGGAATATACTTTATTTGCTAACAATTTCCATGGCAATGTAATTAGTTCGAAAATTTTCTTAAATGGTAAAATCGCGATAAAAGACTCTGGCCATAAATCTATTACGTCAATTGCAAGTTTAATATTAAATTTTTTGCAAATTAACGCACAAGCATATCCACTTGATATTGTTGGTACTATGCAATAAATAACATCAGGTTTTTCTTTGATTGATTTCAGATATTTATACAATTTGTAAGCAAAAATACCATGGCTATAAAACCTTTTAAGGCTAAGATTTTTTTTATATTCAGGAACATTTATTAGCCTTAAATTTCTTTTTGAATTATTTATTTGATGTTTTATTTTGCTTCTGTGATTAAAATCAGTAGTAATTAGTTCTAAATCATTTCGTTGGGATAACAAATCGTAAACTGTATTTATTCTGATATTGTCATCATCACCAGTATAAACAAATAATGAAACCAATTTAATTTTTTTTCTCATTTTATCTGTTTATTATTCGTTTGACAATATTGATAAGAATAATGAATCTATATGATAGTTTGTAAATCAGAGAATTATCAGATAAATTGTTTTCTGTTCTGTTTATAGAATATGTAAGGTTTGCTTCATGACGGCGATACAAAATTAATTTTTTATCTAAGAAAAATACCTTTCCAAAAGTTTCCGCAATTAATCCAATCCATACATCGTGCATAGCTAGTTTTTTGGGAAATGGTAGAGATCTTTGCAGTATTTTTCTGTCAAAAGCTATAGCACAACCAATATATGAGTTTTTTATATAGTTTTTCCAAAAACCTTTACCTGATCTTTTCCAATCAAAATAAGATTCTGTAATAATTTTCTCATTCTTATCAACTATGCTTGCATTACTTATAACTAAATTATAATATTTTAAATATTTCAACATTTCTGAAACTTTATTTTCAATCCAGATATCATCCTGATCAGCCATAAAAATATAATCACCATTAGCCATTTTTAAAGCATTTTCCATATTATAAACAGGACTATTGAATTTGTTGTTTTCTGAAATTTTAATTCTGTTGTCATTTAAAGATTTGATAATGTTAATTGTATTATCATTTGAACTATCATCTGAAATTATAATTTCATCAATTTCACTCAATTGGATTAAAATTGAATTTAATTGTCTAAGTATATATTTTTCGCCATTATATGTTGGAATACAAACTGATATCATAATTTATGCTGCTAAAAATAATCCGATATTTCTGATAAATTTACTTTTAATAATTCCATATTTAATTAGAATATATCTTCTTTTAACCCAATTATAAGAGAAAAGATTAGAAAATATTTCAAAGGATTCAATTTGTTCGTTATTCATTTTGTCTTTATACATTTCTAAAAATACTTTTGCTTGAAAAACAGAATTTTCCAGAGCATTTCTAACTTCATTTAATTTGAAAAGTCTGTTAATGAAATGCAGATTACCGCTTTGTTTTGCGCCTTCTACATTACTTAGATGTTGTCTGTATTTCAATGTTTTATCTTCAATAGAATCTATTCTGCCAAAAACAGATGCAACTAAGGCTATCCACCAATCATGAACAAAAACATTATCTGGTAGAAATCGCATTTTTTCTTTTAATTTATGATTAAAAATAATAGTACATCCTGTTACAATATTCTGTACCAATATTTTATTATAGTTATTGGCATTTTTTACATCCATTTGCTGATATTTCCAAAATGAAGGTGATATCTGATTGAGATTTGTATCAACAACTTCTAAATCAGTATGTAAAAGTATTGGCTTTTTGAATTTTTCTGATATTTCAATTTTTAAAATGGCATTTAAAGATATTTCAATTTTATTATAGTTCCACACATCATCCTGATCGGCAAACATATAAAATTCAGAAGTTTCAGAATATTTCAATAATTGAAAGAAATTATTACAGGAACCCAAATTATTCAAATTATCATTAATTAATTGAATTTTAGAAGGATATCTGGAGGCAAAGTTGTTAATTATTTCAATACTACTATCAATAGAGCCATCATCTCTTATATATAATTTCCAATTAGTATAAGTTTGATTTACAATTGAGTCTAATTGCTCTTGCAAATATTTTTCCCCATTGTAAACAGCTAATAATATGGTTATTTTATTCATTTTAATTTGAAATTTGGTTCTGATTTAATATAATCTTTTGAATTTAAATACATTATAGAATAAACATATACAATAACAATCATTCCCGTTGAACTTAATAACAGTGGATTGGTTCCTGCAATTATTAAATAAAACAAGTAAGATATTGGAATATAACGAAATGTGTAATATTGTTTATAGTTTTTATAAAAAATATAAACAGGATACAATAAAAGAGTGATGAAAATACACGTTACTGGTAATCCGAATATTCTGATAAATTCAAAATAAGATAATTCAGTTACATTGATATAACTGTTGTAATAAGTTGAATAGAAACTTGAATTAAATCCCTGCCCCCAAAAGAGTATATTTGTATCTGATTTAAAAAGGTTTATGTAATCTAATATATGATTTATTTTGATACTGTTTGATGTTTCTGACTGGCTGAATTGATGTAATATATTGGTTAGTAAATAAATAATACAAACGAAACAAAAAATGATCGAAAACCAGAATATTTTCCTGTTATTAATAAATATATAATACATTGAATATATTATTAGTAACACAAAAAAAATAATAATATTTGCTCTTGTGCTGGAAAAAATAAATGCGACTGAAATTAATAGAATTGAAAAAATATATTTAACTTTTTTCTTTTTAATTTCAGTATTGAAAAAGAGTTTTTGAAAATAATAGCCTAATGGAAATAGTAGTAGAGGAGAAGTTTTGTAAAAAAGATTAAACATTTTATATCCCTGATATTCATAGCCTCTTGAAACTGCAACTTGTTTGTCTTCAACCAAATAATGATATATTATTTCAAATAGATCGTTGGCAGTATAAAATAAAATTAAGCTAATTAGAACAATAATTGAAATCATAAAACCAATATAATGAAACCTTTGTGTAATATTAATATTTAGATTTATCAAAACTGGTAATAATAATAAGAAAAAAAAAGATTTAATATATGGAGCTTGAATTGTAATTACATTGCCATTTATATATGCTATAATAACTGAATATAGGGGCATTATTATTATCAAAAATATGAAAATAATTATAATTTTTCTAGGAATATTAAAAGAATAAAAAAATAAAGTATAAGCCCAGAAAAGAATGATTAAAGCAAAAACAATATCTTTAATGTAAAAAATATTATTATTGGGGTCAACAATTACTATAAAAATCAAAATCGTAATAAGAAAATTGATAATTGAAGTTCTAAGTCGTTCCAATGAAGCGTATTTATCCATTTTTCTTAAATAAAATTTTTCTAAAAATAACAATCATTGTTAGTAAATAAAGGAAATAATTCAAAGCATAAGCTATGGTTACCCCTTTTAAGCCAATTATGTTTATAAATAATATTGAAAAGAATACAAAATTAATACTAAATATAATTTCTGTTAAAATAAATATTTTTATTCTTGCCTTTGCAACTAATATGTATGATAATATCCAACCAGAAATTTTTAGCATGTCGCCTATTAACTGATACTTAAACAATGGTAACATAGGTAAAAAGTCTGATGTAAATAAGATTCTAATAATTAGAGGGCGAAAGATAAAAATACAAGTTGACATCAGAAGCACTATTGGAATTGTGATTTTATAAACATAAAATATTTCTTTTCTAAGCTCAATTTTTTGTTTTAACTCGGATAAACGAGGTAAATAATATACAGATAAAGAAGTAGTTATCAACATTAAATATACTTCCGAAATTCGCCATAAACCTTCCCAATATCCAGCTTGATCCCATGAAAGATTTTGTCCAATATATTTTCTAATAATGATTAACGAAACGGGATAAGTAGATGCTGTTGTTATTGCCATTAATGAAAAACCCATTAGTTTTAATACGTATTGTTTATCATATGCCGAAAAGAAGTATTTTGCATTAAACCATTTGCTTTTAAGTATATAAAATAATGTTATGAAAAAAACAACAGATTGGTTGATGACCAATGCTATTAAAGCTCCTTTTAATTGATATAAAACAATAAGTAAACATGTTAATAATAAGCCAAAAATGCTTGATAAAATGTTGATAGTAACAAACTTTTTAATTTCTCTCAAACCATTTAAAACGGCTAACAAAAAAGCGTTCAATGCAAATAATATAATGGTAAATCCAAAAAGTAAAATAATTTGATAATAAACGTCTGTTTTTAAGACAAGAAAAGATATTTTTTTGCAGAATAATAATAGAATAATTCCAATTGATATCGAGCAAAACAAACTGATTCTTAATCCACTACTAATTATTTTTGTTTTTTTTTCTTCTTCGTTTTTATATTCAGAAACATATTTTATTATACCATTGCTAATTGCACCGTTGGCATAGGTCATTGTAATCGTAATAAAATTTTGTAGTTGACCAATTAGTGCCAATCCGCTGGGACCAATATATATAGCAATCATTTTATTGATTACAAATCCACTAATAATCTTAATAAATGTAGAAAATCCTGTTAAAACAGATGTTTTAATTAAATTCATTGCATAGCAATTATTAGTTGTACTACCTTGTTTTTCAAATATTTAATTATATTATGTAAAAATGGTAAATATTTTTTTAAAAAGTACTTTAATTTAATTCTAAGCATTTTTATTTTATAATCTTTATTTCTATTTATGCTTCTACAGACAAATGTTTCAAAATAATTAGTAAAATTATTCCAATTCTTTGTGTCAATGGCTAAGCGTACAATATCAAAATATAAATTTGTAATAGTTGCATTAATAATATCAATGTATTTTTGTTTAGTGTGCAGGTTTATTGCTTCTAACATTTTAATAACTTCGGTATTTCTGTAAGTCAAATTATTACCAGACCAAACACCTTTTCCATGTACGCGATAAGCTCCCATTATTTGATTGATATAGCCTATTTTACCATGTTCTGCATGAAGAATGTGAAGTGGCCAATCTGCTAATTTTAAAGAAGAAAACCATTCAGGTATTGTTTTAATTAATCCATTTCTATAAACTACCGAGCATGTTTGAATGAAATTATGCTTTAATAAATCGTCAACTGTTGATATTAGTTTATAGTTTTTCTTAGGAAAATTATATATCAACTTACTGTTCTGATTATTAAAAACACTTACTCTATGAAAACAAATTGAAAAATCTGGATTTTTATCTAGAAAATCTATTTGTTGTTGCAATTTTGTTGACGATGTCCAAAAATCATCACCTTCAAGCATTGCAATATATTGTCCTTTGCAAGATTGAAATACTGCTAGTAAATTTTGATAAATACCTACATTTGAAGTATGACTGATTATTTTTAATTTATTAGGATATTTTACTGCATATTCTTTTAAAATAGATAAACTATTATCTGTTGAGCAATCATCTCCTACAACAATTTCATAATCAAAGTTTACTTCTTGAATTAAAATACTATCTAATGCTTGCCTTATAAAGGCATCATGATTATAAACAAGCATTAAAACACTAACTTTTGGCATGTATTAAGTTTTTTCTATAATATATAAAACACTTTTTGAAGTAATATTATATTTGACAAAACTATCTTTTCCAAAATATTCAATACCTAAGTCGTTTACAATAAACCCGTTATTTTTTAATTTATTTACAAATCCTTTTTTAGAAAAAACTCGAACATGGTCATCTTGTCCAAAAAATTTCAATCTGTCTTCAGGTGAAACTATAGTTTCATTTTCATAATCTTCGGGCAATTCTGGTAAAACAGGTGCCATTATAATAGCCCACGACCCATGTTTCATTATTCGATATAATTCGCTAATTGCTTTGTTAACATCAATAATATGTTCTAAAACGTGTGAACAAATTATAATATCAAAAGTATTATCAGCATATATATTCATATTGGTTATATCTACTTTATCGTCAACTTCATTCATATATAAATCAGCAGAACGATACTTAATAAATTGATATTTTTTTAATATTTGCTGTAAGGGTCTTTCTGGTGCAAAGTGAAGCAATTGAAATATTTTATTTGTTTTATTACTTTCTTTTAGTTTTTCTTTTAAATATAATACATATAATCTAGTTCTGTCATCAGCACCACAAACAGGACACATAAAATTTTTCGTATTCAACGTTTCATAATCATTTACTCCATAAATAATACCATTGATAGCTATATCAATGCTATACTTTTTATCTAAAGGTAAATAATTCCTAATCATGGAATTGCATAAAGGGCATTTTACTCCAAATCCAAAATATTTTATTTTTTTTAAAAAAAACATATTCATCTATTATATATAATTTTCAAAATCATTTATGGGTCTAATTATTTTACATGGACTTCCAAAAGCAACAACATTATCGGGAATATTTTTTAAGACCGTTGATCCTGAGCCGATTATAACATTTTTTCCTATAGTTATTTTTTGTATAATATTAGATCCTAAGCCGATAAAAGCAAAATCAAGAATACTCGAATTGCCTCCAATTGTAACACCAGGTGATACACTTGCAAAATTACCCAAATAATTATCATGATCTAAAGAAGCTTTTGTATTTACAATACTATGAGCACCAATTACTGATCCACAATGTATGCATGTTAATGGCATTACTACACTTCCATCTCCTATTTCAACATCTCTTGCTATTTGAGCTGAAGTATCAATTATTGAAACAAATTCCATTTCAGGTAAACTGCTTATAATTAATTTGAAAAATTTATGACGCAATTGATTATGACCTATTGCAATAATTCCTTTTCTGATATTATGCTGTTTAATATCAGAAAAACTGTGAAAAATAGTATAATTACCTAATTTATTGTTCTGTAAATTTAAATTGTCAAAAAAACCTGCAATTATATATTTGTTTTGTTTTTCTATAATACTTGCAATTACTTTTGCATGACCACCTGCTCCAAATAAAATTATTTGCTCCATATAAAGCTATTTAATAATAAGTTGCACAATTTTATCAACTTGTTCCGGCTTCAAATCGCCATAAATAGGTAAACATAATATTTCTTCTGTTATTTTTTCAGCAATAGGTAAGTTATTTGAAGAAGAAGATGGCAATTCCTTGTAAGTAGGGAATTGGCTTATTAATGGATAGAAATAACGTCTTGAAAAAATATTGTGTTCTTTGAGCAATTGATACACTTCATTTCTAGTTTTGTGAAAATCTTTTTGTATTAAAACAGGAAAGTAAGAGTAATTGTGTTTAACACCTTCAAAATCATTGTATGTTTTTATGCCATTAATATTTTCTAATTGATTTCGATAAGTTATTGCTATAGCTTTACGTTTAAGTATTTCTGATTCAATATTTTTTAAATGTAGTAATCCAAAAGCAGCTTGCACTTCATTCATTTTTGCATTTATACCAGGTGCTACAACTGTTACCTCGTCTGCAAATCCAAAGTTTTTTAAATAATCTATTCGTTCTTTTAATTTTTTATCATTTGTAATTATAGCTCCTCCTTCAATAGTGCTAAAAACTTTAGTAGCATGAAAACTAAGAATAGACATATCTCCATTATTTAAAATTGATTGTCCGTTAATATTTACACCGAAAGCATGGGCAGCGTCATACAATACTTTTAATCCATAAGTATCTGCTATTTTCCCAATCTTTTCAAAATTACATGGGTTTCCATAAACGTGCACAGGAAGTATAGCAGTGGTTTGGGGTGTAATTAATGCTTCAATTTTATTAGGATTAATATTAAAATCATGTTCATTGATATCACAAAATACAGGTTTTATCCCATTCCAATGAAGAGAGTGAGTTGTAGCAACAAAACTATATGGAGTTGTAATTACTTCACCTGTTATTCTTAATGACTGTAAACCAACTATTAATGCAAGTGTTCCATTGGAAAACAAACTGCAATATTTCACGCCCAAGTATTTACATAACTCTGATTCAAGTTCCTGATGAAACTTTCCGTTATTGGTTAGCCATTTACTTTCCCATATTTCTTCTAGAGATTTAACGAACTCATCAAGAGAAGGTAATGTTGGTTGTGTGACGAAAATTGGTGTATTATTATTGATAATCATTTATATAAGAAACAAGATTTATTTATTTGATAAGTACTATTAAATATAGTATATTTATTCAAGTGCAAATTTAAAAAATAATTTCCAATTATAATTAGTATTTGATAAATCTTTAAAGATTCTTTGCTATATTGCTAAAAGTAGTGTAATTTTTTTTAAAGATAATTTAAAAGGATTACGCAAGTTTTTATTAAAATCATTGTCAAATTCAGGTTTTTTAGCTCTGTGTTAAGAGATGTTAATGATATTAAATGGATTATTAATAAGAATTACTTTTGCAAATTAAAAATAGAATAAATGCAACTAATTAAAAAAGCCGGAATTACTACTGTAATTTTAACTTATCTTACTTTTTTTAATATTTATGCACAAAATCAGCCAAATAGTGGTATGCCTCATACTGGTGGTGGAGGCGGAATGTCAGGTAATTTAGGAAATGTGTCTGGCATTGTTGTTGATAAATTAACTTCACAAGCTGTTGAATATGCTAATCTTGTGTTGTTTCGTCAGAAAGATTCTTCAATGGTAAACGGAGCTATTACCAATCAGAAAGGACAGTTTACTATAGAGAAAGTACCATTTGGTAAATATTATATGGTTGTTAGTTTTATTGGTTACTCAAGTTTAAGAATACCCGATATTATGGTAAATCCGAAAGAACCAAATAAAAACCTTGGACAAATAAAGTTTGAACCATCAAGCAGTACATTAGGTGAGGTTAATATTACTGCAGAAAAAAGAATGATGGAATATTCTCTGGATAAAAAAGTTGTAAATGTTGATAAAAATCTCGTGAGTGCCGGAGGATCTGCAGTTGATGTAATGCAAAATATACCTGCTGTAACCGTAGATATTGATGGAAATGTTAGCTTAAGGGGTTCAACAAACGTAAATATTCTAGTTGATGGAAGGCCTTCAAACCTTTCAGGTATGAGCCGACAAGCAATTCTTGAACAAATACCGGCAAGTTCTATTGAGGCAATTGAAATAATTACCAACCCTTCAGCCAAATATAATCCTGATGGAATGTCGGGAATTATAAATATTAAACTGAAGAAAAAAACAGCTCAAGGCTTAAATGGTTTAATTTCAACCAGTATTGGAACAGGTGACAGATATAATAGCTCTGTAAATTTAAATTATAGTACTTCAAAATTTAATATTTTTAGTTCGTGGGATGGAAGATGGTTTCAAGGAAGAGGCTATGGTGATACTTATAGAAAAGTAACTATGAACGATACAAGTTCTTATACCAGACAGCATTCTGATATGAAACGAAAAATGAATGACAATAGTGTAAAATTGGGTTTTGATTGGTATATAAACCGTAAGAATACATTGACAATTTCTGGACAAATTGGTAAAGATAAAAGCACAAGGGATCAGAATTTATATAGTTATTCAAATGATTATAATCAAGCTACTTACGAACAATTTTATCAAAAGAATATTGAAAGTGAAGATGAAAATTCTAATTCGTTAAATCTGAATTATAAAAAGACTTTTGAGAAAAAAAACAGAGAATTAACTGCAGATTTTTCTTACTCAAAATCAAAAGATTCGGAAAATACCGATATGAATAACCATAGTTTTCTCGAAAATTTTATTCCATTTACAGGCTTTGATGAAATACAGCAACAATTGAATAATGGGAATTCTGAAAATGGCAGTGCTTTAATTAATTATATACTGCCTTTTAATGAAAAGCTAAAATTAGAAACCGGTTTTCAGGGAATTTACCGTAAAGTTGATAATGATTTTCAACTGAATAATTTTGATTATATTTCAAAATCTTATGTTATTGATACTAATTCAGTTAATCATTTTATTTATACAGAAAGCATTAATGCTGTATATGGTACTTTATCAAAAGAATGGGATAAAGTTTCTGTTCAAATTGGATTGAGATTAGAACAGGCATTTACTACAGCCGAGCAAATTACACAGGTTAAAACATTTGAAAACAATTATTTCAGCATTTATCCTACTTTACATATTTCAAAAAAATTGCCCAATAAAAATGAAATGCAATTTAGTTACAGCAGAAGAGTAAACAGACCCAATATTTATAATTTAAATCCTTTTAAAGATTATAGTAATCCATTGGTTATTGATTATGGTAATCCATATTTAAAGCCTGAATATATTAATTCATTTGAACTTGGACATTCAAAATATTGGAATAAGAGTAGTTTTTATACCTCAATTTATTATAGACAGATTAATGATGTAATCAAAAGAATAAGCTATTTGGGAAATGATGGAATTAGCTATATGACCAGTGAAAATTTATCAAAAGGAACCTCTTATGGTGTTGATTTGATATTGGAACATGAAATTACAAAATGGTGGAGAATAAATGCTAATTTCAGTTATTTCAGAACTTTAATTGAGGGAAATAGCATTGATGGAAGTATCTCAACAGATAATTATAGTTGGACGTCTAAATTAAATTCAAATATGACTTTATTAAAGAATTTGACTATTCAGATTTCAGCAAATTACAGAGCTCCGATTATTACACCTCAAGGCAAAATGTATGAAACCTATTCAGCAGATATCGCAATGAAAAAAGATTTTATGAAAGATAAATTTTCTGTAAGTTTAAGAGTTAGTGATATATTTAATACACAACGTTTTGATGTAGATGCTTATGGGAATAACTTCTATTCTACTATGTACCGTAAACGTCAATCTCAGGCAGCATTTCTTACATTAAGTTATAAAATAAATGGTGGCTTAAAACAAAAAGCAAAAAAGAAAATTATTGATAATTCGGGAGGTGGTTCCGACGAAGGAGATTTTTAGCAATAAAAAAGGGAGCTTTTAGCTCCCTTTTTTATTGTTTTCCATGTACTTTTTATTTTTTCACTACTCCTAAAGGCAGCAATTCTTTGCCATAAAGCTCATTTAATATTTGTGCTAAACATGTATAAATAGCACCTAACCCACACACAATGCCTTCATAACCAGCAATTTGTTTAATTGTGTGATTCCCTGTGAAATCAGCAATTGCTAATAACGCAAAAAGAATAACCAGAGTGCCAAAAACAAATTGTAACGCACAACTTATTCTAAAAGTTCCGATAAACATTCCTAATGAGAAAATGCCCCATAAAGTTAGAAACCATCCCATTGAAACTTCATCTGCAGCTAGTGCAACGCCAGTTTTCGGAAGTATCCAGGTTGCAACTAAACAAATCCAGAAAGCTCCGTAGGCAGTGAATGCCACTGTGCCAAATGTGTTGTTTTTTTTCCATTCCATAACTCCGGCAAAAAGTTGGGCAATTCCGCCAACAAAAATTCCCATACCCATTATCATACTTGTTAAAGGGATTAATCCAGCATTAGCTAAATTTAATAATACAGTTGTTAAACCGAAACCTAATAATCCAAGCGGCGCTGGATTTGATGTAGAATCAATGATTCTGATAGTTGTTGTGTCTTGCATAAATAAATATTGGTTAAAAAAAAATTAAGCGGCAAAAGTACTGCTTTTTATGTAATTGCTCAAATCTATTTTTTTAATTATAATTCATTCGTTTTTAAAATCATATAAAAAATCATTTAATAATATTAAACATAGCATTGTAACAAAGTCATTTTTCTTTTGTTGATTTTATATAAATTTTAGTATTTTGTAATTGTTTTCTGTTTATTTCAACATTTTTTTATAATTTAGTATCAGGAAAACATTTTTTTTTGAAGCATTTAACTATGCTTAATCAAGACATAAACTATTGAATATGTATCATAAAGAAAAGAAAGTTAAGGACATAAAAAAGTTTTATTTTACTGAAACTTCATTTGATAATTTGATGACTAAAAGAATAAGTAAAGTTCTTTTAATATGCAGTAAATATGATGCTTTTACTTTAGAGGGTGATGGAAGAATTGAAGAACAGATATTTAATGAATATGTATCATTAAATTTAAGATATCCGCCACATTTTATACAGGTTTCAACTGCCGATGAAGCATTTAAGGTTTTGCGTGAAGATAAAATTGATTTAGTTATCACAATGCTTGATTTAGGTGATGTTGATATATTTGAATTTGCCAAACAAATCAAAATAAAATATCCAAATAAACCAATTGTAGTCCTTACTCCTTTTTCACGAGAAGTAACTATGAAAATGGATACTGGTGATATGAGTTCAATTGACTATGTTTTCTGTTGGCTAGGTAATGCTGATATTATGCTGGCTATCATTAAGTTGATAGAAGATAAAATGAATGTAGATCATGATGTAAACGAAGTTGGAGTTCAAAGTTTATTATTGGTTGAAGATTCAATAAGATTATATTCTAGTTATTTACCAAATCTGTATAAATTGATTTTCAAGCAATCATTAAAATTTATGACTGAGGGCTTAAATGAACATCAGAAAATGATGCGTATGCGCGGACGTCCTAAAATTCTGATGGCAACCAATTATGAAGAAGCAATAGAGTTATATGAAAAATATCGAAATAATCTGCTGGGAATTATTTCAGATATCAGATTTAAAGCTTATGGCGTTATGAATAAAAATGCCGGTTTCAGATTTTGTGAAATTGTTAGAAATACAGATGTTGATCTCCCTTTTTTATTGCAATCATCTGAAGCAGAGAATCGTGCCCGTGCCGAAGAAATGAAAGTAGGCTTTATTGATAAAAACTCAAAAGCTTATTCTTATGAATTAAAGAACTTTATACTTGATAATTTTTCATTTGGCGATTTCGTTTTTCGCAATCCTTTTTCTAAGGAAGAGATTATGAGAGTTAGTGATTTGAAAAATCTGCAAGAATGTATTTATGACATACCTGATGATTCCTTCTTTTATCATATCAGTAATAATCATTTTTCCAAATGGTTGTATGCCAGAGCAATATTTCCAATAGCAGATATGTTTAAGGTGTTAAAATTTGAAGATTTTAAGAATCTTGATGAAGTTAGAAATTATATATTTGATGCAATTGCCAGATACAGAACTAATAAAGGAAGAGGAATTATTGCAGATTTTTATAGGGATAAATTTGATGAATATCTGATATTTGCAAGAATAGGCAGTGGCTCAATAGGAGGGAAGGCTCGGGGATTGGCTTTTATTGATTCGCTCCTGAAAAGAAACCGAATGGTGGATAAATATGATAATGTAATTATAACAATCCCACGTACGGTTGTTTTAGGAACCGATGTTTTTGATGAGTTTATGGAAGAAAATCACCTTTATGAAATGGCTTTGGCCGAAAAATCAAATGTTGAATTGCTACATGCTTTTGTTGAATCTCATTTGCCCGATAGAATATTAGGTGATTTGTATAAATTTATTTGTGTTGTTAAAAAGCCAATTGCAATCCGCTCTTCTAGTTTGCTTGAAGATTCACATTATCAACCTTTCGCTGGTATTTATTCTACTTATATGATACCATATATAAATGATACTGATTTAATGGTTGAAAAGCTTAGTATTGCAATTAAAAGTGTATATGCATCTGTTTATTACAAAGATAGCAAGGCATATATGACTGCAACCAAAAATGTTATTGATGAAGAGAAAATGGGAATCGTGATGCAGGAAGTATGTGGACAGCCTTATAATGATAGGTTTTATCCCGCGATGTCAGGTGTTGCACGTTCAATAAATTTTTATCCCATAGAACCTGAAAAACCTGAAGAAGGGATTGTAAATATAGCTTTGGGCTTAGGAAAATATATTGTAGATGGAGGCAATACATTACGTTTTTCCCCAAATTTTCCAAAGAAAGTATTGCAGCTGTCATCTACTGAAATGGCCTTAAGAGAAACTCAAAAATATTTTTATGCACTTGATTTAAATAAAGATAGCTTTCATGCATCTGTTGATGATGGTGTAAATATTCTTAAACTTCCAATAAAAGAAGCTGAAAAAGACAATTCAATAAAAATGATTGCTTCAACTTACGATTTTCAGAGTAATATTTTAAGAAATGGAATTCAGCATGAAGGTAAAAAACTGATAACTTTCTCAAATATATTAAATTATAATACCTTTCCTTTAGCTGAAATTTTGAAAGATGTTCTGGAAATAGCTCAAAGAGAAATGAATAAACCAGTTGAAATTGAGTTTGCTGTTAATCTTGATGTGCAAACTGACCAGCCATTTATATTTAATTTATTGCAAATTAGACCTATTGTAGATAATGATCAGACAATAAAAGAAGATTTGAATGAAGTTACAAAAGATGAAGCATTGATAATATGTGATTCAGCTCTGGGAAATGGAATAGTTGATAATATATATGATATTGTGTATATAAAACCAGATTCATTTGATCCTGCTAAAAGTCAGGCTATGGTTGATGATATTGGTAAGCTGAATGATTTGTTTTTAAAGGAAGAAAGACAATATGTTTTAGTTGGCCCCGGAAGATGGGGGTCGAGTGATCCATGGCTTGGAATTCCTGTAAAATGGCCACAAATATCTGCTGCACGACTTATTGTTGAGTCTGGTTTGGCACACTATAGAATAGATCCATCTCAAGGAACACATTTTTTTCAAAATCTGACTTCATTCAGGGTTGGTTACTTTACAATTAATCCCTTTATTAGTGATGGATTTTATGATTTAGCATTTTTATCGGGCAAAGATGCATATTATGAAGATGAATTTATACGACATGTAAGGTTTAAATCGCCTTTAATAATAAAAATTGATGGAAAGAAAAATAAAGGTATAGTTTTAAAACCCTTATAATCAATGTTGAGAAAAATAATTTATAATTTTTTTTCGCTTAAGTATTTTACGTAAAAGTTTTTTTTCTAATTTTGAAAAATAATTGGCAAAAAATTATTTTAGTCAAAGAAATAAGTGTAATTTTGCCTTGTTATTTATGTAACAATGTTATTTTTTTAACGAGTTGGTATAAACTATTTAAACAATTAAAAAATGAACTTAGAAAAAATAATGAACGACCTGGAAAAAAAACACCCAGGTGAAGTAGAGTATCTACAAGCAGTTCGCGAAGTGTTGGAATCATTAGAGGAAGTAGTAAACGAAAATCCTCAATTTGAAGCAGCTGGTATTATCGACAGATTAGTTGAGCCAGACAGAATTTTAGCTTTCAAGGTGCCATGGGTTGATGATAATGGTAAAGTGCAAGTTAACTTAGGTTACAGAGTTCAGTTCAATAACGCTATTGGACCTTACAAAGGTGGTTTACGTTTCCATCCAAGTGTAAACTTAAGTATTTTGAAATTCTTAGGATTCGAACAAATTTTCAAAAACAGCTTAACTTCATTACCAATGGGTGGTGGAAAAGGTGGTTCTAACTTTGATCCTAAAGGAAAATCTAACAATGAAGTTATGCGTTTCTGCCAATCTTTCATGTTAGAATTATGGAGAATTATCGGACCAGAAACAGACGTTCCTGCTGGTGATATCGGCGTTGGTGGTCGTGAAATCGGTTTCATGTTCGGTATGTATAAAAAATTAACTATGACTCATGTTGGCGTTCTTACAGGTAAAGGCGTTAATTGGGGTGGAAGTTTGGTTCGTCCTGAAGCTACTGGTTTTGGTGCAGTTTATTTTGCAAAAGAAATGTTAGCTACTAAAGGTGAATCATTTAAAGGTAAAACAGTTTGTTTATCAGGTTTTGGTAATGTATGCTGGGGTGCTGCTATTAAAGTTACTGAATTAGGTGGTAAAGTTCTTACTATCTCTGGTCCTGATGGATATATCTATGATCCAGATGGTATTTCAGGTGAAAAAATTGATTATTTATTGGAATTAAGAGCTTCTAATCAAGATATCGTAAAACCTTACGCTACTGAATTTCCTAATGCTCAGTTCCACCAAGGTAAACATCCATGGGAAGTAAAATGTGATGTTGCGATTCCTTGTGCTACTCAAAATGAGTTAAATAAAGAAGATGCTTTAAACTTAGTTAAAAACGGTTGTGTTTGTGTAGCTGAAGGTGCTAATATGCCTTCTACTCCAGAAGCTGTTGAAGTTTTCATCGAAAATAAATTATTATTCGGACCTGGTAAAGCTGTTAATGCTGGTGGTGTTGCAACTTCAGGATTGGAAATGTCACAAAATTCTATGAAATACAATTGGTCAGCTAAAGAAGTTGATGAAAAATTACATGATATTATGGTTAACATCCATGCTGCTTGTGTTAAACACGGTAAACAAGCTGATGGTTTTGTAAATTATGTAAAAGGTGCAAATATTGCTGGTTTCTTAAAAGTTGCCAATGCAATGTTAGATCAAGGTATCCTTTAATATCTTATTTTCCAAAAAAAAAGCTGTCTATTAAGACAGCTTTTTTTTTAATATTAAGTATGAAGAATTATTTTTTAAAGAAAGCATTAACTTCTTTCAAATATTCTTCTCTTTGAGACTGATCAGTTCCCATCATTGGAAAATAGAAATGTTTTCCGGTTTCTATACCACTAAATTCAAATATTCCTTCATCTTGTGTTTGTGTCAATGAATTCAGCATACCTGAAGGTTCATAATATTCTTTTGGAGTACCATGTGGTGTAATTAAATAGGCTTTTTTACCTTTTAATAAACCTTCAACACCATTTTCTCCAACTTTATATGCGAAACCATAAGTGAATACTCTGTCAATATAGCCTTTAACTATTGCTGGCAAACCAGTCCACCAAATTGGGTAAATTAAAATAATATTATCTGCCCAGCTAATAATATCTTGTTCAACTTTAATATCTTCAGGAATATTGCCTGAATAAATTCCACTTAAATCGGCACCACTAAGTACACAGTTAAAATTTAAAGCATATAAATCTCTAACTTTTACCTGATCACCTTTTGCTTCAAGTGCTTTTTCAATTTCTGATTTTAATGCTGCCGAAAAACTTGCAGGATTCGGATGAGCATATATAATTAATGAATTCATTTCTATTGTTTTATGTTAATATAAAGAATTATTTATTTATTAAAAATTAATCTGCTTTTACTAAATTATAAATTGCCTTTAAAATTAATCTTTCAAATTCAGTTTTTTCATTTTCGTTGAAATTGTTTAATATCATATTATTGCATGATTGAGCACAAAATATGGCTTGAAATTTTAATTGTTTACCTTTTTTTGTCAAATAAATCAAATTCACTCTTTTATCTGTTTTATCAGAAATTCGTGTTAATATTCCAGTATCCTCAAGTAAATCAACCATTCTTGCAATACTTGCCTTATCTCTGCTCAATAAATTTACAAGTATTTGCTGTGAAATTCCATCTTTTTCCCAAAGAAAGGTGAGTAATCTGAATTGATCAGATGTAATACCTGTCTTTTGACAATAAAGTAAATTATTTAATTTTTGAACTAACAAATGATTTAAAATACTGATACTTTTTCCTATTGTTTTTTCCATACAAATATATATGGTTGATTAAGCAACTATTTTATATTTTAATGAACAATTTTAATTAAAAAAAGTTTGCATTAATGAAATATTAATTGCAATCTTCATCTTGCATATTTTTTTCATAATTATTGTAATGTAATGATTTTGTGTTCTTCGCTCCAAGATTTTTAAGTTTTTCAACTTTATTAATTATATTTCCACTTCCATTATATAGTTTTTTATTTGCTTCCAGATAAGTTTTGTTTACAGTTTCAAGTTGATTGCCCAACTTTTTTAGGTCTTCAACAAGTCCACAAAATTTATCGTAAAGTTTTCCTCCTTCATTTGCTATTTCTAATGCATTTTGAGTTTGTTTTGCTCTTTTCCATATCGATTCAATAGTTTTTAAAGTTGCCAGTAGGGTAGAAGGGCTTACGATAACAACTCTTCGATCCCAAGCAAAATTAAATAATTCTATATCCTTCTGAATTGCAATACTAAATGAAGATTCTATTGGTAAAAACATCAATACAAAATCCGGAGAGTTGATACCTACTGCATTTGAATAATTTTTTTCACTTAAACCTTTCACATGATTCTTTAATGAATCAATATGAAGCTTTGAAAAATGCTCTTTTTCTTCGTTATTTTCCGCATTTACCAACTTTTCGTATGCATTTAGAGATACTTTTGAGTCTATAATAATGTGTTTATTGTCAGGTAGTTTTATAACGACATCTGGTCTCAAAATAGTATTTTCCTCATTTCTAGTAGAAAATTGAATCTCGTATTCTTCCCCCTTTATAAGTCCAGAACGTTCAAGAATTCTTTCCAATACAACTTCTCCCCAATTTCCTTGTTTTTTGGTATCACCTTTAAGTGCTTGAGTCAGATTATTTGCTTCAATACTAATACGATTATTTAGTTCATAAAGCTTTTTTACTTCTTCTCTGAGACTCGTATTGTCTTTAACCCCTTGAATCTGTGTTTCATTAATTTTTTGTTCAAATAATTGAATTTTCTCTTTTAAAGGATTTAATATTTCCGAAATATTTTTCTGATTTGCAAAAGTAAAATCTATGGAATTTTGCTTCAAGATTTTATTTGCAATATTTTCAAATTCTGACGTTAATCTTTTTTGTATCTCTTCAATTTCCCTTTTTTGTTCAAAAATTTTAATTTCAAGAAAATTGTTGTCAGATTCTTTTTTTGCAATATTTATTTGTAATAATTCAACTTTATTTTGTAAATCTGTAACTTGGGTTTTTAAATTGCTATTTTCACTATTAATATATTGATTAAGCTCTTTTTGCAATATTAAATTCATTTCACTTTCAGAAATATTATTATTTAAGTTGTTTATTATTCTTTTCTTATAATAACTTATTATTAAACTGCAAGTTAGTATTATAAAGCCAATTATTAAAAGTGAAAGATATAAATTCATATTGAAATTTTTTAATTACAAATTTAATTGTTTTTTTATGATTTTTCTTTATAAAACCATAAATCTAAAATATATTCTTAAATTTGTTGTTTTGCTATACCTTATAATTTAATGTGTTCGTTAAATTGACTCTTAAAATTTATTTATATCAATATATATTTGAAATTTAGTCTTTTTAATAAATATAGTTTTAAGATATATTTTCAGGTTAAAATAAATAAAAATCAGTTAACTAAACTATTATATCGAATGAAAAAAATATACCTATTAATATTTTTTATCTTTTATTGTCAAATAATCTATTCTCAGGTTAATCCACCAATGGGTGTCGTTTATTCTGATAATGTTGTTCCTAAGGTTTTTATTAATATAAATCAAGATTCATTAGATTATTTATATGCAAATGTAGATTTAGAAATAGAGTTTCATGCAACATTTGTTTATAAAACTGATTTAGTTACAGATACTGTTAATAATGTTGCATTTGGCTTAAGAGGAAATACCTCTTTGCAATCTCAGAAAAAATCATTCAGGGTATCTTTTAATTCATATAATAGTGGTCGAGATTTTCATGGAATAGAAAAAATGAATCTGAACGGAGAGCATAATGACCCGTCAATAATCAGGTCGAAATTATGTTGGGATTTATTGAGAGATTTTCAGCTTCCTTCTGCAAGAGCTAATCATGTTGAAGTTTATATAAATGGCTCATATTATGGATTATATATCAATGTAGAACAAATTGATGAAAAATTTGTAAAAAAACGATTTGGAAATTCTAATGGCAATTTATTTAAATGTTTATATCCTGCCGATTTGACATATTTGGGGACAAATCCTGATTTGTATAAGTTAATAAGCAGTGGAAGAAGAGTTTATGAACTGAAAACAAATCAAAACCTAGATAATTATTCGGATTTAGCAAACTTTATCAGAATTTTAAATAATACATCTTCTACCGAGCTGCATTTGCATCTTGACTCTGTTTTTAATACAAATAATTTTATCAAGACTTTATGTATAGATGTTCTTACAGGAAATTGGGATGGTTATTCGTACAATAAAAACAACTATTATTTATATCATAATACTTCAACCAACAAGTTCGAGTATATTCCTTATGATCTTGACAATACATTTGGAATAGATTGGTTTAATATTAATTGGACAAGCCGAAATATTTATAATTGGTATAAAACTACAGAAAACAGACCCCTTGTATCGAAAATATTACAAAATACAGAATACCGTAAAAGATTTACATTTTATATGAGACAATTGCTAAGTTTGCATTTTAATTCAACACAAATGTATCCACGTATAGATTTAATAAAGAGTATGATACAAGCATCCGCTTTTGGTGATACTTACAGAACTCTTGATTATAACTGGTCAATTACAGATTTTATTAATTCATATTTGTATTCATTAGGAGCTCATGTAAAATATGGTTTAAAGCCTTATATTTCAACTCGTAATACAAATGCAATAAATCAGCTTGAAAATACTGATACCAACCCAATTATTACAAATGTTATTAATAATTCTCCTCGAATAAATCAGAATATAATAATTCAGGCTAAAGTTGAAGATGAAACAATTAATGCCAATGTGATGCTCAGTTATAAAGTAAATAACGGAAACTTAAATTCTGTATCAATGTTTGATGATGGATTGCATAATGATGCTAATGGCGGAGATAAGATATTTGGAGTTTCAATCTCTTCATTATCTGATACATCTACCATTTATTATAAAATTGAAGCAACAGATTCTTTAAATCAGAATCGTATTTTCCCTCTAGCAGATTATTTAAAAATCAAAATTTCTGGAAGCAAAGATTCATTGATTATTAATGAATTTATGGCAAGTAATTCATCTGTATTCTATGATAATTTTGGTGAATATGATGATTGGATTGAAATTTTAAACTATGGACACAGCAATATTTTTCTGGGAGATAAATATTTGTCAGATAATTTTTTAGAACCAACAAAATGGAAAATGCCTGATACAACTTTGCTTCCAAACCAAACAATATTGTTTTTTGCTGATAATTCAACTTTACAAGGTGTTTTACACACAAATTTCAAACTTGATGCTGTTGGCGAACAAATTGGTATTTTTGATAATAATTTAAATAATAATTTGCCAATAGATACAATTACTTATTATAATCAGAATTCAAATATTTCATTTGGCAGATTTCCTGATGCTTCAAATTCATGGTATATAATGAATTATCCTACACCGAATAATTCAAATGTAATTACATTAATAAATGAGTATATTAGCAATAATAGTTTAGTTGTTTACCCCAATCCAGCATATAATTATTTTACTGTAAAAAATATAAATTCAGGAATGAAATTAGAGAGTCTTTCTATTTATAATATATATGGACAAATGATTGATAGAGTTGAAAATTTTAATAGTGATGAATATCAGTATTATATAGAAAAAAATAAATTTCCTGTTGGAGTTTATTTAATAAAATCTATAATTGGTTCAGATAATAAAAAAAGAGAATTATATAACAAGCTGATTATTAAATAAATATTGTTATTTAATAGTTTTGCTATTTTTTACAATATTATATAAATTGTATAAAAGCATGTAATCCAATCCATTATAATTTCCTCCTATTCCTGTAACATCACCCATTTGCATATCTTTTTTATGGTGCCATCTATAAGATGATGACCAGCCACTTCCTTTTGGATTAACTCCATAATAATAATTGTAAGGACCCTCATAAGGTGCATTATTTAGTTGATTAAGTGTTTTTAACAATCTGTCATCCATCTTTCTGCGTTTATCATGCAAAACCTCCCATGAAAGTATGTAAAATGTGTCCCAATCTTGTTTGTATGTTTTCGCATTGATACCGAAATATGTTGTATTTATATTGAATATCAATCCAATAAAGGGAATAGTTGCTCTCCATGAATTTCCTACAACAGCTAAAGTTGTTATCATTGTAGTATTATCGGGGTTTGGATTTGGGAAAAATTGACCAAGTTGAAAAAATAATTCCTGAGGATAGCGTGTTATTTTTTTAGAAATATTATCATAATCATTATCAAAATAATTAGCAGCTTTCATAAATCCATGTGCATAAAACCAACTTAAACCACCCTCGTTTGCTTTAAGTTTATCTCCATTCGGACGATATACATTCCAACGCAAGCTTGTACTTTTTCCATACAAACGAGAAGAGTTTCTGATATAACCAATTATTTTTATTGCAATTTCTTTTGAAATATACTTTTCTAATGAGTTGTCAGGCATACATTTATATACCAATGCCAGGCCATATAATAAACCAATGGCTTCATCCTGACTCATTGCCTTGGGTATTGAGTCGCATTCAGATACAATTTCAACCCATCCCGGATGACCCTTTGGCAATTTCCCAAAACTGCCCGGATTTGTATGATCCCATGTATCAAATGCTTGTAATCCTTTATTGAAATATTCTTTTCTTGACTCTTTTTCTAAAAAATCACAAGGGACACTTTCTCTTACAAAAAAACCATTGAAGCTATCTTTTAAATTTTTAAATACAATAGATTCAGTTCTGTCAAGAAAGTTAACATATTGCTTTAAAGCAAGATATAGTTCATTTTTAGTTGAAACGTATTTTTGATCATTTTTTTCTGATAATAATTTATATTCAGTTGCAAGCATTCCGATGTAATAACCAAAATATATTGCATGCTGTCCAAAATTTAAATCAACTGTATTAAACTCAAATCTATTCCTTATACCTGCAATTTGACTTTCGCCTCTGTTTTCGCCCGGCAATACAAAATATTTTAATCTTTCGCGATAATGCCAATATTTTGCATCATTAAGCGAATCGTTTTGCGAAAAAAGATTTGTTGAAAAAGTAAAAGCGAATAATATTAAGAAGATTTTTTTGCTCATATTTACTTAAATTAATTATCATTCAATTAATTAAGTTCTGCAATAATTGTTTTTCCCCCAATAACCTTTTGATCTAAATTAACTTTTATTTTTGCATTTAAAGGCAAAAATAAATCAACTCTTGATCCAAATTTTATAAAACCAAGTTCATTCCCTTGTATTGCTTTATCGCCAACTTTTGAATAGCAAACAATTCTTCGAGCAACAGCACCAGCAATTTGTCTGGTTAAAACTTTTATACCTTTCTCATTTTCAACAACAATAGTTGTTCTCTCATTCTCTGTTGATGACTTTGGATGCCAGGCAACAAGAAATTTTCCAGGATGGTATTTGCTGAAAATTACTTTTCCACTTATTGAATACCTGTTTACATGTACATCATTTGGCGACATAAACACAGATACCTGCTTTCTGTTATCTTTCAAAAATTCAGGTTCATAAACCTCTTCAATAACAACTACTTTACCATTTGCAGGGCATATTACGTTGTTTTCATTTATTTCTATATCAAATACAGGAACTCTAAAAAAGCGTATTATTAAAATATAAAGTATCGCTAATACAAAAATACTTGAATAAATGATGCAAGTGTAATTACTTAAAGTTATGTTTTCTAAAATAATAATACCTAGAAAAATGGCTAATGAAATCATTAAAATTCTGTAGCCTTCTTTATGAATTTTCATAAAACTAAAAAAATCTGATTAATATAAGATAAAAAAACACAAAAGGAGCAGCAATTAAAACTGCATCCAATCTATCCAAAATTCCGCCATGTCCGGGTAATATATTCCCGGAATCTTTTATATTTAAACTTCTTTTAAAGAGTGATTCAACCAAATCTCCTAAAGATCCGAAAATTACAATTATTATTGACATTCCAATCCATTCAGGAGTTGATAGTTCGTGAAAATAGTATGATAAAATAATTGAACCAAAAATACTGAATACCAATCCGCCGATACTTCCTTCCCATGATTTTTTGGGTGAAACCCGTTCGAATAGTCTGTTTTTCCCCCATTTTATTCCTACCAAATATGCAAATGTATCATTTGTCCAAATTAAAATGAAAAATCCCAAAACTAAACCCGTATTGAAAATATTTTTTTCATTTAAGAAATTAGTAAATATGAGCATAAGTGAAAGAGGAACAGCTATATAAATAATACCTAATAAAGTAATTGCAATATTTTGTAAAGGATTTGTTTTATTTCTGAATAATTCAATAATAAAACAGAAAAATATTAATGGAATAAGAAGAGCCAAATATTTATAATCAATTAAATTTGAATTAATTAATGCTGTAATGATAAACATTGACAAGCTGATAATAATTCCCTGATAATTGATTGGTTTTATTGTATCTGAAGAAACAATACTATAAAATTCAACAAGACTAGCTAACAAAAAAACTGCAAAAACGGTATAGAAAAAACAAGGATGAATTATGATTGAAAAGACAATTAATAAAACATAGATACTTCCTGTAATAGCTCTTGTTGCTAAATTATTTAATTTCATTGAATTTCAGAGATTATTAATTTGGATTTTAATATATCATCTATTGGTACATAAAGTTCTATTTCTCCAATCATATACATTGAATCTTGTTTGTTAATAATGTATGAATCAATATTATTCTCTTGAAGAAGACCTTTTAATATTTCAATTTCATATATTTTGTCAGATGTATAAATTAAAGCCCATTCTTTTTCCATAGCACTATGATTGATCATCTATAAGAAAAAGATATAATTCTTTTGGACCAAAAGAACCAATAATTTTTGTATATTCAATATCTAAATTACAGCTTGGACCAGTAATTATTGAAATCATAGAAGGTAATGCTGGATACTTTGTTCTGATTTCTTTTAGCGCATTTTTGATACTAGGAACAAGCTGAGATGTATAAGCTATAACTATATGTTTTTCAGGATAAAAATTCATTTTTCTCCCTGACATTTGTTTTGAAGAAACCATAATACTTCCAGTTCTTGCTATCAGAAATTCACATTTGGTAACACCAAATTTTTGTTGATTAAAAAATTGGATATCAGAAGAAAACTTAATTCTGCTTAGTTGCAAAAGTTCTGATAAATCATCATCAATACAAAAAATATCTTCCCATTTTTTTTGTGTTGCCAAATAATGAAAATTATTTAAAAACTCTCTTTCATCGGTACAATAAATAAAGCTACCTTCAGATTCATTAAAAGCTTCTGCAAAGATAATATCTAAGGAATCAGTATTGGTTGTGAATACAGATGATTCAAAATCAATGTTTTGATATGGATTGTCAGATTTATCAATTATGGCATCTCTGATTTTCTTTAAAACTTTTTCCCTATTTGTGCTTTCTTTCATTAAATCCGATTTATAGTATTAAAGTGTTATTTTTCAGTATTTTCAGGAGAATTGCCTTCATTTAATGCAGGTGTTTCAGAATTTTCATTTTCCGATTTGGCAGTAATAGAAATACTAGGAATATTTCTGTAAAGCATATCCATATCTTTGTCTTTATCAAAAGGTCTTTTTCCAAAAATAGTTTCTAAATCTTCTCTGAAAATCACTTCTTTATCAACTAAAACCTGAGCCAAATTATCTAATTTATCTCTGTTTTCATTTAATAGTTTTATTGCTCTTTGATATGCAGTTTCAATCAGATTACTAATTTCATGATCAATCATTTCAGCTGTTTTTTCGCTAAATGGTTTCGAAAATGAATATTCTGACTGTCCTGTTGAATCATAATAACTTACATTACCTATTTTTTCATTTAATCCAAAATAAGCTACCATTGCATAAGCCTGTTTGGTTACTTTTTCCAAATCATTTAATGCTCCGGTTGATATTCGTCCAAAAGCAACATGTTCTGCAGCTCTACCACCTAATGTAGCTGTAATTTCATCTAACATCTGTTCTGAAGTGGTAATTTGTCTTTCTTCAGGCAAATACCAAGCAGCTCCTAAAGCTTTTCCTCTTGGCACTATTGTAACTTTAACCAATGGATGTGCATGTTCAAGTAGCCAGCTAATAGCAGCATGTCCAGCTTCATGGAAAGCAATTACTTTCTTTTCATCTAATGAAATTATTTTATTCCTTTTTTCAAGTCCACCAACTATTCTGTCTATTGCATCAAGAAAATCCTGTTTTTCAATTATTTTTTTCCCTTTTCGGGCTGCAATCAGTGCCGATTCATTACATACATTTGCAATATCTGCACCGGAAAAACCAGGTGTTTGTTTTGCCAGAAATTCAACAATAATTTCTTTATCATATTTCAGATTGCGCATATGAACCGTAAAAATAGCTTTACGTTCTTCCAAATCAGGTAATTCAACATAAATCTGACGATCGAATCTGCCTGCACGCATTAAAGCTTTATCTAAAATATCTGCACGATTTGTAGCAGCTAAAATGATAACACCAGCATTGGTTGCAAAGCCATCCATTTCTGTTAATAATTGATTCAGCGTATTTTCACGTTCATCATTACCGCCAGTAACTGCATTTTTCCCTCTGGCTCTGCCTATTGCATCTATTTCGTCAATAAAAATGATACAAGGTGCTTTTTCTTTCGCTTGTTTAAATAAGTCTCTGACCCTTGAAGCTCCTACACCAACAAACATTTCAACAAAATCAGATCCTGAAATTGAGAAAAACGGAACTTTAGCTTCACCAGCTACAGCTTTTGCCAAAAGTGTTTTACCTGTTCCCGGAGGACCTACTAATAAAGCTCCTTTAGGTATTTTACCACCTAATTCTGTGTATTTTATTGGATTTTTTAAGAAATCAACGATTTCAATTATTTCGGTTTTAGCTTCTTCCAAACCAGCTACATCATGAAAATTGATGGTTACACTCGTGTCTTTATCAAATAATTGTGCTTTTGATTTTCCTATATTGAAGATTTGACCTCCGCCGGCACCACCTCTTCCCATCATTCTCATAATTACAAGCCATAAAACAAGTAAAATTAAGAAAGGCCAGATAAAACTAAATATTTCACTTCCCCAATCTCTTCTGCTTTCTGAAATTAAAGGTATTGAATCTCTGTTTAAAATCTGTTGCTTTTCAAAATCAGTTTTACTTATTGTATCCTGTAATTTGATTTTTTCTTGTACTTCCTTTAAATCATTTTGAAAAGTTTCTAATGTGATAAATTTATAAACATAAAATGTTTCACCTGTAAAGCTACTTGTAAATCCTTCAGGTTTAATGTTTTTATAAGAAGTATCATTAGCTACACTTTCTTTTTTAATATAAATTTCAGCAGATTCTTTATTAACGATAGTGATTTTTTCAACATCATTTTTAGCAATCATCTTTGTTAGCTGATTCCAATTTACTGTTTTATCTGCTTCTTTAAATGATTTACTACCTGTAAATTGCAAACCAATAAAAACCAATGCCAAAATTCCATAAACCCAATATATATTGAATTTGGGTTTATTAGGTATATTAAATTTCCCTTTAACAGGATTTTTCTTTTCCTTTTCTGTTTTTTTGTTGTTATCTTCCATTTAATATTTTTATTTTCAAATATTTATTCAAAAAAATTAATTATATTTTATGTTGAATCTTCTTAAGAAATATCTTCAAGAATTGTTACATCTGCGTCTGCCCAAAGTTGTTCCAATTGATAAAAATCTCTTTTTTCTTTCTGAAAAATATGTACAATAATATCTACATAGTCAAGCAGTATCCATTCTGAATTTAAGAATCCTTCTTTATGCCAAACATGTTGTCCTACAGCTTTAAATACTTCATCCTGAACCGAATCTGCGATTGCATCGATGTGTGTATTAGATGTACCGTGACATACAATAAAATAATCAAACATTGTATTATGTATTCCTGTTAAATTCATAATACTGATGTTTTTTCCTTTTTTTTCCTGAATTCCTTTTACAATAATATCGGCAAGCATAGCCGATGTAGTCTTAATTTTCTTTTTTGCCATTTAAGATTTCTTATAACATGCAAAAATAAAAAAAAATAACGAGTGTGAATAATAGAAATTGAGTTTATTTGCTTATTTTTGAATTTTTATGATAAAAATATTTGTAATATGCTTTTTAATGAAAACAAAATTCGCTTTTTTGATGAACTAAATTCTACTAATGAATATGCTTCACAAATTTCTTTTGAACCCAATATTGAGGAAGGTTTTATTGTATGGACTTTAAATCAAACCAAAGGAAAAGGGCAAAAAGGTAATATATGGCAAAGTGAAAATGCTAAAAATCTGACTTTTAGTGTAATTTTAAAACCTCACAAAATATTACCTGCAAAGCAATTTAATTTGAATATGGCCGTTTCTTTAAGTTTAATTGATTTTCTAAAATCATTATTACCCGAAAATAATGTTTTTATAAAGTGGCCTAATGATATCTATGTTGAAAAGAAGAAAATTGCTGGTATTTTAATTGAAAATCAAATTATTGGAAATGAAATTGAAAATTCAATAATTGGAATTGGCTTAAATGTAAATCAAAACAAGTTTCCAAATGAAATTCCAAATCCAATTTCATTAAATATAATATCATTAATTAATTATAATCTAAATGAAATTTTGCTGAAATATTTGCCATTTTTAAATAACAGAATTATACAATTATATAATATTGATTTTAAAAAGCTTAAATCGGATTATTTAAATTGTTTGTTGTATTTTGATGAATTAAAACAATTTAAAATCAAAAATGAAATAATAAATGCAAAAATTATTGATATAAATGAATATGGAAAACTGGTTTTAATTACAGATAATCAAATTATTCATGAATGTGATTTAAAGGAAGTAGAATTTATACACAACTAATTGCTGAATTAAGTAATTGTATTTCTGTAATCTATCCTATAACATCATAAAATAGGTTTTTATTGAATTATTCATTAAATTTGCAAAAAAAATATTTACCAATTATGGATGACGGTCCGGAGAAATATTACTATTTATCAACCTTGATTTAGAAGGGCTGTTACTATTTTGTACAGTCTTTACTATCAATAAACTAAGGCATGTACATGACATCACAAATTACTTTTTATTTTAGT
>JAHEYQ010000104.1 GCA_023251515.1 Bacteroidales bacterium
ATAAATAGGACTTCGTGCGGCACGCAGTGCCCAGCATGAAGTACCGGTTGTACAAAATTCGTTTTAAAATTTTTAAAGAGCATCTATGGATTTATCAAAGGAAAATGAGATGGGGATTCTGATGAATTATATCATCATCGATAAGAATTAAGCATTATTCATTTTATTTTTTCTACACTTTTTATCATGTTTTTTGTTCCGGGGTTGAAAAATTTCATTGAATTTGTCATTTTTTTCTTTAACAGACATAATTCACCCTATTCTTCAGAAAAGAAGAAAGCTTATTGCTGAATATTAAATTGATACAATTTTTAATGATTTATATAGAACATTATCGGGTGAACGGATTTTAGGGAAGATTTCAACAATATGCATTTTCCCATTTTTACAAAAAGGACATTGATATACATCAAATTGGGTAATTTGTTTTAATCGTTGTTGAGTTGTTTCTTTAGGCTTTAGTTTTTTAATACCTTGGTTCAAAATACATTTAAACTTGCTACTTAGGATACCGTAATATCTGATTTTCACAAACCGATAGGGCAAAATATGAAGACAAAATCTTCTTAAGAACTCCACACCTGAAAGTTTTGTTAGTTTTCGCTTTTTCTCATCTTTATAATCTTTAAAAAAGAAGCTGACATTATTCTCATCAATGCTTTGTATTCTTTGATTACTGATAGCTACCCTATGAGTATATTGTCCCAGATACTTTACAATATGTTTGGGCGAACCAAAAGGAGGTTCACAATGAACTACCCATGGTTTTTTCCAAGCCTGATTCAGAATATTCTGATGTTTGTTGAATTTATCTTTGCTGATAAGCTGTTTTTTGATTTTCTCCAGAAGTTTTGCTCTGAAAACAATACTTAAATTGGTAACAGGATAGAGGTATTTTCCTTTCTTTGTGATAGGTTTTAAATTACTTTTGAATGTTAATCCGGCAGCAGGAACAATGCAATGAATATGAGGGTGCAAACTTAAGTTTTGACCCCATGTATGTAAAACACAAATAGCCCCGCTTTCGACACCATAATTACGATATCCAAAAGATTGAAGAGTACTCCATACACATTGGAACATTGCATTGTAAAACCATTTGCTATCAAGTAAACAAATGGTATTTAATACTTCAGGAACAGTAAATACAATATGAAAGTATTTTACATTAAGCGCTTCATTCATACGATCATCAACCCAGAATGCCTGTTTGGTAGCCTGACATTTTGGACAATGACGATTGCGGCAACTATTATAGCTGATACGTTCTTTGCCACAACAATCACAAACTTCTTTGTGACCACCTAAAGCAGAAGTTCTGCATTTTTGCAAAGCATCAAGAGTTCTTTTTGTAAAAGAATTAGGCTGATGTTCATCAATAAATTGTTTGCCAAAGCGATGAATAACCTGAGCTATTTCGTTTTCTTTACGTTGCATTTTACATCAGCATATAAAGAATCTAAGGGACTGTGAGCAGGAGTAACAGGGCATTGAGCAACATGCAGATACACCATAGTTGTAGCAATTTCGGCATGACCCAATAGCTCTTTAATGGTAATGATATTTACGCCATCTTCGAGCAAATGAGTAGCATAGCTATGGCGCAATGAATGCAAAGAAACTTCTTTTGTAATGCTTGTCTTTTTTAAAGATTCACGCATAACCCAACTTAAGCCTTTAACACTGTAGCGACCATCAGGTTCTTTGCCATTAAAAAGCCAGATATGAGGATGTTCAACAGCAATGTATTGTTTTAAACCTTTAGCCATATAATTAGACAATGGAACTATACGGTCTTTTTTGTATTTGCTTTGACGGATATGAATGGTTTTACGCTCAAAATCAATATCAGCAAGTTTAAGGTTAACTACTTCCTGCGAACGTAAACCTGCTGAATATATGAGTGTAAGTACAATGCGATGTTTAAGCAGAGTTGGAGCAATAAATAATTGACGGAGTTCATTACGGTTAAGAATTACGGGCAATTTGCTATCATCTTTAATTGAAGGTAAGTCGATAGCTCTTTTGTTGAGACCTAAATGACGAAAATAATATCTTAAACCATAAACAGCATGTTTAAAACTACTGCGGGATGGAGATTTGGCACTCTGAGCCAATGAAGTAAGATATTCATTAATATCATCTTCTGAAATATGTTCAGGCAATTTGTTAAAATGCAAACTAATTAGAGCAATTCTACGTATATAATTATTCAAAGTGCTTTTACTTTGACCACGTAAAATAGTTTGCTGTTTTATCGTATTAAAAACTTTTTCAAAGCCATCAACAGTCTGAATGGCTTTTTCGACAATCGTCGGTTCACTTTTTTTCATGATACTGAATTTAAATTAGAAATAATTTAGGGAGGTGGTACTCCCTTTCAGTATCTTATACGTATATTTGCAAATAACTATTCCGCTTTTGCGGAATTTAGTACAACA
>JAHEYQ010000044.1 GCA_023251515.1 Bacteroidales bacterium
TAAACGGGAATCATTAAGAAATCCAGTATAATCTGGATAAAATGATATTGGATTAATATTGTCTTTCATTCAGCAAAATTAATAATATTTGTGGGTACACAGTAGCTACCGGCAGGCAGGCGGCAAGCATTCAATAGTTTTAATTTTTAGCAAAATTGTGGTAAGCGATGATTTTTGCTTCTTTTTATCAGAAAAAGAAGAAATATAAATTGTTTATAAACGTTTTTCTTATATGTTTTTTGTAAAACTGATTACAATAATCATATTTACCAATACGTTATCAAACAAAAAACATTTATAAATCTTTTTAATAAATAAGTACAATGACTGAGCAATGGTTTTTTCTTTCAAATGTATTCCGCTTACTTGCCGACCGCAGTTTACAACAGTTTTTTAAATTCAGCACTACACTGATTTCGCATCTTAATCATAGTACTGATGATTTGTTTTCGGCAGCTATGTATAATAAACTTCTACCCTATTTCGAGGAATTCGACCACGCATATAACTATAAATTTTCAAACAAAGCGAAACGCAAAGGCAATACAAAAAGACTTTATCAGCTACTAAAAGAAATGAGAAGCCAAAAAGTACATATTTGGGATATTGGCGTTCAAACCGTTTTTATCAATTCAACGCCCGATTATATCAAAATATTTCCGCAGGGCTTAAGTCCGCTTTCGCTTCTACCAATAGAACAACGCATTATGTATCTGGGCAATGCCATCGAAATGCTTGCCGAATACACGCAACTGAATGCTGTTCGCAATGATATGATGCAGTTTTACGACATGCTTACACAGGCCCGCAGCACACAGGTGAGGCGCGACGGCAACCTCCGCGAATCGCGAAACGAAGTAATGCAGAAAGCCTATCTGTTGTCGAACGAAATTTATGGCGTACTGGGCGAATTTATGACCTATTACAAAGACAACCCCAAACGTATCGAAGCATACTTCCCTGTAAATCTGCTTCGCAAAAAGAAATCGTACACAAAGCAAAGCATAGAAATACATCAGATTACGATAAACGAAAACGAAGCCAAAGAAGCTGGCTTTTCTTTCGGACCATACAACAAATTTAAGGTTAAAAACACCGGAACAATTGCATTAAGTCTTTACTTTTTGCCCGACAAAGACGCAGCCAAACCCACAAAAGTAATACTGCTGCATGCCGGCAAATCAAAAACCATCAGCATAAAAACCCACGCCACCCTAAAAGATCGGTTTTTTATGATCGCAAACCTATCCGATAATCAAAAAGGCGAAGTGGAAATAGGGATGGTGTAGAGGGTTTGTTAAATATTGAAATATTTTAATAATAATTTGTTTGTAGTTAAAATAAAATATTTAATTTTGGGATAAATTTAGGAATTGGATTGTATTAATACATCATATTAAATAAATTAATCAAATTAAAGTGAAAATAATTAATATAATTAATATAATAAGATTTTAATTACAAAAATATAGTTTTTAAAAGTTATCACATAATAAATATTTAATGGAAACGAACGAAATATTTGAAAATTTAATAAAGATTGAACCAAAAGTAGTTTCAATTGAAACGTTATTTAATAACGAGGATACTTTAAAAAACACTAAATATGATCCAGATTATCAAAGAAATTATGTTTGGAAGGATGATAAAGCAACTTATTTTATTGAAAGCATTTTATTAGGTACTGAAATTCCCCCAATTATTTATTTTAGAAATGGTGAAAAAATTGAAATAATTGATGGTAGACAAAGATATCAAACAATTCTTAGATTCATTAAGGATGAATTTAAGCTTAATAGTTCTGGCCTTCATAAGTTAAATGAGCTAAAGATTGCATCAAAATATTTTAAAGATATTGGTGATCTTAGAGATGTTTTTTGGGATACAAAATTAAGAATTATTGAATTTAGTTTTCATAGTAAATCTTCTTCAAATGAGGAAATGGAAGACATAGTAAAAAAAGAAATATTTAAAAGATATAATTCCGGCATTACTCCATTAAAACCAACAGAAATAGATAAGGCTTTTTATTTTGATGATGGTCTAAATACCTATATGCATGATAAGCTAAAAACTGATAAGGTTTTATTTGGTGAAATCTCAGACATATTTTATTTTGAGAAAAGCAATATTCAAGTATTGCTTAAAAAAATAAGACAATTATTGGTTCAACATAGAATACCGATAAAATATTATGCAATAAAAAAAGATATTGTGATTTCTCAATATTACGAAATTCTTTCTGCTCAAATAGATGATGAAAATATAGACGATGTTTATTCTAAGTTTATTGAAAAGATAAATATTTTAAAAAGGATTAAAAAAGAATTTTCTACAAAAAATTTCTTTTTTAACCGATTAGTTTCTGAATGTATATTTTGGGCTTTATCAATAATAGAAGACAATAAATACCTTTTAAAAAATTTAAATACTGAGTTCATTACGAATCTTGCTGTTTATATAAATGATAATAAGACAGCATTTGAAATGGACAGAAGTTCCTTTTCTAAAGAATTACAAAATAGATATCAAGTTACAGCAAACTTTTTCAATGCAAAATTGAATATTTCATTTGATAATTATATTCAAACTTCTCAAGAATTTAAAAGCAAAAAAGACATACAAATAAAATCAGTTGAAAAGAAAGAAACAAGTTTTGATGATTTAAGAATAAATAAACCAGAACCATCTTCAATAACAATTGTTGATATATGTCGCCAAATGGAAAAACAAAGATTTCTAATTCGGCCTCCATATCAAAGAGGTGAAGTTATTAATAGAAATAAATCTTCTGCTATAATTGAAAGTATTTTATTAGGTATTAAACTGCCACCAATTTTTGTTTACAAAAGAGAAGATGGAGTATCTGAAGTATTAGATGGTCAACAAAGACTCTTATCAATATTAGGTTTCTTAAAAAGAGAATATCTAGACGAGAATAATAATAAACAGAAATCTTTGAAAAATGGGTATTCGTTAAGTTTAAAAAATGGGATACTGAAGAATTTGGATGGAGAGAATATTGATAAGTTAGATCCTGAATTAGTTAAAAAAATAAACAATTTCGATCTATGGATTATTGAAATTAATCACAGATACAATAAAGATTTTGAACCAATAGATTTATTTTTAAGATTAAATAGTAAACCATATCCGATAAAAGAGAATACATTTGAGATGTGGAATTCTTATATTAATAAGGATATTATTGAAAACATTAAGTTAATTCTTAAAGATAACGAAGATTGGTTTTACTTTAGAAAGAACAATTCTAGAATGGAAAACGAAAATATTTATGCAGCTTTTGTTTATTTTCAGTATGAATTGAATAATGCTCTTAAATTAAAATCCAAAATTCAACCCTTGGAATATTATAAGATAGGGGATAAAATTAATTTTAGGATTAGGTCGAAAACCGAAATTACTAAAGTACTTGAGTCATCAAATATTAAAGATCAGATAATAATTGCTTGTAATGATTTAAAAACCGGGTTTATTCCTAAAGTTAAAAAAATAGTAGAAGATCATGATAATGATGGCGTTGAAATTTTGAATAAAAATATTGAATCTATTTTTAATGTATCCGTAACTGGAAAAAGAACACAACAAAGTTTCTATGCTCTTTGGTATTTCTTATCTAAAATTCCCTATAATTCTATTAAATTAGATAAACTAGCTATTCGTTCTAGTTTAAAAGAATTATTTTCAATTATGAGTATGATAAATAGTAAAGAAGAATTTGAAGATAATATAACAAGTTTTTGGGAAAAATATAATGTAGATTAAAATGAAAAGAACTTTTTTAGAATATAACCCTCTTGAAAGAGAAATTATAGAAAACCTTTGGGAAAAAGCAATTTTCGTTTTTGACACTAATATTATTTTAAATTTATATAGG
Organism: Bacteroidales bacterium; assembly: GCA_023251515.1. Lineage (GTDB taxonomy): Bacteria > Bacteroidota > Bacteroidia > Bacteroidales > JACABE01 > JACABE01. The sequence goes on from JAHEYQ010000044.1 coordinate 3,899, forward strand.
TATTCTGATGAAACTTCAAAGAAATTCCTTGAGACTATCAATGAGCTTAAGGAGCGCGTTTGGCTACCACACCAAGTAGGTTTAGAGTTCAACAGAAAGCGATTGTCTGTAATTAGTGACCAAAGAAAACTTTACGAAGATTTTGAAAAAAAATTTAATGAGATTCTTAATGAGATAGAAAATAAACACAGAAATCCATTTTTATCAGAATCTCTATATAAAAAATTACTTTTACTTAAAATTGATTTGAAACATGAGATTGATAACAAAATTAAAGTATATGAAGAAAGTTTAATTAATGACTTACTTTTAGTTAAAATAAATAATGTGTTTGAGGGGAAAATAGGTAATTGTTTTAAGCCCGGAGAATTAAAACAACTATACATTGATGGAGTGAAAAGATATAATGATAAAATACCTCCAGGCTACTGTGATATAAAAAAACCTGAAAATGAAAGATATGGTGATCTAGTACTTTGGAAGCAGATAATCTCAAAATCAAAAGATTCTAAACTTGATGTTATTTTCATATTAGATGATCGGAAAGAAGACTGGTGGCTTGAGCATCAAGGAAAAACGATATCTCCAAGACCAGAATTATTAAAAGAATTTAAAGTTGAAACTGAAATGAATTGTCATTTTTATAAACCTTTTCAATTTTTAGAATATTCAAATGAATATTTAGGCAAAACTATAAAAGATGAAATTATTGATGAAGTCAAAAACTATACACCTGAAACAATTAAAAATGATAACTTTATTCAAATTAATTTAACACTACAATGTGAAATTTCAAATTTAAATATATTAATTAATGATTTGAAAAATGCGGGTTATAATGTTTACATTGAATTTAATAATCTTAATGATTTACATGATGTATTTATTGTATTACCAAATATTCCAGATTTAGAAAGACGTTTAACTTCAAAATATCTTTCTAATTTGGTAGATTATGGTATAAATTTGATTCGCATTATAAAAAAATAATTATTTATATTGGAATTTAAATAAGATAACTATAAAACAATGTCCCAACTCACCAATTTACCCAATATAGGCGAAGTACTTGCAGCAAAACTACAGCAGGCAGGTATTAATAACGAACAGCAACTAAAAGAATGTGGCAGCGAAAATGCAATAATAAAACTAGCCACCATAACAAACAACGATGTTTGTATATGCTCGCTTTATGCAATAGAAGGAGCCATACAGGGCATCCGCTGGCATAAGCTGGATAAATTCCGCAAACAAGAGCTAAAAGAGTTTTATCATCAGCTGATGAAATAATTATACATCAAAATATTTTTTCATATATATCTATATGTTAAAATAAAATATTTAATTTTGAACACAATATAAAATCAAATGATATGAAAAAAATACTCGTTTTATTAGTTGCAATACTTATGGCAAATATTGCAAATGCGCAATGGCAACAAACAAGCGGCCCCGGAGGTGGTCCTATTAATTGTTTTGCCGGAAGTGGCAACAATATTTATGCAGGTACAAATGGAGGAATCTATTTATCAACAAATAACGGTGCAAACTGGACAGCAATTAATAATGTATTAACACAAAAAAACATATTATCATTAGCAATAAGTGGAAATACTATTTTTTCAGGTTCAGCTTATAATTATTACTCAGGAACGAGTGGAGCTATTCAGGTATCATATGATAATGGAAATAACTGGACTCCATCAAATAATGGTATTTTACCATATTCAGAAATTCGGGCATTTGCTATAAAAGATAGTAATGTTTATGCATGCTCAAGTAATAGTTTGTATTTATCAACAAATTTGGGGAATTCATGGAATTTACTTATTGTTGATACATCATATAATTTTAATGATTTCCAAACAATAATTATAAAGGATAGTTCTGTTTTTTTAGCCAGTTATAATCGCTTATATAAATCAACAAATAACGGTGCAACATGGTCTTTGATTAATAATGGATTATTAAATATAGAAGTAACTTCATTTGCAATAAAAGATTCGAATATATATGCAGGCACTCGTGATGGTATTTATATGTCGGCAAACAATGGAGATTCATGGACTGCGATGAATAATGGGTTTCAAACTAATGATTATTATATTTATACATTAACAGTGAGTGGCAACAGTATTTTGGCAAGTACACAAGGTGGTATATACCGATCAACAGATAATGCTAATACATGGACTTTAGTAAATGCAAATTTATTATATAATAATATTAATACAATGTATTCAAATGGAAATAATATATTTGCTGGTAGCTACAATGGAGTTTATCTGTCAACAGACAACGGTAATAATTGGAATATGGTTAACCACGGGATTGCAAATTCATTTATTAATAATTTAACTGTAAATGAGAACAAAATATATGCAAGCACTAATAAAGGATTATTTGTTTCTAATGATAATGGAAATAACTGGACTGATTTATATATAATGGATCATTTATATACAATAGGTGTAGCTGATAGCAGTATATTTGTTCAACATACTTATACTGAAATCCATCATCCGTTCAATACTTATAATACACTTTATTTATCTACAGACAATGGAAATAGCTGGACTGCCCAAAATTTTTTATTTAACTGTATGTATGCATTTGTAAAAAAAGGCAATAATTATTATGCTGCAACAAACAATGGAGTATATCAATTAATTAAAAATGGGAATAATTGGACAGCTGTGAATATTGGATTATTAAGTGTTTTTGTAAATTCTCTCATTGTTAATGGAAACACTATTTTTGCATACTCCTATAATAATGGTATTTTTAAAACAACAAATAATGGTGTCAGCTGGACACCAGTTACTATTGGAAATTCAAATTCAGAAATCACTTCATTTGCTAAAAACAATAATAGCATTTTTGCAGCAACTTCTTATAATTATATAAACCAAACATGTGAGGGTATTTACAGATCTAACAATAATGGAAATACATGGATTGCTGTTAACAATGGATTACCCGATTCAACAAGTTTTAATCTGTATTCAATAAATGGTAAAGCTATATTTGCTTCAACAAATAATGCATTGTATTTATCAAATAACAATGGAGATAGCTGGGACTCTGTGAGCTTAGGTATGCTTTCAAATATCAACATCAGTACTATTGCATTAAATGACAGTTTAATATTTGCCGGAACCAGCAGAAATTATAATAGTTCCGGTTATGGTGTTTGGAAACGTAAATTATCGGATATATTATTGCCAGATAGTGCAAATGTAATTTCAGGGCAAGCAAACGTTTGCAAATCACTGAATACTATAAATTATACAGTAAATCCTATTTCATATGCAACTTCATATATTTGGACATTACCATCAGGTGAAATTGATACAACAATTACTAATTCTATCACAATAAGCTTTGATTCGACTTCTTCCTCTGGTTATATAAAAGCAAAAGGTTTAAATATCTGCGGATCGGGAGGTGAGATTAGCAAATTTATTAATGTTTATAATTCACCTGATATCCCAACTATTATCGGATTGTCAAATCTGCAACCCTTTACTACAAGTATTTATTCAGTAAATGAGCAAATGGGTAAAACATACCATTGGACAGTTACAAACGGGAATATATTAAACGGATTAGGTACTAATTTTATTAATGTACAATGGGGAAATACAGGAATTGGACAACTAAATATCATTGTATCTGACAGCAGTTTTCCTTATTGTTCATCAGCTACAACTTTAAATATTAATATAGGGAATATCGGAATTGAAACATTAGAAGGTAACAAAGTGGTAAATATTTTTCCAAACCCTGCTATTGGAAGTATTAATATTGAAACAAATTACAAAACAGAATTAAATTATGAAATTTTAAATTTGCTAGGTAAAAGTATTGCTTTTTCATCTTTTAATGAGAAAACAAATATAGATATATCTTATTATCCGAAAGGAATTTACTTTATTAAAATTATTTCCGATAAACAAACTTTAATTAAGAAATTTATAAAAGAATAAAAACAATAATTATGAAAAAACTAATCATATTAATTGTTGCAATTTTTGCAATAAACATTGCAAATGCACAATGGCAAAGTAATAATATTAATGGGATTTTAATTAGCAATGTTAAGACTAATGGAAATATCATTTATGCAAGTGGTTATTATATTAATAATTATAACCCATGCTTACTTTACTCAAATGATCAAGGAAATACATGGACTTCAATTAGCTCAGGTTTGCCAGCTCAGGATAATATAAGGGATTTTGTTATATCTGATAACAATATTATATTATCAATGGGTTCAAATGGAATTTATATATCTTCAATATATGGTAATTATTGGTCTTCAATTAGTAATAATTTTTCATATACTCAAGCACTTGTCAAAAATGGCAATAAAATACTTGCAGCAACTTCTCAGTTTGTTTATTCTTCATCAGATAATGGATTAAGTTGGGTTTCTTTAGATTCAAATTTGTCTTCGGGATGGAATGGAGTTAGTGCTATTAATGCAAAAGATAATTATATTTATGCAGGTTTATCTTATAATAGTGCTTGGGGAACCGGTGGTGGTATTTATATATCAAATGATTATGGAAACAACTGGACGTTTTCAACTTTTAATGGCAATTATTATGGGGTTTTGGCTTTAGCTATTCAGGATAGCATTGTATATGCAGGAACTGATAATGGTTTATATTATACAAACAATCAAGGTGCTACGTGGACAAATATACAAAATAGTTTTCCTCTAAACATAGAAGTTTCAACTTTATGTACTAAAGATAGTATCATAATAGTTGGGACATATTTTGGAATATATTTCTCTTCTGACTATGGTAATAATTGGACAACAGCTAATACAGGAATAACCAATTATAATTATAATATTAATGATTTAGTAATTCATGATAGTACAGTATATGTTACAGTAGGTGGCACAATTTATAAACGTACTTTATCCAATTTAATGTCAAAACCTGCAAATGCCGGAATAATAGCAGGACCATCAACGGTTTGTCAGGGACAGAATATGGTTAATTATTCTATAGCTCCAATTGATTTTGCAACAGCATATGTGTGGACATTACCAGATGGAACAACAGATACAGTTTATCCGTTATTACCTACAATAAGTGTTGATGTCAACTTTCCCTTTAATGCAGCATCTGCATTGATATCAGTTAAAGGTATCAATAAATATGGAGACGGAACTCCATATAACTTACCAATAACTATAAATCCAGCACCATCAAATGCAGGAATAATTTCTGGAAATACTTCCGTTTGCCAAAACAACCAAAACGAAACATACACAGTACCTTTAATTGCAAATTCAACATCTTATGTATGGACACTTTTAAATGGAAATATTGATACAACAATTACTAATAGTATAACAATTAATTATGATACAGCTTCATTTTCAGGTACTATTAAAGTAAAAGGAGCTAATAGCTGTGGTTTGGGTAATGAAAATGGAGTTTTTGTTAATGTTATATCTTTACCAATTACACCAAATATTATTGGATCATCAACACCTCAACCATTTGGAATTGAACTTTATTCCGTTAGCCAACAATTTGGGAAAACTTATAAATGGTCAATTAATAATGGGAATATTTTAAATGGAACAGGAACAAATTTTATTAATGTCCAATGGGGTAATACAGGTGTCGGTCAATTAATTATCAATATTGCAGATAATAATTACCTTAGTTGTGCTGTTTCATGTTCTTTAACAGTTAATATTGGCAATATAGGAATAGAAAAAATTAAAGAAAATAAAGTTGAAATTTACCCCAATCCAGCCAAAGACAATCTTATTATCGAATTACAAAAAGCTAAAAAACTACAAAACACATCAGTTTCAATTTACAACACGCAGGGGCAATTGGTAAAACATTTTGTAATTAGCCAATCAAAAACAGAAATTGATATACACGATTTATCAACAGGAGTTTATGTGGTAAAAGTAATTAATGATAAAGAAACTTTGCTAGGGAAATTTGTGAAGGAATAGGAATAAATATAATTCGGTGTGCGACTTGAAGTCGCACACCGACAATAAAAACAACCAAAAACATGAAAAAAATACTCGTTTTATTAGTTGCAATACTTATGGTAAATATTGCAAATGCACAATGGCAATTAATTTCTCCTGCTAATTTTAGTGCAAAAACATTGGTAATAAAAGGTGATACTATTTATGCCGGATATGATGGAGTGTATAAATCAGCAGATAATGGTGCAAGCTGGACTGCTGTAAATAATGGATTAATAAACCATACAGTTAATGCTTTAGAGTTTAATGGCAATAATCTTTTTGCTGCAACTGATGGAGATGATGGCTTATATTTATCAACCGATTTTGGCGCAAACTGGACGGCTCGTGACAATGGATTGCCCGGATATTCTAATTATATTGCAACAATTAAAACAATAGATTCATGCATTTTTGTAGGAAATAGTGCTTTCGGAATTTATAAATCTACAAACAATGGAGCAAACTGGATTCCGATGAATAACGGAAATACACATAATTATATTTATTCATTTATAAAAAAAGATGCAATTATATATGCAGGAGGTAGTAATGGTGTATGCTCAAGTATAAATAACGGGGCAAACTGGAACAATGTCAGTACAGGTATTTCAAACTATAGTTTAAGATCAATGACTATATGTGGTAATAATATTTATGCCGGAACATGGGGAGATGGTGTGTTTGTTAGTTCAAACGATGGAGCAAACTGGACAGCAATAAACAATGGAATAGCGGCAGCAACACCCACAATATGGTCATTATATGCGATAGATAGCAATGTTTTTGCAGGAACCGACATAGGACTATATATGTTAACAAACAATGGAAGCTATTGGACCAATATAGGTTTGTCAAGCTATTGGATTAATTCATTAGTAATGAATGATAGCAATTTATATGCCGGCACCAATCATGGAATTTGGAAAATGTCATTATATAAAATTACAACCTCATCAAATCCATCAAATGGAGGCATAACAACCGGAACAGCCAGTTATATTAATAATCAGTACTGCACTGTTAAGGCTATATCAAACACTGGCCATACTTTTCTCAATTGGAAAGAAAATGGTTATATTGTTAGTATAGATTCTAACTATATTTTTAATGTAACTTCTAGCAGAAACCTTGTTGCCAATTTCTCACAAAACCTAACGCAATATAATATTACTACTACTGCCAACCCAACAATCGGAGGAAGTGTTTCAGGAAGCGGAACTTATACACAAAATCAATCATGCACAGTAAAAGCAATACATAATACAGCTTATAGTTTTGTAAATTGGAAAGAAAATAATAATATTGTAAGTACAGATACCAATTATACTTTTAGTGTTACTGCAAACAGAAATCTTGTTGCTAATTTCACACCCGTACAAGGTATTACAGAAAATGATTTCAATCATATAAATATTCATCCAAATCCAGCCAAAGACAATCTGATTATCGAATTTGAAAAATCTAAAAAACTACAAAACACTTCCGTTTCAATTTACAACACACAGGGGCAATTGGTAAAACAGTTAACCATTAGCCAACCAAAAACGGAAATTGATATACACGATTTATCAACAGGAGTTTATGTGGTAAAAGTGATTAATGATAAAGAAACTTTGCAAGGGAAGTTTGTGAAGGAATAAAACTTGTATATAAAACAACGCAAAGATATTTGAATATGCCCGCTTTATGCAATAGAAGGAGTCATGCAGGGCAAAAACTGGATAATTATCGTAAACAGGAGCTAAAAGAATTTTATCATCAGCTGATGAAATAATTAAAACGAATCATTTATTGTAAGACTTTAAAATACATTATCAGATTTATTGTAACGCGGATCCCGAATCGTGCCTCTCGGGATCCGCATTCTGATGCTTTTAACATATAAATTCAAAGCTTAAAATATGCGTATTTACATCTTACTACTCATGTTATATTTTTATTATTATTTACTTATCCTGATGAAATTTACAAAAACATCCCTTTCCATTTTTTTTTGCAAAATTGATTTGTTTTAAAACTTATGTCCTGGCAAATTTTATCAACTCCGAATTAAATTTATCGGTTTCTTCTAAAAACATACTATGACCGCTATTTTCAAAAGCTACAATATGTGAATTTTTGATATCTGCATTCATTTGTTCAGCTAAAGCAAAATTGCAGATTTTATCCTTTTTACCATGTATTATCAAAGTAGGAATTTTTATTTCAGCCAAATCGGGTCGGAGATCTGTATCGCGTAAAGCAATTAAACATTGTGCAGTTGCATAAGCAGATGCACTGAGATTAATTGCATATAACCAATTGCTTATTCCTTCATTTAAAGAAGTTTCAGTTGCTGAGAAAATTTTTCCAAAATTGGATAATAACTTAGGTCTGTCTGTATAATTTAATTCTAATAATTCATCAACCGCAGTTATTGGGAGGTTGAATTTGAAATCCTTACGTTGAGTCCATATTGGAGCTGCAGCACCACACAATACCAACTTCGAAATATGAGCACCTTTAAACATTGATGTATAACGAATAGCAATAGAACCGCCCATTGAAAAACCAACTAAAACAGCATCTTTTATTTCCAGTTTATCTAATACATTTTTAATATCTACGGCATGAATATCATAGTTATATTCTCCAAATGGCTTATCCGATTTGCCAAAACCCCTTAAACAAATACCAATTACCCTGAAGTTTTCTTTTGTCAAAGCATTGTATTGGTATTCATACATTTCATCACTCAAAGGCCAGCCATGTATCAGTACAATTGGTCTGCCTTCGCCAGCATCGGTAATATGAAGGCGAACATTGGGTTCTACTTCAATATATTCTGCTCTGGTTATTACTGTCTTCGATATATTAATTGTTTTTTCCATTATATTATATTATTAATTTGATTCATTTTCTTTTCATTAATGGTAACTCCCAATCCTTTAGCAACTGCCATACCTAAGTGGTTATCAGCACGGAAAAAATGAGAGAGTTGCCGCATAATAATTTCATTTTTCTTTTCACCTGAAATGCCCTTCATTGAACTTACAATATTGTTTACCAGGTTTTCCTTATCAGTTTCACTCATTACTTTGCTGTACAACAAACCGGCCTGAGTAAAATGATCGTCATCGTTTTCGTTGCGGTCAAACCAATCAGCAATACTTGATTCCAATTGCATAGGCGGTTCTTTGTAACTTTCGTCCACAATAATATCATCAAAACTATTGGGATGATAATTAGGATTTGCTCCTCCATTATCTCCGACCTGCATCAATCCATCACGTTGGTAATTTGAATGTCCGTAAGGACATTGGTTTACAGGAATCTGTTCATAATTCACACCTAAGCGATAACGTTGAGCATCGGGATAAGAAAGTAAACGGCCTTGCAGCACTTTATCGGGTGAATAACCGATTCCATCAACAACATGTGAAGGTGCAAAGGCAGACTGTTCCACATCGCGAAAATAATTTTCGGGAATTTTATTCAATTCCATGATGCCTACATCAATTAATGGATAATCTTTGTGAAACCAAACTTTGGTAAGATCAAACGGATTCCATTTAAATGTTTTTGCCTGCGCATCTGTCATTACCTGAATTTTCAATGCCCACTTAGGAAAATCTTTTTTCTCAATGGCTTCTACCAAATCACGCTGAGCCTGATCGAGATCAATGCCTTTCATTTCATTTGCTTCTTTTGCAGTGAAATTTTTAATGCCCTGCATTGTTACAAAATGGAATTTCACCCAAATCCGTTCATTGTTTTTATTAAAAAGTGAGAAAGTATGACTTCCGAAACCATGCATGTGCCGATATGAGAATGGTGTTCCACGATCGCTCATCAGAATCAAAACTTGGTGCAGACTTTCGGGATTTAAACTAAAAAAATCCCACATCATGGTAGGGCTTTTACAATTTGTTTTAGGATCACGCTTTTGTGTGTGAATAAAGTGAGAAAACTTTTTGGGATCTTTAATAAAGAATACAGGGGTATTGTTGCCTGCTAAATCCCAATTGCCGTCCTCAGTATAAAACTTAAGTGCAAAACCGCGGGGGTCTCTTTCGCTGTCAGCACCACCTTTTTCGCCTCCTACAATAGAGAAACGGGCAAATAGTTCTGTTTGCTTTCCAATTTTAGAAAACAGTTTAGCCTTGGTATATTGGGTTATATCATGGGTTACTGTAAAGGTACCATAAGCTCCGGCTCCTTTTGCATGAACAACTCTTTCGGGAATACGTTCACGATTAAAATGCGCCATGTCTTCATGCAGAAAGTAGTCTTGTAATAATACTGGTCCACGTTCTCCAATTGTCATAGTGTTTTCAAATTCGATATAAGGTCTGCCACTAGCTGTTGTTAATTTTTTCTTTCCCATATTAAATGTGTTTTATGAACAAAAGGAATCCGCATAGCTGATGCATAAAATGCACTGTTTTTAAAATGCTTCTTTTATTATCTTTCTCTTATCTACTTTCAGATAGATCAATTGTTTTTCTATTGCATCCATCATTGGAGGAGGTCCGCAGATATAAATATTTTCGGGGGATTCACTTAAATGAATTTTTAGAAAACCTTCTGTGATTTGACCATGAGTATAACCATCTGCTTTTTCGTCAGATAAAATATTAATGAAATTTTTGCCTAATAACTTTTCAAACTCCGATGCCAGGATGATGTCATCTTTGGTTTTATTGGCAAAAATGAGTTTGTTATTACCAATTAGATTTTTAGACATAAGGTCTCTGAAAATGCATATAAATGGTGTAACACCAGCCCCACCAGCAATAAATACACCTTCTCCTTTATAAGTAATAGCTCCAAAAACATCATGCAGAATGAGCTCATCATCTTTTTTTAGTTTCATGAGTTCATTGGTGACGCCTTTGTGTGATGGATATGTTTTTATAGTAAATTCAAGAAAGTCACTATCAGGAAGGCTTGTGAAGGTGAAAGGTCTTTTTTCATCCTTCCAACCGCTTTTGTTTATCGAAATTTCTGTTGCCTGTCCCGGTGAGAATTTGAAATTTATTGGTTTTTCTGTAACAATTTGCATTACATCATGAGTGATATACTGAATTGATTTTATTTTTACTATAAATTGTTTCATTTCATGAATGTATTATTTTGCATCTATTGTTTTTAAAGCATTTTCATATCTTTTGGCTACTTCGTCCCAGTTTACAACATTCCAGAATGCATCAATATAATCTGGTCTTTTGTTTTGATATTTCAAATAATACGCATGTTCCCATACATCCATTGTTAACAAAGGAATTCCCTTTTTTTCGGATATATCCATCAAAGGATTATCCTGATTTGGAGTAGAATATATAAATAGCAATCCTTTATTATCTATACATAACCAAACCCAACCACTGCCAAATCTGGTTTTGCCTGCTTCCGAAAATTGCTTTTTAAACTCTTCAAAAGTTTTAAAAGTTTTATTAATTGCTTCAGTTAATTTAACACTTGGCAATCCATCTCCATGAGCTTTCATCCCTTCCCAATAAAAAGTATGATTATAATAACCACCTCCATTGTTTCTGACAGCCATAGGATATTTACTTATCATCCTGAATATCTCTTTTATATTCATAGATTCCATTTCCGTAGCTTTTATGGCATTTAAAAAATTGTCGTAATATGCTTTATGATGTTTGCTGTAATGGATTTCTACAGTTTGTTTGTCGATAAATGGTTCGAGAACTTCGTAGCCATAAGGCAAAGCTTTAAATTCAAACTTGTTTATTGTATTCATATTGTTATTATTATTAATGTTATTTTTTGCGATTAATTTTATGGCATCCTGTGCTTTTGCATTATTATTTTGCAATACCAGAAATACGAATGCTATTATTTTAAAGAATAATTTATTATTCATTTATTAAATATTATTTGTTTTCTTTGGTGTTTTTTGTTTCATTTTCTCGATTTCTACTTCTACTTCTTTTGCTCCTTCTGCATAAAGTTTTTTCTCATCCGGTGCAAGTTCATAAAGCAGGCGCAAAAATTCACCGGCATGTACAATTTCTTCGTCGGCAATATCTTTAAGAACATCTATTGCGAGTTTGTTGTCAGTTGATTCGGCAAGCTGCATATACAACTGAGTTGCCTCATATTCAGCAGCTACCATAAAACGAATTGCCCTGATAAGTTCAGCATCCGTTAGCTTTCTGTCTTTTGCTATACCTGAAAATGGTGATCCAAATGTTGCCATATTAATTTCCCTTTATTTTGTTTCTGGTTTGCACCCTTTAATTTTATTATGTAAAATTGCAATATAATATATTACCAATGAACACATTGGCTAAATGATATTTTATTATACAAAGATGAGTCTGTAACTGATTAAAAAGCTTACATTATATTAGAAAAAAGTTATATCATTCACACATTTTCAAAAGACCAAAGGCTAATAAAAGATAATAAATATTGCAGAGCAGTTGGACAAAATAAGAAATGGTGCTTGTGTTAGTCAAATAGTTTAGCTTAATACCTCTTTTAATACCAAGAAGCCATAACTATCAAACATCCTTTTTTCTGTTTTTTACTTATTATAATTTTTTCGTCATGTAGAAATTACTTTTTTTGATAGTTAGGCTTGTTAGCTAATAATATACATTAGAAGGAGCCATACAAGGCATAAGCTGGCATAAGCTGGATAACTATCGTAAACATGAGTTTAAAGCCTTTTATCATCAGCTGATGAAATAATTATACATCAAAACATTGGGGTTAATTGTGTAGTTTTGAGGTTAATAATCTGAAATCTTGAATCCACAAATATCGGAATTTTACATTTTCGTTCTTTTTCAAATAAAAAGAATTTCCAAACTATTACATTCAATGTTTTGCAGCTATTGTAACAAAAGTGTGTTATCCATATATCATATAATTTTAACATTAAAGATAATTTTATTATTAATACAACCACCATACAGAACTCACTGTCTTCAAATTAATTCAAACAATTAAAAACACCAAACTTACAAATGAAAAATTTATCACTAATCTTTTTGGCAATTTTAAGCATAAACATTGCAAATGCACAATGGGTGCAAACAAGTATAAATAATACAACAGTAACTTCCTTAGCCGTAAGTGGTAGCAATATTTATGCAGGTACTATAAAAGGGGTTTATTTGTCTGCTAATAACGGAACAATATGGACAGCAATGAATAATGGTTTAACAGATTCTATAATACTATCATTAGCAGTTAATGGAAACAATATATACGCAGGTACAACAAATGGAGTTTATTTGTCATCAAATAATGGTACAAATTGGACTGCCGTGAATAACGGTATTGCAAATAAATCTGTAATAGCAATAGCAATTAGTGGAAATAACATATTTGCAGGAACTTCTGAAGATGGAGTGTTTTTAACTACAAATAATGGAGCAAACTGGACTGCAGTAAACAATGGTTTAACAACTATTGAAATTACTTCGTTAGCTATTAGCGGTAACAATATTTTTGCAGGGACCGAATATGGTCATATTTTTTTATCAAACAACAATGCTTCAAGCTGGATAAATGCAAGTAATAATCTTATATTTTCAAATTTTATAATGTCATTAGCCACTGATGGAAACAAAATCTATGCAAGTTTAGATGATATGGGCGTGTATTATTCTTCTGACAATGGAGTAAGCTGGACAGCTGCGAATAATGGACTAACTAGTCCCTGGATTAAAACATTTGCAATCAGTGGTGGTGATATATTTGCAGGATCTTACGGCGAAGGAGTGTTTTATTCGTCCAATAATGCTAATATATGGGTAAACAAAGGATTAACAAATAAGGGAGTTTTATCATTAAAAATTGAAGGAAATTATATTTATGCAGGGACTGAGAATGAAGGAGTATGGAAACGACAACTATCTGAAATAACAGATGTTGAAAAAAATGATTCAGATACAGAATTATCTGTTTTTCCAAATCCAGTAAAAGATAATTTGATAATAGAACTAAAGGAAAGCCAGATTTTGCAAAATTCTTCGATATCCATCTACAATATTCAAGGACAATTGCTATTACATGAAAATCTTATGCAATCACAAACTGTGTTTAATATTGAAGAATTTGCCAAAGGCATCTATATTATAAAAATATATAATGATAAAGAATCTTTGCAAGAGAAATTTGTGAAAGAATAACACTTATATTTATTACATAAAGATATTTGTATATGCTCGCTTAATGCAATAAAAGGAGCCATTAGGGCTTTTGATGGAGTAAGCTGAATATCTATGTAAAAATGAGTTTAAAGCATTTAATAATCATCAGATGAAGTTATACTTGAATATTACTATTTTATCATAAGTATAAATTAAATAAGTTTCACGATTCTATCATTTCATTAAGCTAAAGGAACTAACTCGCCAGCTTTTGCAATTTAATCTTTACAAAAAAACAATCTAAATCTGAATAATTCACATCATAAATAAAGTAACAACTTTATTTAATTAGATATGTTTTCAGATAATTGCAATAACACAACTATATTATATTAACATTATTTAACATAAACAACTAAACAAATAGTTGTATAACTAAGTTTTTAGTTGTATCTTTGTAAAACAATTTATGATTATTCAAAAATATTAAATAATGAAAGAACTAACCAGAGCAGAAGAACAAATCATGCATATTCTGTGGGAAATTAACCAAGGATTTATCAAAGATATACTTGAAAAAACTGACGAACCAAAGCCTGCTTACAATACAGTTTCAACAATCGTTAGAATACTTGAGAAAAAAGGCTTTATCGGATATAAAGCTTATGGGAAAACGCATGAGTATTATCCGCTTATTTCAAAAGAAACTTACAAAAAGGAACTAATGGGAAATGTTGTTAAAAATTATTTCAGTAATTCGTTCAAACAATTGGTATCATTTTTTGCAAATGACAAGCAAATGACTTTAGAAGAACTGGAAGAAATCCAAACCATGCTCGAAAAAGAAATAATAAAACAAAAAAAATAGGTATTATGGAAACTTTTCTTGAATACATTCTAAAATCCACCTTATTTTTAAGTCTTTTTATACTAATTTACAGAGGTTTATTAAAAAAAGAAACGTTTTTTAAATTAAACAGATTTTTGCTTTTATCAGCAATAATCATTTCCTGTTTAATTTTACCTTTAAATAATTCTTTTTATCAAACAAGCATTAGTGGAATAAAAAATATTTATCTGAATGAAGTAATAATCAAAGCCGGAACATCTACATTTTCAAACTTTTATCATACTGATTTTATATCGTTTATATTTGATTTTTATCTTTTGATTACTGCATTTTTATTTATCAGATTTATCATTCAAATATTGCAAATATTAAACTTATTTCTGAAATCAAATACATCTGATACGGGTTCAAACATAATTTATACTGATAAATATCCATCATTTTCATTCTTTAATTTAATTTTTATAAATAATAAAACTTCAAATGATTATGAAAAAATATTACAACATGAAAAGATACATGTAAATCAGTTTCATACTTTTGATATAATTCTTACAGAATTAATATGTATCATTCACTGGTTCAATCCAATACTTCTGTTATACAAAACATCCTTCCGCGAAATTCATGAATATCTGGCAGATGAAGGAGTTATAAAAAATGGTATTGATAAAAAAGCATATCAATTGCTTTTGCTATCGGTAGCAAAAGGGATAATTGATTATAAACCAATTAATAATTTCAATTCAATAATTAAAAAACGCATTATTATGATGTCAAAACAAAAATCGTCGGGTTCACACTTAGTGAAGTATGGACTGGTATTACCATTGATTTGTATGCTTTGGTTTTTTCCTTCAATAAAATTGGAAAAACTACAGGCATCAAATAAAAATTTAATTACAAAAACACAACAAGAGAAGCCGAAAGTAAAAGAACAAAAGGCTAAAAATGAAGAAGTTTTTACTGTTGTTGAAAATCAGCCTGAGTTTATTGGGGGACAAACTGCAATGATTGAATTTCTTACCAAAAACATTGTGTATCCCAATGCAGAAAGAGAAAAAGGGATACAAGGTACTGTTTATGTTACATTTATTGTAGAAACAGATGGAAATTTAAGCAATGTAAAGGTTATAAGAGGAGTAAACAAAGCCCTTGATACGGAGGCAGTAAGAGTTGTAAATCTAATGAAAAAGAAATGGAAAGCAGGAACTTTTAAAGGGAAACCTGTAAGAGTTCAGTTTAATTTACCAATTAAATATGCACTTGAAGAAAAATAGCAACAATCTATTCTCTTTTGATTAAAAAAGACAAACAAAATAAGTTTGTCTTTTTTAATTTAACAACAAATAATAATCAAAAACTGATTTTAATACACCTTAAAACCAATTATAAACCAAGAGGAAATGAATATCATACTCTTGATTTATAAAATTGCCAATATATAAATTAAACCTTGCATATCTCGATATAAATCCGTATTTTTGAAACTTATTAAAGAATATAGTAAATATTTAAAAATGAGCGATATAGATAACGAAGATTTGGTAAAAGATCAAAGTACTTACACAGCTGATAATATTCAGGTTTTAGAAGGATTGGAAGCAGTTCGTAAACGTCCGGCAATGTATATCGGCGATATTAATGTAAAAGGTTTACATCATCTTGTTTACGAAGTAGTTGACAACTCTATTGATGAAGCATTGGCAGGTTATTGTAATCAGATAGATGTTCATATCAACCCCGATAACTCAATCACAGTATTAGATAATGGTCGTGGAATTCCTACTGATATGCATGAAAAAGAAGGCAGATCAGCTTTGGAAGTAGTTATGACTGTATTGCATGCCGGTGGCAAATTCGACAAAGGTTCATATAAAGTTTCCGGTGGTTTGCATGGCGTAGGGGTTTCTTGCGTAAATGCACTTTCAAAACAATTAAAAGTTGAAGTTTTTCGTAATGGAAAATCATACATACAGGAATATGAATGTGGTAAACCCTTATATCCTGTAAAGGAAACCGGAGATTCAGACATAACAGGAACCAAAGTTACCTTTTTGCCCGATGATTCTATCTTTATCACAAAAGAATACAGCTATGAAATTCTAACATCCCGTATGCGTGAATTGGCATTCTTAAACAAAGGAATCACAATAGATATAACAGATTTACGCGAAGAAGACGAAAATGGTGAATTTATTCACGATAAATTTCATTCTGATGCTGGATTAAAAGATTTTATCGAATACCTTGATGCTGGACGCGAAAAACTTATGCCCGATCCTATTTGTATTGAAGGTGAGAGAAACAACACTCCCATCGAAATTGCAATGCAATACAACACATCATTCTCAGAAAACATTCATTCTTACGTTAATAACATCAATACACACGAAGGTGGAACTCACCTTGCAGGTTTCCGTCGTGGTTTAACTCGCACTTTGAAATCGTATGCTGAAAAATCAGGAATGCTTGAAAAAATCAAATTTGATATCAGCGGAGATGATTTTCGTGAAGGATTAACTGCAATTATTTCGGTAAAAGTTCAGGAACCACAATTTGAAGGTCAGACCAAAACCAAACTCGGCAACTCCGAGGTAATGGGATTTGTTGACCAGATTGTTAGCGAACTGCTTTCAAACTTCCTTGAAGAACATCCTAAGGAAGCCCGAATGATTGTAAACAAAGTAATTCTAGCTGCTACAGCCCGTCATGCTGCACGTAAAGCCCGCGAACTTGTACAACGCAAAAATGTATTAAGTGGTTCAGGATTACCCGGAAAACTATCAGATTGTTCTGAAAGAGATCCCGCAAAATGCGAACTTTACTTAGTGGAAGGTGATTCGGCAGGTGGTACAGCAAAACAAGGCCGCGACAGACGATTTCAGGCTATCTTACCTTTAAGAGGTAAAATCCTGAATGTTGAAAAAGCCATGCAACACCGTATTTACGAAAGCGAGGAAATAAAAAACATGTTTACTGCTATGGGAGTAAGCGTGGGTACAGAAGAAGACAGTAAAGCTTTGAATATGGACAAACTCCGTTATCACAAAATCATCATCATGACCGATGCTGACGTTGACGGTAGTCACATTGCCACTCTGATTCTTACTTTTTTCTTCAGATATATGAAAGAGTTAATAGAACAGGGTTATGTTTACATTGCCACTCCCCCACTTTATCTTATCAAAAAAGGAAAAGATCAACAATATTGCTGGACCGAAGAAGAACGCCTCAACATTATTGAATCATATACTGTAAATGGAAAAGAAAGCGGAATTCATATCCAACGCTATAAAGGTCTGGGAGAAATGAACGCAGAACAATTGTGGGATACCACAATGAATCCTCAATTCCGCACTTTACGTCAGGTTACTATCGAAAATGGCTCAGAAGCTGACAGAATTTTTGCGATGCTTATGGGCGATGAAGTTCCGCCACGCCGCGATTTTATTGAGAAAAATGCGAAATATGCTAAAATTGATGTGTAATCATCATCATAATATCAACAAAAAAGGGAGTGTTTTTCAATATTCCCTTTTTTTATTGCTAATTAAAACTTGGATTAACAGGAAAGTTTATCCAGTGCGCATAATCATCGCCCAGCTTCAAAACCATTGCCTTCCATACTTCATCAGGTGATTCATTCAACAAAATATCTGTCTTTACTTTGGTAACTACCCATGAATTAATACTCAATTCTTCGTCCAATTGTTTTGGGCTCCAGCCAGAATAACCAATAAAAAATCTGATATTATCCTTATTTAATTGATTGCAGGCAATTAACTCCTTAATAATATCAATATCACCGCCCCAAAACAAATCATTACTTATTGGAATACATTCAGCAATTTCAGGAAATTTATGAATATAAAACAAACTGTCTGTCTTTACTGGTCCTCCCAAAAATAAATCAGCATCCAGTTTAGGAAAATCAGTTATCAAATCATTCAATTTTACATGCAATGGTTTATTAAAAACCATGCCGTAAGAGCCCTCTTCATTATGTTCAGCCAAAAGTATAACCGAACGCTTGAAATAATAATCACCCATAAAAGGTTCTGCTATAAGCAATTTACCTTTTGAAGGACTCAATTTATTAGGCTTTATCTCTAATATTTTATTTATATCGGTCATTATTTTTAAGTTTAAGTCAAAATTAGTAATTTTGAAGTTTATTACGTAAAAATACTCACAAATATTATACCATTTTCATGAATATTTTGCCAAATACAGATAAGTATCTGAAATTAAGACAAGAATACAACTTCTTTACTTATGAAAATTATCATTATTCCATAGATAATAATAACTTAAAAATTGAATTTGAGTTCAATTTGTCCGATAAATATATATTTCGACCCAGTTTAACGTTTACAAGCCGTTCTTTTTATAATTTCGAAAATATACCTGATACTTTATTGCAAAACATTATCTTCCATATTGGTTTGGTTGAATTAATAAGTTATTGGAAAGCAGCTTGTCCTCCAAAAATCATTATAAAACCTCATTTTTTGGATAATCAACAAATAGAATTCTGGAAAAAAATCTATTTCAACGGCTTGGGCGAATTCTTTTATCTCAACAATATAAATGCAACTCAAAACGACTTTGTTGACATTTTGTCAGTATCAGAAAACAAACTTAATAAAACTGATATTTTGACAGATAATTCAGTAATAATTCCAATTGGTGGAGGGAAAGATTCTGTTGTAACACTCGAATTATTAAAACACTACAGAAATGACAATATTCCTTTGATTATGAATCCAAGGGGAGCAAGTTTATCAACTGCTCAATTGGGAGGATTTCCTCAGGAAAAAATCATTGAAATAAACAGAACGATTCATCCACAATTACTTGAACTAAACAAACAAGGTTTTCTGAACGGACACACGCCATTCTCTGCATTACTTGCATTTGTTACAATACTCTCAGCTGCAATTACATCAAAAAAACACATTGCATTATCAAACGAATCAAGTGCTAATGAATCTACTGTTGAAAACTCTAATGTAAATCATCAATATTCAAAATCTTATGAATTTGAAGCAGATTTCAGACAATATATTGACACTTATATTTCTTCTTCTTTCAACTATTTCAGCTTTTTACGTCCGATAAGTGAACTACAGATCGGAAAATTATTTTCAAAAAATAAGAAATATTTTATGGATTTTAAAAGCTGTAATGCTGGAAGTAAGCAAGATATCTGGTGCGGTAATTGTCCGAAATGTTTATTTGCTTTTATCATACTTTCACCGTTTATTAAAAGAGATAAAATGATAGAAATCTTTGGAAAAGATATGCTTAACGATCAGAATATGTTATTTTATTTTGAGCAACTTACCGGAATTGAAAAAGTTAAGCCCTTTGAATGTGTTGGAACTGTTGATGAAGTAAATATTGCTATAAATATGCTTATCAGACAATTAAAAGAAGAAGAACTGCCATTGCTTTTAAAGTATTACAAAACTTTAAACATCTATATGCAATATGAAAATTTAGACTTAAAACCGTTTCTGAAAGAATTTAACGAAGAACATTTCTTAAACTCAGACTTCGAAACAATAATAAAACAATACATTTAAACAGAAAACAATAAAAAATGAATATTGATATACTTAATAATCAAATATCAGGAAAAAAAGTTCTTATTTTAGGATTTGGAAAAGAAGGTAAAACAACTTACTCCATTTTGCGAAAACATTTTGCAAATCAATTATTTACCATTGCTGATAAAGATGAATTTTTTATTCAAAAAAACAGTTTTCTTGAAAATGATAATGTAGATTTCATTTTGGGTGATAAATATCTGAATGAAATTTCTAATTTCGATCTGATCATTAAAACACCTGGTATTTCATTAAAAAACTTAGATTCCAATTTAGTATATTCATTAAATATCAGCTCACAAACTGATTTGTTTTTAAAATTATATTCAGATCAGGTTATCGGAATTACCGGAACCAAAGGAAAGAGCACAACTACTAGTCTGATTTATCATATAATTAAGTCATTTACAGAAAATGTAATATTGGTTGGAAACATTGGAATTCCACCTTTTGAGCTTATTGATTCAATAAACAATAAAACAATAATTGTTTACGAAATGTCTTCACATCAATTAGAAAATATTTCGGTATCACCACATATTTCAATCTTACTAAATTTATATCAAGAGCATTTAGATCATTATCAATCATATAAAGATTACCAACTTGCAAAATTCAATATTGCAAAATATCAGAATGAAAATGATTTTTTTATTTTTAACACAGATAATCAGGAGATTAACAAACTTGTTAATGAAATTGATTTAACAGCTAATCAAATTACATTTTCATTAGAAACTGAGCAAAAAAATGGAATGCATTTAGCAAACAAAACTTTATGGTTAACAGAAAATAATATCAAAACAGCAATTTACAACATTGATTATGAGCGATTTTTAAAAGGCAAGCATAATTTATTAAATATTATGGCAGCAATTTGCGCATGCAAGCTAAAAAACATTCCTGATTCAATTATTTTATATGGAATTGCAAGCTTTAAAGGACTGGAACACAGAATAGAATATATTGGCGAATTTAAAAATGTTGTTTTTTATAATGATTCAATTTCTACCATACCTGAAGCAACAATAGCTGCGGTAAATGCATTGGAAAATGTTGATACTCTAATATTAGGAGGTTATGATAGAGGAATTGATTATAGCTCATTAGCAGATTTTTTGATTGAATCTGAAATCAGAAATTTTATTTTTGTTGGCAAAGCTGGTGAAAGAATCTTTAATGAAATCAAAAATCTTGGGTGTTTTGATAAAGCTTTCTATGAGTCAGATTCTTATGAAGAAGTGGTAAACATCAGTTTTCAGGTTACACAAAAAGGAAAAATTTGTTTGTTATCACCTGCTGCTTCAAGTTATGATATGTTTAAAAACTTTGAGGAAAGAGGAAGCAAATTTAAAAAATTGATTCGCAAACATATCTGAAATTATTTTGTTATATTTATATCAATACAATTTATATGATAAAGAAAGTTTTTTTTATAGCAATTTTGGCGATGATACAATTTTCATGTACAGAAAACACGAATTCAGAAGAATACCAACAACAATTGGATAATCAACGTAAAGAAGATGCCGCTAAAAAAAAACAAATGATGGATGATAATCAGGATGATTATAAAGTTAGGCGAATTCCAGCTAAAGAAGAAGAACCAAAACCTGATGATGATTAGATGATATCTTCTTTTGTATTATCACGATGATAAACATCTAAAGCAACAATCATCGCAATAAAACCCCAAAAAGGTACAGAAGCTTTATCGGTATCCAAAAAATTATTTAAAAAACCATGAATATAATAAGTTACCAGACTTGTAAATGCAATTAAACTAAGGAATCTGACTTTTTTATCTGTGGATTTTAAATAAACTTTATAAGCAGTTAAAAATGTAGTAATTGCAATTGCCAATACAGACAATAAGCCCAAAACACCGGTTTCAGCCAATGGCCCAATATACTCACTATGAGCATTTCCCTTATTTCCGGCATTGGTGCTGATTATGGTTTTCTCATAAGAGTACTGGTATGGGGCATAGCAAAACTGATAAGTTCCTGGTCCATACCCAAAAAAAGGTCTTTCATTAAACATCCTCAAAGCTGATGTCCAACGATTTATCCTTTCAAGATTTGAAGCATCAGTTGAGATATTTGAAATAGATTGAACATGCTCAGTGAAGTTTTGAGAAGTATCTTGTTTGTTTTTTTCAAGTTTCATAATTATCTGTGTACGAAGCATTAAAAACAAGGTTAAACAAACAATGCCTGCCAGTGTAACCCATTTAAATTTAATTTTAAATTTCAAAATTGCATAAATGCCAGCAGCTGCAACAATACCTAACCAGGCTGCTCTACTGTATGACAAATACAATCCGACCATTATTATAACAAAAGTAAAAAAAACAAATAAACGCTGTACATTAGAATAGGTTTTATCAAAAAGAAAACCTGTAACAACAGGTACAAAAAACGCTATCATTGCTCCATAAGCTGTATGATCATTATAAAAAGGATCCATTATCCAATGTCCAATTTCTTCATCGAAACCATATGCTGAATGTTTTATTGTTGTATAAATAATTACAATACATAAGCTTATCAGATACGCCCAGGAAAATATTTTAAAATTCTTGATATTCTTAAAAACTTGTGTTGCTAAAAAATAAAAAGGTACAATAAACCATAATTTTGCAACAAAAAATTTAATCGAAACCAAAGGTATTTCACTTGTTATTGTAGTTATTAGCATCCATAATAAATAAAAAATTACTGACAACGAAACTGGATGTATTAATATTTTCCGATCAAAATCCTGCTGAAAAATAATCTTAAAAAAATACAAACCTAAAACAGCAACCATCATAGGTTCTGTTGGTAAAGACAATCCCAATTGAGCCTCATAATTACTTAAAGTGATAGACAATGGAGTAAGAAAAGTAATAAGCAGTAATACTTTATCTAAAGTAGTAAAATACATATAAATCAAAAAGCCAACTAATGGAATTGCCATGAACCAAAAAAATTCATTTGCAATGAGTATGGCATTTATCAGTATAAACAACCCACTTAAGCCGTATATCAGGTAATGTAATTGCTTATTTGTCAATTATCTGGATTTTTTTATTGAGCAGCTATTTTTTTCTTGTAAACAGTTTCGATAAATATTAAAAGCAAAACTGTTAATATAAAAGCAGAAAAAGTTGAAAGTGCAACAATTAACCATCTTACAGGTGTAGTTTTCTTCTCAGCTTTAAAAGCATTATCAACAGTAAATTTTTGTGGGATATATTCTTCGGCATCAATTTTTGCTTCATCATATTTACCTTTAATTCTATTTAATTGGTCGGTTTTATATCCTAAATTATTACGTAATAAAACATAAATACCACCATATTTTGACAATGTATCTAATTTAGCTTCAACTCGTTCTATACCTTGTTTATTTCCTTTTCCTATCTGAATAGCAAGTTCCTGATTCAACATTTCAGCTTGTGTTTCATAATCATTTACGCCTTTTTGACGAATTTTCTGCAAAGAATCATCTAACATCTTCATCTCCAATTGAATATTTTCATAATTCCTTTTTACAATTTCATAACCTCTTTTTGCTCTTTCTTTTTGCATTTCATTTTTAGTAGAGTCAAGTAGATTTGCTATACTGTTAGCCATATCAGCTGCCATTTGAGGATCTTTATCTAAAACTGTAATTTCAACAGCCATAAATTCAGTACGTTTGAAAGAAATATTTTCTTCATATTCTTTCATCAGATAGGTATTTTTGAATTTTGAATTTTCTTCAATATCATAATGTTTTGCCAAACCAAATCTGTCTATTATTCTATTTCTGATTAAACTTGAATTCAAAATCTGTAATAATTGCTCTGCTTGTTCTTCATCTCCGAATTCGAGAATATCCTGATTATTACCAGCATTGGAGTTAATTAGGGCTTTAGATATTGAATTAGTCGATGTTGGAAAAAGGATAACAGTTGATTTGTATTTTGGAGTAATTAAAAAAGAAGCAGCAGCAGAAACTACGGCAGAAATAATACATACGATTAGTATCGTTTTACGCCATTTCCATAAAAACAAAAAGAAATTGCTTGAATTGAAATCTGTATTGATTTTATTGTCTTCAGTCATTTTGTTTGATTTTGAGGCAAAATTAATGATTTTAATTTATATGACAAATGTAAAATCGGTTTTGAACTTCAAATTTATTTCTGTTCTTTTTTTACAATTAAATTTATCAGTGATTTAAAGTTTAATAACCTTAAAAATGAAGCGAGTACAACTGACATTATTACCATTCCGGCAAAGTTATAAATCCAATTTGTTTCAATAAAATGTTTAGAAAATAAATTAATCAAAACAACACCAATACCAAAAGCTAAAATTGAAAAAATAAATTTATAATCAACTTTAAATTTAAAAACAATTTGAGCAAAAATTACCTGAACAATAGCACTTAAAAACTGAGTTATTATACTTGAATATGCTGAGCCAACAGCTTCTAAACGAGGTATCAAAATAAAATTTAAAGAAATATTTAATAACATACCTGTAGCAGCTATAAAATTCAATTCTTTTAAATTTCCGTTAGCAGTTAACAATGTACCAAACACATAAGTTGTTGAAACAGGGATGAAGCCCATCATCAACCATTTAAAAACTTCGGCAGATTCATTCACATGGTTTTTATATAGTAAACCCATTATTTCATAAGAATAAAAATAGGAACCTATACCAACAATTAAAGCCAGAGTAATCAATAACTTAAATGAAAGTTTAACGATATGAACAATTTCTTCTTTGTTTTTAAGCATTTTAGAAAACAATGGCAACAACAAAACAGCAAACAGATAAGCTATCATATTGGTTGCATCTAACAATCGGTATGAAGAAGCGTAAATACCTGCTTGTTCATCTCCTTGAGTATTTGGCAATAATCTTTCAAGCATCACAGAATCAATACGATTGTAAAAAGTCATCAACAAAGCTAAAATTGCAAACGGAAAACTTTGTTTGATAATCATTACAAAAAAAGGCTTATTCCAATTCAATTTTGAAAATGATGACTTTCGCATTACAATAATAAATGCAATAATTGCAGTTATCAGATATGCAGCAGTTTGAGCGTATATAAACCATTCAATCTGCAATCTTTCTGTTGTAACATTTCCCCAAATTAAAATACTACAGAAAATAATCATCAATGATCTATCTAACACAGATACAATACTATCCGTTTTAAAAAGCAACAAACCTGAAATATTACTTCGCAAATATAAAACAAAAGAAATCAGAAATTGGTTAAACACCATCCATGCCAACATACTCAGTTGATGGCCATTATAACCTACCAACAACCCAAAAGAAAAAGTAATAATTCCAAAAACACCTGCCAAAAGTAATTTTAAAATGACGATACTCGAAAAATGCTTATTTAATAAATGATTATTCTGAGCTATATTTTTGTTATTGAAATTGGTAATCCCAAAATCGAGTAGAATATTGAATAAAAAAGAAAAATTGAAAATTGCAAAATAAAACCCATAATCAGCAGCTCCTACTATATTCTGAACGTTTCTATCAATTCCAAGTATCCAGAATGGCTTTATTAATAGGTTTAAAGTTAAAAGTAAAATAAGATTAGTAAGAAATTTGCGCTGCATATCTGATTTTTATACTGCAAAATTAATAAACCTTGCGGAATTACCATAAAAAAATCATTTGAAATAACTAAGTTTGTATAATTTTGCAAAATTAAAAACAAACATCGATGACAGTTGAAGAATTTTTTGATATTTTTTTAATAGAACTTAAAGAAAATCCTGAATTACAGGATTATTATAAATTTCTGGGAAATTCTTCGAGCTTTGGTTTCAGAAAAGCATATTTTATTCAAAGGCTGCAATATATTGCTAATCATATTGATAAAAAAGATGTTGCTATTTGGGATTGTGGTTGTGGATTTGGAACTACCTGCTTATTTTTGGCAATGAATGGCATTAAATCTTTTGGCTCTACTTTAGAATTTTATTATAAACAAATTGAAAAAAGAAAAGATTTCTGGAGTAAATATGGTGATACTAGTTTATTTACAGCTTCTTATGAAAACATTTTCGATAATTATCCCCAAAAAGAAAGTGTGGATTTTATAATTTTACAAGACACTTTACACCACTTGGAACCCATTGCAGATGCTTTGAAAATATTTGATACAGTTCTTCAGAAAGACGGTAAAATTATTTTGATTGAAGAAAACGGAAACAATATTATTCAAAATACAAAACTCTTTTTAAGACGTGGAAATAAAAGAGTTATAAACATTTGGGATGAAAAGCTTCAGAAAAACATCCTGCTTGGTAATGAAAATATCAGAAGTCTGAAAAAATGGGAAAAATTATTTAACACACAGAATTTCACTATTAAACAATCAAATGTTCAATATATCCGATTTTATTTTCCACAATTTTTCAATGAAAATATATCAGAAATCATTGAAAAGGAACAACGAATTTGGAAAAAGAATAACTTTTTGAAAGAATATTTTTTCTTCGGATTAAATTTTATAGTTAATAAAAGGAAATAATGATTATAGCTGTAAATACCAGATTATTATTAAAAGACAAACTTGAAGGCATTGGTTGGTTCACTTACGAAACGCTGAAAAGGATAACGTTATCGCATCCTGAACATCAGTTTATTTTCTTTTTCGACAGACCTTATCATACTGATTTTGTTTTCGCTGACAATGTAAAAGCGGTTGTTGTAAATCCACCGGCACGCCACCCGGTTTTATGGTTTTTATTTTTTGAAATTGGTATAAGAATTGCTTTAAAAAAATACAAAGCTGATATTTTTGTTTCCACAGATGGCTGGTTATCATTAGGCAGTAAAGTAAAATCATTCGATGTAATACATGATTTAAACTTTGAACATTATCCTGAATTTATAAAACCCATTGTTAGATATTACTATAAAATATTTTTTCACAGATTTGCTGAAAAAGCAAGCAGAATTGCTACAGTTTCTGAATTTACAAAGCAGGATATCATTCAGTTATATGGAATTTCGCAAGAAAAAATAGATGTAGTTTACAATGGTTCTCATGAATTATATTTTCCGATAAATGAAGTTGAAAAAGCAGCAATAAAAGCCAAATATACTGATAATTGTGAATACTTCATTTTTATTGGAGCATTGCATCCCCGCAAAAATCTGACTAATTTATTTAAAGCATTTGATTTGTACAAATCTGAAAACAAAACTACATGCAAATTGCTAATAGTTGGCGAGAAGAAATGGTGGAAGGGCGAAATTTCGCAAACCTATGATAATATGAGATTTAAAGATGAAGTAATATTTACCGGGAGACTAAATCCTGATGAATTAAAATCAGTTTTGGGTTCTGCACTGGCATTAACCTATGTATCATTTTTTGAAGGCTTTGGAATACCAATTGTTGAAGCATTTAATGCAGAAACGGCTGTGATTACCTCAAATGTAACTTCTATGCCCGAAATAGCTGGTCATGCTGCTTTACTGGTTAATCCATTTGATATTAAAGAAATCGCAAATGCAATGTATCGGATTGAAAATGATAATGACTTAAGATTATCATTAATAGAAAAAGGGAGAATCAGAAAAACATTGTTCAGTTGGGATAAATCTGCCATAAAACTATGGCAATCAATAGAAAAAATACTATAAAAAAACCTGAAAAACATTAGCCTTTCAGGTTTTAAATATACAAATAATCGGGAAATTATTCTGATTTAGAAGGCATAAGTAAATCCCAGCATCATATTAAAACGCTGATTTGGATAATCATACCATTTTTCGTAACGTCCGGCAGTTAAATTATTGATATTTAAAAAGCCTGACAAGATTTTTGAGTAACGATATTCAACACCAATGTTTGCATCAAGCATTCCATCAATTTCTTTAATAATCATTAGATTATTGCTATAAACTTTTGCATAAGATTTTGTGAATGTATAAATATCGGCATGAGCAATAATTTTATTATTTATATTATAACGAGCAGATAATGAAGCATCAAAACCTGGCTTATGCCATGCTTCTGCTTCTAAATCTGTTGAATACCTGTAAAGATTAGCATTAAATACAAAATTGAGTTTTTCGTCGTATTTAAATAAAAATATGGCATTTATTTTCAATCGGTTTACTTTATCGTAAACTGCTGTAAACTGATTATCTGGAGCATTAAATACTGTATTTGTATCATTTACAAACAAGGGCATTCCATCAATAGTTGAATTTGAAATTGAAGCACTAAAATCGATGGTTTTGGTTAAACTTGAATTGATACCGGCATAAATTTCAAACTTTTTATTGCTGAAACCTACAGATGTATTGGTATTAATAAATGGATTTTCGTCGCTTAAAGTTCTGAAACTGCTTTTATCAATTCCACCGGAAATACCGCCATAAACTTTCAATACTTTGGGAATAATGTTTAATGCAGCTTCAAGCTTTGGATAAATATGCAATTTGGTGGCAACACCGGTAGATGTGGCAATACTCATATCAACTCCAGCATAAAACAAATATTCGTTAAAATGAGTGCTGATATAAGGTTTAAACCCAAAAATTGCACTATTAACACTACTTCCGATAGCTCCACCATTGTTGTAATAATCTATAGACGTTTTAATTCCAATTGTTTGTTTGTCAGAAAAATCGAAAAATTGAACATTTTTGTCCAGATCGAAATTAAATTTCAAATTGTTTTCGTGAGTACTGTATCTGTCTGAAAGATTATAGAAACCAAAACCGATTTTATGATTCAACAAATTGGAATCAACATAATTGCTGTAATATGTAGCATTCAAACCGATGATAGCATAACGTTGCTTGATATCAGCATTATAAGTTGGAAAATCAATAGGTTTGAAACCATAATAATTAATTACATCGCGATGAAAATACACTTCACCATCCAAAGTAGATTTCTTGAAATATTTCATTCCATAAACTTCTAAAGCATTATTGGAATATTTGCTTTCGGCATAATCTTTAATACTTCCTGATGACGACAAATGTTTTGCATGTACTCCGAAACTATAGGTTTTTGAGCGAACCGAATTGGCATAAATCTCAATATATGGAGTAAGATAATTTCCAAAACCTGCTTTAATCAGATTTTTATAAAGCTTGCTTATAGGTTCTCCCACAATTTTTGCCGGTTTTATTGGTTCCAACATAAAACTGGTCGGGATTTTCTTACTTTGAATGGTATAAGTAAAATTGGGTTTCTCATATGCAGAATCCCTGATATTGGGATTAAAATTTATTTTGAAGGCATCAGAAATAGTTGGCTCGTAGGAAGCAATAACGGTAACTTCGTTTTTATCATTATTAAGCTGACAATACGCTTTTTGAGAAAAAAGTGATATTGTGCACAAAACCAGCATCTGATATGTAAATCCTTTTATAATATTTTTGCTTGTCATTTCTTTCAATTTTAAATGTTAAACAATATGATACTGAAGCTGATTAAAAAGTTTGATCCTTTGGAATTTCCAAATTGTTATCCAAATTGATTTTAATCTCATCTTCTTTGGGTTTGTTTTCTTTATCCTGCTTTTTCTTGTCGTTCAGTTCTTTCTCTATCAACAATATTGCATTGTATTTTTCACGGGCAATATTCACAAGTTCAGCACCTTCATATTTATCAATAATACTTTGCAATGTGGCTTTTGCCTGTGGATAATTGCTTTGCTTTACATAGATATCTGACCACAAAATCAACATCTTAGCCAACCAATATTCGCTCGACGGTGCATCGCTGATATATTCATAAATAATACTTTCTGCTTTTTGATAATTTTCGGTTTTAAATTGTATAAATGCCAGATTGTATTTGGCTTCTGAACTTAATTCGCCGTTTTTAGATTTGGCCAACAATGTAAATTCTTTTTGAGCTATTGAAATACTATCAATGGCTAATGCAGATTTTGCAATGGTATAATGCAGTTCATCAATAATTTCGTTTGATATTTTGGGTGTATTCAGCAAAATATTACAAGCTGCAATTGCCTTTTCATATTGATTTAACTGATAACTGCTTCTCATAATACCTATGCGGGCAGTAAGGATGTTGCTATTAAATTCGGCAGTTGAATCCAAACGTAGATAATATGCCATCGATTTCTCGAAATTCTTCTGCTTATATGAAATATCAGCCGAATTGAGCAATGATTTTTCTGAGAATTTGGTTTTTGGTGCTTCCAATACATATTCGTAACCCGAAAGTGCATCGCTGATATTACCTGATTTATAATCGCATTCGGCTTTGTAGAAACGTGCCTGAATGATAAATGCTCCTGATGGGAATTTATTGATATAATTGGCAAAACCGATTGTTGCTTTTTGACAATCACCATCCATATAGCGATTTTCAACTGCTACATAGGTTATCGAATCCTGTTCTTCGGTACTTACATTGGCTGATGGATATGTTTTTACTTTTGCAATAAAATCATCAACTCTATCCATTGATACATAAATATTTCGCATGGTTATCAAAGCTTCTTTTGCAGCAGTAGTTCCCGGATATTTGGCTATTACTCTTTCCAAAGTTTGAATTGCCAGCTCGTTTTTCTGCATATTGTAATGAATCAGACCAATTTTGAGCAAAGCATCTTTGGCGAAACTGCTATTGGGATAGTTTTCGGTGATTTCTTCGTAATATTTAAGTGCTTTTTCGTTGTTATCGAGTATCAGATAGGTATTTGCCAATTCAAATATGGAAGCTGCGATATAAGTAGATTTTTTGTGATTGCTAACCAATACCAGTAAAGTATTTATTTTAGATTCGAACTTTCCTTGTGCACCTTGCGATAATGATTTTTGATACAAAGCATAATCTTTGTCAGGCTGATTCAATTCTATTGCTTTGTCGTAAGTATCAATTGCATTTGAGTAGTCTTTGGTGATAAAATAACAATCGGCTGTGCGCAATAAAGCATCGTTGCGAAGTTTTATGTTTTCGTCTTTTGCATTGAGATTAAACTTTTTGAAGTAAGTAAGCGCTTCAGGATAATCTTTTTTCTGAAAATAAATATAAGCAATATTGTAGTTGGATGTGTTGTATTCGGGCAGGTTAAATGCACCTGACGATACCTGAAACTTTTTCAGACTTTTCAGGGCATCGTCGAATTCGTTTAATCTGTAGAATCCTTCGCCAATCCAATAATATGAAGCCGCCATAATGGGCTCGTTTATATCTATTTCGATGGCTTTTTTAAACAAAATCTGTGAAGGTTCTATCTTGCCTTCGTTAAATAGTTCAACGGCACGGTTATATGCTATACGCTGGTAAGCTTCCATCAAACGGTTGTCTTTCTTTTTGATGTTTTCTATAGAGCTTAATGCATCTTTATAGTTTTTGGTTGACATGTAGATGTTTACCAAGTATGTATTGGCTTCGTCTATTCGCGTTGAATTGGGATAATCGCTAATGTATTTATTGAACGATTCAATGGCATCATTGTAAGGATTGAACGAAAGTTCGTTGCATAGTTTTGCGTATTGAAACAAAGCATCTTCTTTGATATTGGCATCGAAACCCAATTTGTATGCTGTAAGGAAGGCATTGCGGGCAAATTTTTTCTGATCGGTTTTTACATAGCATTCGCCCATGTGATATTGCGCATTTTGTGCAAGACTATCATCTATAGTTAAGGTTTTTTTTAACTCATTAATGGCTGTATCGCAAATATTGGCTTTGTAATAGGCATAAGCCAACTGATAATTGTCTTCGCGTTCAATTTTTATGGTAGTTTTTTCCTGATATAGTTTCAGATACGGGATTGCTTCGGCATATCGATTGGTTTTGTAATATGATTCGCCAATTAAACGGGCAATTTCAGGGGCTCGTTTTGGTGTAGAAGTCTTTAGAAGTTCGGGGGCAGTTTTTAGCAATTCGTCGTATTTGCCTTGCAGATAATAGATTTGTGTGATATAATAAGGAACTACTGCGCCGAAGTTTTCGTCTTTGGTTAAACGCTCGAAGTGCTGAAGTGCTGTTTGATAGCTTTTTTCGAGATACAAAATATGGGCATAATAATAGGTGGCTGGAGCGGCATAGCGCGATTTGCCATCTTTAACTTCTGTAAAGCTTTTTTTGGCTTTGTCGTACTCCAGATTGCTGAAATGTGAGTATCCTTTTTTGAAATGATATTCGGTAAGTTGCTGGGGATTGAGTTCGTAAATATCAACCATATCGAATGATGCAACAGCGGGTTTGTATTTGGCAATGGCATACTGATAGCTTGCCAAACGAAACCATGCCTGATTGATTTTGGTATTTTCGGGATGGTTGTTTATAAATTGAGTGAGTTCGTACTCGGCATCTTTGTTGAAGAGTTCGGTAGCACATAGTGCGGCATAAAAATATGCATCGGCCGAAATTACGGATTTGTCGTCGTTGATTTGCTTGATAACCTCTTTAAAAATTTCGCGGGCAGCACCGAATTTTTCTTTTTCAAATAATTCGAGAGCATCGCGGTATTTTGCATCGGGCTGATTGTAAATGGCAGTTTTTTGAGCTTGCAGCCATATTGTTGAAAACACTAGTAAAGTGATTATTAATACTATTTTGCGCATAATTGTATTATTAAATTCCGTTATAAAATTAAGCATAATACTGTTGTATAAACAGGGCTTATTCACATACTTATCAACAGCGGATATTTAACAACTTTGAATGGAAAGCCGATAAAAAAAGAGATAAAAAAAGCCGATAGCTGGGGTGCTATCGGCTTTTGGTAAGCTTATTATTGGTATTATTCCTTCACAAATTTACTTTGCAAAATTTCGCTATCAGAATTTACTTTTACAATATATATTCCTTTGGCGAACTGTGTAATATTTAACTCGGTTAGTGACTGTTGTATGTTTTGATACAAGAGTAGTTTGCCTTGTATATTATAAACAGAAACACTGGTATTTTGCAGGTTTTTCAATTGGTCGAGGTTTATTGTCAGTTTATTGCACGCCGGATTGGGATAGATATTTATCGACTTAATATTATCTTCACTTATTCCATTGGCGAACGAAACAAAATGGGTTACGTATCGAGCTCCTGAGATATTTAAAATAAAATTTCCGGAAGAGAAAATATCTAAATTATTAAAGTATAATAACCAATTATTATTTTGCCAAATTTCAAACTTTCCGGTAATTGAATTTCCATTGGCATCATAAGTATAGGTATATTTGTATTGATTTTTCCAAGCATTGTTCTGCCAATTTTCACGGAAAGCATTAAGCACATTTCCATCTGTATCATAAGTGAAAGTCATTCTAAAAATAATGGCAAAAGCATTGTTTTGAAATTCTTCATATAAATCAGTAAGCTTATTTCCATTGGTATCATAAGTGTATGTAAACTTGAATAAATTTAACCAGCCATTGTTAGTCCATGCATAATATAAATAAGTTAGCATATTTCCACTGGCATCATAAGTATAAGTATATTTTTCATAATTTACCCATACATTATTTTGCCATTTTTCATTTAAATCAGTAAGTTTATTCCCATTGGCATCATAAGCATAAGTCTCTCTGTTATTATTTACCCATGCATTGTTTATCCATAGTTCAATTACACATGAAAGTTTATTTCCATTGGCATCATAAGTATAAGTTTCTTTGTAAAAATTTACCCAGGCATTATTTTGCCAATTTTCAGACAAATTAGAAAGTATATTTCCATTGGCATCGTAAGTATAAGTCTTTAAGTTACATTTTACCCAGGCATTATTTTGCCATTGCTCATACAAATCAGTAAGTTTATCTCCATTGGAATCATAAGTATAAGTATATTTTTCATAATTTATCCAGGCATTATTTTGCCATTTTTGCTGTATAAAAGTAAGCTGTTTCCCATTGGCATCATAAGTATAAATACTTTTTTGAGTATTAATCCATGAATTATTTTGCCAGATTTCTGATAAACAAGAAAGAACATTCCCATTATTATCAGATGATTGCGTAATACGTGAATATTTATTATTACTTGCATCATAAGATATAATTGTATCAAAATTCCAGATTACAGCATTTGTTGATTTTTGCTTTATATTTTTAAATGACTTAGTATTATGCTGTAGTGGTTGTTTTATTATTTGTTTAGGTAAATTGTATAAGGCATCGTTTTTCTTTTGTGCATTCGTAATATTGAAAACTAGTAATGCAATAATTAAAATGTAAAGTTTGTTCATGTGTTATTATTTTAAATTATTATTCTTTAAATTGTTTGTTTCGTTTAAAAACCCGTCGGGAGCTATGCACCCAACGGGTTTATTCCTAATTTCTAATTTTTAATTCCTAATTCCTTTACACCAGCATCAACTCTACTTCGGCCGTATTTACGGTATCTTTATTTAATAAGATTAAGTATTTACCCAGTGTGGCGGCGGGGATTTCTATTTCTTCGCCGGCCAGTAGTTCGGTGGGTGCGGTTTTTGGTGCTTCGTCAATTGTATTGCCGCCGTACCAGAAAATAGAAGCTGCATCGCTAACATTACTCAATAAAATGGTAT
>JAHEYQ010000045.1 GCA_023251515.1 Bacteroidales bacterium
AGATTAAATAATATTAACTTGTCATTGGTAACGAAGTGAGAAATCCCAATAATATTACTGTAATAAAAGTTTATCGGACAATACTGATTTATTTCTCTTAAAACCCAACGGGAACTAGCGTACCCGTCGGGTTGAAGTATTTTAACCCCCTGTTTCTCTGTGCTTCCTACGTGTTACTCTGTGTAATAAAAACTTCTAAAAACAGTGTCATCCAAGTTCCAATAAACTTCTAAAATCAGAATTCAACCTCCAAAAAGCTTCCTTCGTTGCCTGAAACCCGCAGTTCGACCCCGAATTTTAACTCCCCATCAAATAAGTGTAAAATCAATCTTGTATATTAAATAGATTCATTAATTTTGACAATAAATAATAAGAATATTAACGCACTGATATTTAATAATATAAATTTTAATTGTTAAATTAATATTTACTGCTTATATTTTTATTAATTTTGGAATGTTAAAAAACATTTTAAGTTTTTAAAAAATGAAAGACCAAACACAAATAAATTTTGCAAATTCAACATTTATAATGCTGAAAAACGATTATTGTTTTGTTAAATCGATTAAGTTAATTAAGAATCAAACACTTGCTCTAAAACATAAACTATGAAAAAACTATATCTTTTCCTTATTTTTATTATAATAACAACAACTTTACAGGCAGCAATAAATGTGAGTATTACAAATCCGGTAAATAGCAGAGACACCATTTGCCAGGGATTAACACAACTAATTACAACAAACGTTAGTGGAATTACAGGTAATGCAACATATCAATGGAAAAAGAATAGCCAGATTTTATCAAATACAGGTTCTACATATTTATATAATGCAACATCGTCAGGAAAAGATACAATCATAGTAACAGCAACAAATTCGAGCGAAAGCAGCTCAGATACAGTAATATTTGTGGTTAAGCTAATGCCAGTGGCAAGTTTTACTATATCTACCGGTAACTATTCTTGTTCTGGAACTGATGTTTTTTTTACTAATAACTCTTCAAATGGTTCTTCAGCTTCATGGATTTTCCCCGGAGCAAATAATCCATCATCATCCAGTTGGTCACCAAATACTCCACGTCATTGGGATAATTTAACAGGTATTGCGACAATAGCAATTCCATGCAAATTAATAATAACAGCATCAAACGGCTGTGTTGATTCAGTAATAAATGATTTAACTATTAATCCATTACCAGTTCCAAAATTTTCAATACCATTTCCTGCAACAATTTGTAAAGGATCCTCAGTTAGTTGTTCGATGGAGGCAATAACAGGAAGCACATTTCTTTGGAGCACAGCAGCAAGCAATTTTAGTATAAACCCAACAAACACTCCTCAGGTATTAATAAGCAGCACTTTAGCAATAAGTACTGGTTTCAAAACAATAACTGTAACAGAAACAAATAGCTTTGGTTGTGAAAATACGAATGACACAATAATTGAAGTAGTAAGTTTACCAACTCCTAATTTTATTTTTTCGCCAGATAATGCATGTGCTCTTTCGAATATTAGTTTCACAAACAATACTACCAATGCATCAACTTATAGATGGAAATTTGGAGATGGTCAAACCTCAACAAATACAAGTCCAAGCCATATCTTTGACACCATAGGAAATGGAACTATCAATTATTCTGTGTGGTTGATTGCGACAAGCCAATATGGTTGTAAAGATTCTGTTTCACATGTGGTTCATGTAAAACAAAGACCAGATGCTAGTTTGAAATCGGAAAATCCCGGAATCAGTTTATTTGAAAATTACCCAAATTCAATTAGTCCAACATTATTTAAAAAATGTAATATTGTACCACCTCATTTTTTACAATTGACTAATTTAAGTACTACATCTGCAACAAACACTAATTATTATATCAAATGGGGTAATGGAAACACATACACAAGCATTGGAAGTAATTTCGGGATTCCAAACATCAATTATCCAACTCTGGGAGCATATATATTAACAGATTCGGTAAAAGGAGGAAACAACTGTATTTCTGTAAAAAAATTCAATGTTTATATTGGAAGTTCTCCGAGTAATATCACAATAACAAACATAGGAAATGTTACCGATGAATGTGCACCACAAACATATCCATTTAAGATTACCGTTGACCCCAATGATACTCCAGGAACATTATATATTATTTCAACAAATGATGGAACCCTTAGTGATACACTCATTAATCCATTATCATCAAATCCCGATACCATTTATCACACTTTTCAAACTTCATCCTGTGGCTTCTTTGCTCCTAACTATATGAATTCATTTTTTATAAGAGTAAATGCCAAAAATTTTTGTGGATTGGTTGGAAAAACAAGTACAATAGAACCTATTACATTGAATTCAAGCCCACATTCATCATTTACAGGATCTAATAAAGGATGTATTGGACAGACAGTTTATTATAATTCAAATTCTATAATTGGTTCAATTGTTGATCCTAACACTTTGTTTTGTGATAATAGTTCAATAAAATATTATTGGCAGATAGTTCCAGACACCGGCTGGACATTAAACTCAGGAACAATGGGTAATATAAGTAATTACAGCGGTTCTCAAAACACTTCTTTTACATTTAACAGTTCAGGCACCTATTTAATAAAACTAAAAACTGCAAATGCAAACCTAAGTACTTGTCCGGATGACAGTGTATTTCAACAAACTATATGCATCAACCCATTTGCAAAAGCAAAATTCACAATCAGCGATTCTATATTTTGCAAACCAGATACTGTTTTTGCATTAAACAGTTCAACCGGAGGATTGTGCGATTCATTACAATATAGATGGAGAATAAAACCTATCACAAGCTATTGTTATTCATCAGGTAATTTTTTTAGCTTTATTAATGGCACAGATACCACAAGCAAAAATCCAAAAATATTATTCAAAGAATCAGGAGTTTATCGCTTAACTTTACTTGCATATAATAGTTGTGGTTCAGATACAATATCAAAAATAATAACAGTTAAAAATAAACCAAAGTTAAATTTCTCAGTACCGTCATCCGTATGTATCAACAGCACGATTTGTCCTGCAAACATAAGTGATTCTAATTGTTATGCCACAAATACCTTAACCTACAAATGGACTTCATCAAACGGAACTTTCGCAAATCCTTTTATATTAAATCCCGGATGTGTAAATGCTACGGCCACAAATAGCCAAACAATTACGATGTCTGCAACAAATGAATGTGGAACTGACTCTGTTGTAAAAACCGTAAATATTTCGCCAATACCAATAGTAACTCAAAAAAACAATTTAGAAGTTTGTCCGGGAGAAATATTTATTATTGGAAATTTCGCAAGCAATCCAACCGGAGCAACATATACATGGACAAATTCAAACACAAATATTGGCAAACCAGCCAGTGGAAGTGGAAATATTGCAAACTGGACAGCACCTGCAAATAACACAGGCTCAAATATTACAGCTACATTTACAGTAACTCCGACAATTGGAAATTGTATAGGAAATCCTATGACGTTTACAGTAACAATCAAACCCAAACCGGTAAACAATGCACTCTCAAATGTTTTTGCTTGTCCTCAATCAACAATTTCCACACAATTATTTACCAGCACACCAAGCGGTGCAAATTTTAGCTGGACAAATACTAATACAGCCATCGGAATTGGTAGCAGCGGAACAGGAAATATTAACTCATGGACTGCTCCTAACAATTCAGGTTCAATAAACATTACAGGAACTATAAATATTACACCCACTTTAAATAACTGTACAGGAACTACAACTTCTTATACGATAAATATCTACCCCATTCCGATTGCAAATCCCAAAAACAATATTAGTGTATGCTCTGGCGATATTATTAATATTGGATATTTTTCAAGTTTACCGACGGGTGCTACATTTACATGGACAAACAACAATACCAATATAGGTTTGGCTGCAAGTGGAAATGGGAATATTCCGAATTGGAATGCTCCAATCAACAATACCGGATCAAATATAGTCGGAACAATTACGGTTACACCTTTATTAAATAGTTGTACAGGAACTTCAACTTCTTTTACAATTACCATAAAACCCAAACCATCTGTTGACACAATAGCCCCACAAACCATATGCTCAGGACAATCAACACAAACAGTTGTTTTCGGAAGCAATTTATCAGGGACTACCTATACTTGGAATTCAAGCGTAAATGGTTCTCTAACACCCAATCCGGGAAGTGGTACAACATCTTCAATTCCGGCTACAGTTTTTTACAATAATAACTCAACGGTTTCTACAATAACTTACACAATTACACCAACAGCAAATCTATGTCCGGGCAATCAAAGAAGTTTTGATATTGTCGTGAATCCGGCTCCAATTTTCACTACCCAACCTGTTTCAAGTACGGTATGCGTGGGCGGAACTCCAACTCAATTAGCTGTGGTTTATGCCAATGGTACAGGAACAGCTTCTTATCAATGGTATTCTAATTCTACAAGTTCAACTTCGGGTGCAACTGCAATCAGCGGACAGACTTCCGCTACTTTTTCGCCAACTGCAACTGTTGCTGGTACAACTTATTATTATTGTGTAATTACCTTTGTTTCAAGTGGTGGTTGTCCGAGTATTACCTCAAACATTGTGAGTGTGATCGTAAATCCTGATCCAACTATCAGCTCTCAACCTACAATTAGTCAGCAAATTTGTGAAGGTGGAAATGCGACTGCTTTAACAATAAATTATACAGGTGGAACAGGAACTGCAACTTATCAATGGTATTCAAACACTTCGGCAACAAATACCGGTGGAACTGCCATTGCAAACACAAATTCAAATTCTTATAATCCTCCCGCTTTTTCTACAGTTGGGAATTATTATTACTATGCCACCGTAACTCTTGGTGGCAGTGGTTGCGATGCAACTACCAGCAATACGGGATTGGTTACGGTGGTTTTAGATCCGATTATCACATCGCAACCGTTGGCAAGCCAATCGCTTTGCCAGAATACAACACCAAATAATTTATGTGTAATTGTCAGCGGTGGCGTAGGAACACCTTCATATCAATGGTATTCAAATACTTCTGCTACTGCAAGTGGTGGTATTGCTATTTCTGGAGCTACTTCTAATTGTTACAATCCTCCAACGACTATTGTGGGAACCAAATATTATTATTGCGTAGTAACTCAAAGCGGTTCAGGCTGTTCGGTTACTTCGGCGGTGGCAGAAATTGTGATTAGCCCGGCACCAACATTTTCTACACAGCCTGTTTCAAGTACTGTATGCGTGGGCGGAACTCCAACTCAATTAGCTGTGGTTTATGCCAATGGTACAGGAACAGCTTCTTATCAATGGTATCAAAATTCTGTTAACTCAATTACTGGAGCAACTGCAATCAGCGGACAAACTGCTGCAACTTTTTCGCCAACTGCAACTGTTGCTGGTACAACTTATTATTATTGTGTAATTACCTTTGCTTCAAATGGTGGTTGTCCGAGTATAACTTCCAATATTGTAAGCGTAGTTGTTAATCCCGATCCTTCAATAAGTTCACAACCTACAATTAGTCAGCAAATATGTGAAGGTGGAAATGCCAATGCGCTAACAATAAATTATACTGGAGGTACAGGAACTGCAATTTATCAATGGTATTCAAACACTTCGGCAACAAATACCGGTGGGACTGCTATTGCAAACACGAATTCAAATTCTTATACACCTCCTGCTTTTTCTTCAGTTGGAAATTATTATTACTATGCCACTGTTACACTTAGCGGAAGTGGTTGTGATGATACAACAAGTAATACGGCTCTGATTGACGTGGTGTTAGACCCGATTATCACATCGCAACCGTTGGCAAGCCAATCGCTTTGCCAGAATACAACGCCAAACAATTTATGTGTTGTTGTCAGCGGTGGAGTTGGAACAACTTCTTATCAATGGTATTCAAATACTTCTGCTACTGCTAGTGGTGGTATTGCTTTAAGTGGGGCAACTACGGATTGTTACACCCCTACAACAGCAACAAATGGTACTATATATTATTATTGTGTAGTAACTCAAAGTGGTTCTGGTTGTTCGGTTACTTCGGCTGTGGCAGAAGTTGTGATTAGTCTGGCTCCAACATTTACAACACAGCCCATTTCAAGTACAGTATGCGTGGGCGGAACTCCAACTCAATTAGCTGTGTTTTACTCCAACGGAACTGGGGCTGCTTCCTATCAATGGTATTCTAATTCTGTAAGTTCAACAACGGGTGCAACTGCAATCAGCGGACAAACTGCTGCAACTTATTCGCCTCCTGCAACAGCTGCCGGAACTACCTATTATTACTGTGTAATTACCTTTGCTTCAAGCGGAGGTTGTCCAAGTATTACCTCAAATATTGTGAGCGTGATTGTAAATCCTGATCCTTCAATTAGTTCACAACCAACAATTAGTCAGCAAATTTGTGAAGGTGGAAATGCAAATGCTTTAAATATTAATTATTCGGGTGGCACAGGAACTGCAACTTATCAATGGTATTCAAACACTTCTGCAACAAATACCGGTGGAACTGCCATTGCAAACACAAATTCAAATTCTTATACACCTCCTGCTTTTTCCTCAGTTGGAAATTATTATTACTATGCCACAGTTACACTTAGCGGAAGTGGTTGTGATGATACATGCAGTAATACAGCTCTGATTGATGTGGTGTTAGACCCGATTATCACATCGCAACCGATGGCAAGTCAATCGCTTTGCCAGAATACAACGCCAAATAACTTATGTATTGTTGTCAGCGGTGGCGTAGGAACAACTTCTTATCAATGGTATTCAAATACTTCTGCTACTGCAAGTGGTGGTATTGCTTTAAGCGGAGCAACTACGGATTGCTACACCCCTTCAACAGCAACAAATGGTACTATATATTATTATTGTGTAGTAACTCAAAGCGGTTCTGGATGTTCTGTTACAAGTGCTGTTGCAGAAGTTGTGATTAGTCCGGCACCAACATTTTCTTCACAACCTGTTTCAAGTACGGTATGCGTGGGCGGAACTCCAACTCAATTAGCTGGGACTTATAACAATGGAACTGGGACTGCAACATATCAATGGTATCAAAATTCATCAAATTCAACAACGGGTGCAACAGCTATCAGCGGACAGACTTCTGCTAGTTTTTCGCCAACTGCAACTGTTGCTGGCACAACTTATTATTATTGTGTAATTACCTTTGCTACAAGTGGTGGTTGCCCGAGTATTACCTCAAACATTGTGAGTGTGATCGTAAATCCTGATCCTTCAATTAGTTCACAACCAACAATTAGTCAGCAAATTTGTGAAGGTGGAAATGCAAATGCTTTAAATATTAATTATTCGGGTGGCACAGGAACTGCAACTTATCAATGGTATTCAAATACTTCAGCAACAAATACTGGCGGAACTGCTATTGCAAACACGAATTCAAATTCTTATACACCTCCTGCTTTTTCTTCAGTTGGAAATTATTATTACTATGCCACTGTTACACTTAGCGGAAGTGGTTGTGATGATACAACAAGTAATACGGCTCTGATTGACGTGGTGTTAGACCCGATTATCACATCTCAACCTATGGCAAGTCAATCACTTTGCCAAAATACAACTCCAAATAATTTATGTATTGTTGTCAGCGGTGGCGTAGGAACAACTTCTTATCAATGGTATTCAAATACTTCTGCTACTGCAAGTGGTGGTATTATTATAACCGGAGCTACTTCTGATTGTTACACTCCTTCAACAGCTACTGTGGATACCAAATATTATTATTGCATAGTAACTCAAAGCGGTTCAGGCTGTTCGGTTACTTCGGCGGTGGCAGAAGTTGTGATTAGTCAGGCACCAACATTTGTTATTCAACCTTATGCAAGCGATACTTGTCAAGGATTTAGTTTTGCACCTATTAGTGTTAGTTATACAAATGGAACAGGAGCTGCAACCTATCAA
The DNA here is from genome assembly GCA_023251515.1 of Bacteroidales bacterium. Classification (GTDB taxonomy): domain Bacteria; phylum Bacteroidota; class Bacteroidia; order Bacteroidales; family JACABE01; genus JACABE01. The sequence continues at coordinate 7,947 of JAHEYQ010000045.1, forward strand.
TGGTATCAAAATTCTGCTAACTCAACAACGGGTGCAACTGCTATTAATGGACAAAATACGCCTACTTTTACTCCACCTTCAATAACTCCGGGAATAACATATTATTTTTGCGAAATCAGTTTTGCAACAAGCGGTGGTTGTCCAAGCATAATATCAAACATTGTTGAAAAAAACTTACATCCAAAACCAACTGCTTCTTATACTTACACTCCGACATCAGGTGGGCATCCATTAAATGTGAATTTCAATAATACTTCCATATTAAACAATTCCAATCAATGGATTTTTGGTAATAATTTCCCTGATTTATATATTGCCAGCCCAACAATTTCACTTACTAATACAGGTATTGTTGATATTAATTACAATGTAAATCTGATTGTTAGCACCAATGAAGGTTGTAAAGATACAGTAATACATACTATTACAGTTCATCCATTACCTATTCCTAATTTTTATGCTGCTAATATTTGCAAAGGAGATACAACTTATTTTATTGATTCATCTATTAATACAATTGGAATTATCAATAAATGGCATTGGGATTTTGGCAATGGCGATACTTCCAATATTCAGAATCCACATTATCTATTTTCTACAGCAAATTCATATTCAGTAACCTTAACAATTACCAACGATTCAAATATCAGCAATCAAATTACAAAAATAATAACTGTCCATCCTTTACCAATTCCTGATTTCACAACCACTTTTGATACACTGGGTTGTGTTACACCTTATGGAAACATCTTTACAAATACTTCAACAGGAGCATCTTACTATAACTGGTCGTTTGGTGATGGCAATTTCAGTACAACCACCTCACCTACTCATATTTACAGTGATACAAGCTATTATTGGGTCAGATTGATTGATACAACTCAATACGGTTGTATTGATTCAGTGAAACATCGCATTCATATTATCAGACCACCAGAGCCTTTGTTTAACCTTTCGGTTTCTGATAGTTGCGGGCCACTTCCTGTAACTTTTACAAATCAAAGTTCGGGTCTGTATCTGAGTTATTTATGGAATTTCGATTTAGGAAATCCAGATACTTCTATATTATCAGGCCCATTTACAAAAATTTATCCTACAGGAATTAACGACAGTGTTTTTCATGTATCATTAAAGGCTACAAATGTTTGTGGTACAAAATATCATTATGATACCATTATTACTTTTCCAAAACCAAAAATCTTCTTTACAGGTATTTTGCCTGACTATATTTGCTCAAATCAGATGGTTACTATAATTGATTCACTTAGAGGCAACCCAGATACTTTGAAAGTTTATTTTGGTGATAACAGCCCTACTCAAATCATCACTTTTGGCTACCCTTTTGTGAATAATTTACCTTTGCATCATGTTTATCATTATGAAGGAAATAATACAGATACAACTTACATACTTAAGTTCATAGCAATTAATGATTGTGGAAGTGATACAACCACAGACACAATCAGAGTTAGAACTTCGGCTTTAAGAGTGATGTTTGAAAGAGATACTATGAATTTGTGTATCAATAATCCGGTGCATTTTACAAACAAATCCATTGGAGGAGCTTTTATGTTTAAATGGAATTTTGGTGATGGTTCGCCACTGAGTTATGCGTTTAGTCCAACTCACACTTATACTTCTGCCGGACAGTTTACAGTTAGTCTGATTGGTTATAATATTTGTCTGGGCGATACCTTAACGGATACCATTCACAGCGATATTATTACGATACATCCCAATCCGAAACCCAACTTTACATTTACGGATTATCCATGTTCAAGAACCGAAAATGCAATTTTTACAAGAGATCCTATTGCCTGTGCAAATGGAAGCAATTTTCAATGGATATTCGGAGATGCTTCGACTCCAAATCCTTTAGTTTCAAATACAAATCCTATTTCTCATACTTATTTAACAAACGGAAACTACAATGTAACATTAAGAATGACAAATGCTTATAACTGTTATTCAGACACAAGCAAACTGATACATGTGCTTTATACACCAAAACCCAATTTTGCTTTTTCCGATTCGGTTGGTTGTCATCCTCTTAATGATACAATTATCAATCTGACAGATACAATACCGGCTTGTAGTCATTTCTGGAATCTGGGAAATGGAAATTCTTCTTCATTTGTTCAGCCTTTTCAACAAATTTACACTAATGATAATTCTATTTTATGTATTGATACTGCCTATTTTATAACTTTATGGTCATCCTATTTATCAACCATTCCGATGGGTATAAAAACCTGTGAAGATTCGTTGACAAAACCGTTGATTGTACATCCAAAACCAATTGCTAATTTCTCAGCTTCAGACTCATGCAGCTTTACTTATCCTAAAATTGTTAATTTCACATCTAATAGTCAGTGTGCCAGCAATTACCAATGGTTGGTTAACGGAAATCCATTTTCTAATAATAACAATTCGAGCTACCTGTTTAACAATCAGGGAAATTATATTATTTCGCTGATAAACAGCAATCAGTATCCATCTGGACAATGTTTTGATACTGCTGATTTTCACTACTTTATTTATCCGCATTGGAAAGATTCTGTACAAATAAGTCCTGTTTTGGGTTGTGAACCACTCATAGTCAATATCAATTTAAATGATACCAATGTAATTTACAAGACATTGTTTGGCGATGGACAATCATCAAACTTAACTCAAATGATACATACCTATCAGAATTATCTGACAAACATCAATATAGATTATTATACCATCAAAATTTATGTTGATGGCAAAAAAGGTTGCAAAGACAGTGTTGGATTTACTGATACCATTCAGGTTTACCCAAGGGCAAAAGCTATATTTTCTTATGTTCATGATTCTTATCCTTATCCCGATTTATGGAGAGTAATTTTTACTGATTTATCTGAAAACGCAAATATCTGGGATTGGAATTTCGGCGATGGTTCAACTTCAAATCTGCAAAATCCGATACATTCCTATCAGAGAAAAGATATTTATACGACCATTTTAGTTGCAAATAATCAATTCAATTGCCCGAGTGATACCACAATAACTATCGAACTGAATGAATTATGGGGAATGCAGATCCCCAATGCTTTCCAGCCCGGAAATTTCAATTATGATGTGGGTAATTTTAAAGCTTATGGAGAAGGTTTGCTCGAATTCAGAATGGAAGTTTATGATACCTGGGGCAATAAACTTTGGGAAACAACTGAAATTACCGACAAAAAGCCAACAGGAGCATGGGATGGCACTAAAGATGGAAAACCTTTACCAGCCGACACTTACGTATGGAAAGCTTATGCTAAATTTGTCAACGGTAGCACGTGGACAGGCATGAAGCAAAAAGACGGAACTTATAAGACTTACGGAACCATAACCTTAATCCGATAAAATATGAAAAATATTAAAATATACATTTTCAGTCTATTGCTTGCTATATCTACGGTTACTCAGGCGCAAGATCCAAGTTTTTCACAATTTTATTTTAATCAAACCTATTTTAATCCAGCTTTTGCAGGAATACACGGAGGTACCAATGCAAGTATAACTTACAGAAGACAATGGATAAATATGCCTTCAAAATTTGAAACCATGTTTTTTAGCTTCGATTCTGATATTTCAAATATCAGAGGCTTAGGTGGAATAGGATTTACTGCTTTCAGAGATGTGGAAGGTGAGGGATTTCTGACAACTACAGGAGGAAGCATGCAATTAAACACTATGATTCCTTTGACTCGCCATAGTTTTCTGAAATTTGGAACCGAAATTGCCATCTACAACAAAACCGTTGATTGGTCAGGTTATATCTTTGGCGATCAATTGGATCCAATTGATCCAAATATCTTAAAACCTACATCTTTCACTTACCCTAATGATCAGGATGTTATTTTTCCTGATTTAACTTTAGGAGTGTTATATATGTTTGGTGAAGGACCAAAACGCAATTTATTGAAAAGAAACTGGAGTGGAAAAATCGGTTTTGCTGTGCATCACATTAATAAGCCCAATCAAAGTTTTTTGGGACAAAACTCGCGATTGCCAATTAAAATGCTTGCTCATGCAAATATGAATTTTGCATTAGACAGAGAAGCATCAATGGTAATTTCGCCTTGTGCTGTTTTTGAATGGCAGGAAACAGCTCAGGCAGAATACTTTGGAATGAAAACCATATATGGTGGTTTTAATTTTTTGTGGGATAAATTCTTTGTCGGCAATTGGGTGAGATTTATGGAAAACAGAGATGCTTATATCTTAAATATCGGATTTATAGGCGGTTCTGACGCCCCTCGTTCTGATAGATTTAAGATTTATTATAGTTATGATATCACCATTTCTGATTTAAACGGACGAAACACCGGAGGTTCTCACGAAATATCTTTTGCTTATTTTTTCTATAATTCATTTAATGACTGGTTTAATTTAGATAAGAGGAAAAGAAAAATACATAAAATTTCACCTGACAAATGTAAATTTGCTTATTGGTAAAACTCTTTAAAATAGATTTTTCGAGAAAAAAACTTCAAATTTTTCCAACGATATTATCGCTATATTGAATTCATTATAAAAAACCAAATATTACGTCAGGAAAAGAAGCCAGAACTTTCACCAATGCCATTGCCGGAGCAGTAAAGAGAATGATTGAAAACAAAGAAGAAACAGCCCGATTGGGATTTCCATTTTCGGGAATGTATGTTTCCTTAAAACCCGACGAAAAACACCCATCCGATTTAAGGAAATTATCAGAATATTATCAACCAGAAAAAGTAATCAACGAAGATCAATTCTTTTTGGTCATTGAAAGCTTTATGGGAGGAAAAGATTTTTCAAAAGAAACTGATGAGGAATTTTAGATTCAGTTAGGTATAATTAGTTAAGCCAAAGAAAAACACTACAATAAGTCAGAATACAAATTAAAAAATATCTATACAGATATTATTTGAATCATTCAAGTAATTATAATCCTATTAAACTCATCTTTATTAAAATAAAAATCTAACAAAACAATATTCTTTCAATCAAAAAAAAATCAACTAACAAATATTATTTTATTGTAATACATTGTTTATTTTGTTGTATTTTTGCAAAATATTTCCAATCCGACTATGTTGGATTGATTTTTTTTAAATAATCCGATTAACTTGCATTGCAAAAATGAAAAACAAATATATTGATTTAATCGAACAAACTTTTGAATTCCCGAATGACGAATTCAATGTTTCTGATAATGAACTTTATTTTCACGGAGTTCCATTGATGGATGTTATTAAACAATACGGAACACCATTAAAAATAAGCTACTTACCCAAAATTAGCTCACAAATACAAAGAGCTAAGCGATTATTTAATGTTGCAATGGCAAAAGTTGATTATCAGGCTGATTACAATTATTGTTATTGCACCAAAAGCTCTCATTTTTCGTTTATAATGGAAGAAGTCCTTAAAAATGATGTAAATATTGAAACCTCATCAGCTTTCGATATCAATATTATTACAGAGCTTTTTAATCAGGGCAGAATCAATAAAGAAAAATTTATCATCTGCAACGGTTTTAAACGTCCGCAATATGTTGAAAACATTGCAGAACTTATTAATCAGGGTTTTGTAAATACGCTTCCTGTTCTGGATAACAAAGATGAAATCAGATTGCTTGACGAACAAATTACCGGCAAATGCAAAATAGGTATCCGAATTGCTGCTGAAGAAGAACCTATGTTTGAATTCTATACTTCACGCTTGGGTATGCGTTATAATGAGATACTTTCTTTTTACCTTGACAAGCTTAAAGACAATCCGAAATTTGAATTAAAGATGCTTCACTTCTTTATTAATACCGGAATAAAAGATTCTGCATATTACTGGAATGAGTTATCGAAGTGCGTGAATATTTATTGCGAACTTAAAAAGATATGTCCTGAACTTGATTCATTAAACATAGGTGGTGGCTTCCCGATAAAGAATAATTTGGGATTCGCTTATGATTATGAGTATATGGCTGAAGAAATTATAGCTCAGATAAAAAACATTTGCGAACAACAAAAAGTAACCGAACCCCATATTTTTACCGAATTCGGTTCATTTACAGTTGGCGAAAGCGGTGCAACCTTATTTTCTATCATCGACCAAAAACAACAAAACGATCGTGAGTTGTGGAATATGATTGATGGTTCTTTTATGACTGCCTTACCTGATACATGGGCTATTAACCAACGTTATGTTTTGCTTGCTATCAATAATTGGGAAAAAGAGTATCAAAGAGTTTTCTTAGGCGGCTTAACCTGCGATAGTCAGGATTTTTATAATGCTGAAGCACATTCAAATGCAGTGTTTTTGCCTAAAATAACTGACGAAAATCCTCAATTTATTGGTTTTTTCCATACCGGAGCCTATCAGGAATCGTTGGGTGGTTATGGAGGCATTCAGCATTGCTTAATTCCTGCACCTAAGCATATTATCATCGACATTGATGAGGATGGTGAATATACTACCAAACTTTTTGCCAAAGAACAAAGTCATAAATCTATGCTTAAAATTTTAGGATATTAAAATTTTATGTAATTTTGTAAATTATAATTAATTAATAAAAATGGAAAAATCAGATTTATTAAAAGAAGTTGTTAAACATATAGATATCAAATCTTTTGATTCAACACCAATTATCGATGCTATGCGCGATATGTCTTTTACTTCAAGAGATACTGCAATTGCAACCGACATTTTAGGAAAAATGGTAAACGAAAACGATTGCAGCATTATTTTAACTTTAGCCGGCAGTACCAGTGCAGCTGGTTGTATGCAGGTTTATGTTGACATGGTGAAAGCCAATATGATTGATGCAATTGTTGCAACAGGTGCTTCAATAGTGGACATGGACTTTTTTGAAGCTTTGGGTTTCAAACATTACAAAGGTTCTCCTTTTGTTGACGATAACAATTTACGCGATTTGTATATCGATCGTATTTATGATACATATATTGATGAAGAAGAATTACAGGTTTGCGATAAAACCATTAAAGAAATTGCTGATTCATTAGAAAAAAGACCTTATTCGTCACGTGAGTTTATCCGCGAAATGGGAAAATATCTGACCACACACTCAAAGAAAAAAGATTCTTTGGTTCAGGTTTGTTACGAAAACAATGTGCCTATTTTCTGCCCTGCATTTACCGACAGCAGTGCTGGCTTCGGGTTGGTATTGCACCAATGGGAAAATCCTGAAAAACACATGTCTATAGACTCTGTTAAAGATTTTCTGGAATTAACCAAAATAAAAATGGAAGCTCCTACTACCGGTTTATTTATGATTGGTGGTGGTGTTCCTAAAAACTTTACTCAGGATACCGTAATTTGTGCCGAAGTTTTGGGTAAAGAAGTTCCTATGCACAAATATGCAGTTCAGATAACTGTTGCTGATTCTAGAGACGGAGCTTGTTCAAGTTCAACTTTAAAAGAAGCTTCTTCATGGGGCAAAGTAAGTACTATCTTCGAGCAAATGGTGTTTGCCGAAGCTACTTCTGTATTGCCTATTATGATTAGTTATGCTTACAATAACTTTAACTGGAAAGCAAGAACTAAAAAAGAATGGACTAAAATGCTTGATAAATAATTATTTTTATCATATCAATAAGAAGAAGCCATCTGAAAATGATGGCTTTTTTGTTTTTAATACGGTGATTTATTAAAAGTATAATAGGAAAGGTAATTTTGCAAATTATATTATGACTACCGTATTTCAATGTTGCATTGCTTTAGTCAAACATTCTGACTACTGTGTTTCCGCGTTGAAATACCTTAGTCAAACATTCTGACTACCGTGTTTCCGCGTTGAAATACCTTAGTCAAACATTCTGACTACTGTGTTTCCGCATTGAAATGCCCTAGTCAAACATTCTGACTACTGTGTTTCCGCATTGAAATGCCCTAGTCAAACATTCTGACTACTGTGTTTCTGCGTTGAAATGCCTTAGTCAAACATTCTGACTACTGTGTTTCCGTGTTGAAATGCCTTAGTCAAACATTCTGACTACTGTGTTTCCGTCTTGAAATGCCTTAGTCAAACATTCTGACTAGTGTTTTTCAAGATTTTTCTGCCTTGCTTATACTCATTAAAAATCTTATCGTAAAATTTCACCAAACTAAACAACAAATATATCATGCAACTAAAACATTATTATTTAATTGTGTATATTATTGCTGATTTTCATAAAAACTACAATTCGGGTATAAGAATTTTTAGTAATTTTGAACTTTCAATAGGAGAACAGTAATTTGAGAAATTTTTTAGACGAACTGAATGAGGCTCAGCGCAAAGCCGTAGAAGTAACCGAAGGTCCAGTAATGATTATTGCCGGTGCTGGTTCGGGTAAAACCCGCGCATTAACTTATCGTATTGCCCATTTACTTAGCAAAGGCACAGATCCTTTCAATATATTGGCTTTAACTTTTACCAATAAGGCAGCCCGCGAAATGAAAGAACGTATTCTTCAGCTTGTAGGACCCGATGCCCGCAACTTATGGATGGGTACTTTTCACTCAGTTTTTGCTAAAATTCTCCGTTTCCAGGCCGAAAAACTCGGTTTCCCTTCAAACTTTACCATTTACGATACCGATGATACCAAAAGTTTGATGCGCAATATTATAAAAGAACAAAATCTCGACCCTAAACAATACGTACCTAATTATGTACTTCACAGGATTTCGTCGGCAAAAAGCAGCTTGCTTAACGAAGCCGACTACAATAGCAATGCCGAACTGATGTTTCAGGATAAACAGGCAAACAAACCTATGATAGGCCGATTGTTTACCTTATATTCTCTTCGTTTGCGCAAAGCTCAGGCAATGGATTTCGACGATTTATTGTATTATACCAATGTTTTGTTACGCGATTTTCCGGATGTACTATACAAGTATCAGCACAAATTCAAATACATCATGGTAGATGAGTATCAGGACACCAATTATGCTCAATACCTGATTATTAAAAAGCTGGCTGCTAATAACGAAAACATTTGTGTTGTGGGCGATGATGCCCAAAGTATTTATGCATTTCGTGGTGCCAATATTCAGAATATATTGAATATCAAAAACGATTACCCCGACCTGAAAACTTTCAAACTGGAACAAAACTACCGTTCTACCAAAGTAATAGTAAATGCAGCCAATAGCCTGATAGCTAAAAATCAGGATCAGATATTTAAAGAAATCTGGACAGATAATGAAGAAGGAAATAAAATAAAACTGCTAAAAGCTGCATCCGACAACGAAGAAGGCATGATGGTAGCCAATTCGATTTTCGAATTAAAGATGAACAATCAGCTTAATAATGATGCATTTGCCATATTATATCGCACCAATGCACAATCGCGTTCGATGGAAGAAGGTTTAAGAAAACTAAACATTCCATATCGGATTTACGGCGGTCTTTCGTTTTACAAACGCAAGGAAATAAAAGATTTACTGGCATATTTCAGAGTAGTTATCAATCATAACGATGAAGAAGCTTTATTGAGAATTATCAATTATCCTACCCGAGGCATCGGACAAACTACTTTAGATAGACTGAGAGTGCTGGCCGATGATTACAGCAGAAGCATTTTCAGAATAATGGAAGGCATCGAACATATTAAAACAGATATAAACCAGTCAACCAAAAATAAACTCGTTGATTTTGTTACCAAAATAAAAAGCTATACCGTAATGCTAAAAACCCGCAATGCTTACGATTTAGCCAAAAACATTGCAATATCATCGGGTTTGATGAAAGCACTTAATGAAGACGACACCCCCGAAGGTGTTAGCCGAATCGAAAACATTGATGAATTGCTAAATGCCATAAAGGACTTTACAGAAACAATACCTTTAGAAACCACAGAGGAAGAAATGCCTGCAAACAGCATCAGAACATTAGATGAATTTATGCAGGACATTGCCTTGCTTACCGATGCCGATAATGAAAAAGATGATGACAACAACAAGGTTTCGCTTATGACTATTCATGCTGCCAAAGGGCTTGAATTTCCTTATGTTTTTGTAGTAGGTATGGAAGAAAACCTATTCCCATCTATCATGTCGATATATTCGAGAGCCGAACTGGAAGAAGAACGCAGATTGTTTTATGTAGCCATTACCCGTGCAGAAAAAAGACTAACTTTATCTTTTGCCGAAAACCGCTATCGTTGGGGTAATCTTACTTTTTCGGAACCCAGCCGCTTTTTGGAAGAAATTGACACCAAATATATTGACATTCCACAAAAGAACCCTACATTAAAAAAACTAATGGGTAATGATGGTTTAAAAGAATATAATCCTGTAACTAAATCAACACCCGACCCGAATAAATTCAGGAAAATAACAAATAACGACACACAAATACCGGCACAAAACACACAACTGGTAGAAGATTTCGACTCGCTGATGCCGGGTATGGAAGTAATACACGATCGTTTCGGGCAAGGAAAAATCATTAATCTTGAAGGGGTTGGACCCAGCAAGAAAGCCACCGTTTTCTTTGAACATATCGGAAACAAACAATTGCTATTGAAATTTGCCAAACTAAAAGTAATTGAGTAAATGAGTAATTGAATAAATGTGTAAATGAATAACTGAGTAAACGAATAAACTCAATAACCAGTAACTTTATAATCCATAAACCCAATTACCAAAAGGTTTGTAGCCCGACTATCAGAAATTATCAGATTAAGGATATATTATTAATTATTTTTGTTTACTTTTGCAATATAATAAAGTGCTGTTTTTTACTACCAAATATTAACAGCCGATAATTAAAACGAAACTTAGAGATTTGAAGAATCTCTTGATAAACAAATATTTTCATTACCTTTATGGAATATAATTCAACACGAAACAAGCTTGAAATTGCTGAATACGGAAGAAATGTTCAGAAAATGATTGAATATACTGTCAAAATTGAAGACAGAGAAAAAAGAAATGCTTTGGCAAAATCTATTATCAGAGTAATGGGGCAAATTAATCCTCATTTGCGCGATGTTGCCGATTTTACTCACAAATTATGGGATCATCTTTTTATTATTTCCGATTTCAAGTTGGATGTTGACTCACCATATCCTATTCCAAGCAGAGAAAGTTTTGATGTTCATCCCGAAAGAATTGCTTATTCTAATAAGAAATTTGCTTTCAGACATTACGGCAGAAATATCGAAATGATGATTGAACATGTTACTTCATTGGAAGATGGCGAAAAAAAAGACAGATTAATTCAACTGATAGCTCATCAATTGAAAAAATCGTATTTAACCTGGAACCGAGATAGCGTGGATGATGATTTGATTATTCAACATTTGAAAATAATGTCGAAAGGACAACTTCAACTTGCTGATGATTTTAAATTTCAAAGCTCTAACGATATTCTGACCAAAGCCAAAACTCCGGCTGCCAGCCAGAAAAATAATCAACAGAATAATTCAGGCTCAAATAACCAAAAGAGCAGACGACCACGTATTGCTTTAACTTCGGGAGGAAGTACTCAGCAACGTCCAAGTAATCCGAATCAACAAAGACCAACTAATCCGAATCAGCAAAGACCTAATAATCCGCCCAGAAACAACAACCAGCAACGTCCGGGTGGTGCAAGCCAGCCTTTCAAGAAAAAATATTAAAGCATTGTTTGAATATGAGTTCTTTTGAAATTACAGGCGGAAAAAAATTGCAGGGCGAAATTATTCCGCAAGGTGCAAAAAATGAAGCTTTACAGGTAATATGTGCCGTTTTGCTTACTTCCGAAAAGGTTACAATCAGCAATATTCCCGATATACGCGATGTAAATAAGCTGATTGATTTACTTGCCGAAATGGGTGTAAAAGTAGAAAAAACAGCAAAAGAACAATACACTTTTCAGGCTGATTATGTTGACCTTGATTTCCTGAAGACCGAAGAATTTAAACTAAAAGCTGCTTCGTTGCGTGGATCGGTGATGATTGTAGGTCCGCTGCTTGCCCGATTCGGCAAGGCATATATCCCACAGCCGGGTGGCGATAAAATTGGTCGCCGCCGTTTGGATACCCATTTTGTGGGTTTCGAAAAACTGGGTGCCCGTTTCGATAATGATAACTTCAATAAGTTTTATAAAATAGATGCTTCTCATCTCGAAGGCTGCTATATGCTTTTGGACGAAGCTTCGGTAACCGGTACTGCCAATATTGTGATGGCTGCTGTGATGGCAAAAGGCAAAACCACCATTTTTAACGCTGCCTGCGAACCTTATCTGCTGCAATTGTGCAATATGCTCAATCGTATGGGTGCCAGAATAAGTGGCGTAGGGTCAAATTTGCTTATCATTGATGGTGTGAAAGAAATGCATGGCTGCGAACATACTTTGTTGCCCGATATGATTGAGGTAGGAAGTTTTATAGGGCTGGCTGCTATGTGCCGTTCGGAATTGACTATCAAAAATGTGAATTATCAGCATTTGGGTATTATTCCTGAAGTGTTCAGACGATTGGGTATTAGGATAGAGCATAAGGATGATGATATTTTTGTACCTCAACAGGATAATTATGAAATAGAACATTTTATGGATGGCTCTATTATGACTATTTCGGATGCACCCTGGCCCGGATTTACACCCGACTTAATAAGTATTGCTTTGGTGGTGGCTACACAGGCGCGTGGCAGTGCACTTATACATCAGAAAATGTTCGAAAGCCGTTTGTTTTTTGTGGATAAACTAATAGATATGGGTGCTCAGATTATACTTTGCGATCCTCATCGTGCTACCGTTATCGGTCTGGATCATCAGTATCCGTTGCGGGGTATAGAAATGATTTCGCCCGATATCAGAGCAGGTGTGGCTTTGCTTATTGCAGCTATGTCGGCTCAGGGTACAAGTATTATTCACAATATAGAACAGATTGACAGAGGTTATCAGCAAATTGACGAACGCCTCAACAAACTGGGTGCCGATATCAGAAGAATTTGATAAACAAATGGAATCAAGTTTTCTTCCGCCTATACACGAAAGGGAAACCGATGAATTAATCGATATTATTATTTATGGCAATAACCACTATGAAACAGAAGCGGTTGAACAAGCTATTGCCGAATTGGTAAAAAGAGGTGTATCGGAAGAAGAACAACATGAAATAATTAAACAATTTCACGATAAGGAAAGACAACTCGAATTAGAACATCAACAAGAATTAAAAGAGAATGAAACCGTTTCGTATTCTTATTTCGAAATGTTGCTAATTTTCTTTGTTTCACCAATTTTTATCAGCAGAAGATTTTTTAATCTTTACATGACTTTCTCTGAATTACGTGATAATAATTACAAAAAGAAATTTAAACAACGGATTTTCCTTTTGGCAGCTGGCTTGTTGTTTTATATTTCAGCAGCACTACTTCAAATAAATAAAACTAATGAAGAATGGCTAAAAAAGGTTGATAATACCGATATAACAAAATGGGAGAAAAACCGGATAACTGATGATAGTACTTACCTGTTAAATGATAGCACAAAGTAATTCCAATATAATATAAAAACATATTTATTGTCAGGTAATTTAGCTAATAAATTTATTCAAACAGATTATGGTTTTATAGTATCTTAATATTTAGTGTTTTACAAAAACAAACATATTATAAATCCATTACATTTTTGTTAACAAATAAATATATTTATTTTAAGGTTTGCTTCACCAAAAACCTTCAAATATCATAATATTCCAAAATATTACCCTTAATATATTATATAACATATATTTATACTATACCAAATAACTCAAAAAACAGGTGTTTTTGAATGGTTTTAAGTAAAAAACGGTCTCTTAAAAAAGGTTTTTGAATGGTTCGAATAATCAAACCATCTCCACAAGGAGGTTTTTGATTGGTTCGAATAATCGAACCGTCTCCACAAGGAGGTTTTTGATCAGTTCGATTAATCAAACCGTCTCCAAAGAGAGGTTTTTGTCCAGTTCGATTAATCAAACCGTTTCCACAAGGAGGTTTTTGTCCAGTTCGATTAATCAAACCGCTTCCAAAGGAAGGTTTTTGATCAGTTCGATTAATCAAACCGTTTCCACAAGGAGGTTTTTGATCAGTTCGATTAATCAAACCATCTCCAAAGGAAGGTTTTTGTGCAGTTCGAATAATCAAACCATCTCCAAGGAAAAATTTTTGTGCATTTCGATTAATCAAACCATCACCAAAGGAAGGTTTTGTAATTTATATCCAATAAAATATTCACTTTTGACAAAAAGCATAACTCATCTATTCATTTACTCAATTATTCAGTTAATCTTTTTATCCTTTACTTCTATTTAAATAAAAAATACTATCTTTGAACCAAAGCAAATGGCATACGTTTATTAGAAAACTTTTATAAAAATGGAGGACAGAAAAGGAGATCACATAAGGCTTGCGTTGAATTCGCAAATACAGGCAGATGAACTGGACGCCCGCTTCGACTACGAGCCTATGCTGGGTTCGGCAGCTGAAAGCGAATGGCAGCCTTTTGAGTTTTTGGGCAGAGAATTTAAAATTCCGATGTGGATTTCGAGCATGACGGGCGGAGCTTCCGAATCGCTATATATCAATCAGAATCTGGCAAAAGCCTGTAATAAATTCGGTATGGGAATGGGATTGGGAAGTTGTCGCATATTGCTCGACAACAAAAAACATCTCCCCGACTTCGATCTCAGAGACATCATTGGCGACGATTTGCCGCTTTATGCCAATATAGGCATTGCCCAACTCGAAAAAATGATGATAAACGGCGAATACGAACGTATAAACGATTTGGTAAAAATGCTCAGAGCCGATGGCATTATCATCCATATTAATCCTTTGCAGGAATCTCTGCAGCACGAAGGCGATTTTCTGCACCATCGCCCTATTGATACTTTAAAAGATTTCCTCAGCAAAAGCGATATAAAGATAATTGTAAAAGAAGTAGGACAAGGCATGGGAATCCGCAGCCTGAAAGAACTTTTACTCCTGCCCATCGAAGCTATTGAAACCGCTTCTTTCGGAGGGACCAATTTTGCCCGTCTGGAACTTATACGCCGCGCTGCCGAAAATGTATCACATCTCGAACCCTTGGCACATATAGGGCATACAGCCGAAAATATGGTTGACAATATCAATTATATCGTTGAAAACAATCCCGATATCAAATGCCGCCAACTGATTATTTCGGGCGGTATCCGTACCCATCTCGATGGTTATTATCTGATTTCAAAAAGCAAACTTCCGGCGGTTTACGGACAAGCATCTGGTTTTTTGCGACATGCCCGCGAATCGTATGCTTCACTCGAAAAATATATTGAAGAACAAATACTTGGATTAAGATTCTCAAAAGCATGGTTATATCCTAAAACAGGCAAATGAAGGGGAAAATATACAAAGGTTTCTCAAAGTTAACAGAAGCCGAAAAACGTCATTTGGTTTCGCACTTATGCGAAGAACCTAAAATAAGCGAGCTCGAAATGAGTTCATTAATAACAAAAGATACATTGCGTCGTGATATGTTTATGGATTTGAGCGAAAACACCATAAGTGCCTATCATTTGCCTTATGGCATTGCGCCCAATTTTGTGGTTAACGGCAATATCTACCATGTACCTATGGTTACCGAAGAAAGTTCGGTAGTTGCCGCCGCCGCAAGTGCCGCACGTTTTTGGGCCGACAGAGGTGGCTTTGTAGTAAAAGAACTAAAAACCACCAAGCTCGGTCATGTTTACTTTCAATGGTTTGCCAATCCTGACAAATTGCTCAGCCAATGGAACACACTTAAAACTGTTTTGCTTTCGCGATTAAAATATGTAACAGCCAGCATGGTTCAACGCGGAGGCGGAATCACCAATCTGCAACTGGCAGATGATAGCGCCAAAACAGATAAACTTTTCAGACTTGTAGTTGAATTTGATACCGTAAACTCAATGGGAGCCAACTTTATCAACACTTGTCTGGAAGAACTTGCACAAGGACTGGATGAAAAACTAAATCAGGGGAAATCGCCCGAAGAAGCAGATTGCAGAATAGTTATGTCGATACTCAGCAATTATGTTGACGAATGTACAGTTACCGTTGAAGTTGGCTGTCCTATACGTAATCTTCACGGAATTACCGACGGAATGAGCCCGCAGCAGTTTGCACAAAAAGTAGAACTGGCCTATCAGATTGCATGGAACGATGTTTACAGGGCTGCCACACACAACAAAGGTATCATGAACGGAGTTGACTCGGTAATTATAGCTACCGGCAACGACTGGCGGGCTGCCGAAGCCGGAGCCCACACCTTTGCAAGCCGCAGCGGACAATATCGTGCATTGAGCCAATGCAAAATTGAAGATGACAATATCCGCATCTGGATAACAATACCTTTGGCTATCGGAACCGTTGGAGGAATTACCAATTTGCATCCATTGGCACGCAAGTCGCTCGAAATATTGGGAAATCCTACCGCTCCCGAGCTGATGGCAATAGTGGCTTCAGCCGGATTAGCCAGTAATTTTGCAGCAGTTCAGAGTTTGGTTACGGTAGGTATTCAGAAAGGACATATGAAACTGCATCTGGTTAATATTTTCAATGCTTTGGGTGCTTCGCCCAAACAACGCCAACTGGCAACCGATTTCTTTAAAGGCGAAAAAGTAAGCTTTGCAGCCGTTAAACAATTTATGGATGAACATAAAATTTAGCAAGAAAGCAAACGGAAAACTGCTGCTAAGCGGCGAATATCTTGTACTTAACGGTGCAAAAGCCCTTGCCTTTCCATTAAAGTTAGGGCAACAGATTACAGTTAATTCCTGTGAGGATGCTGTTATAAACTGGGAAAGCACCGTTAAAGGAAACACATGGTTCGCAGCCACTTTCTGTTTGCAAAAGCTAACGCTAAAAAACACCACGGATACTGCCATTGCAACAGAATTACTGAAGATATTGCAGGTAGCATTCCAATTAAATCCTGATTTTATTAAGGATTATAAAAACGGTTTCAACATAAATATTGAAGCCAATTATCCTTTACATTGGGGTTTGGGAAGCAGTTCAACGCTGATATTTTTAATTGCCCGTTGGATGGAAATTGATGAATTCCAACTTTACAGCAAAATAAGCAATGGCTCGGGCTACGATGTGGCATGTGCAGCTGCCGAAAGTCCGCTTTTTTATCAGCTTATTGATAAAAAACCCGTTATTACTCATGCAGAAATCGGAAAAGCAATAAAGAATCATGCTGTTTTTGCATGGCTGGGAAAGAAACAAAACAGCCATAAGGAAGTTGATAATTACATTAAAACAATTAATCCGACTACAACTCAAATCAACAGGATTTCAGAATTATCCAAAGCAATGTGCAATGCAGCAACTGCCTCAGAGTTGATACTTATAATAAAAGAACATGAACAAATAATATCTGAAATTCTCAAAAGAGAAAGCATAGCTCAGCAAAATTTTCCCGATTTTGATGGAGGCATTAAATCCTTGGGAGCATGGGGAGGCGATTTTGCCATGTTTGTCTCAGAAAAAACAAACATCCAATTAAAAGAAGATTTAAAAACAATGGGTTTTGATGTAATGTCTAGTTTTGATGAAATAATAGCATATGATAATTAAGCTGAATAAGCCTATTATGGTTTATGTTCAGGCAAATAAAGTAATGATTTTAAAAACAAAATAATCCGGTATGAACAATACTATCAGTAAATGGAAAGCTCAATCACAAGAAGAAACTTTTGCAATATGGAAGAGTCCTTCCAATATTGCACTGCTGAAATATTGGGGAAAACGCGAAGGACAACTTCCTGTAAATCCTTCGTTGAGTTTTTCATTATCTGAAGCTTATACCATCACAAAAATAACGGCTACACCCGATAAATTGAATGCCGGAATTACGGGTATAAATAACAATACCGAACATCCGTTTTTACAAAAGATAAAGCCTTTCTGGCAAACAGTTATAAAAGAAATACCTTTACTAAAAGATTATCGCATTGCAATTGAAACCGAAAATACGTTTCCACATTCAGCCGGAATTGCTTCCTCAGCATCGGGTTTCAGTGCATTGGCTCTTTGTTTTATCAGTTTAGCCGAAAAAATTTCGGGCAATCAATTATCTGAACAGGAATTTTTGCAGTCAGCCTCTGCCCTATCGCGTCAGGGTTCGGGAAGTGCCTGCCGTTCGGTTTATGGGGGTTTTACTGTTTGGGGCGAAACCCATTTATGGAAAAACAGTTCAGATATATATGCCATTGATATCAATGAGGATATTCATTTCGATTTCAAACAATTGCACGATGCCATCTTATTGATTTCTTCCAAAGAAAAAAGCCTTAGCAGCAGCAAAGGTCATATTCTGATGAACAATCATCCTTATGCTGCCGGACGTATTTTGCAGGCAAATCAGCATCTTGAACTTTTCAGAAAAGCACTTTCGGAAGGCGACTTTGATTTGCTTTCAGAAACTTCGGAAGCAGAAGCTTTAAGTTTGCATGCACTAATTATGAGTTCGGCTGGTGGAGAAATCCTGCTTCAACCTCAGAGTATTGAACTGATAAACCGCATAAGGCTTGCCCGTAAAAACGGATTAAAAATATTCTTTACCATCGATGCGGGTCCTAATATCCATTTAATTTACCCTGAGTCGGAAAAAATAAATGCTGAACTGTATATTCGTAATGAGCTTCAGGATATTTGCCCTGCCGAAAAGATTATTTTTGACAAAACCGGCAAGGGTGCTACTAAAATACACTAATATTTTCTAAAATGAACAACTGCCATCCAACATTTTATGCCAAGTTGCTGCTTTTCGGCGAGTATTCCATTTTGCTGGGTTCATCAGCATTAAGTATTCCGTTGAAACACTTTAAAGCTTCGTTTAACTATATCGACAATCAAACTTCAAATTCAAAAACAGCAGTATTCAGCAATCAGCAACTAAAAAAATATCATAATTTTCTGAAGGAATCGGGAAATTACGATGGAATTCTCGACTTAACGTCTTTTGGTAATGATTTGGAAAAAGGACTTTATTTCCAATCAAGCATTCCGCAAAGTTATGGTTTGGGAAGTTCGGGAGCTGTGGTGGCAGCAGTTTACTCTGCATATTCAATTGATAAAACCACAGAAAAAGAAAAGCTTTGCAGTATTTTTTCGGATATGGAAGCTTGGTTTCATGGTAAATCTTCGGGCATCGACCCCCTTACAATATTTGTAAACCAACCGTTGATATTTGATAAAAATAAAAAACCCGGCGCTGTTGAAATTCCTGTAAACGAAAACCAGGATAATGTTGCAATCTTCTTAATAGATACCGATATACAAGGAAAAACAAATGTAATGGTGAGAAATTTTATGGAAAAATTTGCACCTGAAGGTAATATTTCGGCTAAAGCTATCGAATTTGTAAAATTAACCGATATGTGCATTGATTTTTATATAAAAGGCAATTCATCGCAATTTATGCAAACCTTAAAATCTTTATCTGAATTTCAGTTTGAAAACATGCAGCAATTGATACCCGAAAACATAAAAGAAACCTGGCTACTTGGTTTAGATAACAATAAGCTGATTATGAAAATTTGTGGTTCGGGTGGCGGCGGTTATTTACTCGGATTTGCAAATAACAAAAACCAAGCCATTGAATTTCTGAAAAATATGCATACCGGCTTTATTGAAGTTAGGTTTGCAAAAGCAAACAGCACTAAAAAACAAGACATTACAAGCTGAAAAGTCTTCGGGAAACTCCGAAAACATCATGCAGACCTACGACAAGGTTTCGGAACATTCCGAAAGCTTGCTGCAGCAGTTTTGCACTAAAGCGGGAAAAAAAGATGGAAAATTCATCAATTTCAAAAAATAAAAACGCCCTGAATTCATTAAAATTCAGGGCGTTTTTTGCTTTTTTATTAACCATTAGAAACTACGTACTGCACGAACAGATACATTTGAACTATTTTTCGCATAATAATATTGCATTCCATTTAAAAAATTGAGAACTTCAGCATCTTGAATGCCATATTCAGTCGAACTCCAATAGATTCCATTATTAAAACCAGGAATTGAATTTCTGCTTATATAAAGTTTTTGTAATTCATCTTTGCTTGGCAAATACCAGTCAGAGTATCCCATTTCAGAATAATCGGCACATAAACGGGCAGCAATACCTAATGTAGAGCATCCATTTACAATATCAATCGTATTTTGATTTCCACTACCAATAGCAGGTAAATCAGCACCGGTAACAGAAGTACCTTCACAACCCCATACAGCATCCATACTTAAGTTAAAAGACGAGGCTATTAAACCATGAGTTTCGCCAGCAATATATCCGGGATCACCAGGTTGTAAAATATAGGCAATTACACCACCCTGATAAAAATCACCAATAGTAGGTGGAGCAATTAAAGTTGTAAAACTTTCCAGATTTCCAAATACGGTACCAGATGAATTTGTAGCAAAAGCTCTTATATTATAAGTTGTATTTGGCATTAAGCCGGAAATAACAAAATTAAAAGCACCTAATCCATCACCTAATACAATATATGAATCATTTAAGGTTGGAGTTCCGCCTATTGACCAGCAAAAACCTCTTTTATTTACAGTAGCACCACCATCACTTACTACATTTCCGGAAGCAAGTGCTGAATTAGAAGTAATTGAAGCAGGATTAACTGAAGCAGTTGTAACATTTGCAACTTTACCAACTTTTATACATCTAACAGAATAGCCTTTATTGAACTCACCGGCAACTGTATTTAAAGAAGTAGTAACAGCAGAAGTTCCTCCCTCCATTTGTCTCGCGAAAGCAGCAACAGAATTTCCAGGAGTAGAGCTCCACCAATAACCCAGTGCATCAATTCCAAAATAAGTACCGCCTTCATCTCTCCATCCAGCAGCAATCGGATTAAAAGCAGTCTGATTTACCAGATTAGCTCCGGCAACAGCAGCACCACCCATATAATTTGCAAGAGTATCCCAATCTGAATTTGAAGGCACTTTCCAGCCGGTTGGGCATAATTTATTGGTTTCAACTGCATAAAAATTATATAACAACCCATTTAAAGCTACATTTGACAAATTATCTCCATAATAAGCATAAGCTCCTGTTAAATCATTTAACCATTGAGATGTGGTGAATGGTCTGAATATCGTAACTCCGTCATTATAAGTTTCTACCTGAAGATTTTTGGCCATCCACACCTGACTACCTATATGTAAAGCCTGATAAGAATTGCCCTGCAAATCAGAAAAAGGAGGAATAGGAACAGATGTATTAAAACTCAATTCATTGCCATATGCAGTTATACCGTTAGCATTAGTTGCATAAGCTCTTATTTTATAAGTTGCAGGAATTAATCCAGTAAGCTGACTGCTAAATGACCCAATACCGGAACCATCAACAGTATAACTATCAGCAATGGTTGGATTTGAAGTCATATTCCAACAAACACCACGTGCAATAATAAGCGAACCTCCATCACTTAGAATATTACCACCACTTACAGCAGTATTACCCTGAATATCTGTTACAATTGTTGTTGTAATTCCATTTGGATTATTTATCCACGATGGAACACCAGCAACAAACTGAAGACTTTGTCCCGGCAAACCAGAAACAGGAACAACAGATACCCATGCACTTCCATTCCAATAACTGATATGGCTATCGGTTCCTACTTTAATTTGCGAACCTATAGGCTGAGCCGTTATAGTAAGCTGAAAAACAAATAGCAAAATTGCTACTAAACAGATTTTTGTAATTGATTTATACATATTTAAATTATTTATGTCTGTTCCCATAAGACAATTATTATACTTATAAAAGAGCGGGAACTGGGATCGATTGGTATAAAAAACAAAAGAATCACACTCAATTATTGCAAAAATACATTTTTTATCATTTCAATAAGCTTTATTTAACAAAAAAAATCAGTGTATTTTTCGGAATACACTGATTCACACACAAAAAAAACATAATTCAAATTACAAAAAAATTCTTTTAGATAAGGGTGTTGATATCAAAATTTTCGAGATATTCGGCAACACGTTTAATATACAAACCGCCCATACCACCATCAACAACCCTGTGGTCGTACGACAACGAAAGTATCATCATATGTCGTATTCCGATAGTATCTCCGGCAGGAGTTTCAATTACAACCGGTTTTTTCTGAATAGCTCCCACAGCCAGAATAGCTACCTGAGGTTGATTAATAATAGGAGTACCTGTAATAGAACCAAACGAACCCAGATTGGTAATCGTAAATGTACCTTCCTGAATATCGTCAGGGCTAAGCTTATTAATACGGGCTTTACCAGCCAATTCATTCACCGTTTTGGTCAAGCCCAAAAGGTTTTTCTGATCGGCATTTTTAATAACCGGAACAATCAGGTTTCCACTTGGCAAAGCAGTAGCCATTCCGATATTAATATTTTTGCGGAGAATAACTTTATTACCATCAACAGAAGCATTTACACCGGGATAATCTTTAATAGCTTTGGCAGCAGCTTCAATAAAAATGGGGGTGAAAGTAATTTTTTCGCCTTCACGTTTTTCGAAACTATTTTTCACTTTGTTGCGCCACATTACAATATTAGTCATATCAACTTCAATAAAAGAAGTAACATGAGGCGAAACCTGTTTCGACATCACCATATGATCGGCTATCATTTTACGCATACGATCCATTTCAACAATCTGATCACCTGCAGCACTTATAACTTTCGGAGCTTCCATTTTTGGAGGAATAGCAGGTTTTGGAGCTTCAACTTTCGGAGTTTCGGCAACTGCAACCTGATTTGTATTTCTATTTTTAAGATAATTCATTAAATCATCTTTGGTCAAACGCCCCTCTTTTCCACTACCAGCTATTTTATCAAGCTCAGCATTGGTAATACCTTCCTGTTTTGCTATGCTTTTTACCAAAGGAGAATAAAATCTATCGGAAGTAGTAGCCAAGACCACAACTTCTTCGTGAGATAAATCATGAACTTTGGTTTCTGCTTTATTTTCTTGTACAGGAGCAGATGCGGTCTCAGCGGCAGAACTATCACCGGTATCTTCACCATCCAAAGCTATCTGAGCAATAATTGCACCTACAGCCACTACATCACCTTCGTTATAAAATTTTTTGATAAGAGTGCCTTCAACAGGCGAAGGAATTTCTGAATCAACTTTATCAGTAGCTATCTCAACAATAGCATCATCTTCAGATACAGTATCGCCTTCATTTTTTATCCAACGGGTAATGGTTGCTTCTATAATGCTTTCGCCCAGCTTGGGCATAATAATGTCAAATTTTGCCATTTTTTTTGATTTTTTCTATTAAACATAATTTTCAGTAAAAAGTTTATTAAAAAATAGCTTGAACTTCACAATGAATCCAAAAAAACATTAGAAGATATATATTTAACAAAATAATATGAATTTTCTACATTAAAAAGCAAATCATTGCTAAATCGGTTTAGATATTTTTTATATCTTTGAACCATCAATAAAATCTATTTAAAATTTTTTAATAAATAATCTATAATCATAACAAAATAACATGAAAAAGTTTATTTTTAGCTTTAGTTTAATTTTTATTTTTGCATTACTACTGATTAATAATGTAAAGTCCCAATCCAATCAATATCTGGATTTTGATGGAGTTGACGACTGGGTAAATGCACCCAATGCCTCATCTTTAATTGCAAATTCTAATGCCTTTTCGATGACAGGTTGGTTTTTTGATAACAACCTTAACTATGGTCAAGGCATGATGGGTTTCAGAACAGGAACCGAAGGATTTTATTTAATAATTCTGAATAATGGTCAAATTGAATGTCGCTTTAGAAATGCTACAACCTTATTTGATTATAAAACACCGAATGGCACAGTAATTCCAAACGTATGGCAGCATTATGCATGGATTTACGATGGAAGCAATGTAAGATTATATCTAAATGGAAATCTGGTAGGTGGCGTAGCAGCTTCGGGTACAATTACCATGTCTGACATCGGATTTTCAATTGGAAAAAGTCCATTGAGCTCATTTAATTTTTATTACAATGGTCGCATTGACGAGGTTAGTGTATGGAATAAAGCACTAACAACCACCGAATTGCAAAATATGATGCAAAATGAATTAACAGGATCTGAAACCGGATTAAAGTTGTATTACAAATTCAATCAGGGAGTTCCTGCAGGAAATAATGTGAGTATTACCAAACTTCAAACTGAAATAAATTCACCTGCATATGATGGAAATTTAACAGGTTTTGCAATGAGTGGAGCTACTTCAAATTTCAACGGAACTTTAAACACTACATTTCAGGCAATTTCATTTCCACAAATACCAACCAAATTAATCAGTGACCCAGCATTTACTTTAAATGCAACAGCAACTTCAGGCTTAGCTGTTTTTTATACTTTGGTTTCAGGACCTGCAAGTATAAATGGAAATACTGTAAGTTTAACAGGTGCAGGAACAGTTACAATCAGAGCATCGCAACCGGGAAATGCTCAATACGATTCTGCAGCTCCGGTTACCAATGTTTTTGATGTTGTAGATCCTACTCAAAATCTGCCAATTATTGAAGAACGTCATCCTTTGGCAGGGAATGTTTACATGTCAAGCTTAAGCAAAATTCAACTGGCAGCAAAAGCTAGTATTAATTATCCTAATATTTTCAGTGTTCAAAGTATAAAGTTCAAGATAAACGGACAAACCATAAATGCAACTGATTATTCTAACGGACATTATACTGCATGGTGGCAACCAAGCAGTTTTGGCAATCATTCTATTGAAATAATTGCAACATCAAACATGGGAGCTACAGCATCAAAATTTGTAAATATTAATATACTGCAAAATTCTATTGACACATCAGTTGTAGCATTCAATAATGTTTTGATAAGTTCAAGCACACCTAATTCTGTAATAGTGGAAGGAAATCTGCCTTCATACTTAGGTGCTTATGATACCATACTAGCAACACTTCAGGTAAGTTGTCCTTCAGGTGGTTGCGGTGCATGGGATTATGTGGCAAGTGTTGATGCAATGAGCCACGAAGGCAATTGGTTTGAAATTATCAGATATATAACACCTTATGGCACTCCCTGTACACACAAACTGAATGTAACCGATTATGCTTCTATTATCAACGGAAAAGTTACTTTTAGAGTAAATTGCGGTTCGCTGGATAATGGTTATTTATATAAACTTACATTAGATTTCAAAGCTGGTACACCACCCCATATCTACAGTCAGGTAAGCCAGATATGGAAAAAAACTTATCAGTTTGGCGATATGGCAAATCTGCAACCTGTTGAAACAGTAAACTATACATTCCCAACTGGAAGTCTGGAATCAAAACTTAAACTTATTTCAACCGGACATGGATGGGGAAATCTGAATACATCAAATGCAGCTGAATTTTATAATGCAACACATAAAATTCAGGTAAATAATGCAAATACTTTTACACAAGCAAACTGGACCAGTTGCAATCCAAATCCGGATAATTGTATGCCACAAAACGGAACATGGCAGTATAATCGTGCAGGATGGTGTCCTGGTTCAATAGCCAGACCATTTGATTTTAATATGACACCATTTATTGCCAATAACAATATTTCGCTGAAATATATTTTCTACGAACAATATGTAGATCAATGTCATCCAAACAATCCATCATGTGTAACAGGCACTACCTGTACCGATTGTAATGATGGATTTAATCCACATCTGGTAGTAGCATGCAATCTGGTTAATTTCTTCGATACGCCACCTCCTACTCCATTAATGCAGGAAGTTGAAGAAAACGACAATTTTGGTGTATTGATTTACCCAAATCCTTCAAACGGCAAATTCAGTATCAATTCTAAAAACGGACCAGATTTAACTTATAATATTACTGTATATAATTTAATAGGAAAAGTAATTAAAGAATCTGAATGGAATGGAGAATTAATTTCTCTGGATTTATCAAACGAGCCTAAAGGTATTTATTTGGTAAGAATAAGTTGCAAAGGCAAATCTTATACAAAAAAACTTATAATCAGGTAGTTTGATATCCATTGAGACTTTCATAAAAAAAATTACTAAAAAGCTAGTTCAAAAAAAAACCTAACAGGCTTCAAAAAACCTGTTAGGTTTATAATCAACAGTTTAGAACCTAATTATTAAAATACGAAAAACATTTATATTTTATACATTCATGCTAAATTGTGTAATCAACAGATAAAGTTTCACAACTTTTACCTTTAATAAAATTTTAATGATATTTTATTGAAAGTCTTTTTTCTTTTATTTTTAAAGTATTTAATTAAATCATTTAATTTTTATGATAAAACGTTTATTCTTAATTGTTTTATTTCTGGCTTCAGCTTCTTTTCAATTACTTAAAGCACAGGAATTAACAATAACAGGTACAATTACTTCTGCCGAAGATGGTTCGCCAATGCCATTTTTAACTGTAATGGTTAAAGGAACAACAAAAGGAACACAAACTGATTTTGACGGGAAATACAGCTTAAAAAACATATCACCAACAGACACGCTAATATTCAGCTTTATAGGTTATGAAAGCAGAAAAGTTGCAGTTGGGAAACAAAGTATAATCAACATTAAATTAAATCCAAGCATCAGCACACTTAAAGAAGTAGTTGTTACAGCTTTGGGTGTAACCCGACAAACCAGAGAAGTGGGTTATTCAACCCAAAAAGTTGAAGGAAATGATATTCAGAAATCAGATGCATCCAATATTATGAGTGCTTTAAGCGGGAAATCTGCGGGAGTACAAATTGGCAATTCGGATGGAGTTGAAGGGGGTACAACCAGAATTACCATCAGAGGTAACAATAATATTTCAGGAAAAAATCAACCACTTATTGTAATAGATGGTGTGCCAATGGAAAACGATCCGGGTATGACTTCTGTAGGAAGAGGAAACGATTGGGGTTCAGCAATTAATAATGTAAATTCACAGGATATAGCAGATATAAATATTTTAAAAGGTGGAGCAGCATCAGCATTATATGGTTCAAGAGGTGCTAATGGTGTAATTTTAATAACCACAAAAAAAGGTAAAAAACAAAAAGGAATTGGAGTTTCTTACAATGCAAGTTACAAAATTACAACACCATACAGATATCGCGATATACAAACCAAATACGGTGGAGGGGCTCCGGTTTCATTTTCTGCACCAACTATGCGTTTCGACACCATCAATCCATTTCCCAATTTACAACATGCCGATAAGCTTATCATTAACCAGCAAGGACTTACATCTTCTACAACTGCAGAATTCGGATATTATGGCTCAGCAGTATCGTGGGGAGCACCAATGCTCGGACAAACCGTTAGATGGTGGGATGGCAGCCTGAGAACTTGGTCGCCAAAAGAAAATTTACAAGAATTACCTTATAGAAATGGAAGTACTGTTAATCATAATGTTGCCATTGAAGGAGGAAATGACAAAGGTAGTTTCAGATTTTCTATAACGCGATTAGAGAATGAGGCTATTGTTTATAATTCTGATTTCGACCAAACTACCATTAATATCAATTCAACATTAAAAGTATCTGACAAAGTAAATGTTGCAGTTACAGGTTCATACCTAAATTATAACCGGTTAAACTCGCCTTCCTTGGGTGAATCGCAGAATTCATTCGGCAAAGGATTGTTATATTGCTGGCCCACAAGTTATCAGGGCGAAGATTATTACACATATCAGCTCGCTGACGGAACCAGAAATCCAAATACCGGATATCCATATGCTTACATCGATCAGTATATGTGGTGGAAATATTATAACAACAATACCAATCTTGACAGAAATAAACTTTTAGGAGGATTTACAATAAATTACGAAATTACGCCATGGCTTAGTTTTACAGGCAGAAGCGGTATGGATTTTCAATTGGACGAATATATTACAACACACAAACCATCAGACGTAGTTGGGCTGGAAAATGGCTATTATGCAAATTCATTAAGCCGCGACAGAAGCAATAATAATGAATTTTTGTTTAGCTTTACAAAAGACAGTATTTTCAACTCAGACTTTAATTTTAAATTCAATTTCGGAGGTTCAAGCTGGGAAAGAAAAATTTATGGAATAAATGGCAAATCAGGAACCTGGTATTTTCCAAATATGTACACTTTTTCAAATTATACACAAGCTCAACCAAATACCAGCATTACCGGTGATGAATTATCAAAAATTGTTCCGGGCGAATACAACTGGAGAAAGCGGATAAATTCTTTTTATTCATTTGCCAATATTTCATATAAGAATTATATATTCATGGAGTTAACCGGCAGAAACGACTGGTCTTCAGCACTTCCTATTGACAATAATTCTTATTTTTATCCTTCAATGACTTTAAGTTTTATTCCAACAGAGGCTTTTGATTTAAAACTTGATTGGCTGAGTTTTATGAAAATAAGAGGAGGCATTTCGCAAACCGCAACAGATATGGATCCATATCAAACTTCATTTATTTACAATTCAAGTCTTTTCGGAGGCAGTCAGTCTGCTGGTTTTCCTACTACAGTTCCTCCTATTGCACTGAAACCACAACGTGTAAATTCTTATGAAGGAGGTGCAAATATGGAATTCCTGAAAGGTAAAATAAGTCTTGATTTTACTTATTATTATGTATATTCATTTGATCAGATAATGACATTACCTATACCTTCTTCTTCCGGTGCTGGTTTTATACGTACCAACGAAGGAATACTGACAAACAGAGGTATCGAAATTATTTTGAATACTACACCCGTTAGCAACAAAGATTTTACTTTTAAAACAGGATTAAATTTTTCGAGAAACAGAAATAAGGTAGAAAGTCTAGGAAAAAATGCTGAAACCTACGAAATTGCTGACATCTGGGGATTAAACGGACCCGCAATGATATTACGTGCCGGCGAAGACTTCGGAACCATTTCCGGTTACGATTATGTGAGAGATGCAAACGGAAATCCGATTGTAAACGATGAAGGTACAAAATACCTGATTACACCAACCAGAGTCCCTATAGGTAACGCTTCTCCCAAATTTATAGGTGGCTGGACAACTCAGTTTAAATATAAAAACTTCACATTAAATACTTTAATTGATACCAAATGGGGTGGGGATATTTATAGCGGAACTTATGTTACCAGTCTTCAAACTGGGCAAAGTCCTGAAACGCTCCTTGAAAGAGATGGTGGCGGGCTTCCATATACTGACCCGAATGGAGTTACAAGCAATATCGGAGTTATTTTACCCGGAGTTCATGCAGACGGTACTCCAAATACAACAGTGGTGCATTATTATTATAAATATATGCCTAATGCAGGTGGTTGGGGCAAAATGCTTTCAACTCCCGGAATTCTGGAAAATACATGGGTAAAATGCAGGGAAATTTCACTTTCTTATACTTTTGCATCTGATGTTATCAGAAAATCAAAAGTATTTCAGGAACTTACACTTTCTATTGTTGGCAGAGATTTATTTTATATTTATACTACTTTACCCGATCATATTAATCCTGAAGGAATTCTGGGTGCAGGCGATGCACAAGGTTTCGAATGGGCTTCGATGCCGGGAACACGCTCTTTTTCATTTCAAATTAATGCCAAATTCTAATTTTTAAAATTGTAAACAAATGACTAACAAACTTATATATATTATCTCAATAATATTTTTCAGTTTCGCAATTATTTCATGCGATAAGGATTTTGAAGAAATTAATAAGAATCCTGCCGATTTTACAACTGCCAGTGATGGTTCGCTGTTAAACAGTGTAATTAGCTCATTACAATTAGGTTGGGACGAACAGTTTTATATCAACAATGAAATATTATACAAACAAACCCAAATGGCCGCTTTGTTTAAAGAAGCCTGGGGAAATTCAACAATAGGTACGGAAAACATCTGGAAAAATTACTATAGCAATCTACCAAATATCAGAGAATTGCAACGCAGATTTGCCAATGCAACCCCCTCGCCTGCTTTGAATAATATGAATGCAATGGTAAAAATTATTTTGGCTTACAAAACCTTTAAAGTTACAGACTTTTTTGGTGATATTCCTTATGCTGAAGCGGGTTATGGTTTTCAGGATGTGAGCAAATTGCGCCCAAAATTCGACAATCAGAGAAGCATCTATCTAAGCTTGCTTGAAGAATTGAAATGGGCAGACGAAAATATAAATACTGCTGCAACCGGAGAGCCATTTGCTACTTTCAAAACATTTGACAAATTGTTTTTCGGGGATATTACAAAATGGCGAAAATTTGCCAATTCCTTGCGATTGCGTTATGCCATGAGGATTTATGATAAAGAACCTGCATTAGCATCACAGATAATCAGCGACATTATCAATAACAATAAACCGGTTTTGGAAGGCTGTAATTTTTCCGGTCCGGTTTTAGAAGTTGCTGCAATTTATCCCTATTTATGTTCATATAAAAACGAAAGTAAGATATGGTCGTTCAGAGAGCACAAAAATCTGAGATTGGGTTCTGTAATGTGGCATCAGCTTTCATCAAATGATAGCATTGACGGAAGCGGTATTTTTGATGCAAGAGCATATCTGTTTTTCGATACCAATAACGATAAAAAATGGAAGGCTTATCCGCAGATTCCTAACGGAAATACTCCGGCAGAAAGTGGTGTGCCATACGAATCGCAGCGAAATTCGGCAGGTGGATATTTTATAAAAGGAAATAGTGTAAACAACTGTTTATTTTCACCATTTAATTATTTCTTAATCAGCGATGAAGATTATGTTCCTGATATTCTGATGACAGGAGCCGAAGTGCATTTTCTGAAAGCCGAAGCCTATATGCGTGGAATTGGTGTTGTTCAGGATGAAGGTAATGCCAGCAACGAATATTTATCGGGAATACAGGCTTCGCTCACATTCTGGAAGAACACCATGTCGAAAACCAGTTTATTACTGGATGGTTCAAAATTCGATACATTGGTAAAAATTCCTGCAACGTTGACACTCTTTGCTTTA
>JAHEYQ010000046.1 GCA_023251515.1 Bacteroidales bacterium
GACAAAAATATGTAGATTCATCGCTTCGCTCTGAATGACATGTTATTAAGTGTATTTTTGTTGGGGTGGGGGTCAGAAAGCGGCGAAGCCGCTTTCTGACCCCCACCCCAAATATAAACAATTGATTGTCATTTCGTACGAAGTGAGAAATCCCAATAATATTACTGTAATAAAGGTTTATCGGACAATAGTGTTTCGGTATCACATAGTGTAGAACAATTTTCAAATAAGATTCACCATGTTTTCTTTAGAAAGCATCATTATTTATATAACAAAATTTCTATTTCAGCTTTAAGTTTTGGCAAGTGGTTAATCACAATACTCCATATTAAATCATCTGAAATTTTATCATAACCATGTGCTATTCTGTTTCTCGTACCTATTATTTTTTGAGCATTTTCAATGTAAAAACCTACATCCTTTTTTAAAATCCGATTAACAGCTTCACCAATTATTTCAAAATTACGTTCAACTGCACGTTTGGTTTTAATATCATTTTTGTAAATATCAAATATCATGGGTTGCCCTTCAAAATAGCTCTCAATTTCTGAAATTGATTGTAATATATCATAAAGCCATGTTTTAATTTCTTTATCCATATATAAGTTGCTTTGATGAATTGATAGATTCTTTTAAATAAGGATTGTTTATTGCTTTTTCTTCCAATAAATCAACCTCTCTTTCGAAAATTTTTTCAAGTGAATATTTAAAATCAAAATAATTATCAGCATAATTATACAAATCTACATTTTTAAAATCAACAATCAAATCAATATCGCTTTGATTCTGAAATCTATTGCTAAGTACCGATCCGAAAACATATAAATGTCCTACTTTATGCTTAATACACAATTCTTGTATCTTATTTATATTTGTTGTAATTAAATCCATAACCTAAATATGTCTGTTTTAAAAGTTTTTATTGTGAATCAAATCATATATCTATTTAGATGGGTTTTATAAAACCTTTGGTATTGTTTAAATTCAATTTCCTTTGGTTTTTCTTAGGTTCAATTGCTTGTAATTCAATTATCGAAATTATTGATTTTTCAACAATAAAGCCTTTAAAATTATAATGCTGAACAAAATCACTGTTTAATTTGGTTTGAAAAGCAATTGCATTCATAAAATATTTTTTTACAAAGTTACAATAAAAATTGATTTGTATTTTAATGTTTATAAAAGAAACAGTTGCACTAAAATAAATATTTTATTATAGTGCAACTGTTCTTTTTGTGCAACATTAGTATATAGTTGCTTATTTATAATGACTTAAATAAAAAATTCCCAAAAAGTAAGTTATCTGTTTCCGAAGAACCTTAGCATCTGTTTTTCCACTCTGCTTTTAAGTTTTCTTTTTCTTCTTCGCTTAAGTTCATCCATTTTTCGTCTTTGCTATGGCAGTGAAATTTGTGATGACATTTTCCGCCTTTAAATCCACCAAACAAAATTTTTGATAATACCAATATTCCTAAAGCCTGACAGAATGTAATTGTACTTACTCCCAATACTGCCGGCAAAATACCATTCCACAGCGTCATTACTACAAATCCGAATGCCAATATACCTGCTACTACTGCCAATGGTATAAATACTAATCTTTTAATCCAGAAACCTTTGTTTCTTTCTTTTCCGCAACACATCATATTTTCTATGTTTATTTAATTGTTATTTTAAATGTTTATTTAATTGTTCGCGCAGATATTTTACTGCATAAACCTTACGTGATATTATGGTTTTGATGTTTTCGCCCGATTTGTCGGCTATTTCCTGAAGTGTAAAGTCTTCGAGTTCATTAAGAACAAAGACTTCTTTTTGTTTTTCGGGTAATTCATTTAAAACTTTAAAAAATGCTTCCCTGAAATGTTTCCCTTCCAAAACTGACTCCGGATTCAGTTTTTCAGTAAGTAATTCTTCCGGAAATATAAGTTCGCCATCTTCGTCTTCGTAAGCAAAATCTTCTAATGAAAGTGGTGTTTGTTTTCGTTTTTTATCCACAATTCTGTTTTTACTTACTCTGTAAAGCCACGAACTCAATTGCCCGATAGGTTCGGTATCAATTACTGAAATTAGTTTGTACCAAACATCCTGCAGAATATCTTCGGCGTCTTCGTCGGTATTTACGCGGCTGCGTATAAAACCAAAAAGTCGTTTTCCGTAATTCTTTACAGCATACTGAATACTGTTCTGTTGTTCTGTCATTGATATTGCGATAACTTCGTCCATATATTTATGAAGACGAATAAATGAATGTTTTACTTTAAAATAAATATTATTTTTTGAAATATTTTTCTTAATCCTTTGTTTTGTAATTGATAAACAATTAAATATAACTTAGGTTTTTTAAGAGAAGTTGTTTTTAAAAATATTTTATAATGCGGATTCAGGAAACGAATAGTAGTATAAAACAAAAAAACCTGACTGTATTTAACAATCAGGTTTTTAATTTTTCCGGCGGAAAGTGAGGGATTCGAACCCCCGGAACCTCTCAGTTCAACGGTTTTCAAGACCGCCGCAATCGACCACTCTGCCAACTTTCCGATGCAAAATTACAAAAAAAATCAATATGGCAAAGTGTTTGCGTAATTTTTTTGAAATTTTATTTGGTTTTGTTTTGTAAATTATTGGTTCTGATAGTTTTTCGATTTTAATTTTATTTTGACAAATACCCGATTTGTTAATTATCAAGCATGCAGTTTAATGAAAGATAGGGGAGTGGTAGTAGCTTTGTTTTTGCACTTCGGATTGTTTTATACTGATAAGTTTATTTATTAAGTCATTTTTGTGAGTAGAGGGTATAAATAATTTTGTTTCATAGGTTTATTTAATTAAAATCTAAGCTTTTTATTATAAATCCATGAGGTTTTGTAAACTACTCCTGCTTTTGCTTATTTCATCAGACTTTTATTCTTACTATATCATTACTTAATCAGTAAAGCAGTTGGCAGTTTTATAAGCGCGGAAGCTAGTTTTATAAATGCGGAAGCTAATTTAATAAACGCGGAAGCTAGTTTTATAAACGCGGGAGCAAGTTTTATAAATGCGGAGGCGAGTTTTATAAACGCGGAAGCAAGATTTATAACAGCGGAAGCAAGTTTTATAAACGCGGAAGCAAGTTTCATAAATACGGAATGTAGTTTGTATTATTGGGATTATGAAACAAAAAACCCTGCCCGATTTTTTATAAAAGGACAGGGTAACCCGATTTTAATTAACTGATTAATTTAAATTTTTTCTCTTTTAAACGAAATGGCTGCTATTTGTTTTGCTTCTACACTACCGGCATTGAAAACAGATTTTACATAAGCTTTTACACTTTGTGCTATATCTACTAAGCCGGTTTGCTCATTATACAATACTTTGTTGCGGGCAATACGGGCATTATTTATTATCTCATAAACTTTTGCTGCATTGTCGTTTAAAACTTTTAGTTTTGAGCTGATATCTGTAAGTACAGTAATTTTTAAATGTTCTTCATTCGGATTATATTCCGAAACATTGCTTAAAAAACTAATTAGTTTACCAAAATTTTCTACAATCATATCGTAGCTTTGCTGCGAAGTGGAAATTTCTTTTACTTCTTTGCCCTGCTCTTTAAGAGCTTGTTTTTCTTCTTCTGTTTTTTTAGATGTAATTCTTATTCCTTTAATTTTTTTTGTCATAGAGCTTGCATCTGCAATAATGCTTTTGTTTGCTCCCGACGATTTTAATGAATTAAGTATGGCAGTTGATAATTTAGAAATGGGTTCAAAAGCCATTTGGCGTTCATCTACCGCCAACAAATATGCGGGCATATTTGCATCCAGCACATCAATGCTTTCCTGTGCACTTAAAGCCAAATCTTCGAGTGCCTGAACTTTTATAGAGGCATTTGACGGGTTGTAGCTTCCCCCAAACCCATTTGCCTTAACAATTAATGTTTTAAAATTTGATACATTTTTGGAATGACCGGTATCGTTTGTGTTTGACATTTGTTTAAAAATTTTAATTAATACTTGATTAAATTCATAAGGCTTAAATAACGTTTCTGAATTTGATTTATTTTGCTGATAAGGGATTTTTTTTAAAAAAAATGTAATTTTTTTTCGATGAAAACAAAACGGAAAGAGAGGGTAATTGGATTTTATTTATTGAATATATAGTATATTTGCAAGAGTTTTATCATAATAATTAATTTATTAATTCATATAGAGCAATTTCTTTTGGATGCCTTTTTGAAAACAGAAATAGTATAAATGAGAAAATATTTTAATTAATATTTGTTTTATTAATAGTATTAAAATGAATCAATCTTCTTTACTTACAAATGTATCTAAATATTTGTCACGCTTAAATGAACAAGTACAAATTTTAAATAAAAATGGGGATTTTAGTATAAATAAACATGCCGAAAATGCACTTATTGATATATTAAATATCCTTTTTAATTGTGATTTAACTAATATAAATCAGTTGAAAACAAATTATCCCGCAATTGATTTAGTTGATAAAAAAAGAAAAATTGCTTTTCAGGTTTCATCAAATGGAAAAACAAGCAAATTAAAACATACTATTTCTAATTTTATAAAAGAAAAACAATATCTTGATTATGAGAATTTATATTTTTTTGTAATTACAAATAAATTGACTTCATATGATCAAAAGGATATAGATGATTTTATAGAAAGAGAATTTAATAAAAGTAATAAAAAAGTAAAAGAATCTAAATTTACATTCAATATCAAAGATAAAATTATTGACAGAAGTGATATTTATAGAATATTGGAAGAGAAAAATGATATAAATATTATCAAGAAAGTCGATAGTCTATTAAAATCTAAATTTCATGATTTCCCTGATAAATGGTCAGATTTTGAAGAAGGAATTGAGCATTATGATGAATATATAAAAGAAACGTATAAATACCTTGATATAAAAGGTTTATCACCTAAAATTAATAGCCAACTTGTAAAAATTTCATTTGATTGTATTTACGTTCCATTAAAATTAAAAAATAATGATTTAACTAAGAGCAAAGAGTTAAAAAATGATGAATGTGATAAGAGAAACATATTTGATATATTGTCAAATTTTAATAATAAAATTGCAATTCTTGGAGATCCTGGATCAGGCAAAACTACATATTTAAAATATATTGCAAAAGAAATTTCTTCGAAAAGATATAGGAATTTTTTTTATTCAAACTTATTACCTGTATATATTCGAATTGCAGATTATGCAATTTTTTATGAAAAAACAGGAAAAACTATTGCTGAATTTTTGGTAAACTATTTTGATAAAAAATATGAGAGAATTTTTCTAAAAGCATTAAAAGAAAATAAACTAGTATTATTATTAGATGGTTTAGATGAAATTACAAAAATTTCAATTCGACATGATATTATAAATCAAGTTAACATAATAGCTTCACAATATCCTGATTGTTTCTTTGTTGTAACAACAAGAATAGTAGGTTATAATCAAGCAAATTTAGGTGCAAAATTTGAACATTTTGAAATAGAATCATTTAATGAAATTCAAATAAAACAGTTTTCAATAAATTGGTATAATGCTATTTCAGAATTTACAGATAAAGATAATGTGAAGGCAAACCAATTAGCTAATGAGTTATTCAATTCTATTAAAGATCACCGCTCAGTAGTCAGATTAGCAACCACTCCATTATTAATGACAATTATTGCTCTTATACATTATAAAGGAGTACGATTACCTAATAAAAGAGTGGAATTATATG
Organism: Bacteroidales bacterium; assembly: GCA_023251515.1. Taxonomy (GTDB): domain Bacteria; phylum Bacteroidota; class Bacteroidia; order Bacteroidales; family JACABE01; genus JACABE01. The sequence goes on from JAHEYQ010000046.1 coordinate 5,735, forward strand.
ATATTGCAGTTTCTACTCTCCTTGAAAATTGGGTATATCTTAGAAAAAATTCAAGAGAACTTAATCTTGATAAAAAAGATTTTGAGGAAATATTAAGCCCAATAGCTTATTATATTCATGAGAATTATTCTGATGGTTTAATAACTGAAACCGAATTTAGAAAGCTATTGGTTTCAAACTATAGTACAGTTTTAAATGATAAAGATTTAAGGAATGCGAATAGACAATGTGAAGAAGTTATTAATTATCTACGTGAAGACTCTGGTTTTTTTTACGAAAAAGGATTAAATGAAGATGGAGAATCATTATTTGGTTTTGTGCATTTAACTTTCGAAGAGTATTTTGCTGCCATTGAAATAGTTCAAAGATGGAAAGAGAAAACTCTAAATCTGAAAGATATTGTATTTGTTCCAAGGTGGTTTGAACCAATAAAGTTGAGTTGTTCATTATTTAAATTAAAAGATGGAGGAAGAATTGGTAGAAATCTTACAGAACAGTTTATTGAAGATATTCTTATTGTGAAAGATAATTATAAAGAGTTTAAAAGAGCTCTTACGATTGTTTTAAGTTTTTTTGAAGATGATATTGATGTTAGTCAAATTAAATTTGAATCTTTAGTTGAAGAGGCATTAAATTCAATTTGTAGTTATGAATTTGATATTAACTATAATGTAAATGACGAATATAATAATCATATTTACTTTGTATTAAGGAAAATTTTAAAAAATTCTTTAAAATGGAATTTGATTCTCTTTAATACTATAGTTGATTTTTTTAAGAATACAGACAATGATGATAATTCAATTAAAATATTATGTACACTTGATTGTATTGATGAAGAAAATATTTTATATAATAATTTAAAAGAAGTGTATTTTAGTCATCCTAAGTTTATTCAAATTGATAATTTGTCTAAAATGGGTTTCCTTGCCATGAGTTATCCCGGATTTTATATGTCTGAAGAATATAAAAAGTATGCATTAGATAACCTAATTTTTAAATTAGAAAACAAAAAAAAGTTGGAAGAATTAGATTATGAAATCATAGACAGAGCTTTTGCAGCAACCTGTGGATTAAATTATACTGGTTTTGATGAAAATGATTATTCTGCTTTTTTAAACAACCTAAACAATAATAAAATAATAGAGTTTTTTTTAAAATTCACAATTAATTTAGAATTAGAGGATCCACAATCTGTTAATTTAAGCTACTTAAAAATGATTTATAAAAGGTTAAAGAAAGAATTTAGTTATATTGATTTTGTTTTTATGCAGAATTATATAAAATATTTTACTTTCAGACAACTTAATGAAATGCAATTAAAAACGATTTATAGTAATCAAGACTATTCATTTCGTCATTCAACTTCAATTGTTCAAATAAATGATATTTACTATTTGCAAACACTTTGCTTTGATAAAATTCAAGTTGAAGAAATAAAAATGGATAAAAAAACACTTAATTCAGTCGGTATATCAGATGAACTGATTTGTTTATTGAATAAATTATTATATTCAAATGATTTTTCTGAAAATGAAGTAAAGATTTTTTTTAAGTATTCTGAAAATATTGGACATTATCTGTTTTATGAAAAAGAATTTAATAGAAAAGCAATAATGTTTGTGTTGGATAGAATAGATATAAAGGAAAATTTAAATTACTTTATTACTGAGAGTAATGTATTTATTTATATAATGTTAGAAAAACTTAATAAATATCAGAATATAAAATTTTATAATAGAATATTAAATTCTAAGTACTTAACAGTTACAGAAAAATGCATTTTACTTTATAGATTAGAAGTAGAAATTTCTTTTTATAAAGATTTGTTGCCAGAAGTATATAATGAATACACAGAGTGTAATAATAAAAAAATTAAAGCCCATATATATAATTTGTTCAGCGATATATTAAATCTATATTCCTATTATATATAGATTATTTACTTTTAATTTAATAATATCAATTTTTGGGGATAGATAAAGTATTATTTCTTAAACAAAAAAGCCTGACTGCAAATGCAATCAGGCTTTTTTATTTTAGCGGGCGGAAAGTGAGGGATTCGAACCCCCGGAACCTCTCAGTTCAACGGTTTTCAAGACCGCCGCAATCGACCACTCTGCCAACTTTCCGATGCAAAATTACAAAAATTTCCCGATTCAGAAAGCTTTTTCTTTATTTTCTTTAAATATTATATGGTTTTATTGGCTAAAGCTTTTATTAGTGTTTTATTTTTAGGCGTTTACAATGGCGTTAATAAAAGGATTTTTACAAAACTATGCTTATTTTCTATAATCCTTCTTATAAAAGTTACAATAAAACCAATGCGAAACAGCTAAAGGCTGTAAATATTAAAAACTTTTATAAATTTGTAGGAAATAAAAACCACTGCCCAAAACACCATAAAAAAAGCTAGTTTGCAATAATATTAAATAGAGTAGAATGAAGAACTTACAACAAAGAAATAGAGCCATAAAAGCCATGCATTTGCTTTGTTTTTTGTGTTAAAAAGCTGTTGTAAAAAGCATTTTTTTTAGTAATGTCCTTTTGCGGAATGAACTAAAACCCTATCGCCATCAACTTCATAAATAAGTCGGTGTTCTTGAGTTATTCTGCGAGACCAATAGCCTGAGAATTCATATTTTAAGGATTCGGGCTTGCCAGTACCTTCAAAAGGATGTTCAGCAAGTTCGTTTAAAAGTATAAGTATTTTTTTTAGTATAGCCTTATTTTTTATAAAAATCAATGTCATTATTGGCCTGAGTCGAAAAATCTAAATGATAGCCCATTTTATAGACCTAAAAAATCCTGTAAATTTTCTTTTTCTACACGCGTAAATTTGCCTTCTTCAAACTCTTGTTTGCTTTTTTTAATTTTAGCAACAAACTCAGGTTTGTAAGGATTCTCTGTGTTAGTTACCTCAAATTTTATTTTCAGCGCCTTTAAAAAGGCTTTTAAGGCGTTCAATTGCTCATCATTAGAAGGATGAGCTATAAAAACATTTCCTGTTTGCATAACTTTGCAATTTTATAGGAGTTTGTATTTTTTTTGCAAAGATAAGCATTATAAAAAAGATTTTACAAAAACTGAGTTTCTTTTTGCAATACAAGATTCTAAAAAAAATACAATGACTATATTTTAAAAAAAACAAAATAATTTTACCAAAATAGGCAAAAGCGACCTCACCTAACCTCTGCACGATTTTTTTTGGGAAGAAGCGGGTATGGGGTAGTAACAGGTAATTTTATTTCTGAAAATATTGCTTGCTAAAACCGATAACCCAGTGCATATTGCAGATAATCTGCCGATTGTTTGCGGTTGGTAAGTGTAATCATTCCGAAGAGTTTTGGTGTAAAATAATAACGAACCCCCAGCCTTGCATACCAGTAATTTTCGTTCAGATTGGTATCGTACAAATAATTTCCCAGTTGCGTTAAAACAGCTAATTTTCTGATTAATAATTCGTGCCCCAAAGCCAGTCCGAAATAACTGTTATAGGTTGCAGAATAGCTTAAATCGTTAATTTCGCCCTGTCGCAATACATAGTGGACGTTGAGGCTTAAGATGTTTTTTTTGTTCAGAAATCTGTTTAAACCATAGTCGGCAGTAAATATTTTGTAGTATTTATTTAGCTCTTCGTTTACATTGCGGGTAGCAAAACCAAGTGCAATATCGTTTGCCCATTTCTTTTCAAGTGTAGGTTTTTCATGGTTTTTATCCGATTGTCCGGTGTAATTAATATTGTAATTCAGATTTAAACCATAATTAAAAATATTAATTCCCAGATTAGGCAGATTTAAAGCAGCATTCGAACAATGCGAAAAGCCTGCATTAACACCTAAGCTAAAATCTTTATTCAAAGCATAATCGAGCTGTAAACGGGCATTGAAGAAAAAGCTGATATCGGTACTAATCATATAATTTGTAGGGTTGCTTAGTTTATCGAATTTTTCGGTAGCATAAGCAATACCGGCACCCAGATGCGAATTGAAATTTATACGTCCGAAGCTGAAGATTGTAGGTTCCATAAACATATTTAAACCCCACAAATCGCCAATAATCTGATTGCTGGTATGAATATACGAAAGCGAATATCCGAATTTTGTAGATTTAAAAGGCGAATTCCAGTTTTCGATATTTTCGATACGTTGATAAATTTTGGCTTGTACCGAAAAAATATCACCTTTGATATGTTTAACCCTGTTTGAGTGAGGAACAATCTGCCCGGTATTTATATGAATGCCTCCGAAATAAAACAAAGGTGAATTGTTTTTTTGAGCATTAAGCTGAAATAAAGCAATAAGCAAGAATATCGAAATCAGTAAAAATCTTTTCAAAGCAAAAAAATATTAAAATTTGAGGGCAAATTTACTAAAATTTACATTTATTCAGTAATTAAGTAAAAAGAATCATTAATTGAAACATTTTAAAATCCGTTATTAAATCTTTAAATTATTTTTTTTTAGAACGCGGATAACGCAGATCCCTTTAGGAAACGCAGATAAAAACGGATTTTATAGTATAAAAATAAGATGATTATAAAAAATCCCTGACTGCCGTCAGGCAAGCGTAAAATAAGCGTTTACGGAACGTATCAGCGTTTTCTGCGTTCGGATGATATTTGACATTTAAATTCAAAGTTTAAAATATGCGTATTTACATTATATTACTTATCTGCTTTTATCTGCATTCTCATCTTGGCTCAGGAATTATCCTTATTCAGAATATCATTCTGTATCTGAATAGATTCCTGATGCAGGGTTTCAAGCAGGTGCAGAATAAAATTTCTATTCAGACCCATTTGTTCTGCTTTCTCCAATCTGTTGTTTATTATTTCATTCCAGCGTTTTAATTGCAATATAGTAATATTGTGTTCTTTTTTAAAATTACCTATTTCACTAACCAGATTCATTCTTTTTGCCAATATCTGTATCAGTTCATCATCCACTATATCAATTTTGGCTCTGAGGTTAGCCAGCTTATTCTGAAATGTATTATTACCCTTTTCGCTTCTGAAAATCAGAGTATCCAGTAAAAAATTAAATGCATCAGGTGTAAGCTGTTGTTTGGCATCAGTTAATGCTGCTTTCGGATTAGGGTGAACTTCAATCATCAATCCGTTCATTTCCAGATCAAGTGCTCTTTGCGATACCTGAGCTATTAGATTTGAATCACCTGCAATATGGCTTGGATCGCATATAATTGGTAAACCAGGCACTATTCTTTTCAATTCAATCGGAATTTCCCAATAGGGAGCATTTCGATATGGTTTGCTGTTGTATGCCGAAAAACCACGATGAATTGCCATTAATTTATTTATACCTACATTGTTTAATCTTTCAAAAGCACCAATCCAAAGTTTTAAATCGGGATTTAAAGGGTTTTTTATCATTACCGGGATATCGCATCCTCTGAGTGTTTCGGCAATTTCCTGCATCGAAAACGGATTTCCGACAGTCCGGGCTCCAATCCATAAAATGTCGATATCATTTTTTAAACATTCTTCAATATGTGAAGACGTAGCAACTTCCACGGTGGTTAGTAATCCAGTTGATTCTTTTATTTTTTTCAGCCAGCTTAGACCTATACTTCCGATACCTTCAAAACCATCAGGTCGGGTACGTGGTTTCCATATTCCAGCTCTGAATATTTTTACTTTCGGATTAAGAGCCAGTATTTGAGCAGTTTCGCTTAATTGTTCTTCGCTCTCAGCACTGCACGGTCCGGCTATAATTAATGGCTCTCCTGATGGTGGCCATAAATTTTTTATTGTTGATATGTTAAGATTTGTTCCCATAGTAATAAAGTGCAAAATTAATTAAAGTTTATTTACAGAAATTTAATAATTTTGCACGTTTATATAAAGTTGAAATAATAAAAAAAGTTTGAACACTTTAAAATATTTTATTTCAGGCTTATATATTAATAATAAATGAGAATTTAACAAAGAATACAATAATATTAAAAATGGAAAGACGCGTAATTAAGGATTTATTGAAATCTGCTGTAAAAGAAGATATCGGAACAATAATTAATGTAAAAGGTTGGGTTAGAACCAAAAGAGGTAATAAAAATGTAGCTTTTATTGCTTTAAACGATGGCTCAATTATTCACAATATTCAAATTGTTGTCGATTTGGCAAATTTTGATGAAGAATTAATGAAAAAAATAACCACCGGTGCTTGCATTTCGGCAAATGGAAAATTAGTAGAATCGCAAGGGCAGGGGCAAAGTGTTGAAATTCAGGCAACAGAAATTGAAATTTATGGTGTTGCAGATGCCGAAACTTATCCATTGCAGAAAAAAGGTCATACATTGGAGTTTTTGAGAGAAATTGCACATTTACGTCCTCGTACCAATACTTTTGGAGCTGTTTTGCGTATTCGTCATGCAATGGCTTTTGCTTTGCATAAATATTACAACGACAATGGTTTCTTTTATGTGCATACGCCCATTATTACAGGTTCAGATGCTGAAGGAGCCGGAGCAATGTTCAGAGTTACAACGCTTGACGCAAAAAATCCTCCGTTAACAGAAGATGGTCATGTAAATTATGTTGAAGATTTCTTTGGAAAAGAAACCAATCTTACGGTTTCAGGTCAGTTGGAAGCTGAGTTGGGAGCTTTGGCTTTAACCAAAGTTTATACTTTCGGACCTACTTTCAGAGCCGAAAATTCAAATACACCACGTCATTTGGCTGAATTCTGGATGAATGAACCTGAAGTAGCTTTTAATGAGATTAAAGAAAACATGGATCTAGCCGAAGATTTTATTAAATATTTGGTTCGTTATGCTTTGGAAAATTGTATGGATGATCTTGATTTTTTAAATAATATGTACGACAAAGAATTAATTGAAAGATTAAATTTTGTAGTAAATAACGATTTTGTTAGATTAGCTTATACCGAAGCAATTGAAATACTCGAAAAGGCTGATCAAAAATTTGAGTTTCCTGTTTCTTGGGGCGTTGATCTGCAATCGGAACACGAAAGATATTTGGTTGAAAAACATTTTAAAAAACCTGTAATACTTACTGATTATCCGAAAGATATCAAGGCATTCTATATGAAGCAGAATGAAGATGGAAAAACAGTAAGAGCTATGGATGTTTTATTCCCTAAAATCGGTGAAATTATTGGTGGTTCACAACGTGAAGAAAATCTGGAGAAATTACAAACCCGATGTGCAGAAATGGGTATTCCTGAAAAAGACGTTTGGTGGTATATAGATACCCGTCGTTTCGGAACCGCTCCTCATAGCGGCTTTGGATTGGGTTTCGAAAGATTAATTCTTTTTGTTACCGGAATGGCAAACATCAGAGATGTAATTCCATTTCCAAGAACTCCGATGAATGCTGAATTTTAATCAGTATCAATTTATTATTTTGATTTTTAAATTTGTGTTTAATAATACTATAGAATGTTAAGTCAACGATTACAGCAAAAATTACTTCAGAAATTATCGCCACAGCAGATAATTTTGATGAAGCTATTGCAAATTCCTACCGTTGCACTTGACCAGCGTATAAAGCAGGAAATTGAAGAGAATCCTGCACTTGAAGATCTCGGAGACGGTAGTAACGATATTGATTCTTCTGGAAATGATGATTTTGAATCAGAATTTAATGAAGACAATACCCGCGATACTTCCGACTTCGATTTTAATGATTATCTGGATGAAGATGATATAGATTCTTATAAGCTTAAAGCAAATAACGAATCTGCTGATGATGAGCATAAAGAAATACCTTATGCTTCAGAAACGAGTTTTCAGGAATTGCTTTCAGAGCAATTAAGTATGCTCGGGCTTGATGATAAACAATTTATGATTGCTACAAATCTGATAGGAAATCTGGACGATTCAGGTTATCTGATGCGTGATATTTCTGCTATGGTTGACGATTTTGCTTTTAGTCAGAATATTGAAACCACTGAAAAAGAAATTATCGAAGTTTTGGAAATTATTCAGGAACTTGATCCTCCAGGTATCGGAGCCAGAAGCCTTCAGGAATGTTTGTTAATTCAGTTAAAGCGAATTGAAGAACAAACCCCGGCTATTGCATTGGCTTATAGAATACTTGAAACTCAGTTCGACAGATTTACTAAAAAACATTACGATAAAATCCTTGAAAAACTTAATATAACTGAAAAGCAACTGAAACATGCCATTGATGAAATTCTGAAACTGAATCCAAAACCGGGTAATTCAGTTGGAAGTGCATCAAAGTTAAATCATTATATCATTCCTGATTTTATTATTCATAACAATAATGGTCAGTTGGAGTTAACACTCAATAGTCGTAATGCTCCGGATCTCAGGGTAAGCCAAACTTATGCCGATATGCTTCAGGGTTATACCGAAACCAAGCATAAGACAGAACAACTGAAAGATGCTGTGATGTTTATCAAGCAAAAAATTGATTCAGCTCGTTGGTTTATAGATGCTATTAAACAACGCCAGAATACCATGTATGTTTCAATGGAAGGCATTATGAATTATCAGCAAGAGTTTTTTTTAACAGGTGATTTGTCAAAATTAAGACCTATGATACTGAAAGATATAGCAGATAGGGTAGGGCTTGATATTTCAACAGTTTCCCGTGTTGCCAACAGCAAATATGTTGAAACTCAATTTGGAACATTTTTATTGAAAGAATTTTTCTCAAAATCTATCGAAAATGATTCAGGTGAAGATGTTTCAACCAGAGAAATAAAAAATCTGGTAAAGGAATTTATTGATAATGAAGATAAAACCAAACCTTTGAATGATGATGAGCTTACGGAATTGCTTATTCAAAAAGGTTATAAAATAGCTCGCAGAACTGTTGCGAAATATCGCGAAGGTTTAGATATAAGAGTTGCCCGTTTAAGAAAGGAAATCAAATAAATGGATTTTAAAATTGCTCGTATTATTTCATATGTTTTTCATCCGCTTTTGATGTCGATGTATTCGTTTTTGTTGCTTTTTAATATGGATGCATATTTTGCTTCAATCTTGAGTTTTAAAGGTAAATTAATCATTCTTTCATTTATATTTTTATCAACTTTCGTTTTTCCTTCGGTTTTCACATATGTTTTATATAAAAGAAAATTTATTTCTTCAATGCATCTTGAGAAAAAAGAAGACAGAAATATTCCCTTTATATTTACCATCATATTTTATTATGGTGCTTTTTATATGTTGAAGAATAATGATGGTATTCCTGCTATTTACTTGATTTTGATGTTGGTGTCAACCCTAATGGTCATTCTGATTTTTTTTATCAATTTAAAATATAAAATAAGCATTCACAGTATGTCAATTGGAGCATTAAATGGTTTGTTAATTGGTGTTGCATATCGGTTTCAATTGGATTTAAGCCTGATAATTATAATTTCGATTCTTATAGCCGGTTTTATTGGATATGCCCGAATCGCAATGAATGCGCACCGTCCATCCGAAGTTTATAGCGGCTACTTTATTGGTTTTTTAAGTTTGGTTTTGCTATTCTTTTTCTTGTAAAAAATCTTTTTTTCATTTTTATAAACATTTCATTTTAAATGCAATTGTTTAAATATATTTTATAAATTTGTAGTTCGAAAAAAATTATAAATCAATTATTCTTATTTGTGATTTATAAATTATATAAAAACAATGATTTATGAAAAAAATATACCTTTTTTGTGTTGTTTATTTATTTGTTTTTACCGGATTAGCTCAGATAATCAAAAAATCAGAAATTCCTAAAAATAATGATATTAATTTTTCTGGTGCAAAATATATAAATAAAGTTGATTCAATTCGCTTCTTAAATATTCCTGAACTGGAAGTCCCTCTGTTTTATAAATCTCCTGCTTCAGTTCAGCTTCCTGTTTATGTTGATAATTCTACAAATATGTATTTCAGGCCTGTAACGTGGCAAAGTGGTTACGAATGCGGACAAACTGCTAGTCAGGCTTTTGTTTTTACTTATGAAGTTAACCGACTTCGAAATTTAAATTCTACTTTACCTGAAAATCAATACCCTACTCATTTTTCATGGAATTTTCTGAACGATGCTTATAATTATACAGGTGCAAGTTTTTTTGATAGCTGGGAAATTACCCGTTTATGCGGAACTCCAAATATAGTGGATTATGGTGGTGCTTTAAATACAGGCGGAGAAAAACGATGGATGAGCGGATATTCTAAATATTACAATGGAATGAAAAACCGACTTTCAGGAGTTTATGCTATCAGATGCGATTCGCCCGAAGGTATCCGGATTTTAAAAACCTGGCTTTTTGATCATCTGGAGGGTAGTGCAACCGGCGGTGTAGCTGCTATTTATGCACAGTATTGTTCTCCGAATACAACTTTGGCAGCAGGTACTCCACAGGCTGGTAAAGCGCTTATTTCTACTTGGGGTGCTAGTCCTTCGCATGCATGGACTGTTTTAGGTTACAATGATTCAATCAGATATGATTTTAATGGCGATGGTCAATACACCAATGATATCGATATCAATGGTGATGGTATTGTAAATGTAAAAGATTGGGAAATAGGAGGTATAAAAATAGTAAATGGTTATGCCGGCCCTGGTTGGGGCGATTCTGGATTTTCTTACACAATGTATAAATCATTAGCTGATGGAATTACAAACGGAGGTATCTGGAATTCGGCTGTTTATGTGATTAAGGCAAAGGAAACCCACAACCCGTTGTTAACAATGAAGGTAACTTTAAAACACAATGTAAGAAATCAGATAAAAGTGATGGCAGGAGTAAGTCAAAATTCAAATGCATCATCTCCAGATTTTAGGATGGAATTTCCTATTTTCAATTTTAAAGGAAGCACTCTTTATATGCAGGGTGATTCAACTGAAAATGGTAAAAGTATTGAATTTGGATTGGATATTACTCCTCTGTTAAGCAAAGTAGAAGTTGGAATTCCTGCAAAATATTTTTTGGAAGTTGTTGAAAAAGACCCAAATTCGTCTGGAACAGGTCAGATTTCTAATTTTTCTATAATAGATTATACTTCAGGTGTTAATGAAATAGCTTATCCATCTTCAAATATTTCATTGTTAAATAATGATACAACCCGAATATCGATAATCAGAGCTATGGTTTTTGATAAAGTTGATATTCCGGATGATAGTTTAATTGCAAAAATTTACCATAACTATTCACATCAGTTAAATGCTGAATTTGGATCACAGCCTTATCGTTGGCATTTGAAAATGGATTATAATCAAAATGTTATAAGCACTCCTTTTCCCAATACTGCCAGCCAGATTGTAAATACAGGAAATTCAGGTAATGTTATGAAAACGTTGAACTTTAGTTTTCCATTTATGGGTAAATCCTATAACCAGATTTACATTTATGCTGATGGATATATTAAGTTTGATAATTCTGTTTATTCGTTTCCTTATCAGATAGATGCTGATTTGTTGTTTCGAAGTCACAAAATGATTGCTCCTTTTTATGCTGATTTGGTTTATGGTAGCGGACAAAATATCACTTTTGATAGTGATGCAAATTCTGCATTAATTGTATGGAAAGCAGGTGTCAATAATCAAACATCAACTTATGTAAATGTAGCTTTAAAATTATTTTCGAATGGGAAAATAGAATTTTATTATGGAAATATCAATTTAACGGGAAAATGGTTGTCAGCAATTTCAGCTGGTGATGCTGAGAATTATTTATATACAACATTGTCTAATAGTTTTATATATAATAGTTTTGCCAAAAAAATTGAATTAACTCCACCCGATTATCCTGAAAATTTAAATCTTACAGAATCAGGTCTTATAAGTTTAAATCCAACAAGATATTATAATACTGCATTTAAAGTAATGGTTGCTGATAATAACAATGTTGTTGCAGAAAAAAGTATTCCTTTCAAAACCTCAGGATTAATAATTGATTATATAATCAATTCAAATGGTGATACTTCTATAAATGCCGGCGATACTGTATTTGTTTCTGCTAAGCTTAAAAATATTGGCGCAGCTGCAATCTCAAATTCAAATATGCGAATTGCTATTGCCGATTCAAATATAGTAATGCTAGATTCTACTGAAAATATTGGAATATTGAGCGGTGGTGATAGTCTTTCTTTTTTGGATGCATTTAAATTTGTTGTGAAAAATTCTGTGAATGATGGAGTTTTTATTAATATGATTGGAAAGGTAATAAGTCCGATTGATACTTTTGAAAAAAATATTTCTTTCAGAATAAATTCTTTTCTTTTAAAAACGGGGATGGTAACTATTGCAGATGGAAATAATAATATTCTGGAACCTAATGAAACAGCTGCCATTATGTTGCAAATTAAGAATCTAGGAGGTGCTTTAGCAACCAATGTACATCTTGATTTATCTACTTCAGACCCTTTTGTTACTTTAAATCCGGCTTTTGCAAACATTGATACAATTCAACCTTTTTCAGATAAAAATGCTTTTTTTATCATTACAACTTTGCCTAATATACCTGCAAATCACCTAATTGTATTAAATGCTGAAATTACTGGAAATAATAATAATTCTTTAAAAACTTATTTCTTTATCCAGCTAGGTACTTTTGTAGAAGATTTTGAAACCAATGATTTTTCAAAATTTAATTGGACTTTAACCGGTAACGTAACTTGGTTTACCTCTGATAGTTTAAAGTTTCAAGGTAACTATTCTGCAAAATCAGGAAAAATTACACATAATCAATCATCTGTGCTTTCTATTAAACAATATATTTTAAGTGATGGATTTATAAAGTTTTACCGTAAAGTTTCCAGTGAGGTTGATAATACTAATCACAATTATGATTATTTGGCATTTTATATTGATGGTGTTGAAAAAGCACGATGGGATGGTGAAAAAGATTGGGAACAGCAAAATTATTTTGTACCTCAGGGTTTACATACTTTTAAATGGTCGTATATAAAAGATTATTCAGTGAATACAGGTGCTGATTGTGCATGGATTGATAATATTCAATTCCCTCTATTTGGTGATAATCAACCTTATATGGAATATTCAGCAAATGCTATTACAAAAACAATGGAAGTTAATTCAATTGATACCGTATTAATAAATCTTACTAATAATGGGAGTTCTTTGGTTTTGTTTACAAATTATCTGAGAAATGGAAATTACAATTTTGTTCCTTGGGCCAATTCACTTAATTTAGCCGGAGGTTTGAATCATGCAGAAATGCTGCCAATTATCATTCAATTTAATACAATACAGATGCAAGTGGGTACATATAATTGCGAATTGATAGTTAATGAGAATTTTATAAATACTAAAATAATTCCAATTCATCTGATAGTTGAAAGCCATACAGGAATAAATGATAATCAGAAATTTGTATCAAAAATTTTTCCGAATCCCTTTTCAAATAAAACTACAATAGATATTTATTTGAATGAAGAATCTGATGTAAATATTTCTATTTTCGATTATACTGGTCGCAAAATCAGTATTATTGCTGATTCCAAAAAATTATCATCAGGAAAGTACCAATTTTATTGGGATATAAGTAATCTTAATAGTGAAGAATTTGCAGAAGGTTTGTATTTTTGCAATATCAAAGTTAACAACAAATCGATTATTGAAAAATTGATTTATACAAAATAAAATGGTTTTTAGCTGTAGCTTATTTTTATTGTATTTTTTACCTTTTTTTTTGATAATATATTTTGTAAGCCCTTATAAATCAAGAAATTTGCTCATTGTTATAGCAAGTGTCTTATTTTATTCGTGGGGAGGACCGAAATATATTTTCATCATTTTTCTGAGTATAATTATTGATTATTTTATTGCAAAATTAATTTTTACAGCAAGTGGAAATAAAAGAAAATTATGGTTAACTATAGGAATATCTATTAATTTAGGCTTTTTAATTTATTTTAAATATGCAAATTTCTTTCTGGATAATTTAAATAGTAGTTTATCTTTTTTAGGCTTTAATACCTTATCATTTGCAAAAGTTGCCTTACCCATTGGTATTTCTTTCTTTACTTTTCACGAAATGAGCTATATTATTGATGTTTATCGAAAAGATAAGCCTCCAATGAAAAGCCTAGTTGATTACTCGCTTTATATTTTGTTTTTTCCACAATTAATAGCAGGTCCAATTATCAGATTTAATGAAATCTCTGATCAGATTATTGATAGAAAAGCCAATGAAAATATTGATTTTAAACTGAGCGGATTTTATCGCTTTATCATTGGTTTGTCGAAAAAGGTTTTAATTGCCAATGTTTTAGGTGCAGAAGCTGATAAAATATTTGCAATGAATGTTCATGAGATTGATACAATAACTGCTTGGGTTGGAATAACAGCTTATGCATTTCAGATTTATTTTGATTTTTCCGGTTATTCTGATATGGCAATCGGAATTGCCCGAATTTTAGGTTTTGTTTTTCCAGAAAATTTCAATAATCCATATATTTCACAAAATATCACTGAGTTTTGGAAGCGTTGGCATATCACTTTAAGTCGTTGGATGCGTGATTATTTATATATCCCATTGGGAGGAAACAGAGTTGATACTAAACGCTTATATTTTAATTTGTGGATTGTCTTTTTCTTATCTGGTTTGTGGCATGGGGCTGCATGGAATTTTGTAGCGTGGGGTTGTTTTCATGGTTTGTTTTTGATTGCTGACAGACTATTCTTGCTTAGATTTTTTAAAATACTTGGTAAGTTTCCTTCTGTAATTATCACATTTATAATAACTTTAATAGGTTGGGTTTTCTTTAGAGTTGAGAATATAAATGAAGCTATTCTTTTTATTTTTAAAATGTTTTCTTTTCATTTTGAGGCTTTTCCATTTTTTGAAACAAAATTTATTACAGTTTTGCTACTTGCTTTTGTTTTTTCTTTTTTCAATATTTCAAAATTTGGAAATAGGACTGAAAATTTCTTTTTTGCTAATAAACATTCATTATTAGGTAATTATGTTTTGAGTTTTATTTCGATAATATTATTTGTTGTTAGTTTATCATATATTACTTCTTCTGGTTTTAATCCTTTTATATATTTTAGATTTTGAAAATATGATAAAGTTATTCCAAAAAAGAGTGTTATTTGCTGTTTTTATCATTTTAATGTTATTACCTTTTGTGGAGTATCATTTAAAAATATTTCAATTTAAACCTTTGGATGGATCTTATGAAGATACTGATAAACCTGAATTAAAATGGTTTACTTGGAAATCGTGGTTTAATGAGAAGTTTCAAACCGATTATAATAAAAGTCTTGAAGCTCACATAGGATACCGAAATTTATTAATCAGATTAAATAATCAGCTTGATTATACTTTATTTAAACAAACATCAACCCAAAAAGCTATTATTGGCAAATCTGATTGCTTATATGAAGAAGGTTATATTTTTGACTATATCGGAGCTAATTTTTTAGGAAAGGATTCTATAAATAAGTTGCTACAAAAAACGAAAATACTTCAGGATTTTTTAAAAAAGGAAAAAAAAATCGATTTAATAATCGTTTTTGAACCAGGCAAAGCAAGTTATTTTCCAGAGTTTATTCCTGATAAATATAATGTTGAAAAGAAAACAACTTCTAATTATAAATATTTCTCAGAACAATGTAAATTGCTGAAAATAAATAATCTTGACTTAAACTCATGGTTTATTAAAATGAAAGATACATCTACCTATCCTCTGTTCCCAAAATACGGAGTTCATTGGAGTACATACGGGATGTGTTTGGCTGCTGATACTCTAATAAAATTTATAGAGCATAGTCGGAGTATTGACATGCCAGACTTATATTGGGATAAAATAAAAGTAACAGATAAGCTTAAAGATGTTGATTTTGATATTGAATTAACTTTAAATTTGTTATGTAAGCTACCTCATGAAAAAATGGCCTATCCCAAGTTGAAATTTTTTAATTCCAGCTCTAAGATAAAGCCAAATGTTTTAACGATTGCTGATAGTTATTACTGGAGTATTTACAATAATAAAATTCCTCAAAATGTTTTTAATAATCATCAGTTTTGGTATTATAATACGACAATTTTCCCCGATATATGGGGTGATAATGCCAAATATGTTGATCATTCAAAAGACAAAGAAAATATAGAAAAACAAGATGTTATTCTTATAATGGTTACGGAACTAAATCTTTATAAATCCTTTTTTGGATTTATTGATAGTGTATATAGTTTATATCATTTGAAATAAACTATATACAAAATTTGCTATTCTATTTTACAATACCGTAGAAAATCAGATTGATTATTTCTCTAACCCTTTTGTCAATATCAACTGGTATTGGAGCAATGATAAATGGCATTTGAATTCCTTTTATTGCCATAAAAATGGCTTTTGCAGATAGATTTGTATTGGTTACTTTAAAAATTTCATCATCAACACCATCAGACAAAATTTGTTCCAATAAATCTATTTCCATTGCATCATATTTCTCTCTTACGCTATATACCAAATGAATATAGTCTAAAAAGTCATTTTTTATTGCATTGTATTCAGTTACAAGTTCTGTTAGTTTTTTGTATCTGAATGTAATAAATGTACGAACTTTTTCTATTGGTTCAGTTTGATTTTTCACTTGAATACATAATTCTTTATACATCAGGTTAGATTCATGATCAATTAATGCTCTAAATATATCTTCTTTTGATTCAAAATAATAGTAAAGTGAACTTTTTTTCTTTCCAACTATTACTGAAATTTCATCTAAATTACTTTTCTGATAACCAAATTTGGTAAAAACAGTTTTAGATTTTTCTACAATTTCTTTTCTGATTGCTTCTTTGTTAACCATAAGATTCTCCTTTTTTTATTAATTATTAAATTGAAAATTAATATTTTATAATTATTTGAGGTTAAAATTCAATTATATAAATATAATAAACAATTGAAAACATAAAATTACTAATTTTTTTTAATATAAACTATTCTTTTTCACTTTTAAATGAAAATGGTTGAAAAAAATCATTATAAGGTATTATTTTGTTTATTGATTTGCCTTTTAATAAGATATTGGTATTCAGATTATAATCTTTTTCAGACAGATATGTTCTAATATAAATTCCATCTTTATAAATTTCTTCAAAGCGATTAAGCATCCATATTTGATGAGCTCTGTTAAAAGCCTTTTTATTAGCTTTCATTACTTTTTCTATTATATCAATAGATTCTGTTTTGTGTTTAAAAACATATTCCCAGCTTTCAATGGTTGCTTTAACAAAATTTCTGCAAAGTTTTGGATCGTTTTTTAGTAGTATATTATTGCAATAGAGCCCATCTTCCAATAAATTGAAATTATAATCTGCTAAAAAAAAGAAATTTAATTCATCTTCTTTATACCCTGAATTTATTATTGAGTGAAATTCATCAAAATAATTTGCATTAACAATCTCAACACCATCATTATAGAAAATATTTAATGAATTACTGATAGGAACAACCTCAACATTCAGATTATTTTGTTTAAAAAAAACTTCGGCTTGATTTACAAAATCACTCCAAATTGCAGCTTTTTTATTATTAAAATCTTTTAATGTATTTATTTTTGATTTTTTTTTGGTAACCATCATTATAGATGATTTATTTGAGAATTGAGCTATATTTACTAAATTATTATTTTTATCGTTCAATTCCAATGCATTAGAAAGCCATAAAACTGAAAAATCAGGTTTGATTTTTTTAAATTCTTCGGATAAGTTTTTAGTAGGAAAATAAGTAAGTATATCTAAATCAATTCCTTTTTTTTTGTAAAAACCTAATTCTTTGCCCACATAATATGCTGCAAACTGTGAATTTAAATTCCAATTGGGTAAAAACCGAACTTTTTTAAGTGCTTGTATGGGTGCATTTATTTGATTTTCTGTTGTGTCATTTAAACCGGTTACAAAATCAGGGAGCTTGGTTTCTTTACAAGAAATAAAAAAAAATATTATCAACAAACTGTTTACCAGTAATTTGGTTTTTTTTTGTTTTTTATTGATTATATTAATTTTCATTATAACGCGTTTTTTTTTATTTTTTTATAACTTAAAAATTAAGAGTATAAAAATAAGAATTTTTTTAATTAAAAATCAATTCCTATAAAAAAATATGCATAAGTATGATATAAATTATTTTGTTCTAATCCTCTTGTTGAAAATATATCATTGGAATACAGTGATTTAATGCTTCTGCTTATTTTGAATCCATTAAAAATATTTTTGTATAAATATGATTTTAAGCCCAAAATAAATCCATAATCAATATTGTTGATGTTTTCAAAATTGTCAAATTTTTCAAAATAGTCACCTAAAAATCCTCCTTCGCCAATAACAACCTGAACATCACCTTTGTCGTATCCACCTGTTAATACGGATAAATAGATCCCTGTTATTAATTGATTTCTATTGTAAAAATTATACGACAGTGTGTATTGATTTTCAATATAGTGTAAATTCATTTTACCATTGACATAAGCATTATAGAATGAATTTAAATAATAAATAGTATTGTTTATTTCTTGAGGAATTAATGTGTCTTTTCTAAATTTGGTTGAATATTCAACTCTTTTGTTTGTGTATTGTATCTCAGCGTTTAATGATATTTTTGAGTTTAAATGATAAGTATAGGATAAGCCAATTAAAGCACCTGTTTTAGGTGTTCCTGATGAATTATTGATAGAATTTGTAGGAATAGGACCTCCCAAGCTAAATCCCAAAAAACCTGATAAATTATCTTTTTGACAAAATGATTCATTGCTTAAGTATATTGTAAAAATAAAAATTAGGGATATATGCTTTATTTTCTTCATATAGATTTATAAAAAAAGGGGTGTTAGCCCCTTGTATTATTCATTAAATCAAAGTATTAATTTGGATAAACATAAGTTGAATTTCTGTACCCGGAGTTAGATTTATACCAATCTTTAAATAAAACACCGCTACTTTGTGCCCAGGAAGCAAATTTCAAGTGCCCTTGAATAATTTCAGCTTTTTCAATTGGATGATTGAATTTTTCCGAAATGTTTATTCCCCAAGGCAGATTATTTATTGTTTTGTAATACCTTCCTGTTGATGGATTGCTATTGTCATTATTTGTTCCAAAAAGATTTGCATCAATTAAATCTGTAGGTGGATAATCTGGTAAGTGAATTTCTTTACCTCTTTGTTTGTTTGATATAATAAAAGGATTATAAGGAGGTAATCCCAGAACCGATGAATTGATTGGTTGAACCAACGTTAGATTCAAATTAAGGGTATCAGGAACTCCGGTAATACCACCTAAATTCGTATTTATTCCTGAAAATCCCGACGGATTATTGCCTGAAATATTTGAAAAGTTTTTCCATGCATTATCAAAAACAATAATGGTAGCTTTAGATTGATTTGCTTCAACACCACTTGGTAGTGTATTAATAAAACCTTGTTCGGTTAAATGAGTGCCTGTAACGCTTTGTATGGCGCCAAAAGGTAAAATTGGAATTTGGAATCCAAATCCGTCATTAAATCCGGCACCAGAAGCTTTTACTATAAATTTAGCTTGAATATTAACAACATTGTTAGAAGCATTAGTGATGGGATTGAAGCGATAATCCACAACAACATCGTTAAAATCAAAATCTCCTTTTGCTGGCCATAAATCTTCAAAAGCCAATGTTCCGAATTGGGTTTTTGATGGAAAGTAATTATTGAAAGCTCTGGCCGGATCTGATGGATAATCATCAAACAAATCAGATATACCGTCATTATCAGTGTCTGTTAATGAATTAGAAGCTTGTACTACATTGTTTTGTGCAATTGCTTGTACCGGATTTGATTTTACATAAAATACCAAATCATTAAAATCATTATCGCTACCACTCACCGGATTTCTGTTCATATCTTCAAAACCACATAGAAACAAACCTCTGCCCGCATCATTCAGTAGTACTGTATGTTGTTTATTGCTTGTTGAAGTTTCCGGATTAAATTCGGGATCTGAATAATATTTTTGAGCATTTGCATTTACACTTCCTGACCATCCATTTGAAAATAAAACCCATCCAATACCTGTGTTTGCTGGAAAGGTACCAATTTTAACTCTGTTTCCTGAATACAATCCGCCACCGCTTCCTCCTAAGGATGCATTTGGGAATATTATTTTGATTGAATCAATTTGATTTACATTTGTTGGAGGATTGTTTTTATTGTATGTATAAAATCCCAAAACATTCAGATAACCTGCACCTTCGTGAATAAATGTAACCCAAACATCTGCAAGTTGATTGATTATTACATTAGTTTCATTGCTTTGTGCCAAATATTGAGGATTATAGGTTGGAACTGGTCTTCGTTCCGGTAACCATGCATTAATATCATTTAATAGATTGCCATCAATAGCATCATTTGTTGATAGGTACAAAGGTGTACCATTCGAAGTGTAATTACCTAAATACTTTATAGTTGCATTAGTAGCTTTGGGGATAATTACATCATTAGTTGATTTTTTTTGCTGTATCCCTCCATATTTATAACTAGCTTTTCCTCCAATTATCGGTAATTTTATTTCGTTCAAAAGACCTATATAATCAGTCATAACTACTACAGAGTCGTAATAAGAAGGTAATGGAATATTTAATTTTAATAATCCATTGTTATCTGTTGCTCCTGATGCAATATGAACACCTCCTTCACTTTCAAATTTGTTTAAAACATTAAAACGTATATACTTTAATGCATTACTCATATTGTCTAATGCAGTTAAATCTATTTCAATGCTTTGTGTTGTTTTGTAATTGAAAGTTGGACTTACAATCATATCATTCATTGATGTAATCTCATTCGGTGGATTTGTATTGTTTTCATCTTTTGAACATGAAACAAAAATGAAAATAGTAATAAAAATAAAATAGAGTTTTTTCATAAGAAAAAGATTTTAATTATTAAACAATAAATAATAATGTAAAGGTACAAAATAAATGCCAAAAAATAAAAAAAAACTTTAATGTATTATTTTTTTTTCTATCTTTGCATTCTGAAAGCGGATGTGGCGTAATTGGTAGCCGCGCCAGACTTAGGATCTGGTGTCTTGCGACGTGGGGGTTCGAGTCCCTTCATCCGCACAAAACCTGATAGAAATATCAGGTTTTTTTATGCTCTTTTTTATTGAAAAATAGAATATTTATTCTCTTGATATGCAGTTCTTTGTGTTTTTTTATTGATTGAAAACAAATTGCAGAATATTTGCTCCCATTTTCAACGCTTTCAAACGTGTTGATTCTGAATCTTTATGTACATCCTGATCTTCCCAACCATCCCCCAAATCGCATTCAAATGTGTATAAACAAGCTAATCTGGTATTATAAAAAATCGCAAAGGCCTGAGGGCGTTTGTTATCATGTTCGTGAATCTTGGGTAATCCATTCGGAAAGTCATATTTTTGATGAAATATCGGATGGCTTGATGGTAATTCAACAAATTCCAAATCAGGAAATACTTTTTTCATTTCGGGACGAATAAATTTATCCAGTCCATAATTATCATCAATATGTAAAAATCCACCACCTTTTAGATAATTTCTCAAATTTTCAGCTTCTCGATCTGATAGGACAATATTTCCATGTCCGGTTAAATGTACAAAAGGATAATTGAAAATTTCAGAACTTCCAATATCAACTGTTTCATATTCAGGATTAATATTTGTTGATATATTTTGATTTGCAAATGTAATCAAATTACTTAGTGATGTTGGATTTGCGTACCAATCGCCACCTCCATTATACTTTAGCAAGGCAATTTTTATTGTAGGTGGTTTAAATGCACATAAAACAATTCCTATCATTATTAAAAGTAAAATTCTTTTTATTTTTAAATTTTTATTTTTAAGCATATTATCAGAAATAAAGTGTTTATTCGTTTAAAAAATTGATGCTGTGACATGCTACAATACCAGCTGTTTCTGTTCGTAGTCTTGAATTTCCTAGACTTATAGGTAAATAATTATTTTCTAAAGCTTTTTTTATTTCATTTGAACTAAAATCACCTTCAGGACCAATTAATATCAAAGCATTTTCATTTTTTTTGTAAATTGATTGCAGGGCAACTTTTAGGTCATTTTCGCAATGAGCAATGTATTTGTTTGAATTATAGTTTTTTACTATAAAATTATTGAATTTAATTGCATCTTCTAAAATCGGATGATAAGTTTTTATTGATTGTTTTACAGCTGAAGTAATAATTTTATTAAGTCTTTCAGACTTAACTACTTTTCTTTCAGAATGTTCGCAAATAAGTGGTGTGATAATATCTATTCCGATTTCTGTGGATTTCTCTAAAAACCATTCAAACCTTTCAATATTTTTGGTAGGCGCAATTGCAATATGTAAATTAAAATCTCTTTTCCCATATTCAGCAAAAGTTTCTATAATTTCAACGCTACAGTTTTTAATATCAGTATTTAAGATCTTTGCAAGATATAAATTTCCTTTTCCATCA
Source organism: Bacteroidales bacterium (assembly GCA_023251515.1). GTDB lineage: Bacteria > Bacteroidota > Bacteroidia > Bacteroidales > JACABE01 > JACABE01. The sequence continues at coordinate 28,168 of JAHEYQ010000046.1, forward strand.
GTAAGATGAATTTCATTCCCAGGCTTTAATCTTAAAACCCTCACACAATGTGCAGATTCCTCTTTGTCAAAGCAATAAATTGAAGATTGAATATTTGGTGTGTAAAATAATTGCATTTCACAAAATTATAAAAAAATCTATTGTAATTGATATTTCTATTTATTTTGTAACCTCTTTTTTAAGTTCTGCGTCAAACAAACAAAAAAGCAATATGGAAAGTATTTTTGTAACTCTGATAATCTTTGGTTTTGTTTTTGGAGTAATCTATATTAATAATAGAAGAAAAGAACGTATGTCGTTATTGGATAAAGGATTAGATGGCGACTTTTTCGAAAAAGGCAAAACTCCTCAAAAAATATTGAATCTAAAATATGGATTGTTAGCCATTGCATTAGGAGGTGGTATTTTGATAGCCAGAATATTTGAATTTTATGGAATTATGAAAGAGGAAGGGTATTTTGCAATGATTTTTCTCTTTGGTGGTATTAGTTTAGTTATTTATTATTTTCTTGAGAAGAAAATGCCAAAATAAAATAATAAAAAATGCTTGTAATAAAAGAATTACAAGCATTTTTAATATTTTATTTTACTACGATTTCATCCATAAAAAGCCATGCATTGTCATTAACACCCCTCCATTCGGGCATTTTTCCTATACTATTTACTTTTAGTTTTATAAATCTTGAATTTTGAGTATTAACTATTGGTATCTTGAATGTTACAATTTGTTTTTCATTCTTTTTTCGTGCATTTGCATTATTGAAATTAGCTACTTTTTTGAAATTTATATTATCATCTGATAAATAGATTTCAATGCTTTCCGGCGGCATTATCCAAGCCTGATTGTCATCTACAAAAGACATTTCAATATAGTTTATTTCTTCAACTGATTCTAAATCAATCGTTGCATTTACATAATCTCCCCACCATCCTTGCCATAAAACCTGATAATCATTAGTCCCTTTTACACCGTCAATTAGTGAATTCTGACCATTTGCCTTATAAATTCTTGAATACTGTTTTTCAAAACTAATTTTTTTGCCGACTGCTTTATGATTTACAATTGCATTTTTAAAATAAGTTGAAATTTTCTGATAATATTCATCTGGTGGATTGTTTATTTCGTTTAATATAGATGGACCGAATTTTTTTGATGTTGTATAAAATGATTCTAATATTTTTGATGCAATAGGTTTTAATCTGAAACTATTAGTGTTTTCAATTTTTTCAAAAACCCAGTTTTTTTCATAAATCTGATATTTACAAACTTCCAACCATGCATATCTGATGCTTTGTAATGCCATTTCTACTCTATGTGTATGAATACTATCATTTTGTACTGCTATTAAAGCATTTGAAAATAATTGAAAATATTTATCAATATTTTCAGGTGAAAGATAACCATCTGAATGTGTTGCAGGTGGTTCATATAAAGTTAGTGCTTTTTCTGACTTAATTAATTCTGAAGTAGATAAATCAATATATTGATGGATATATGGCGCTGCTTTTCCATAATATCCATTTAGAAAATCATTTGTTAAACTATCTATATTTTCATTTGGATTCCAAATGAGTTTAGCCAGAAGATAAGAACGTAACTCATTCATTTCGCCTGATTTTCCTGCAAATCCCTGTTCGAATATCATATTTGCTCCATAATTGGCAAACATTTGAATATTAGGTTGTAAAACATGAAAATTTGGAAATGGACAAACCAAATGTGAAAAATTGGTAACATAATCCCAAATTATTATATTTTGTGTAAGTAGCGACCAATTTGCCAAATCATCATAAAAACTTCCATTGCTATAATCGCTTGATATTGGTATATTTCTGTTGCTTTCTATTGAACAAAGCATGATATTAACATTCTCTGCCGGTCTGATTGTTAACGGCGCTTTTCTGCTATATTGATAAGCTAATGTTGAAATCATTTTATCAGGAAATTTTGCTGCAATTTGATTTACAAAATTGATAATACTTGCTGAAGGTGAAGCTTCTGCATCATCTAAAGCTTTGCAATTATCACATTCACAATAATTAAAATTATCCATCTGACTTACAGACCAGTATTTTGCATTTGGAATTTTTTTCATTATTTCTTTTAGGGATGAAATTGTAGTTTCAAGAACTTCAGGGTTTGATAAACATAACTGATCTTTGACTCTAATGCCGTTTCTTAATGCAAAATATTCAGGATGTGTGTAAAAATATTTTTCAGGATCAACCAATTTATGCAAGGTATGTACCCACAAACCACCCCAATCGTTTGAAATTCTGTCTTCATTTGAAGAATTTAATTTATTTAGTTTTGCATACTCTGATTGATATGCATTATAATAGTGTATGGTTCTGAATGTAAATGGTGGATTCTGAATGTCTTCTGTTAAATTTGTTATTGTTATATTTTTTTTATTTGGAATAAATATCTCATCTGCTGAGTAGTATCTGCATCCGATGTATTTTTCTAAAAAAGTATAAACTGCATTTACCAAACCTTGTCCGGTTGCTGCTGACAAATAAATATTTCCATTATTATTTTTAATTCTAAATCCATCTTTATTTAATTGAAAAACATTGAATTGGTTATCAGAACAATATGCTTCTTCAAAAATAATGTTTTTTGAAGTCATTGAAAATTTATCTGTACATGGTAATTGTAAGCCTGTTATTTTACGCAAATAAATTCTAAGCTCATCAACGGCATAACTACACTGTTTTGAAGGTTTTTTTGGAAGATTTATTATATAATCTGATTGTCCGTTTTTAAATAAGTAAATCGATTGTGAAAAAGATAAATCACAGATTATTAGTGAAATAAATAATGTAAAAATGAAAACTTTTTTAATCATACCTATTTTTTATTAAGTATAGAAATATTAAATATGTTTGTAAAATTATAAAATTCAAATGTATATCTGTTGTTTAATGATTAAATTGATAATGCATTAAAAATTAATGATATTTTTTTACTCCGGCTTTTATTTCAATATTTAAATTATTTTCAGCAGGTGGAATCGGACACGAATATTTATGATTATAAGCACAATATGGATTGTAAGCCTTGTTAAAATCAATAATAATATATGCTCCGTCAGGCTTTTTGATGTCAATATATCGTCCGCCACCATAGGTTTCGTTTCCATTGCTTAAATCTGTAAAAGGCAGAAAAAGATAATCTGAATAGCCTTCTTTTTTCACCAAATCTATATTTTGGTAAATATTTAAAATACAATCTGATCCATTAAAAATGAAACTTGCTTCTCCATATTTTACATACATTGGAGCTCGTGAAGTCGTTGTTTTCATCGGAAATGGAATTTCATAGGGTGTTCTATTGAAATTTGCTTTAATTCTATACGTTGAATCTATATTGAAAAAATCTAAGTTTTTGAATATCAATCTGTCTGATTCTGATAATGGTGATTTTAGTGAATCAGAGAATTCTGCATTCATATTTCGTTGATATTCATTTAATTCATTGATGTATGTTTGTGAAAATCCATAATTTGAAAAAAATATTAAAAATAATAAAAAAAGATTTTTTTTCATATAATATTGTTTTTATAAGTATTTAATTGTCTGTAAGTAATTCCTGATTTAACGGGTATATACATTATGAATGATTTATAAAAATATTTGCTCTTATAAATTTCAATATAGAGCATTTTTCAACAAAAATACTTAATAATTCTACATGTGATTTTTTTTTCAGCATATTTTTTTATTTCTCAAAGAAGAAATCTGAAAAATTTATAAAATATAATTTTTTTACAGCTCGGGTAGTTGCAGTATAAAGCCATCTGATAAACTCTGTATTTATCATATCTTCAGTTATATATCCCTGATCAATAAATACAATATCCCATTGACCACCTTGTGTTTTATGACAGGTTAATGAATATGCAAATTTTACTTGTAGTGCATTTAAGTATGGACTATTCTTAACTTTCTGATATCTTTCTCTTTTTGTTGGTAAATCTTCAAAATCTTTCATGATTTCTGTCCATAATTTATTGTATTCATTATAAGCCAATGAAGGAGTTTCTGTACTTATTGTATCAAGCAATATTTTAACTTCCAAATCTTTTTCATCAGGAAAGTCAATTAATCTTAAGCTTACATCGGCAAATCTGAATCCATATATTTCTTCTGTTTTATTAATTTTAAGTAATTCAACGATATCGCCATTGGCAATAAATCCCGTTTCAGAATCCTCAGGCAACCAAAAATAGTTATTTCTAACAATCATCATATAGTCTCCTGTAGAAATTTCATTTTCCTGATATAATATTCTTTTTCTTACTTCCTGATTAAATAAATTAGCTCTTTTGTTTGAACGACAAATGATTACAATATTATCTCTTTCATTTTGCGAATAGGCAGTATTTAAAACATCTTCCAGTTCATTTCCGGTAATAGAAATAATATCCTGATAATTTATAATATTGAAGAAAGGTGGTTTTAAATCTTCGTTTTTTAGTTTTTTTCGTAAATTGGTTGCATTTGTTAATATCCCCGATTCATAAGCTTGACGAACTACCTGAGTTAATTCAAATTCTGTCAGATCGAGTCTGAAAGAAGTTTTCAGATAATTCAAATCAAGTGCCGGACTAATTTCTGAACCAACCGGAGGCAATTGAGCCGTATCGCCAATTAGCATTAAATTACAATTGTATCCTTCGTTAATATATAAAATCAAATCTTCAAGCAAACTTCTGTCAGAAAACAAGTTGTTTTCTTTATTTGCTGAGCTATCTGGTATCATAGATGCTTCATCTACAATGAAAATCGTATTTTTGTGCTTGTTTTGTTGTAATGTAAGTAAAGTATGTCCATCTGATGTTGTTTGTACAAAATATATTTTTTTATGAATGGTATATGCCCTCATACCTGTATATTCTGAAAGAACTTTTGCAGCACGCCCTGTTGGTGCCAGCAAAACAGCTTTTTTCTTAAGATAGGGGAGTGCATTTACTAAAGCACTTACGATAGTAGTTTTTCCTGTACCTGCATAACCTTTGATAATAAATGCTTTATCTTTTTCAATTTCGTGTAAAAAGAATGAAAGTTTTTCAATTAATTCTTTTTGATCGTCTGTTGGTTCAAAAAGAAAAAATTTATTAATGATTTTGCTAATATCTTTGGTTTGCATTTGTTTTTTAATAAAGATTTTTAAAGAAGTGATATATAAATATTCTTCTTTTATTTTGCAGATATATAGCTATTTACCCCAATTGTCTTTATCAAGACTTCTATAATGGATAGCTTCTGCCAGATGTTCTGTTTTTATTTCGGGTGATGCTTCCAAATCTGCAATTGTTCGGGCAACTTTCAAAATACGGTCATAAGCTCTTGCTGATAAACCTAATTTTTCCATTGCATTTTTCAAAATTGTCATTCCTGCTTCAGTGATAATACAATGTTCCCTCAGCAATTTACTGCTCATCTGAGCATTTGAAAAAACACCTTTTTTGTCAGCAAATCTTTTTTCCTGAATTAATCTGGCATTTACCACTCTTTGTCTGATTATTTCACTTTTTTCGGCTAAGTTTGAATTTGCCAATTCTTTAAAAGGTACAGGAACAACTTCCACATGAATATCAATTCTGTCTAATAAAGGACCTGAAATTTTGTTTAAATATTTCTGAACGATACCTGGACCGCAAACACATTCTGTTTCAGGATGATTATAGTAGCCACAAGGGCATGGGTTCATAGCTGCAATTAGCATAAAGCTGGCAGGATATTCTACTGTCATTCTTGCTCTTGAAATTGTAACTACCCTGTCTTCCATAGGTTGACGCATTACTTCCAGTACTGCCCTTTTGAATTCAGGTAATTCATCAAGAAATAAAACTCCATTGTGTGAAAGTGAAATCTCACCAGGTTGTGGATTTCCTCCACCACCAACCAGTGCAACATCGCTGATTGTATGATGTGGAGATCTGAATGGTCTTACGGAAATAAGAGCAGAATTTTTACTCATTTTACCAGCGACTGAATGGATTTTTGTAGTTTCAAGTGCTTCATGCAAATTCAAAGGAGGTAATATTGAAGGCATTCTTTTTGCCAACATGGTTTTTCCCGCTCCGGGCGGTCCAATTAAAATAACATTATGCCCACCGGCAGCAGCAATTTCCAATGCACGTTTAATATTTTCCTGACCTTTTACTTCCGAAAAGTCGAACTCATATTCACTCAGACTGTTATAAAATTCATCACGGGTATTTATTACCGTTTTCTCAAGCTCTTTTTCTCCTTTAAAAAATTCAATAACATCCTTTATATTTTCTACTCCATAAACGTCTAATTTAGAAACAATGGCAGCTTCTCTTGCATTTTGAAGCGGTAGAATTATTCCTTTAAAACCTTGTTTTTGTGCTTCTATGGCAATAGGTAAAGCTCCTTTTATAGGTTGCAAACCACCATCAAGTGATAGTTCGCCCATTATTATATATTGGTCAACTATTTCATTACTAATTTGCTCTGAAGCAGCCAAAATACCAATTGCAATCGTTAAATCATAAGCAGAACCTTCTTTTCTGATATCTGCTGGTGCCATATTTACTACAATTTTTTTACCGGGTATTCTGTAACCTACATTTTTTAATGCAGCTTCTATTCTTTGATGGCTTTCTTTTACAGCACTGTCGGGTAAACCAACCATTGCAAAATTTATTCCCTGATCAATATTTACTTCAACAGTTATGGTTATAGCATTTACACCATGTATGGCACTTCCAAAGGTTTTAACAAGCATAATTTATTGTTTAACAGGTTTATATTTAGATATTTTTAGTATTTTCTGTGAATCGTTTTCTTTTAACAACTCATCAATTTTTGCATTTTTATTTTCATTCATATATGATTTAATAATTTGCCAGCCTATCCATTCGCCAAATCGGGGAGGAGCATCTTTAAATCCTTTTGTTGATGGAGCTTCTGTGAAAAATTGCCTGATTTTGAAATAATCAGAATTATATAAAAGATTGTTTTTAATAAAAAATGCCCAAATGTTTTCTTCATTTTTTCTACACCATTCCAATTGATCTTTGGTATATCCTATTTTCAATTCTTCTGCTTTTTCAGGCATCATTGCATCGGTGAAATAAAGGATTTTTCCTAAATATAAAATGTTGTCAAGCAGTGTTTTGTTTTCTGAATTAAAATCTGTCATTTTTGCAGCAATGCTTTTCATACAGTCAATTGCGATATAATTGCTATCGAGTCTTGCTGAAATATATTTTGGGATTTTTACTGAAGGATACATCTTGTAATTTTCACCTAAATACATATCTAAAGCTATTGCCATAACAGTATCAACATTAATAATCCGGTTTTCATAATCCAGATAAGAAATATAACTATAGATTTTTGGTGTTGGTTTTAAGGGAAAGTAATGTTTGTAATACGTAAAAGCTGATGACAATTCTTTTTCAAGTGAAGACAAATCAGGATATTTTTTTACAATATCTTCATAAATTTCATGTAATACCGGATCTGAAATATAATTATATAATTGTAAAATATTTAATGTATCATCCAGATTTCCATTTAAAAATAATGAATAATCATTCTTGTATTTTTTTAATTCATTTCTGATATTATTTGCATCAATATTCATTAAAACTTTTTCGTATCTAAGTATTTTAATGTCAACTGATTCTTCTTTTGGAATATCTATAATCAGTTTTGTGCTTTTTTTATCCTTGCATGAATTGAAAATAAAAAAAGTGCTTGAAAAAACAAATACTGTTATAAGTATTTTGAAATAAATGGAATTTTTTGTCTGCATTTTATTGTGTTAAATATATGCTTAATAATTATTTACTTAGTTTTAGAAAAGTTTCATACCTAATCCAACATGTAAGATCTTTGTTTTTGAAGTCATTTCGGAATAATCTGAAATATTATTAATGCCCCATTCGTATCTGACATCTAAAGTGAAATTCAGAATATCAATTCCTGCGCCTGCCTGAAAACCCCAAATTGTATTTTTAAAGTTTAAAGTTGGTGATGGAACCGCTGGTAAATTTACACCATTCACTTGATACGAAACACTTTTATCTGTTATAAATGATGCTACGGGTCCAGCCATTAGTCTGAAGTTAAATGCTTTGAAATCAAGTATTTTTATTCCAAATAATAAGGGAACATCTACTGTTTTGAATGAGCTTTGTTGGGTATAAATATTTCCTGTATTGCTATACTGAAAATCGCCCCCTTTTTTAGTAAAATATACTTCAGGTTGAATATAAAACTTTGTTAATTTGATTCTTACAAATGCTCCAGCAAGAAAACCATTTTGCCCCTGACTTTTAATATCGCTGATATTAGTGATTTCTGTTGGCATTTTTGATGTATTAAATCCAATTTTTAATCCGGCTGAAATTGGTAATTGAGCTTGCAATAAATTTGAAATTATCATTGCAAATAAAAAAAGCAATATTGATTTTTTCATTTTTTTATAAATTTAGATATGTAATTATTTAAAATTCAATTTGATGAAAAATATTATGAAATTAAATGTATTTTCTTTGCGAATTTAGTTAATTTTGTGTTTCAATGTTCATATAAACGTATAAAAAATTAAAGAAGTATGAAAAAAATCTTGGTTTTGCTTGTTATTATCTCTATGATGATGATTAATAATGATTTGTATTCTCAAAAAAAACAAAGAAGTAATATTCAGCTTGGTGTAAAACTATCTCCGGGTATAAGCTGGCTCAAAGTTAATTCACAAAGTTTTAATAGTGATGGTAATTCATTAAAGTTTTCATGGGGTTTAGTTTCTGATTTCCAGTTTGCTGAAAAATATTATTTTTCAACAGGATTCAATGTAATTTCAATGGGAGGAAAAATGAAATATAATGATTTTTTGAAGTTTGGGAACGATACTATAGGTAGTTTTTGTGAAATCAGAAAAGATTTTAGTATTAAGTATGTCGAAATACCTATTTCTCTTAAAATGAAGACCAGACAATTTGGTGATTTTACTTATTTTGGACAAATTGGTTTGGGACTAGGCATGCGTATAAGTGCTTACAGTGATGATGATTTTTATATAAACGGTTCAAATACTGCCTTATCAACAACCGATAACAAAATAGAAGATCAGGTTAATTTTTTGAGACTTTCAATGATTTTATCTGCCGGTGTTGAATACAATTTAGGTGGTTCAACATCATTATTCGGAGCTTTTACTTTTAATAATGGATTTACCAATGTGTTTGATTATAAAAACAATATTCCACCCTATCAATCTGCTGATGCTATTAATAATTCATTGGAATTAAGTGTTGGGTTGATTTTTTAAGGATAAAAAGTTAGAAGACAGAAGTCGGAAGACAGAAGACCGAAGACGCTTGCCTGCCGATAGGTAGGGTAGGCGAAATAAATGAGTAAATGAAAAAAATAGAGGACATTGATTAAAGATTTCCAGAGATAATGCCAGTTGCATAAATCTGCCAGATTTAAATTATATTAATTTGCATTAACTTGCTATTTATGAGCTATAAATAAGCTAAAATCTGGCAGATTTCAGAAAATAAATCGCCCGTATGGTATCAACCTTAAATAACTGCCTTAACCCGTCGGGAGCTATCGCACCCAACGGGTTTTTAATGGAAAGTATTAGCTTTATTTTTAGCCGCATAGCGGCTAAATTATGGTAGAATGAATTTAAAATTCCCAATTTTACCAAGCCGCATAGCGGCGATACATTTCAACCCAACGGGTACGCTAGTTCCCGTCGGGTTTTAGTGGGAATGAATTTAAAAAGCAGGTTTTTCTTTGTGACTTTGTATTTAATATATGATGGAAAATGTAAAGAAGACCGAAAAAGCTTGCCTGCCGGATGGTAGGTAATTTGAGATTAACGATTTTTAATTTCAGAAGTTTTTAGGAACGCTGCAAACGCTGATTATTGCGAACTTTTCTTTGTGTCTTTGTAGTTGATTTATAATGTATTGTAACACTCTTTATTTGAATTAGCATTTGTAAAGGCATTTGCAAGACTGCAAAGCCTTCTGCGAAAGTTCGCGGAGATCTTTGCAATCCAAAAACCATGATGTAACAAACTGAAATAAAGTAATCTAATAAATAATTATCCGATTGCAAACCCATATGTGCAAGTGTGCGGAGACGTTTGCAAGACTGCAAATGCTTCCGTGAATGTTCACGGAGACGTTTGCAGTCCACTAATTTTAATATAATTATTTATATATAAATAACTTAGCAAATAAAATTCCGACTGCAAAGCCTTCCGCGAAAGTGCGCGGAGACGTTTGCAAGACCGCAAATGCTTCCGTGAATGTTCACGGAGACGTTTGCAAGACCGCAAGTGCTTCCGT
>JAHEYQ010000047.1 GCA_023251515.1 Bacteroidales bacterium
CATTCCGAACAGAGAAGTTAAGCCCACTTGCGCCAATGGTACTGCAGTTTTTGTGGGAGAGTAGGTCGCCGCCAACCTTTACAATCAGCCTCACCTTTCGGTGGGGCTTTTTTGTTTATAGTAATTCCATTCGGTATAATTGCTTATATTCCTGATTTACTTTCTTTTTAAACAAAAAATAGATTTGATTTCCAATTAACTTTATATTTTCTATATATGGATAGGAGGGGATCTTATAAATAGATAAACAATTTCCTGTTTTTATATCTATTTCTCTAAGCTGGATTATAGATCCATATTTATATAATCCATATACTTTGTAATTTTCTTCTGAAACGATAATTTGTCCTGTGAAATTTTCATCCTTAAATATTTTTGTTGATGCTTTTCTTTTTAATATACCGCTGATATCATAAACTTCAATGTCGTCTCTGATATAGTTAAAAACATATATACTATCCTGAAGGCTTTTTACAGCTATTTTAACGGGCGAAAACCTTCCTGTCAGATCTTCCCAGTCTAATGCTTGATTTTCTCTGAAATTGCCAAGATTATTATACACTGATGTAATTGATAAACCTATTTTTGATGCTTTTTTAGCATAATAAAAAAAATTAAACTCTCTTTCAAACTCTTCTATTTTATTACTATCTGTTATATTTAGAAATGTATGTATTTCTTTTTCTTCATCATACAAATTTATATAATGATATTTTTTAACCAGATTCTGATAATGATTGGTACTGAAATAAATATTATCTTCAATTTTAAATTCTATGGCTTTATAGCTTAATTCGAATTCTTTTCGTGGTATGGTTTTTTCTTTATGGATTATATTTTCTGTAATTGAAAGTCTTACAGCGTTTTCTTCGTTTAAATAGTAAATATCTCCAAAGCAATCTTTGTATAATGATTCTGCTTTATCAATTTTCATTTCATTTAAAATATTAGCTTCTCTGTTTATCAGATATAGTCTTATATCGTTTGTTTTCTTCTGTTTATATGCCAATAAGCAAATGTTATTATTGATAAATAAGTAATCAATTATATATATTGGTAAGTTTTTGGTAATGTTTTTAACTGGATCCGAAATAATTGTAACTTCTTTTAATTCTGTGTGTTTAGGTTCAAGATAAATATCTTTGTTCTTTAAGTTTAAGGTTGATTTTATTTCAAAGGGATAGTATGCTATATGAGAAAATATTAATTTTTGATTCAAATCTTTTACTTCAATAGAGAAAAATCCTGATGCATCGGTAGTGGTTCCTTTAAGAGTGCCATATATTGAGATATTTACATCTTTAATCGGACTGAGGCTGGCAGCATCTTTAACAAAACCTTTGATAAAATATGTCTGGCTGAAGGAGCTAAATGCCAAACTTACAAGTAAACCGATGATCAGAATTTTTTTCATACTAACAATTTTTAAATTTATGGTTCTTTCATTGTATTGCTAATTAACTAAATTACAAACAATTATTTATTAATCCTAATTTTCCATCATTCTTTCGGCTTCTATATCGAAATAACTTTTGGTTTCAATTACAACTACACCACCATCGAAATCTCCATATTTTGCTGGAACGGCTCCCATATAAACCATCATGTTTGCGATTGCTGTACTTGGAATTCCGATTTTGCTGCTTCTTTGTTTTACTCCATCAACATAATATACAACTCCACCATTTCTGGCTCCTCTGAAATAGGTTTCTCTGCCATCGTCTGAGGTATAAACGCCTGGTGTTATAGTTGATAAAAGTTTTGGAAGATTTCTTGAATCCGGAATATTTTTCATTTCTTTGGCAGGTAGTACTGTCATGGTTTCCGGATCAATTAATTTATTTCCTTTTACTTTAATTTCAGCTCCAATTAATTCATTATCTGCAAATTTTAATTTTGTGTCTTCTAATGAAGTAATTTTATTGGTGTGAACATCGATTTTTGTAATTATTTGAGTTTGATATCCCATGAAGGATATATTCAGATTATAAACTCCGGGATTTAAGCCTTTTAAATGGAAATAACCATAGGTATCTGTTGTTACACCTTGTTTTCCATTATCATTTTGAATATAAACACTGGCTCCCGGCAGGGTTTCCTTGGATTTGGCATCAATAACTCTTCCTCTTATTGAACCGGTTTGTGCAAATAAACCTGAAAGCATTGTGCTTACTAAAATCAGGCTGAGTAATACTTTTTTCATAAACTTTCTATTTTTTTAGTTAAACTTATTTTTAGATAAAATTACTGCAATTGAAAGCCGAATAAAAGTAAGACTCAGTTTAAGGTAGTATTTTTAAAGTTTAAGGCAAATAAAATAAAGTTAACGGTAGCTTTTTTGGGTTTATTAATCGAAATAAAGACTTCTGATGGTGTTTTTAGCTACAAATGAGGTTTTGTGTGTTATTGTTGATTTTTCTTCGTTAAATTAGTTTGTATTGCTTTTTGTGTTGACAAAAAAAAAGAGACCGTATTGCTACAGTCTCTTATTGTATTTTAAAAAAAGATTTTTTTATTTTAATTTCTTCATGATGTCTTTTGGAGCAGCATCTTTATGAATCATAATATCCATGGTTTTGTATTTTACAAAAGCTTCTGAAGCATAGAAATAACCTTCGTATTTTCCTTCTGCACTCCATGAATTTTTTACGATATAATATTTATTTCCGTTTTGATCTTTTGCAATACCGCAAATCTGCATTCCATGATCATCAGTAGTTTGATAGTTATCAAATGCTTGTTGGCGCATTTCCTGTGTTATCATTTTTTCTTTTACTGGTTTGTCGAAAGTATAAAGCTGTGCTGCTCTTTCTCTTTCGGTTAGTTTTTCCCATTTGTCTCTTTCTGAACCTTGTAATTCTGGTTTTTCTTCATCAGGAACTACTGCAACTCCGTTTTTCCATGAAAATCCTTTTTCGCTTACATCTGCACCCCATGCTACTGTATAACCGTTATTGATAGCATTGTCAATTACTTTCATCATTTCGTCCATTGGAAGATTGATTACCTCACCCCAAGCCCAGTTATCTGGAACTTCGATAATGAATTTTGAATAAAAAGGATGATGTGTATATGATGAAAATTCGATATAATCGTCAGGGTTGATACCTAATTCTTTTGCAAATGATTGTGGTGTATAGGTTTTTCCTTTATAAGTGAAGTTTTCAGGTAATTTGCCATAATATGCATCTAAAATTCCGTTAAATCCAGTTAACCATGCTGTGGTTAATTTTTTATTGTTGTCATCGGCAATGGCTTTAATGTAAGCTTTTAAAATTGCATCTACTTCGCCATGATCGTGTTTGGTATCGCCATAATTTAAGCCGGTATATGCTTCTTCTGGTACAATTCCATATTTGCGGATCATATCGGTAACATCGTGTGCAGCACCGCCACCACCAAAATTGATACTTCCGTGCATACGTACAAATTTTTCTGCTTTATCTGCGTAAGCATGTCTAACACAAAACATATCAGATAAATCATATTCGCCTTTTCCCATGCGGATTAACTCAGATTCTATAAAAGCTAAGGTTGAAAAACTCCAGCAAGTACCTGATTTGTATTGATTTTTTACAGATGTGGTTTTAATTTGTTTTTCGATGGTGAATTTGTAACCCTCTGGTTTTTTATCTTCCTGTGCATTTAAAATGCTGGTTGATAATACTAATGATAGCATTAGCATGCTTAAAATGGTAAAAAAGTTTTTTCTCATCTCTGAAAATTTTATTAGTTAATTTACTGTTTATTAATGCTACAAAAGTATAATTTTATATTTTGTTATTATATAATATTATGTTAAAGCATGTGAATATTAGACGAAATATTGTTTTTGAAAGATAAAATATTTATTTTGCTGGTTATTCGTATCTCTTTATTTTTATACTTTTGTGAAATTATTTAATTTATAGACTTTATGAAAAAATTATTTATTGTAATTTTTCTGTTTTTAGCACATCAATGCATGTTTGCTCAATACAAAAATCAATATAAAAGCGAAAAAGGATTGAAATCGGGTGTTATTGAAACTGCTTCAAAGCAATTAGTTTTGATGGATAAATATGATGTGAAATTTTACAAACTTGATATTAAAGCTGAACGAAATACGGTGTATATATCTGGTAATGTTACTATAAAAGCTATTGTTAAGGCATCGCAATTAGATACTTTTGCTTTTGAACTTAAAGATTACATGACGATAGATTCTGTTTATATCAATAATCAGAAGCGAAATTTCAATAGGGCAGGGGATGATGTTTTTGTGGGAATTCCTGCATTGACCAATGGTGCTAATGTGTCGGCTCAGATTTTTTATAAAGGAATGGCTCCTAATACGGGTGCTTTTTTTAGTGGTATTTCGTGCCAGACTTCGCAGGATTGGGGAAATCAAATTACATGGACTTTGTCTGAATCTTTTGCTGCAAAACAATGGTTCCCCGTGAAACAATCGCTTACCGACAAGATTGATTCTGTTTATATCTTTGTGACTACCAGCAACGATAACAAGGTTGGTTCTAACGGTGTTTTGACCAATATTGTGAATTTGCCCAATAATAAAGTTCGTTACGAATGGAAAACCCGTTATCCTATGGTTTATTATTTAATTTCGATTGCTGTAGGAAAATATGTGGATTATTCTATTTATGCTCATCCGGCGGGTTTGCAGGATTCTGTGTTGATTCAGAATTATGTTTACGACAATCCGCAAACTTTGCCTACTTATCTTACTGATATTAATCGTACAAAAAATTTTATTGAACTTTACTCCGATTTGTTTGGGATGTATCCTTTTTACAAAGAGAAATATGGTCATTCGCTGGCTCCTTTGGGTGGTGGTATGGAACATCAAACCATGACTACGCTGGGCGATTTTAATTTTTATCTGAATTGCCACGAACTTTCGCATCAATGGTGGGGCGATAATGTTACTTGTGCTACCTGGAGTGATATATGGATTAACGAAGGTTTTGCTTCTTATGCCGAATATCTGGCAGCTAATTCGCTTATTTCTTATCAGGAAGCTCAGCAGCATATGCGAGATTTTCACGATAATGTTTTGCAGGAACATGATGGTAGTGTGTATATTCCGCCTTATATGGCTGTGGACGAAAATAGGATTTTTGATGGCCGGTTGTCGTATAAAAAAGGAGCTGCCATTATCCATAATCTGCGTTTTGAGGTGGGTAGCGATACTGTTTTTTTCAATATTATGAAACAGGTTCAAATTCGTTTTAAAGACAGTACAATTACCGGTTTGGATTTTAAAGCCGTTGCCGAAGAATTATCGGGCAAAAATCTGACCGATTTCTTTAATCAATGGTATTTTGGCGAAGGATATCCTTATTTTTATATTACCTATTCGCAGCAAAACGATAGTCTTTATATAAATGTTAATCAGCTTACTTCGGCCAATGTTACACCTTTGTTTAAGATGAATGTTGAATATAAAATAAATTACAATGGCGGCGATACCATCGTAAAATTGTATCAGCAGGCAAATGTACAAACGTTTAAAATTCCGATGAATAAATTGGTAACGGGTATTGTTTTTGATCCGAACAATTGGATAATTAATGGTTTGGTAAATATTAACCGCATCGACGAAAACAAGGCTACTAATTTTTTGATATATCCGAACCCATGCAGCGATAAACTGCAAATTTATTTGGGTAGTAATAAAAGTGGAAATTATCAAATCAGAATTACCGACATTAGCGGTAAGGAAATTTTAATTAAAAATTGGTTTGCCGATAATTCATCAGAAATAGATATAAGCAATCTTGAAAAAGGAATTTATTTTCTTCAGATTTCGGATGGGATGAATAAATCAGTTCAGAAATTTATTAAAAACTAAAAAAACTTGCCATGATCCGTCATATTGTAATGTGGAAACTTAAAGATTTCGGACAAACCGAAATTAAGGCTTTAAACGCCGCCAAGCTCAAAGATGAACTTTATCATCTAAAAAATGAAATAGTGCAAATAAAAGCCCTAAAAGTGGGCATCAATTTAAACGCTGAAAATGAGTATGATGTGGTTTTAGAGTGCGAATTCGACAATTTAACCGACCTCGCAACCTATCAAAAGCACCCGGCACATCTTCGCGTGGTCGATTTTCTGAAAACCATCAGAGATTTAAAAGCTGCTGTTGATTACGAGATTTGAAATCTGCACTGCTTAAATAATATTTGCAAAGTCCGATACAATTTTAATGTATCGGACTTTTTTTACGGATATTTCTGAAAATAAACTTGACATATTTTTATCATACCCCAACAAAATTTTAATGTACCCCGGAATTAAGATAACAAACCCTAATCTAAATTTTCTGTACACCAATATATTTTTAAAATATACAGGTGTAGATTATAATACTATATGGGTACAAAGAAAATATATTGGTGTATGCAAAAATATATTAGTGTAGAACAAAAACATATTGGTGTACAAAATGATAATCAGACTGTTTGATATAAATTGCTAATTACGGATAAATAATATATTTTTTATGTAAAAATTTTTATTAGAATACGATTTCAGGAAAAATATTTTGTAATTTTGGCTTATAAAATTTCACCGAAAATTAAATTTGTAAACACGGTGGAAATAAAAAATAAGTAAAAAATCTTTAAAAAATCAATTTTATGAAAGCAAAACAACATGTATCCAGTGGCATTTCGCAGGACGTAATTATGGAACATTCGCAAATTATTAAAGCATCGTATGATGTTAACGTTGTGCGTTTTAAAACCTTTGATCAGGATTTAAATCAGGATTATTCTGATAAAATAGGTTTAAAAATCGGAGAAATCAACGCCATAATGCCCGACAAAATAATGCTCGTACAGCAGCAAAAAGCCACCAAATTTATGCTCGATACCTCAAAATCGGCAGTTAACACCGTAAAAAACATCCGTTATTATGTAGAAAAAGCATTTCCGGGCAATCATTTGATGCTTTCGGAGTTTGGTTACGATGCATTGGCAAAGGTGCAACGCTCACAATTAAAGCTAATTAAACATCTTAAATTATTTGTAATAACACTTAATACTTACAAAACCGAACTGCTGGCAAGCGGATTGCCACAGGCCATGATAGACGATATAATACAGCTGGCCAACGATGTAGAGCAAGCCAACATCAAGCAAGAACTGGCAAAAAAAGCCCGCTTCAAAACCACCGGCTTGCGTATAAAAGCCTTCGACGAATTGTTGGAAATGATTGGCAGCATTACAAAAGCCGCCAAATATATATTTCAGGATGAACCCGATGAGTTGAGGGATTATATTTTAGAAAACCCATCAAAAAAGAAAACCGTAAAAAAAGCCGGCGAAGATGTAGAACCAGCCTTCCTGCAAGGCACGCTTACTGATGCTGAGACTAATGAAGCTATCGAAGACGCTATTGTTGAGATCGTTAATACCGACTTTAGCACCGTTACCGACGAAGATGGAGAATTCTATATGGATGAAATTGTACCCGGAACTTATACCATCCGCATAGCAGCATTCGGATACAAAGACTTAGAAATAAGCGGTGTAGAACTCACATCGGGCAACGAAACACAGGAATTCAGTTACACAATGCAAAAGGAGGATTAATGAAAAAAATTATGATTGTGGCATTGCTTTTTATAGGTTTAAAAGGCAATGCCCAAACCGATGGCACAAAGTTTAATTATAAAGAATTAATCCGCTTAGATAGTATCGGATTAAAATTTCACAATTTACAAAAGTACACCGAAGCCATCAATTATTTTAATCAGGCTCTCCAAATAGACTCAACTTTCGGACAAGCCATTTTACATCGTGCAATGTCAATAGCCAGTTCAGGTTCAAAGAGCGATACTGGTATTAATATCTGTAACGAATTTCAGAGAGCCTATGATTACGGAGCCAAACATGTTGAAGAATCAGCATTTTTTTATGGCTGTAAAATAAGAAAACGAAAATAAGAATAGGGGAGGGCAATAGCCTTCCTCTGTTTAATCATTTTAAATCAAAGGAAAAACACTTGGATTTTCGAGAGCATCCAGTTCAATATCAATATCTAAATCATGCCAGCGAAGTTGATTGGGCGATAGTTGTTCAACATTAAAAATACTAACAACATTTGCATTTTTAAATTCAGGATAATCGGCAAAAGAAACAAAATATTCTTTTTCGTTGCATAAAATCCAGAAACCAAACGATGTAACACTTGTAATACTACTGCTCAAAATGTTTTTGCCAAAATTCTCTGAATACATCTTGTTTTTCCTCCACTATTTTTTGTAAAATATAAATTTTGCTTTAATAATAATTAATTTAATTAACATAAATACTAAACTAACAATTGAAGCAGAAGTAATTATCGATAGTATAAATGAAATAAAATTAGGTAATAATTTTAACCAGTATTTCGAAGAAAATACAATAAAACTCATAATTTTATATGAAATAGCCGCTAATTCTGTTGTATTGGTACTTTCTTCATAACCAATTGAAAAAATTGCTAATGTGAAGTAAGAAAAAAACAGTAGAAAGCTTATTATCAATAAGAAATATTTAAAATCCTTGAGATGCATATTATTGTTGTTAATCGAAAAACCAGTTTATAAAATTGTTATTCAGCCAAAAAATAAAAAAAGTTATTAAGTATGCAATAATAGCTATAAACAAATATTTTTTAGGAAAGCGAAGCTTTATACAAGTCAGTATGAAAATGAATAATGAAAGAATTAAAATATAAAATCCAAACCATAAAAATACATGAATCCATTTAGAATAATACGACTTAGGATCATAATATTACAAATCAAAATATTTAAAAATTCCCAAATAAACTAAAGATGTAATGATATATAAAATCTGAAAAATAAAACTTATTTGATATAATCTTTTCATTTTTTCTTTCTTAAATCGTTGATTAAAAGAATCTTTTTTAAAAGAGCATTTGTAAAATGCAACAAATAAAAGATGAATAATAAATAACTATAAATATATTTTAATGTGTATTTTAGTTCATGAATGAAAAGTTTATTACTATAAAGATATAATTGAGTAAATATAAATAAGATAAATGTGAATAAAAGAGGTGAAAAATAGATTAACCATTTTTGTTTTTTAAAATATGATGAAAATAAGGGAATAAATGGAATTATAAAAAAACTTATAATATTAGCAATATTTCTTTCTTCACCCTCCTTAACAGGATATAAAGCATTATAATTAACTGCAAAAAATTCACCTAATTTATTATCCCATAAATCGGTAAAATAGAAAAACAATAAATATGATAATGTCAAATAAATAGTAAAAAAGTAATATTTATATTTCATAAAGAATGATAAGCATTATTTTCATTAAAAATCTCTCTCGTTTCATTTGCAAAACTACTGTCACATTTTATTTCACCAATTGTATTATCAGCTCTACCAGCACCAATTGAGCAGAATCCATCATCTGCAAATGTAAATTTCAATGGAGATTTGGTAACTATTTCTGTATGTCCTCCATTATGAAACGTTACGATATTTCCTCTTTTTAATTTATTTGGTTCAACTTTTTTAAAAGGTTCAATATTTTTATGTATTTGCAAGGCTGAATAGTACTTACCTTTATTTGTTACACTTTTCCCAGCCCAATACAGAGCTTCACCTACAAAAATATTACATGTCCATGTACCATAATTTTTATCACCCCAAAATATTGCGAATAAATTACTTGGCCAACTATTGTAACCTGCAATTATTTTATTAAAATTTTCTTTATTTTCATTTAAAGTGTTTGGATTTATATTATTTAAATTACATATTACTTGTCTTTGCATTGAATCTAAATCATTCCAATCATTCCATGTTTTCAAAGACTTAGGTTTTTTGTATTTCCCTGTTAAATCTGGATTTTTGGAAAAAAACCACTTATTAACATTTTCTTGCAATTTCATATAACTCTCCATTATTATTGTATTTTTTCCTAAGCTTTCTGCTGCTGCAGCAATCTCCTCAAATGAAATAATATCATTATCTTCATTATATATTTTTTTTGAAGTAAACCATTTATCATATTCGTTACCACCTTTACCCCAAGGGTTTTTAAAATCTTTTAAGCTCATTGTCCTAATATAATTGCCAATATAAAAAATGTTTTTGTTATAAGAATATATTAATGACTTTCAGGCATAATAATGCCTTTAAAAATATATTCTTCAAAATTGAACTTTTGCATTAATTCACCACCAATGTCATTGTCAGAATTGTAATTTTCATATTTCTTCACAATTTCAATATACTCTATCCACGATATTGTAGTATTTAAACTGCAAGCTTTTTTACTAAAAAACTTGCTTAACTTATCCATGTTTATTAACCTTACAAATGCACATCCTGTATTATATTGTCTCATATAATAATTGTTATAATCATCAAAAGTAGAATCCATTATTTCTAAGTTATTTAAATATTTACAATATAGTACATTGCAGGTTTCAAAGGATATTGTGTCTTGGCTTAATTTATTGACTACTAATTTAAAAAGTGAATCTTTTTCATTTATATTCAACTCATTAGTGCAATCTTCATTAATTATTGTTGTATAATTAAATAAATGAAGTATAATAAATATTGAAATTAATATGATTATATGTGATCTCATTTTAGTTCCCAAAAATAAATATCTCCTCCATAGGAAATATAGTTATGACCACCAATAACATCTTTTTCTGAACCCAGCCATAAAGTAGCATGCCCAGAAACACCTGCGACAAATCCTCCTAAAATTATATATACTCCATTTCTATTACCAATTTTACTTTTAACATCTATTATATCTGCTGGACCAGTAAAACTTTCATCAGGATTGAACCAAACTGAGGATTGATTTAACCATTTTTTCAAATTTATTGCACTCGCTATAAATCCTTTTCCTTTAAACTTACCCTTTTGTATAACAAAGTCTTTTCTCACATTAACAACACCATTTAGAAGCCCTAAGGAAACTCTTGTAGCGCAAGCGTTAGAAAAAGTATTTTTGTCATAGTCTTCACCTAATATTTCTTTGAAAACCGAATCTGCATCTTTATCATCAGTTCCTGAATCGTTTTTAGGATAACCTTCATAAACAAGTTTCCATTTAGGTCGAGTTTTTGTAGTCTTGATATTGATATTTTGTAATATATCCCAGCTATCTGTTTCCTCTTTAAACCAAATAGAATCCTTTGCAGCCCAAGGGTTATTAACATACCATTTATTTTCCATAAATTGAAATATTTATAAGAGGGGATTGTATTTATAATTGCAATCCCCTCTTTTTATGATTATTTAGTTTCGTTTGAACAATTACAATTATAACAACAACAACTTTGAGGTACATCACAGCAATCTCCAAATACTTTTTTATATAGACGTGCTTTCTCGGTTGGGTCTCCAATCATATTAATGATCTCAATAGCTTGTTGTATTTTATTGTTTTCTAGATTTGCTGTTATTGTTGCTTCATTTTGTAATTTCATATTATAACAATCTAATGCTTCACCTTGCCCTAATAATGAATCAACAACCAACGATGGTGTTTTAAGTATCCTATGTTTAACATTTAAAATAACACCATTAACAGATTTATCATTATAAGTTTGTTTTAAATCATTCCGTTTTTTTAGATATTCTATTCTTTCGGGTTCTCCTCCAAAAATGCAATCAATCAATTCTTCTGTAACTTTTTCAATAAAATGAATAGATTCTCCGTTATAATCCCTAATATTACAAAGGTTTTTACTTATTATTTTTTTTAATCTTTTGATATTATCATTATCAATAATTATTTCGTTTAACAAATCATCCAAATTAGATAAATTTGCAACTTTTTTATTTTCAGAATAACCATCATTGTAAATAAAAGAAACATCATCTAAATATGTAATAGTAAAATATTCTTGTAATAATTCACGGAAAATAAAATTTAAGACTCTACTTTTATTAATGTTTTCAATTACTCTAACAGTTGTTTCTTCTTGTTCATTTATTTTTATATTGTTAGTTTCAATATTTATTTCAGTTTGTCGAAGTGAATCTGATTTACTTACATGATTATCAGTGCAAGTTATTAGGTTTTTAACATGAGAGTCTATTGCTGAATTAAGTGTATTAATAATTGTACTATTACCTTCAGCACCACCACCTATTTGTAAAAAGCCTAAATCTAAAGATGCACTACCACCACCTCCAAATTGTGATGTTGCAGCTGTACTTGAATTCAAAGCTAAATTTGTATCATTAGTATTTTGAAGCATTGTTTGTAGTTCATTAGCAGAAGATTCAGTTAAAGAATCTAAAATATTAGAAGTAATTTTTTTTGATTCTTCGTTATGCATCCAATTTCTAATAGTAATAGTAGTTTTTTCTCCAGGCAATAAACTAAATGTTTTTAAAGTTTTGCCAGCACCGTAATTGCCTAAATACGAGCACATTTTTAAATGCAATACAATAAAAAATTCTGGATTAAATTTTTTTGGTTTAGATATATAATTAATTTGTATTTTACCAAGTAAATCTTGTTTTAATACTGGTTTAAATCCTTTTTTAATTTTACTCGCAATTGTTGATATAGGGATATCTGCAATACAAGGTTCTTGATATAATCTTTCAGAAATGGTATGATCTTTAGTATTTCTATATTCTAAATTATTATTTTCAGTATTTTTCCTTGTGTCTTTTTTATTTAATAAAAAAGAATTATCAAAAGTTGTGTCTTTTATTGCTAAATGGACTTCATCATTTATTTTATTAATCCAATCATCTAATGATAGCTTTTCTGTTTGATCCCAAAAATTATTATCAGGGGGTAATATTTCTTTAAAGAATGAAGGATTTAAATCAAGTTTTAAATAGCTGTTAGCCTGATAGCAAGTCGATTGAGGTAAATTATAACTTAAAATTGAAGCTTGTCCATTTTCCTCTAACTTTACAAATGGTTCTTTAGATGAGCATGATTCCATATTTTGAATGTTTTTTTGTTATTTTTATAAATTTAAATACTTCATCAAAATTAATATTTGTTAAAACACAATATTGTTAATAAATGTTAATGATTATAATTCAAAAATGAGCCTTAGGTCTTCTGTCTCCCTTCTTCCAACTTCAAACTTTTTCTTTATCTTTGCAATGAAAAATTTAAAACATCAAATGGAAAGAAAAGTAAGAGTCAGATTTGCTCCAAGTCCCACCGGACCATTGCATATAGGAGGAGTAAGAACTGCATTGTACAACTACCTTTTTGCACGCCAGCATGGCGGTACTATGATTTTGCGTATCGAAGATACCGATCAGGGACGTTTTGTTCCCGGTGCCGAAGAATATATTATTGATTCGCTAACCTGGCTCGGCATAAATTTCGACGAAGGTGTGCATGTGGGCGGTCCTTTTGGTCCATATCGCCAATCCGACCGCAAACCCTTATACCGTCAGTATGCCGATCAGTTAATTAATGATGGTTGGGCATATTATGCTTTCGATACACCCGAATCATTGGAAGAAATCCGCAAAGTATATGAAGCCGATAAAAAAGCCTTTCAATACGATTGCAATACCCGTGGCAGTCTTCGCAACTCACTTACACTTGCTGCAGAAGAAGTTCAGAAACTCATTAATGAAGGAAATCCTTACGTTATCCGTTTCAAAATGCCCGATAACGAAGAAATTGTTGTAAACGATCATATCAGGGGCAGGGTAGTGGTTCATTCAAATCTGTTGGACGATAAAGTACTTTTCAAATCGGACGGCATGCCAACCTATCATCTGGCAAATATTGTTGACGACCATTTGATGGAAATATCACACGTTATCCGTGGCGAAGAATGGCTGCCATCAGCACCCTTGCACGTAATGCTTTACAAAGCTTTCGGATGGGAAGCCACCATGCCCGAGTTTGCACATTTACCCTTGTTGCTCAAACCCGATGGCAATGGCAAATTAAGTAAAAGAGATGGCGACAGATTGGGTTTTCCTGTATTTCCTACCCAATGGCAGGATCCGAAAACCGGCGAAATTTCATCAGGTTATCGCGAATCGGGTTATTTTCCCGAAGCGGTTATCAATATACTGGCTTTCCTTGGCTGGAATCCCGGAACCACACAGGAAATGTTCACCATGGAAGAACTTATCCAAGCATTTTCTATCGAACGTATCAGCAAATCGGGTGCAAAATTCGATTTGGAAAAAGCCAAATGGTTCAATCAGCAATACCTTCGTCAGCATAGCGGTTTAGACCTGGCAAAAGCATTTATGCCTTATCTTACTGAAAAAGGGATAGAAATAAGTGAAGATAAACTTGCTATAATTTGCGATTTGGTTAAAGAAAGAGCACATTTTATCAAAGATATCCAGAGTCAGACTCATTTCTTTTTCGAAGCACCTATTCAGTACGACGAACAAGTAATAAAAAAACGCTGGAAAGAAGATACAGCAAAGCATCTTGATGCTATATCGGCTATTCTCAATACTGTTGAGCCTTTCGAAACCACACTTGCTCACGACAAAGTGATAGCCTATATTCAGGAAAACGGCTTAAATATGGGTCAGATTATGAATTGTCTTCGATTGGTGATAGTAGGAGCGGGGATAGGTCCTGATTTATTTACCATCATTACTTTAATAGGTAAAGAAGAAGCTGTAAAAAGGATTAAAAAAGGTATCAGCGAAATCAAAATTTGATAATACTTAATGATTAATTTGTCCAATAAAATATCTAATCTCATTGAGCAGGCTCGTTTGCAGATTGTTCGAAATGTAAACCATATTATGGTTTGTACTTATTATGAAGTTGGAAAATTAATTGTACAAACGATTCAGGAAGGTGAAAAGCGAGCAGAATATGGAAAAAATATTTTAAAAGAAGTTTCTTTAGACTTAACCTCTCTTTATGGAAAAGGTTTTTCTGTGGATAATCTGGAAAATATGAGAAATTTCTATTTGCTGTATAATTATAAATTTGAAAATTCCGAAACCCTGTCTCGGATTTCTGAGTTCCAGAATTCCGAAACAGTGTCTCGGAATTATATAAAAGATTCAAATTCTTATTTAAGTTGGTCTCATTACTTAATATTGATGAGAATTGCAGATATAAAAGAGCGTAATTTTTATGAGATAGAATCTTCACAAAATCAATGGTCAGTAAGAGAGTTAAAAAGGCAATTTAATTCAGGTTTATTTGAAAGATTGGCATTAAGCAGGAGTAAAGATAAACTTGAAAGCTTATCAAATAATGGTCTGATTATTGAAAGTCCTGAAGATTTAATCAAAGAACCATTAATATTAGAGTTTTTGGGCTTAAGTGAAAAAGCAGCATATTCTGAGTCTGATTTAGAAACGGCTATAATTAATGAAATTGAAAAATTTATGCTCGAACTTGGCAAGGGTTTTTTCTTTGGTGGCAGGCAAGTTAGGTTTTCTTTTGATGAAGATCATTATTTTGTTGACTTGGTTTTTTACAATCGCTTACTACATTGTTTTGTCCTTATTGATTTAAAAATTGGCAAGCTTAAACATCAGGATATTGGTCAAATGCAAATGTATGTTAACTATTACGACCGATATGTGAAGTTACCAGATGAAAACCCAACTGTGGGGATTATTATATGCAAAGATAAAAGTGAAGCTATGGTTGAAATCACATTGCCACAGAATTGCAATCAGATTTTTGCACAAAAATATCAAACGGTGCTTCCAAGTAAAGAGCAGCTAAAGCATTTAATTGATAATAATTAATGATAATAAAAAGGTATTAATGAAATCAAAATTTAGAAGAATTTGTTATACCAAACAGAATATTAATAACGTTACAACTGATTAATTTAGTAAAATGGAAAACAGCTACAACATACTTATTTCAAAGCTCGATGAATTTATCAGAAAATTCTATAAGAATAAACTTATAAAAGGATTGATATATACCATATCACTTGTAGCTGTTTTTTTTATTCTGGTAAATCTGCTCGAATATTTCGGACGTTTCAGTATGCTTGTCCGCATGCTTTTGTTCTTCTCATTTCTGGTTTTTACTGCGATTATCAGCATCCGTTTTTTTGTTATTCCATTGTTGAAATTATATCGTATAGGTAAAATAATTTCTTACGAACAGGCTGCATCAATAATCGGAGAACATTTCGGAAATGTACAGGATAAGCTTTTAAATACGTTGCAGCTAAAAAACATTTCTGTTACTGAAACCGACAACAAAGAACTGATAGAGGCAAGTATCAATCAGAAAATACAGGAATTAAAACCTATTCCTTTTGTAAATGCTGTAGATTTAAAAACAAACAAACGTTATCTTAAATTTGCAATCATACCCATAGCCATCATCTTAATTATATTGTTGGCTCGCCCGTCAGCCATTACCGAAACTTCTGAACGGATTATCAAATACAATACATTTTATGAAGTTCCTGCTCCTTTTCAATTTAAAATTACCAACAAAAATCTTGAAGCCATCCAACAACAGGATTTTGAGCTTAACGTAAAGGTAGAAGGGAGTGAAATACCTGATGAAGTATTTCTTTTAGCCGATGGTGTTAAATATAAGCTTGAAAAGCAAAATACAGTTAGCTTTAAATATGTTTTTAAAAACATTCAGAAGAATATCAATTTTCAGTTAACAGCAGCTGAAATTACTTCAAAACCTTATCAATTAAGCATTATACCAAAGCCCATCATTTTAAATTTTGATGTGCAGTTTTCATATCCTGCTTATACCGGCAAAAAGAATGAAGTTTTGGAAAATATTGGCGATATGGTAGTGCCCGATGGTACAAAAGTTGAATGGCGTTTTGTTACACGTGAAACATCATTGCTAACATTCTTGTTTGGAGATAAAACTGTTACTTTATCGCAGAAAGGGAATAATATTTTTAACTATTCTTCTTTGTTGCGAAAATCTTTTTCATATTCTGTAAAACCCGAAAATTCAAGAATGAAACTTATAGATTCGTTGGTTTATTCTGTAAATGTAATTCCTGACGCTTTTCCAATGATACAGATTGATGAAATGAAGGATTCTTTATATGAGAAAAGAATTTATTTCAGAGGTTTAATAAAAGATGATTATGGTTTTCATAAAGTTGTTTTTCATTATAAATCTTATAATGCCAAAGATACAAGCATAATATCACAAAAGAACACTGAAATATCTATTAATCGCAGCTTGAATCAACAGGAATTTTTCCATTATTTCGATATGGAAAATCTGGTAACACAGCCCGGAGATCAGGTAGAGTATTATTTTGAAGTTTATGATAATGACGCCATCAATGGCAGCAAAGTTTCCCGTTCACAGAAAATGTTGTTTAAAGCTCCAACGTTAAGCCAAATAGAAAAGCAAGCTGAAAACAACAATAGCGAACTAAAAGATCAGATGGAAAAAACCATCAGAGATGCTCAGAAAATGCAGAAACAAATTAAAGATTTAAATAAAAAATTAGTTGATAAAAAAACTTTAAACTGGGAAGATAAAAAACAGATTAAAGATTTAATAGAAAAGCAAAAGGAAATTCAGGAAAATGTTGAAAAAATAAATCTTCAGAATAAAGAAAATGCCATTAAAGAGCAACAATACAAAAAACTTGATGAAGAAATTGCTTTAAAACAAAAAGAGTTGGAAAAACTTTTTAACGAAGTTATGACCGATGAAATGAAGAAAATGATGGAAGACTTGCAAAAGTTAATGGAAAATGTAGATAAGGAAAAAGTAGGGGAGATGCTCGATAAAATGAAGATGAATGCTGAAGATATTTCCAAACAACTGGATAGAAATCTGGAAGTTTTCAAGCAATTGGAATTTGAGAAAAAGCTTACTGAAAATATTGATAAACTTGACAAATTAGCTGAAGAACAGAAGAAATTAGCTGAAGAAACTGCCGAAGGAAAAAAATCAGCTGATGAATTAAAAAAGGATCAAGAAGACCTTAATAAAAAGTTTGAAGACTTCAAAAAAAGTATGGATGATCTTGATAAGAAAAACAAAGAACTTGAGAATCCAAACGATCTTAAACGGGATGAAAACAAAGAGAACGAAATTAGTCAGGAACAAAAGAACAGTTCAGATGCATTGGAGAACAAAAAGAATTCAAAGGCATCCAAATCACAAAAGAATGCAGCTCAGCAAATGCAGGAAATGTCAGATAAAATGAAAGATATGCAGCAGGAAATGGAAGAAGAACAAATGGGTGAAGATATCGAAACCATTCGCGGCATTCTCAAAAATCTGGTAAAACTTTCATTTCGTCAGGAAGAGCTTATAAATAAATCTCAGAAAATTTCAGTAAAAGATCCCCGCTATCAGGAGGTAATAAATGATCAGGGTAATATTAAAGACGATTTAAAACTCGTTGAAGATTCATTAATGGCTCTCAGCAAACGCCAGATAAAAGTACAGTCCATTATAAATAAGGAGATTTCAGCAATTAACGACAATGTAGAAAAGTCCTTAAATGAACTGCTTGCAATGAATACTGTTGGTTATTTTGGCAATGTACAAAATCAAAATGCGATAAGTCGTCAACAGTACGTTATGACTTCGATAAATAATCTTGCTTTGCTTTTAAATGAATCTATGGAGCAAATGAAACAGGAAATGAATTCGAAAAAGAAAGATGGCAAAGGCAATAAATCATGTAAAAAACCTGGTTCAGGCAAAAGTTCTTCCAAATCGATGAAAACCATGCGTCAGATGCAGGAAGAATTAAATAAACAGTTGGACGAGATGAAAAAAGGCAATAAACCAAACGGTCAAAAGCAAGGTCAGGGACAATCAATGAATGAGCAATTAGCTCGCATGGCTGCCCAGCAGGAAGCCATTCGTCGTCAGATGCAGCAATATATGGATGAGTTGAAAAAGCAAGGAGAAAAGCCCGGTAATGGTTTAAATGAACTGATGAATCAGATGGAGAAAACAGAAACAGATATTGTAAATAAAATGATTTCTCAGGAAACTTTAAATCGTCAGAAACAAATATTAACAAGATTGTTGGAACACGAAAAAGCCGAACAGAAGAGGGATCAGGAAGAAAAAAGAGAATCAACCGAAGCAAAAGAACAAAAATTCAGTAACCCAAATCTGTTTTTGCAGTATAAAAGAATAAAATCAAACGAACAGGAAATACTTAAAACAGTTCCTCCTGTTATGAATACGTTTTATAAAAATAAAGTGAATGAATATTTTTACAACTTTTAATAAATGAATATTTTAAAAGAACTCAACATTGCTTCAAACTTAAGCAGCCTTAATCTTATTCAACGATTTGTTGAAGAAGTTTGTGATGAATTTAATATTAACAATACTTATTTTGCCAATATTTCAGTAGCCATAAATGAGGCTGTCAGAAATGCTATTATTCATGGCAATAAACTCGATGAAACCAAAAATGTTTACATTGCTTTTGGCAGGAAAAATGAGGCCTTAATTTTTTTGATTAAAGATGAAGGCAAGGGTTTTGATTTCAATAATTTAATTGATCCTACCGAAGAAATTGGTGAAAACATTGGTACCGGAATATTTCTGATTAATCTTTTATCTGATGATGTTAGCTTTTCTGACAACGGTAGTACTATCGAAATTTCTTTTTATGTTAAGAGTATTAATCAAAGTTTGGCTAACGAAAGAGCCAATATTTTGGGTGAATACAAATGTCATAAAGTTTTAAAAGAATATAAAAAGACTAAATAAAATGGCTGGCATTACTTTCTTTAACGAGGAAATTGAATTTAATTTAAAAGGGAAACAAGCTTTAAAGGATTGGATTTCTCTTGTAATTGGGTCTGAAGGCAAGAAAAAAGGAGATATTAGTTTTATCTTTTGTGATGATGCTTATCTTTCCGAAATCAATGTGCAATACTTAAAGCACCATACACTTACAGATATAATTACATTTGATTATACTGCTGATAATAAAGGAAAAATTAGTGGTGATATTTTTATCAGTATTGAACGTGTTAAAGAAAATGCTGAGAGTTTGAAAATTCCATTTGTAAATGAACTTCATCGGGTTATTATTCATGGAGTTCTTCATTTGTTAGGATATAAAGATAAAAATAAAGTTGATAAAGCCCTGATGCGTCAAAAAGAAGATATTTGCTTATCTTTGCAAAATAAAAAATAAGACAACCAAATAAGGTCTGACTTGTTTATTTAATTTACATTTTTTCATTAATTTACTTCTGTAAAATTTGACTTTTAGAAAGTTAACAAAATAAATTTTACAAGTTTCACGTGAAACACATTTCAATATTTTTTTCATTGTTTTGTGATAAAACGTGTTTTTTTATTAATTGATGTATGTAAATTTCATGTTATAAATAAAAATAATGTTTAAAAAATACGATATAATTGTAGTAGGTGCGGGTCATGCTGGTAGTGAGGCCGCAGCAGCAGCAGCAAATTTAGGTTCTTCTGTTTTGCTCATTACCATGAATATGGACACTATTGCCCAGATGTCGTGCAATCCGGCTATGGGTGGAGTTGCAAAAGGACAAATTGTAAGAGAAATAGATGCTTTAGGTGGATATTCAGGTATTGTAACTGATAAAACCATGATCCAATTCAGAATGTTAAATCGCTCAAAAGGTCCTGCAATGTGGAGCCCCAGAGCTCAAAGCGACAGAATGATGTTTTCTGCAGAATGGAGGAGTATGTTAGAAAATACTCCAAATTTGGATTTCTGGCAGGATACAGTTGTAAGTATTGAAGTTGACAAAAATAAAATAACAGGTGTAAAAACAGGCATGGGAATTTCTATAATGGCTGATGCTGTTGTATTGACAAATGGTACATTTCTAAATGGCTTGATTCACATTGGTGAAAAACAATTTGGCGGAGGAAGAATAGGAGAGAAGGCTGCTTTTGGATTAACAGAGTCTTTGGTTAATATCGGCTTTGAATCGAAAAGACTTAAAACAGGAACTCCTGTAAGAGTGGATGGCAGAACAATAGATTTTTCAAAACTTTCTGAACAAAAAGGTGATGATATTCCCGGCAAATTTTCTTTTACTGATACATTACCTTTAAGCAATCAAAAAAGTTGTTTTTTGGCTTATACATCTCTTGAAGTTCATGATATTTTAAGAACAGGTTTTGAAAAATCTCCAATGTTTGCAGGTCGTATTCAGGGAAGAGGACCTCGTTATTGCCCGTCAATTGAAGATAAAATTGAAAGATTTGCCGATAAAACCCGTCATCAGCTTTTTGTTGAACCACAGGGTTGGGATACAATTGAATATTATATCAATGGATTTTCCTCTTCTTTGCCAGAAGACATTCAGTATAAAGCATTAACAACAATTGTTGGTTTTGAAGATGCTAAAATTATAAAACCGGGTTATGCTATTGAATATGATTATTTTCCTCCCACTCAGTTAAAATATACTTTGGAAACTAAACTAATTGAAAATCTGTACTTTGCAGGGCAAATTAATGGAACAACAGGTTATGAAGAAGCTGCTGCTCAGGGTTTAATGGCTGGAATTAATGCCCATTTAAAATTGAATAATCAACTGGAATTTATTTTAAAACGTCATGAAGCATATATTGGCGTTTTAATTGATGATTTAATTACAAAAGGTGTAGATGAACCATATAGAATGTTTACATCCAGAGCTGAATACAGAATTTTATTGCGACAGGATAATGCTGATTTCCGTTTAACTCATCTTTCGCATAAGATTGGTTTAGCTTCACATGAAAGAATGAATAATGTGAATTATAAAAAAAATGAGTTTGAAAAACTTGTTCATTTTATTAAAAATCTGAGTGTAGAGCCAAAAGATGTTAATCCGGTTCTTGAACAAGCCGAAACTCCTTTGATTAATCAAAAAACCAAACTTGGAAATTTATTATTGCGTCCTCAAATCGAGATTTTTAAATTAATAGAGGCTGTTGATTCCTTAAAACTTCATGTAAATGAAATTGAAGAGAATTCTACAGAAATCATTGAAGAAGCTGAAATTTTTATTAAGTACGAAGGTTATATTAGTAAAGAAGAAGAAATTGCCGATAAGCTGAGTAAATTTGAAGATATTCCTTTATACGAAAATTTCGATTATCAGAAATTGCAATCTCTTTCTTTTGAAGCTCGCGAAAAACTAACAAAAATTAAACCTAAAACGATTGGACAAGCTTCAAGAATTTCCGGTGTATCACCTTCTGATATTTCTGTACTGATAATTTATCTGGGAAGATAATTTTTACGTAAAAATACACTAAAATGAGTTTCACGTGAAACTCATTTTTATTTTCATACCTTACAGTTGTTTACAATAATATTTATGAAATATATTTTTGTAATTTATAAAACAACAAAGTTTTTATTATTTGAGCTATTTTTTTGGGGGGATATATTTAATTATAGTTTTTTTTGCTTACTTTCGCAATTAGAGAAATGAAAAAAAATATCAGATATTTTAAGGCTTTTATTTGGTTTTAGATTTGATATGATAGTTCAGGTCGAAAAAAAAGAAATAATGCATTATATCGCTTTATTTAAAGCCATTTTTTTCTCAGCTTTTTTAAATTTTTAGAAAATTTATCAAAATGACAATTATTTTTAAGAAATATCTAAATAATCTTTTTGTCTCAATTGCTTTTTTTTTAATTGCAATTTTGTTTTTTTATTATCAAGAATCAAAAATTACAATTGACAATTTACATTGTAGTTTACAAAAGGAAATTTTTTTAAAAGAAAATCTCATCAATAATTATTTAAAAAAAATTACTGATTTTTATAAATCAATAATTCATGGGAAAATATTCAAAATGATATTTCTCCAAAATTATTTGCAAATGAAGGATTGGCATTTTTCATTTATGATAAAAACAAATTGATCTATTGGTCTGATAATTCAATTCCGATTTCAATATTAGACACTAACTCTGATTCACAAATCAAGAAACTTAAAAATGGTTGGTACAGAGTTATTTCTCAAAAATTTATTAATTATCAGATTGTTTGTTTTTCTTTAATTAAAAGTGAATACGCTTATCAAAATGATTATTTAAAAAATAATTATTCTAAATCCTTTAATTTGCCTCCAGAAATTGATATTACTCTCGAAAGGGATAAATATCTGATTAAGGGTGTCGATTCCCGATTTTTATTTTCTATCCAATTAAACTCAACATTACATTTAAGCGAAAAAAATATTTATATTATTTTATTGTTTTTTATTTTGGGTTTTATATTTTTTAGTTCTTATTTATTTGGTATATATAACAAAACAAAATTTTTAAAATCATATACCTTAATTAAGTTTTTGATTTATTTTATTTTTATTTCTGTTTTGCGATTTATTTTATTTTATTTCGATTTTCCATCGTTATTATATGATTCTAAGTTGTTTAGCCCTTATTATTATGCTGCCTCAGAATTTTTACCCTCACTTGGCGATTTGTTGATAAATTCGAGTATATTTTTACATTTATCTTATTTGTTTTTCACTCAAGTTAAGTTAGAAGCATTATTGAAAAGACCTGTTTTAATAAAAAAATATACATTATCAATTTTTTCTGTTTTTACCATTATCGTTTTTTTTTATTACTATGTAGTAATTTGTAAAAGTGTAATTTACGATTCAAGTATTCAAATGTTGATGAATGATATTTTTGAATTAACTTTTGAAAGTTTGATTGGATCTTTTATTATTTTTGCATTAAGTGTGTCATTTATTTTAGTTTCTTCAAAACTATTTTATCTTTGTAAACGTTTGACATATAGCAATATTAATTTTGTTTATGTTTTTATTTCTGCTATAATTTTATTTCTTTTATTCCCTTTTCAGATTTTTTGGAAAGAAGGTTTTTTCTATCCTGTTTTCCTGATTGTTTTCTTTTTAATATTATTTTTATTTGATTTTCTTAAAGATAGAATTAATATAATTCAGCGTATTTTCATTTTAATTTTGTTTTTTAGTTTTTTTTCAACTTTTACTTTTTATAAGTACAATGATAACAAAGAAATCGAAAAGAGAAAATTGTTGGTTCAAAAACTATCAGCAGAATACGATCCTGTTGCTGAATTTTTGTTTAAAGACATCATGTTAAAAGTAAAATCCGATACGATAATTCGTAATCAGTTAAAAAGATTTTATCCCGAAGATTCAATAGTTAATTATTTGAAAAATAATTATTTAAAAGGATATCTTAGTAAATATTCACAACAAATTACATTATGTAAAGATTTTCAGAATCTGATTATTAATTCGGCAAATAATTATAATGTTAATTGTGATAAATTTTTCTATGATAAAATAACAATGAACGGCTACCCAACACAAACAGAAAATTTTTATTCTCTCGATTTTGGTAGTGGAAGTAATAGTTATATAGCTGTAATTAGATTTTTTGATGATGCAAGTGATTCTTTATTAAGGACATCGCTTTATATTGAATTGGATGCCAAATTTATTTCAAAAGATTTGGGCTATCCTGAATTGCTAATTGATAAAAAGTTGAATTTGATTAGAGATTTAAGTGATTATTCTTATGCTAAATACGTTAATAAGCAGCTTGTAAAAAGATTTGGTAAATGCTTTTACGATAATAAGTTAACTACTGAAGTTGATAGTTCTGGTTTTAGAAATTTTAATAAAGATCATTTCAATCATATTTTATATAATGTAAACAATCGTGTTGATTTTATTTTGAGTAAACAAAAAATTGGTTTTTTGGAGCGATTATCTCCATTTTCAAATTTCTTTATTGCTTTTACATTGTTTTTATTTGTTTTAGTTTTTGCAACACCATATTCAAGAAAAATTTTCTCATTGACTTTTAATTTTAAAACACGTTTGCAGATTTCTATTTTGAGTATTATTCTTGTTTCTTTTGTATTAATCGGCATAACAACTTTTATTTATATTGCAAACCTAAGTAATGAGAAAAATTCTGAATTACTTACAGAAAAGACTCATTCTGTATTAATTGAACTTGAAAATAAATTAGGAAATGAAACAAAATTAGATCGTAACATATCTGCAACCGTAAATGATTTATTGGTGAAATTATCGAATGTTTTTTTTACTGATATTAATTTATATGATACTGAAGGCGTTTTAATTGCATCTTCACGAATGCAAATTTTTGAAGAAGGTTTAATTTCAGATTTTATGAATGCCAAAGCATTATATGAATTGAAGGTTAATGGCAAAACGCAATATGTTGATAAAGAGAATATAGGGACAAATGAATATTTGTCATCTTATATGCCTTTTATTAATAATGATAACAAATTAATTGCTTACATAAATTTGCCTTATTTTGCTAAACAAGGAGATTTAAGGCGCGAAATCTCTTCATTTTTAAAGGCTTATTTAAATATTTTCTTATTCCTGGTAATTATTGCTATTGTGGTTGCTTTGTTTGTTTCTAATTATATTACAAGTCCATTACGATTGATAATAAGCAGTTTAAGTAAAATTAAATTGGGTAAAAAAAATGAGAAGATAAATTGGAAGAGTAATGATGAAATCGGGAATTTAATTATAGAATATAATAGTATGATTGATCAATTGTCGATAAGTGCCGAAAAACTTGCTAAATCAGAAAGAGAAGTAGCATGGCGTGAAATGGCAAAACAAGTAGCCCATGAAATAAAAAACCCACTTACTCCTATGAAATTGAGTATTCAGCATTTGCAAAGAGCATGGAAAGATCAGGTTCCAGATTGGGATGAGCGATTGACAAGACTTTCTAATACTATAATAGAACAAATTGATTCCTTGTCGGTTATAGCTTCCGATTTTTCTGATTTTGCAAAAATGCCTGGCGTTGAATTAGAATGTGTTGATATTTCTGATATAATTATTAAAAGTGTTGATTTATTTAAAGCTAATGATGCCGCAAATATTAGTTTTAATTTAAATATTACAGAAAATTGTTTGATCAAAGCAGATAAAACACAGATGTTAAGGGTGTTTAATAATTTAATTAAAAATTCAATACAAGCAATTTCAGATAAAGAAAACGGAATAATCGAAGTTTCTGTAAATCCGAAAGATGAGCTATATATAATTACAATTATTGATAATGGAATTGGTATTGACAAAAGCCAGCAAACTAAAATATTTTCGCCCTATTTTACAACTAAATCCGGAGGTACAGGTTTGGGTTTGGCCATGGTTAAAAGTATTATTGAAGGAATAGGCGGAAAAATTTGGTTTGAATCTGATTTAAATTCAGGTACTAAATTTTTTATTCAGTTTTATAAATTTGAAAAATAATTTATTTCCATTTTAAAGTGCTGATTAAATGATCTATATCTTTTTCAATAAATTCAACTACAGGGGCTAATGAATCATTTTTGGGTTGCATATTAAAGTATAAAGCTCCTCTTAAGAAATGCTTATTTTTATCAGTTACAAAAAACTGATAAGGAGATGCCACTTCATTTCCTTTAATATTGTAAACGATACTATATATTTGATTTTCTGGATTGTCATAAGCTTTTTCTTTTATTGATGATGCTTTATTGATATGTTTATCTACAAATTTGCGTGAACTTTCTATCAGACTGTCTAAGTTGTTTTTAATAGGTTTATAAGTTAAATGTATAGTGGCTTTATATTCAGGAAAATGGATGTTTATCCAATATTTTTCTGCATTTGATTTATTATCTCTTCTAATTAATGCATAAGTTGGATATTCAAATGAATATGGGAATACCGTATCAAAAGATTGATACGATTTTTGAGGTAAATCTATGCGGAAATATGCTCTTGGTTTTGGTGTATATTCTTCATTATTACAAGATGAAAACCCTATTACGATGAATATTAATGCGATAAATAAATTATTTTTCTGCATATTTTTATAATTTGTTTAAATTTGCTACAAAATTAAAATAAAATGCCGTCAAATGAAAATTTACTTTTGACGGCATTTTATTTTGTCAGAAACTGACATTAATTAGAATGGTAAATCATCCTCAGGTGTATTAGAAACCATTACTTCAGTTGGAGGTGTATGACTTTGTCCGTTTGAATCTGGTTTACTATCTAACATTGTAAATGTATCTCCTTGGATGTCTGTGATATATCTTTTTATGCCGTCTTTATCGTCATAACTACGATATCTTATCTTTCCTTCAAGATAAATTTTACTTCCTTTATGAAGATATTTTTCAGCAACATCTGCTAATCCTCTCCATAATACAATGTTATGCCATTCTGTTTGATCGACTCTTGAACCATCTTTGGCTTTATATGATTCAGATGTGGCTAAAGAGAAAGATGCTTTTTTTACATCGTTTCCAATATTGGTAATTTCAGGATCTTTTCCCAAATGACCAATTAAGATAACTTTATTAATTCCTGCCATAATTTTGGTGAATTAGATTAATATTTTATTGATTTTTTGAAATACAAACTTACAAAATTTTTAAACAATTTGCGAAAAAAAGCACATTATTTTTTTAAATATTTTTTATATATAACAATATCAGTGTGATATGATTTTGTTAAAAATGAAATTTTCTATCAATTTTGGAAATGGATATTTATTAATTTGAGATAATTGTATTTTTATAGTATTATTAATAATAATATTTTCGTCAATACTAACTTCTATAAAAGTTGAATAAAGTGTTTGATGAGTTAGTTGATGTTTAACGGGTAAATGTATCTTATTAATTATAAATGTATCTGTTATGATTATATTTTTAATTTTTTCAATTAAAATATTATCATCTTTAATTTCTTCTTTTGTTTCAATTTGTGGAAAATCATATAAGTTTTTCCATATATCATTTTTTTCTCTTTTGCTAATAAAAGTATTTGTATTGTTCAGATTGATAACTATATAATAAAAATATCTGTTTTTGGGTTTTTTAAGTTTATTTTTTTGTGGAAAATCTTTTTGTTTCTGATTTAGAAAGGCAAAGCAAAATTCTTTTATCGGACAAATATCGCAATCAGGATTTTGTGGTTTGCATATCAAAGCTCCCAATTCAATAAAGGATTGGTTAAAATCACCAGGATTTGATTTGTCAATTAACTCGTTTACAATACTTTTTATTTTAATTTTACCTTCATTACTATTTATTGGGTCTTCAATACCATACAGGCGAGAAATCACTCGTAGTACATTGCCATCAATAGCCGAAAAAGGCAAATTAAAAGAGATAGAAGCAATGGCTCCTGCAGAATATTCGCCTATTCCTTTTAATTTCAATATTTTTGTATATTCTTTAGGGAATATTCCATTGTGTTCATTTACAATTTGTTTGGCTGCAAAATGCAAATTTCTTGCGCGTGAATAATATCCCAATCCTTGCCATGTTTTTAAAACATGTTCTTCTTCAGCGAGTGCAAGTGACTGAATGTCAGGGAATGTATTTATAAAATCCAGATAGTAGCCTAGACCTTGCGTTATTCTGGTTTGTTGGAGAATAACCTCCGAAATCCAGATGTGATATGGGTTTTTTGTATTACGCCACGGAAGATTTCTTTTGTTTTTTTTGTACCAAATTAATAAAATATCAGCAAGAATCATTTGTTAATATATATGTTAATGTATTAATATTTAATGAAATATAAAAAAAATAAGTGTTGGAACATAATAAACAGATAATCAGTTAGTTTTGTTTATTGTGTGTGTATTAAAAAAGTATTAATTATTAATAAAATTACAACAAAAACTCAAAAACAAATTTATATTGAATGATTTATGAAAAAAAAATAAAAAAAAATTGAGTTACGTTGTAAATTTTTATTATTTTTGCAAACTAAATAAAGAAATTACTAAACAAAATAAATTTAAAGTAATATGACAAAAGCAGAAATCGTAGCAGAAATTGCTAACAAAACAGGAATTGAAAAAGTTTCTATTCAAGCAACCGTTGAAGCTTTCATGGATGCAATTAAAGCTTCATTAGTTAACGGTGAGAACGTTTATTTAAGAGGTTTTGGTAGCTTCATCGTTAAGAAAAGAGCTGAAAAAACAGGTAGAAATATTTCAAAAAATACTACAATTATTATTCCTGCTCATAATATTCCTTCATTTAAACCAGCTAAAACTTTTGTAACTGAAGTAAAGAGCAAAGTTCAATAATTGTAAATAAGAAACATTATGCCAAGCGGAAAAAAAAGAAAAAGACACAAAATGTCAACACATAAACGTAAAAAACGTTTAAGAAAAAACAGGCATAAAAAGAAATAATTCTTTTTAACAATTATGTTTTTATTAATTACATAATGGTAAATTTGCCATTATGTAATTAATTTTTTATGCAATC
The DNA here is from genome assembly GCA_023251515.1 of Bacteroidales bacterium. GTDB lineage: Bacteria > Bacteroidota > Bacteroidia > Bacteroidales > JACABE01 > JACABE01. The sequence goes on from JAHEYQ010000047.1 coordinate 29,248, forward strand.
ACTTTTTTTTAAAACAGTGATTTTTAATGTTTATAGAGTTTTATCTGTAAACCAAAAGCTAAAATACACTGCCAGTGAATAAGGAATTAATCATAGATTCGAGAGCCAACGAAGTTGAGATAGCGCTGCTCGAAGACAAACAATTAGTTGAACTTAACCGTGAGAGAAAAAACAACAATCATACTGTTGGTGATATCTATTTGGGAAGGGTTAAAAAAATTATGCCCGGTTTAAATGCTGCTTTTGTGGATGTTGGCTATGAAAAAGATGCTTTTTTACATTATCTGGATTTAGGACCCCAATTAAACTCATTGTTGAAATTTATTAAGATTGGTCAATCAGCCAATCAAAAAGTAAATATGGATACTTTTGTTATTGAACCTGATATTGAAAAAACAGGTAAGATAACTTCTGTTTTAAAGTCTAATCAGAATATTTTGGTTCAGATTGCGAAAGAGCCCATCTCAACAAAAGGTCCACGTATATCTTCAGAAATTTCATTTCCGGGACGTTTTATTGTTCTGGTACCTTTTTCAAACCGAATTTCTATTTCTCAAAAGATTAAAAGTCAGGAAGAAAGAAACCGTTTAAAAAGACTTATCCAAAGTATTAAACCCAAGAATTTTGGTGTAATTATCAGAACTGTTGCCGAAAATAAAAATGTTGCAGAACTTGATGCTGATTTGCGAAACCTTGTGGGCAAATGGGAAATAATGTGCAACAAGCTTAAAGAGGCTAAATCTCCTGAAAGGGTTATTAGTGAATTAGATAGAACATCAGCTATTCTTCGTGACCTTTTAAATAAAGATTTTAACAGCGTTATTGTTAATGATGCCGAATTAGCTGAAGAAATCAGAAGCTATATCATGACAATTGCTCCTGACAAAGCGGATATTATTAAAATACATAAGAGCAAAGTCCCTATTTTTGAACAATATGGGATAGATAAACAGGTAAAATTATCTTTCGGAAAAACAGTAAGTATTAAAAGTGGTGTTTATTTGATTATTGAACACACTGAAGCTATGCATGTTATTGATGTAAATAGCGGACATCGACTGAATACTGACAAAACTCAGGAAACCAATGCTTTGGAAGTTAATATGGAAGCGGCTGCTGAAATTGCACGGCAATTGCGACTAAGAGATATGGGTGGAATCATTGTAATTGATTTTATTGATATGCACGAAGCTTCAAATAGAAGGAAGTTGTTCCAGCGTTTAGTAGAAGAAATGGCAAAAGACAATACACGCCACACCATTTTACCCCCAAGTAAGTTTGGATTGGTTCAGATTACTCGACAGAGGGTTAGACCCGAAATGAATGTTGAAGTACTTGAAAAATGCCCGGCTTGCGAAGGAAGTGGTAAAATTAAACCAAGCATTTTACTTTTTGATGAAATTGAAAATAATATCAGATATTTGATTAATGAACAGAATGAGAGTTTTTTAACTTTGATTGTAAATCCATATATTTATGCATTTTTTACCAAAGGTTTGTTTTCAATTCAAGTAAAATGGTATTTGAAATATAAAAAGTGGATAAAATTAAAATCAGTATCTTCATATCATATTCTTGAATACCATTTTTTTAATAAAAATGCAGAAGAAATTAAAATTTAATAAAAAAGGTCGGATTTAATATCCGACCTTTTTTATTTTAATTGACTGATTGCCAGCCAAGCCATTAAGCCCATTCCGGTTTCCAGACTGTTTTCGTCGATATCGAAAGTAGAAGTATGTAGATTTGAAGTAATTCCTTTTTCTTCGTTTCTAACCCCTAAACGATAAAAACAACTTGGTTTTAAATGTGAAAAGTAAGCAAAATCTTCTGCTGTCATTCTCATTTCTAAATCTACTACATTTTCATTTCCAAGATATTCAACAGCGTTTTCTTTAATAGATTCTGTTAGTTGATCATTATTGATCAAAAATGGATATCCTTTGTCAATTACAACTTCACATTCACCTCCCATACCTTTGGCAATTGATTGAGCAATTTCTTTAATTCTTAGATGAGCTTCAGCCCGCCATTTTTCATCAAAGGTTCTTAATGTGCCGTCAATAGTTACAAAATCGGGAATTATATTGGTTCTGCCGTTTCCAATGATTTTTCCGAAGGAAAGTACTGTTGGCATTGAAGGATTGCTGTAGCGGCTTGTAATTTGTTGCAAAGCCATTATTATCTGAGCTGATATTACGATTGGATCAATATTTAATTCAGGAGTTGCTGCATGGCCACCCTTGCCTTTAATTGTAAGGTAGATTTCGTCGGTTGAAGCCATATATTTTCCCGGTTTTAAACCAATTTTTCCACTTTCGAGTGTAGGTAAAACATGTTGACCAATAACGATTTCTGTTTCAGGATTTAATAGAATTTTTTCATTTATCATTGCCAGAGCTCCACCCGGAAATTTTTCTTCTGAAGGTTGAAATATTAGTTTTATGCTTCCTTCAAATTCATCTTTTAATGAATTTAGAATCTTAGCTGCACCTAATAAGCAGGCAATGTGTGCATCATGTCCGCATGCATGCATTATCCCTTCATGTTTAGATTTGTAATCACAATTATTGTTTTCTGAAATAGGCAAAGCATCCATATCAGCTCTTAGAGCAATACATTTTTTGTCAGGGGTTTTGCCTTTAATTAAACCAACAATTCCTGTTTTTGCAATTCCCGATTGATAAGAAATACCATATTCATCCAATTTTTTGCAGATCAAACTAGCAGTTTCCATTTCTTCAAAGCCTAATTCTGGATTGGCATGAATCTTTCTGCGAATTTCAATAATTTCTGATAAATACTGCTGTGCAAGCTTTTTAATTATTTGCTTTGTTTCCATAAATTAACTATTTAGCATTTTTGTAAGATAAATTTTTTAATATTTCTTTTAACTGACACTCTGCAATTATTGTAAACATAGCATCTGGTTTTTCAGACTCAACAATGTTTTCATTTAATTTATATTCCCAATTATCCCATATAAATACACATTTGTGAAAACTTTCTGGCATAAAATTTTCTAAACCATGATTATAAGAATCCACAACAAATATAGCTTTCGGTCCGTGAGATGATTTATTAATTTTAACTTTCTCAAAATTTGCAGTATCTTTAAAATTTCCACAATCATAATTATGTTTTTCACCGTTAGTTACATTTGATTTAAATTTTGGAGTAAATATTATTTTATTTTCAGATAAAATATTTTCAAGAGAAAGAAATTTTGCTAAATCACCCTTTGCAAACTCTACAGAATCAATATTGTAATCTTCAAATTTTGTTTGATATATTTTGGGGAAATCCCTTTTAATGTAATTAATTATTGCTTGATAACCAAAAAAACCTCCTGCAAAATTCCAATGAGAATCAGTTTTGTAATAAAGTCTAAGATTAGTTTTTATTTTAGCATTTCTAATGGCTTGACGAATATCAATAATATTAATATTTGTATCATTTTTGAATAAATTTGTTATCTGATCAGCCATTGTTTGTGGGTTTAATGGCTTAAAATAATACGGAAGATATTCAGAATAAACTGAATATTTAGTTGGAACAATAACAAAGTAATACTTAATGCCTCTTTTTGACAAAAAGTTGTTTCTGTAATAAATCTCCTTTCTGAATTCACTTAGTTCTTGTTTATTAAATCTTAGAATTCCTCTATATGCATTTCCATGAATTTCATTATAAAAATACCAATCATTTTTTCCGATAATAACTTTATGTGTGGGTGATTTTTTTATTATAACAGCATTAAAATAAGAATAATAACGTATAATTAAATTTCTAAAAGTAAAATGATCATTAAAATAATTCTCATAATTGGAAGGAAATGCGTCTAATTTATTTATATCTAAAATGGGAATTGTGGCTAAAGTCCTGTTTTCTGAATTTTTTATGTCATTAGTAATGATAAAAACTTTATCTATTATAACAAAGAATATTATTATAATAAATAGGACTGATAAAAAGAAGTTTAAAAAAAGCCTATGTTTTTTCATGCTTAAAATCTAAAGTAAATAAAAGGATTATATGAATTAGATAACAAATATAGAGTACAAATGAATAATAAAAAGATAAGAAAACCGGATGCTATAATTTCATAAACAAAACTAATATAATTATGTGTTTTCTTAGAAAATAATAACGATATCGTTTTTAGCTTGTTATATATAAAAATAAAAAACGGAGTTGATCCCAATATAGCAAATACAAATGCAATATAAGTTTCGTTGTTCAAAAATATTTTAATATTTATAGAGTTTGTCGTTATATTACTAAACCCGAATAAAACTTTATAATATGAAAAAGAATCTGTAAGATTGTTACTTCTGAATAATACCCATGCCATAATTGCAATAAAAAGGGTATAGATATTTGGGAGAGGCTTGGGAAGTTTTTCTAATATCTTTCCGAATCCCATTCGTTCAATTATCAGAAAACTACCATGAAACAAGCCCCAAACCACAAAATTCCAACTTGCCCCATGCCAAAGTCCAGTAATAAAAAAGACTATAAATAAATTTCTGTAAGTTTTATATTTTCCTTGCTTATTGCCACCTAAAGGTATATATAGATAATCTCTGAACCATGTTGAAAGTGAAATATGCCAACGACTCCAGAATTCTTTAATTGATTTTGATATATATGGGAAATTAAAATTTTCTAAAAATTCAAACCCGAACATTCTGCCCAAGCCGATAGCCATATCAGAATAGCCTGAAAAATCAAAATAAATCTGAATAGAATATGCTATTATACCCAACCAGGCAGCTTCAATACTCAGGTTTTGGTAAGGTGTTGCAAAAATATCATCAGCAATGGCTGCAAATGTGTTGGCAATAAGTACTTTACGTGCAAGTCCGATAATAAATCTTTGGATTCCTGATTTGAACTTATCCAATGTAACTGTCCTGTTTTCAAGCTGTAATGCAATGTCATGATAACGAACTATCGGACCGGCAATAAGCTGAGGAAATAATGAAACATATAAAGCCAAATCTGAAAACTTTTTCTGAACGAGCGTATCTTTTCTATAAACATCTATCATATAAGACATTGCCTGAAATGTAAAAAATGATATTCCTATAGGAAGTTGTATTGACGTTTGAGGAATTGTACTTATACCGGTAAATCCAAGTAAATCGTTGACAGAGTGAATGATGAAATTTGTATATTTAAAAACACCTAACATTAATAAATTGAGAAATACTCCCCAAAACAAATATTTTGATTTGATTTTATTATTATCTGCATACTTATCAACTTTCAGTCCGAAAAAATAATTGATTAAGACCGAAATCAACATCAAAAACATATAGTAAACTCCACCCCAAGCATAAAAGATAAGGCTGGCAGCAAGTAAAATATAATTTTTTAATTGCCTTGGAACCAGAAATGTAAAAAGCATGGTTAAAGGCAAAAACAAAAATAAAAAAACAGCTGAGCTAAATAACATATTTCTTATTTTTTGTTATATGATAAATGTTGTAAAATATTTTTCAAATGGCATTCCAATACAATATTTATGAAAATGTCAGGTTTTTCTTTTTCAATAATATCTTCATTTAAACCATATTCCCATCTGTCGAAAATATATACACTTTTTGCAAAATCTTCTTTTATGAAAGGAATTAATATTTCAGTGAATGAATCGTGAATGATTAGTCCTTTTGGTTTAATCATTTCTGGATTTATATAAACAAGTTCATAAGGATTCATAGATATAGGAAAACCTTTTGGGTCATACCCTGATTTTTTCCCTTCTTTTACATTTGAATATAGTGGAGTTGCAAATATAAAATTCTCTTTATATTTATCTTCATTTCCAAGCATTTTTGCAATATCACCTCCCTTTTGCAAAACAGAATCAAATTTATATTCGTTTATTTCCTTGATTTTTATTTCAGGAAAATCTTTTTTTAGAAATTGTGAAATATAATGATATGCAAAATATCCGCCTGCAAAATTCCAATGTGAATCAGTTTTCTGAAATAAGCGGATGTTGTATTTTTTTGCATCAATTAATGCTTTTCGGGTATCAATTAGTGTAAATGGTAAGTTTTTTCCCATTGCATCAATTAGTTGATCGGTTAAAGTATTGTTACATAGTCTTATAATATCATCGTTTAAATATTCAGGATATATTGTATATTTTGTTGGAAGAATAATAAAATAATATTTTATACCTCTTTTCTTCAGGTATTCATATCTATAAAACAATTCTTTTTTCATATCAATGAGTTCATCTTTTTCAAAACGTTCTATTCCTCTATAAAAATCAAGATGTTTGTCGCCATAAAATAACCAGTCGTTTTTACCGAATATAACTTTATCGGGCAGTGGCGATTTACCTAAATAAGTAATAACTGCCTGATTAAAGTACTTTATGAAATAATTACGCAAAGTAAAATTTGAATTAAAAAAAGCTTCATATTTTGAAGGGAAATTATCAAGATGATTGATGTCAAATTCAGGTTTTTCTGTTGCTTTTTTATTTTCATTGTTTTCGATATCTTTTGTGAAATTCAGCATTTTATCTGTTAATGAAAAAAAGATAAAAGCGATGAACAATACGGGTAAATAATATCTTTTTAAAATAGATTTCATATTTGCAATTTTCTAAAACCTGAAGTAAATAAAGGGATTATATGTATTAGTAAGCAAAAGAGCTGTACTCAATATAAGTAAAATTACAAGAAACAAAGCCGATGAAATTTCAAATGTATATGAATATAGTAATTTTACTTTAGCAGATTGTTTAAAATAATATTGTTTTGCTTTCTCAAAAATATTGACATAGAATGTAGTACATCCCAAAATTGCCAAGATAAAGAGAATAATATTATCAACTGTAAGATAAGTAGAAATATTGATATAATTTGATGCAATATGATTGAATCCAAGCATTGCTTTGTAATATTCCGCAGATTCATTTAAAGAATTGGCTAAAAACAGAGGCCAGCTTAGTATAAAGGCCAGCATAAAATAGATGTGTCCGAATATTTTGGGAATTTTTTCAAGAAATTTTCCTAAGAATAGTCTTTCAATAACCATAAAAAATCCATGGTAGAAACCCCAAACTACCATATTCCAACTTGAACCATGCCATAGACCGGTGATAAAGAATATGATAATAAGGTTTCTGTATGTTTTTAAATTGCTGCCTTTGCTTCCTCCGAGTGGGAAAAAGATATAATCGCGTATCCATGTTGAAAGTGAGATATGCCATCTGGTCCAGAATTCTTTGAAAGATTTGGATAAATAAGGAAAGTTAAAGTTTTCAAGAAAATCAAAACCGAACATTTTTCCCAAACCTATAGCCATTTCAGAATAGCCGGAAAAATCATAATATATTTGGAGTGTATAGGCTGCCAGACCAAACCAGATTGTTAACATATCAATGTTTTCTGTGGGTACCGACATAATATCTGTAGCAATTGTTGCAAAACTATTTGCCAATATTACTTTACGTGCCAATCCCATAATAAAACGTTGTACTCCGTATTTGAATTTTTCAATTGTAACTGTTCGGTTATCAAGTTGTAAAGCAACATCATGATACCTAACTATTGGACCTGCAATTAGTTGCGGGAATAATGAAACATATAGAGCCAAATCGCTGAATTTTTTCTGAACATTAGTATCGTTTCGGTAAACATCTATTAAGTAAGACATTGCCTGAAATGTAAAGAAAGAAATACCAATGGGTAATTTTATATGAGTTTGAGGTAATAGATTGATATTGAATATAGTAAATAAATCATTAATACTTGCTACAATAAAATTGGTGTATTTAAAAACGCCAAGTAATAATAAGTTGATAACAACGCCAATAATAAGATAATTTTTTCTTATTTTGTGATTGTCTTTATTTTTATCAACTCTTATTCCAAAGAAATAATTAATAAATACCGAAAAGAGCATTAATACCATAAAATAAACACCACCCCAGGCATAAAATATTAAACTGGCTATGAGCAAGATATAGTTTTTTATTTTTTTTTGGGGCTAATGCAGTCAATAACAGTGTTAAGGGTAAAAATAAATATAGAAAAACCGGTGAGCTGAATAGCATAGTTTAATGTAGTTAAATATGAATAATTCCTTTTTTACAGAGTGCAAATTTATTAAAAAAAAATTTAATTGAAAGATTGTTGATTTACAAGATGATAATACATGCCTTTAATTGCTAATAGTTCATCATGTTTGCCTTTTTCAATAATTTCGCCTTTATCCATTATCAGTATCTCATCCGCATTTTTTATAGTAGATAATCGATGTGCAATTATGATGGATGTTCTGTTTTTCATCAGATTTCCCAAGGCTTCCTGAACGTAAACTTCTGATTTTGTATCTAATGCTGATGTGGCTTCATCCAAAATCATGATTGGAGGATTTTTTAAAACAGCCCTTGCAATACTGATTCTTTGTCTTTGACCTCCCGAAAGATTCGAACCTTTATCACTCAAATTGCTATAATATCCGTTTTCCATTTGAATTATAAATTCGTGGGCATTTGCAATTTTTGCTGCAGCAATTACATCTTCCTCTTTCACATTTTTCATACCAAAGGCTATGTTATTGAAAATGCTGTCATTAAATAAAATTGTTTCTTGCGACACAATACCTATTAATCCCCTCAAATCTGAAATTATCAAGTCTTTTATAGGAATATTATCTATCAGGATTTCACCTGAAGTACAATCGTAAAATCTTGGAAGCAAGTCGGCTAAAGTAGATTTGCCTGCACCTGAATGACCAACAACTGCTATTTTTTTACCTTTTTCTATTTTTAGATTGATATTTTT
>JAHEYQ010000089.1 GCA_023251515.1 Bacteroidales bacterium
TCTCATAACCCCCAATATTATTGGGGGTTATGTATATTAAACTCTTCGAGTTAATCTTAAATTTACTCATAAATTTCCACAAAACCATAAAACAGAACCAATGCTTTATAATTTTAGCGTTTCTTAATTCCCGAAATAATTTCATTCACATTAAAAGCAAGATCACCAATTTTCTCATAAGAAGCCAGCATATTAATATAAACAGCACCAGCCTGATAAGTATATTCTTTCATCAATATATCCTGATTATTCCTTTCAATAAGCTGTTCCCTCAGTTTATTTATTTTTTGTTCAATTTCAAATGAATAATCAATACTAACTGTATGATATTCTACATTTAAATTTACAATCATATTACTCAGGGATTCCTCTGTGAATTCAAAAATCAAAGTAAGCTGATCGCGGAGGGCTTGTGTAAACCATAACTTACGACTGTTTTTATCTTCAATAATTTTCGACATCTGAACTGCAATATTTATAACAGATTCAATATTATCGATAATTTTATAAATTTCACTTATTTCATTACTTGCTTTAATACTTATTTCTCTTTCCGAAAGCGAAACTAAAAAACCCCTGATTTCAAGTGATTTCTTTTCAGACTTTTCTTTTTGACGATGAATTTTCGAAATCAATTCATTATAAGTCTTTTCATCTTTTTCAGTCAATAAATTCGGAATGTAATTTGCAATTTTCCGGGCTTTTACAGCAAAGTCTGCAACTTCTTTTTTCACCATATTTAGTGATATTTCAGAAGTTGAAAGCAAACCTGTATTGATATTTTTTAGTTTAAATTTTTCTTTCTTTTTGTTTTCTGCAATTAAAAAATTAAGGATTTTCACCATTATCGGAATAAAATTTATCCAGATTAACGTATTGATCAAATTAAATAATGTATGAACAAAACAAAGTGCTACCGGAATAAAACGAATGTTCGCATAAGGAGATTCGCTCCATATTGACCTTACAATTAAATCAATAAAATTTAAAAACGGATAAAACAACAACATTGCCACGAAAACACCAAAAACATTGAACAAAGTATGAGCAAATGCAGATTTTTTTGCTGATTTATTAGCAATTATAGCTGCAATATTTGCAGTAATTGTAGTCCCAATATTTTCGCCAAGCACCATTGCAGCAGCCATTTCATAAGAGATAATACCATTAGCTGATAATATTAATGTCAGCGTAATGGTTGCACTTGAAGATTGAATAATCATCGTGATAATCAGTCCTAACATCAGGAAAAGGACTACAGATAAAGCACCTCTGCCGGTTAAGCCTTTTATAAAAGAAAATAAAACTTCATTATTTTGAATATCGGGCAAAAGATGAATCATAAAATCAATGCCTAAAAACAGCAAAGCAAATCCCAGAAAAAATTCACCCCATGAACGTTTTGTACTGTTTTTAGAAAAAATAAATGGCAACGATAAACCAATTAGCGGCAAAAGTATTTGACTGATATTGAATTTTAAACCCAAAAGAGTTATCAGCCAGATTTTAATGGTTGTTCCGATATTTGCACCCATTGTAACAGCAATAGAATCGCTTAAAGTTATAATACCTGCATTTACAAAGCTCACCAACATTACAGTAGTAGCAGAAGATGCCTGAATAATAGCAGTAACCGTAAATCCGCTCAAAACTGCCTTAAACCGATTGGAAGTCATGGCAGAAATAATTACATTAATTTTACCACCGGCTACTTTTTGCAACGACTCGCTCATTAGTTTCATTCCAAAAAGGAATAAACCCAACGAACCCAAAACCATTAATATCTGATAGATAATATTTAAAAAAGTCATTTTATTTTATATAATTACGTTCGCCAAAAATAGAACTTCCAATCCTTACCAAAGTGCTACCCTCTTCTATCGCTTGTAGATAATCGCCTGACATTCCCATCGAAATTTCTTTAAATTGGGAATCATTTTTAAAATACGTTTGTTTCAATATATCAAAATAAGTTTTTAGTTGCTTAAATTCAGATTTTATCAAATCAAGATTATCAGTATAAGTTGCCATTCCCATAACACCTGCCAAACGGATATTTTTCATTAAAGTATATTCTGAAGAATCCAACATCGTTTCAGCTTCCTGTAAATCAAAACCAAATTTGCTTTCTTCGGTAGCAATGTAAAATTGCAGCAAACAATCTATTACACGATTATTTTTTTCAGCCTCCTTATTTATATAAGCCAGCAACTTAAAACTATCAATACTGTGAATTAAACTTACAAAAGGAGCAATATATTTTACTTTATTGGTTTGCAAATGTCCGATAAAATGCCATTGAATATCTTTTGGTAAAACATTATATTTCTCGGCCATTTCCTGAGCCTTATTTTCTCCAAATATCCTTTGTCCTGCATGATATGCATCAAGAATAGCTTCAACCGGCTTTGTCTTAGAAACTGCAACCAATTGAACTTCAGAAGTAATTTGAGATTTAATTGTCTCAAGATTATATTTGATATCCATCATATTTTTTTTAGCAAAATTAGTGAAATAAATTTTATATAAGTTTATTTACACAGAAGTTGGATCTTGGTACAAATAATAAATCATTGTTTGCAACGTTTAACCTTGTTTATTAAGCTTTTTTCAATTTCATATATTATTTTTTTTTGTAAATTTGCATTTTTACTATAATTATCACATAATGATAGACTTTATCCTTTGGGTTATACTTATATACTTTGTTCTCAGATTATTTGGCAAATATCTGCTACCATTGATTATTAAGTATTATTTAAAAAAATTTCAACAAAAATTTTATCAGCAAAATTCAAATATTAATCCTGACAAAAAAGAAGGTGAAACCAACGTTGAATTTTCACAAGCAAAAAAAACAAATCGCAAAACCAATGCTGATGGCATAGGAGAATACGTTGATTTTGAAGAATTAGAAACAAAATAACTGACATTTTTAATAAACAAATTTATGAAGAATATTGATTTCAAAAAACTTCTCCCCTATCTGGCTGCAATTATCATATTTCTGGCAGTAACACTGGCATATCTCAGCCCGATTATGGAAGGCAAAAGCCTGAGACAAAGCGATACAATGAGTTGGACGGGCGCAGCAAAAGAAATTCTTGATTTCCGTAAAGCACATCCCGGTGAAGAACCACTTTGGACTAACTCTATGTTTGGAGGAATGCCGGCATATATGATTAGCTTGCTTACTCCTTCCAATAATATTATTTCGTTTTTCGAAAGAGCAATGGGCTTATTTTCATTACCTTCACCAGCTAATATGATTTTCTTATATTTTATCGGATTTTTTATATTGCTTTGTGTATTAAGACTTAATCCGTGGCTAAGTATCATTGGAGCACTTGCCTTTGGCTTTTCTACTTATTTCTTTATTATTCTGGAGGCAGGTCATAATACCAAAGCTTTAGCTATCGGATATATGGCTCCGGTTTTTGCAGGTATTATTCTGACAATGCGTGGCAAATACCTTTGGGGTGCAATTTTAACTGCTCTGTTTTTAGCTCTTGAAATTAAAATGAATCATATTCAAATGACTTATTATTTGATGATTCTGGTTATCATTTATGTTATTGCCGAACTAATTGAAAAAATAAAAGAAAAACAAATTATGAGTTTTGCTAAAGCTTCTTTAGCATTGGCATTTGCAGCTATTATTGCTGTGTCTATCAATGTTACAAATCTTTGGACAAGCTACGAATATTCAAAAGAAACAATACGCGGAAAATCAGAACTTACATTTAATCCTGAAATCAAAACCAAAGGTTTGGATATGGATTATGCTACCCAATGGAGCTATGGTGTTGACGAAACTTTTACTTTGCTAATTCCTGATTTTAAAGGTGGTTCATCAAGTGGAAAATTGGGCGAAAGTTCAGAAACATACTCTGTATTGAAACAAAACGGTGTACCTAATATAAAAGAAATTACGGAACAAATGCCTTTGTATTGGGGTACTCAACCTTTTACTTCAGGTCCGGTTTATGCAGGTGCTATTTTTATTTTCCTATTTGTTTTGGGAACATTTATTGTAAAAGGTCCTATGAAATGGACTTTATTAGCTGCAACTTTATTATCTATTGCTTTGGCTTGGGGCAAAAACTTTATGCCTCTCACACAATTCTTTTTTGATTACTTCCCTATGTACTCTAAATTCAGGGCTGTAGCTTCTATATTGGTAATTGCTGAATTATGTATTCCGCTTTTGGGAATACTGGCATTAAACAAGATATTTACAAAGCAGGTTGACAAAGCAGAAATACTGAAATGGGGAAAAATTTCATTATATATAACCGGAGGCTTGAGTTTACTTTTTGCTTTAGGTGGTTCATCTATGTTCGATTTCAGAAGTGCCAACGATGCTCAGTTGCCTTATCCTGAATGGTTGATGAATGCAATTGTAGCCGACAGACACTCTAACTTTACTATGGATGCATGGCGTTCGTTTGCTTTTATTGCATTAACTGCGGGATTAATATGGTTATTTGTTGAAAAGAAAATAAATTCCAGCATTGCTATTATATCATTGATATTATTGGTATTGGTAGATATGTGGCCTGTTAACAAAAGATATTTCGACAACAGCAATTTTACTTCAAAACGCAATGTAGAAACTCCATTTCAACCAACACAGGAAGATTTGCTAATACTTGAAGATAAAGATCCTAATTACAGGGTATTTAATGTTACTAGCAATCCGTTTAACGATGCTCAGACTTCATATTTTCACAAATCTGTTGGCGGTTATCATGGTGCAAAACTTCGCCGTTATCAGGATTTAATTGAACTTCAGATTAGCAAAAACAATATGAAGGTGCTTAATATGCTTAACACCAAATATTTTATTGCACCCGATCAAAACAAAGTACCACAGGTACAACGCAATGTGGCTGCATTGGGAAATGCATGGTTTGTGGATAACTACAAACTGGTTGAAAATCCTGATTCAGAAATTACTGCATTATCATCTTTTGAACCTGCTACTACAGCTATTGTTGACAAAAGATTTGGCGATTATGTAAAAGATATTAAATCAGGCAAAGATTCATTATCTGTTATCAAACTTAGCAGCTACAAACCAAATCATCTGATTTATCAAGCTGATGCTAAGAAAGATGAATTTGCTGTATTTTCTGAAATTTACTACGATAAAGGCTGGAATGCTTATCTGGATGGCAAGGAAATGCCTTATATTCGTGTAAACTACGTACTTCGTGCTATGAAAATTCCTCAGGGAAATCATAAAATTGAATTCAAATTTGAGCCTAAGTCTTATTTTACAGGAGAAAAAATAGGCTTTGCCAGTTCAATGATATTGTTGCTTATGATATTGGGAATGACCGGAAAAGAAGTTTATACAATGTTTGCAGCAAACAAAAGCAATATTGCTGATGCCGAAAAACAAACAAAAAAGAAATAAATAAACATAATTAAAAGAAGTCTCAAAAGCGGAATAAACTTCACTTTTGAGACTTTTTTATTTAATAAATAATTACAATGAAGAAAGTATTGATTATTACCTATTATTGGCCGCCTAGCGGTGGTGCAGGTGTGCAACGTATGCTAAAGTTTGTGAAATATCTTACTGAATTTGGTATTGAGCCCATTGTAATTACAGTTGATGAAAAAAAAGCTTCCTATCAATTAACTGACAAAAGTTTATTGAAAGATATTCCTGACAATATCAGAATTATTAAAACCAATACTTTCGAACCTTTTGAATTTTATAAATTATTTGGCAGAAAAAAAGAGATACCGCATTCGGGTTTTGCAAACGAGAGCAATCCGGGCTTGGTACAGAAAGCAATGCGGTTTATAAGAGGAAATTTCTTTATTCCTGATGCACGCAAAGGTTGGAATAAATACGCTTACAAAGCTGCTTTAGAAGTATTAAAAACCGAAAATATTGATGCTATTATTACTTCGAGCCCACCACATTCTACTCAGGTATTGGGACTGAAACTAAAAAAATTAAGCTCCTTGCCATGGATTGTCGATTTGCGCGACCCATGGACTGATATTTATTACTACAAACAAATGTTGCATACTGCTATTGCCAAAAATATTGATGCAAAATACGAAAAGGATGTTCTTGAAAATTCTGATGCCATTATGGTAGTAAGTCAGGATATTAAAAGAATATTTGCCAGCAAAACAACAAAAAATATTTCAGACAAAATTCATGTGATTCCCAATGGATTTGATGAAGAAGATTTTGAAATTGAAAGAATTGAAAACAGAAACGAATTCAGTATTACCTATACCGGTACTTTTGCCGATATTTATGTGGTTGATGCTTTTTTGGAAGCATTTAAAAAGATTACCGAAACACATAATGATGTTAATCTGAAAGTAAAATTTATAGGAAAAGTTACTGGTAACCTTATTGAAAAAACAGAACAGTATAATTTAAGCAATTATTTTAGTTTTAAGCCCTATGTACCGCATAACGAGTCGGTAAAAGCATTGCTGAGCAGCACTGTACTTTTGATGGTAATTCCACAAATGGAGAAAAACGAAGGCATACTTACAGGCAAATTGTTTGAATATCTGGGATCGGAAAAACCAATTATCTGTATTGGTCCTACCCATGGCGATGCTGCCAATATAATTGAAAATTGTAATGCAGGCAAAACTTTTGACTACAATGATGTTTCGGGAATCTATAATTATCTGAACAATTTATTGATAAGCTACAAAGAAGGAAAATTAAACGAATACAAAAGCCTGAATGTAAATCAATATTCGAGAAGGAAACTTACCGAAAAACTGGCAGATATAATAAATAAATCAGTAACTGAGTAATTGAGTAACTGAGTAATTAATGTAAGCCTTTGGTCGAGGCACATCGACGTGCATTTTTGCCTTACTTTTTTGGTGGAAGCTTGCCGACGACCGTTTTGTATGTATTTTTTCAAAAAATAACATCTCTATTTAAAATATTAATAAAACTCAGCAAAAATATTATACTATGCTTTCCGCCAACAAAACCATCATCAATTAAAAGTGACTTAAGTTGACTCCTTAGTTTTATACATCAAACAAAATTCAACCAGTTGGATGCGTTAAATCACGATGACATAGTTTAATAAAAAAAACGTATATTTGTACCTTAAGCAATAATACATTAATAAACTGTGGACAAATTTCTGAAAATTAAAACGAGTATCGACCCGATAGTTTCATTTACTGAAAATGAATTAATGATATTTGGTAATGCTTTGGTTTCAAAAAAACTAAGTAAAAATGATTTTTTTCTCAAAAAAGGTCAGGTTTGCGATTTTATCGGGTTTGTTAACTATGGCGCAATGATCTATTATACAATCAAGGAAAACGGAGATGAAAT
Organism: Bacteroidales bacterium; assembly: GCA_023251515.1. Taxonomy (GTDB): domain Bacteria; phylum Bacteroidota; class Bacteroidia; order Bacteroidales; family JACABE01; genus JACABE01. Next base: position 7,349 of record JAHEYQ010000089.1, read on the forward strand.
AACAACTGATTTTGCCTTTGAAGGTGATTGGGTTAATAATATCCAAAGCAGGTTAAGCAATTCGCCATCAAATACTAATATCAAAGCTATTGACGAAACCGAAATATTTGTTATAAAACAAGAGGTTTTGAATAGTTTATATATCCAAATACCCAAAACTGAAAGATTGGGAAGAATATTAATGGAACAGGCTTATTTAAAAATCGTCCAACAAAGTATAGATTTGCAGGTTCTTACAGCCAAAGAACGTTATGAAAATCTGTTAAAAAAACATCCTGAAATTTTTCTGAAAGCACAACTTTACCATATTGCTAATTATTTGGGTATAGCACCAAAATCATTAAGCAGAATTCGTAAAGAATTATTTGACCGATAAATTTGGTAACAAATGTGGAGCAATTGAACTGAGATCTTTATCGACCTTTGCATTATAATTTTAAAACATTATAATATGAACAAAAAAATCATGGTTTTTACATTGTTATTGTTAGGTACAATATCAATTTTTGCTCAAACAGATTCAATAAAAGGAAATTTCCTGAAACCTTTTCCACGGATGTACGAAGCAAAACAAGCTTTTGAAGTGGAAAGTCTTTTTCCAATGTTCTTAAGCGGAGGATATCATTTGGGAGTGGGTTATCGTTACAACAAATTCAGGATAAGAATTAGTGTAATAAATGGTGGCACCTATGACGCCGAACCCGCAGGCACAAAAAACGCTTCGCCTGACTATAAACGATATTACAAAACCTCACCCGGCTTTTTCTTTGGTTATAATATTTGGCGAAATCTGGAAATATATTCGTATCTTGAGCTTCATACATTCGAAATTGAACAAAAAAGCACAGGTTTGAAAAAAGATATTCACAGTACAGATATAGGTGGTGGTGTAAGTTACCAATTTTTCATAGGTCGCCATATTTATCTTCAACCCGGAATGCACATTTATTTAAGAAGTGATAAAAGTGCAAACTTTAATGGTAGCATTTACAATATTCCGAATGTTGATCTTGCACCAGTTGTGCGTCTTGGCTATCGAATCTGGAGTAAATATTAATAAAAATTTCGCAACTTAGATTATACAAAAAACATCAATTTCATCATATTACAATTCTAAGATTAATATTCATGAAACGAATAAAATTCATTAGAACAATTTACAAATATAAAGCTTATATAAAACAAAATTTAAATTCTTACCATAAACCTGCTAGTCATCCGATGACTGTTTGAAATACAACGCAATATATAAAATTTTACAATTTGAGTCATCGGATGGCTATCTGTTATTAAATGAACCTTGCTGAATTTATGAGTTTAACCCAAGTTGCATAAGAAAAGCGAGAAAGAGTTAAAAATCAGTTAAACACCTTGATTGGAGCTTATTGATAATTAAAATTTCCTGTAGGGGGATAGAGCAAAAAAAATATATTTGAT
>JAHEYQ010000048.1 GCA_023251515.1 Bacteroidales bacterium
GATTTATTATTAATAAGTTTGTAGGATAAATAGTATTAATAAGTTTTAAATACCTTATAAATGAAAATACGTACAGACTTTGTAACTAATAGTAGTTCGGTTAGTTTTATTATTACAATGAATAAAAGTATGCTTGATAGTTTCTTAAATACTTATGAAAAAGATTTTGATAAAGGGAAGAAAAAAGTTGTAACTTTATTGAAAGATGATTTACTTGAAAATGGAACTAGAGTGATGTTAGAAGGTGTTGAAATATATACTAAATTTTACAAATTTGAGGATGGAGGTGATTGCATGTTTAAAGACTCTTATGATATACCTTATGAAGAAATTGATTTTTCAAGTTATTCTGATACTGAAATTTGGTCATTAATTTATGGTGAATTTATTGTAAGGCATAAAATCAATGAAATTGAAGGATTTGGTGTAATAAAAGTTGATACTTCATTATAACAATAATTTAAATTAATATGAAAATACGAACAGATTTTGTAACTAATAGTAGTTCTGTTAGCTTTATTATAACAATGAATTTAAAAATAGTTGATGTATATGAAAAGTTATATTTAAATATTGAAGATTATAATGAAATTAATATAATTAGAAATGAATTAAAACTATTTATGCTTGAAAATGGTACAAGGACTTTTCTTGAAGGAGAAGAAATATTTATAAAAAAAATTGAATTTGCTGATGATGGAGGATATACTTTAGATAATAATATGTTAAATGAAGAAAATCGCAAATTGAATTTTCAGAATATCGATGAAGATGAACTTTGGAATTATATACGAGGTGAATATATTTATAATGGGAATATTAATAAAATTAATGGTTTTGGTACTACTCAAGTTGAAACTTATTAAATGAAAATTAGAAGACATATTGATAATTACAATTTTATTGCTGATCAGGAAACAGGAATGACATTTAGATGGGGAAAGACATTAAATGATAATCCTATTTTTGCTCCAGTTCCAGAATTAGCAGATATTTCAATTTCAAATCATTGCACTAAAGGATGTGATTTTTGTTATAGAGATAGTAAGCCTGATAAATTATTCATTTCTTTAAATGATTATAAATTTATTTTAGAAAGCTTAAATCATTCACTTCATGGAAATGTTTTTCAAGTTGCATTAGGAGGAGGTGAACCATTAGAACATCCAGATTTTATTGAAATTATCAATTTAACTAAGAAATTTAATATAATTCCTAATTTTACAACTAATGGGATTTTTATTACAAATTTTATTGCAAAGGAAATCAAAGGAAAAGTTGGAGCAGTAGCTTTGTCAATAAATGATTTAAATAATTTAGTGTATTCAAAAATTGATATTTTATTAAAGAATAATATCCGAACAAATATTCATTATGTATTAAATAATAATAATATAAATCAAGCAGTAAAAATATTAAAAGGAGATTTCAATTTAAGCTTAAAAGGAATTAACGCAATTGTCTTCTTAACATATAAACCAGCAGGAAGAGGTAATGATGAACTAATATTAAAGTATAATAGTCAATTAAAAGAATTTATTAGTTTAATTGATAAGAATAATTGTAATATTAATATTGGATTTGATGCTTGTTTTGTCCCTCTTTTAATGCATTATACAAACACAAATAAAAATTTTATTGATTTTTGTGAAGTTGGATTCTTCTCTGTATATATTGATGAAAATTTAAATGTATCACCTTGCTCTTTTTCAAACAAACAGGATTCTTTTAATTTAAAAGAGTATGATTTTTATGATATCTGGTTAAATAAATTCTCTAATTTCAGGAAGGGTATAAATAATAATTGTAATGAGATTTGTACTTCTCACAAAGAATGTAAAGGAATGTGTCCATATTATCCCACAATAACAAATTGTTATAAACATTAAAAATGATTGATATAAATTGGCATCAGCTTGAAAAAAATAGCGAATCTAAAGAAATTAGTTTTGAAAAATTTTGTTTTCAAATTGCTTACAAAAAATATTACGAATATGGAGATTTTGAAGTATGTTATAATGCTGAAGGATCAGAGTTTTATCTTGAATTAAAGAAAGACTGTGAAGAACTTAATTTAAAAGCAGGAGATATAATTGGATGGCAGGCAAAATTTTGGAGGAATCGTAAAGATGAAGATAATTCTCCACTTGATATAGGTCACCAAAATGAATTAATTGAAGGATTTACTAAAACTATAATAGATAAAGTAAACTTAAAATACTGGATTATTTGTACACCTGGCAAATTTTCGAATAATAAACCACAAAATTCATGGAATAAGCTTAAAGAGAAAATTAATAATATAAAAGCGGATGTAAGTATAAATCAATGGCATAAAGTTATTTTCGAATCATTTTATCATTCGAATCCAGAAAATTACAATTCTATTTTTAACCATTATTTTAATACAAAATTTATTTGTAAGGAATTGCTTAATTCTTTTACTATAAATAATTTAAAGTTGTTAGAACGAAAATTTGATGTTGATATTCATATTAAAGATAAAAGTGAAATAGGTATAATGTCTTCTATTTTTCTTAATGAAGGAGATTCTGAAATAAAAAGGATTATTAGTTTATTAGGAAATCTTATTAAAGATATAAAAATCGAAAATAGATATGAAATTGATGAATTTGAAAATTTACCAAATGATTTAATATCATTGGTTAATGGTTTTTTTAATAAACATATTTTAGTAATTGAAAAAATTGAAGTGATTATTCAACAATCAAAAGACATAATTAATCGGATTAAACAAATTAAACAAATTATTGATTCATTTATTGATGATACAGAAACGGATAGGATTGAATTAAATAAGCAAGTTAATGAAATTCATAATATCTTTAATTCAAATATATTTAAATTTAGGGAAAGAGAGTGGGTAAGTTTTAATATTCAAAGTGTTAATGATATTTCTGAACTATTGGTTGGGTTAGAAAATGATACTTCTTTATTAAAATCCTGTATAAGATTACTATCAAATGATGTACATATTTTTAGTGCCGCAGGTTTTGGCAAAACTAATTATGCTTGTTCAGTTGCTTATGAAATGATAAAAAGTGAAAAACCTGTACTATTATTATTAGGTAGCACATTTAGAAATTCTAATTTCCCTAAAGATACAATACTTCAACAATTAGAAGTTTCAAATGAATTTATCTTTAAAGATTTATTGGATTCAATTAATAATTTAGGAATTATTTATGAGTGCAAGATACCTATAATTATTGACGGTTTAAATGAAAGTACTCCTACAGCTGGTGACGTATGGAATAGTGAGCTGAATTTTATAATAAATGATATTAACAAATTTTCAAATATATTATTAATAACTACATGTAGAGAAAAAAGTGAATATATTCAACAAATTTTTAATAAAGAATCATATAAAGATATTGAAAATAATATTTATTTAAAAGGTTTTACAGGAGAAAATATTTTAACAGCAATTGAAAAATATTTTACAAAATATGATATTATTCCGAGTCAAAAGAAATATGATAAGAATCTATTTAAAAATCCTTTAAGATTAAAGATTTTTTCAGATGTAAATAAAGGTAATCATAATTTAGACATAAATCTCCATTGTATAGTCCAAAGTATTGATAATTATATAGATTCATTAGTAAAAAATATTTCAACAAAAAAACGGAGTGTAGATAAATCTATATATTATAAATTAAAGAGTGGTCTTAATGAATTAGGTGAGTTACTTTGGTCAAAAAACAGCAGAGAGATCCTTTTTTTTACTGAATTCTCAAAATTGTTTAATGAAGAACTGGTTTTCAAACTTATCGATGAAGGATTATGTTTTCAGAGAGATTTAAATAAAAAAGAAGAGTTAGTTCAATTTACATATGATTTAGTGGGCGGTTATCAAATCGCAAATTCAATATTTTCAAAGAATGAATCAAAAGAATTAGTCATTAAATATTTGCAATCTGAAGAAACTAAACAAAAACTTTTTAGTAATGATTTTGCATTAAGACATCCTCTACATGAAGATATATTAAAAAGTATTTCTTTTCTATTACAAAAAAATTATGAGATTCAAATTTTTGAAGTTTACGATGATGAATCAATCCTATTAGAAAGTTTAGAAAATTTAGAATTATTAGCGTTTAATGAAAAAGAAAAAGAGAAACTTATTTTATTTATTGATGGACTTATTTTAAAGACAGAATCTGTTGGAAAATTATTGCAACAATTATATGATGATATTATACAAAGAAATAATTTTTACACAATTGACGTTGGGATTAATGAATTTCTATTATTAAATCAATTTGAAATTGATATTTATTGGAATGAATTAATAAGAAAAGACTATTTCAAATTAATTTCACTTATCAAAAACATTCAAAAAAACATTGAACAGTATAATGATAGCATTTATAATATTTTGCTTTTTATATCACTTCTTACTGGTTCATCTGATAAAAAACTTAGAAATATTGCCACAAAAGAATTAATGATTTTAGGATTAAAATATCCTTATAAATTATTAGCTATAGTCAAGAGATTGAAAAATGTAAATGATAGTTTTATTCTTGAATCAATTATTTGCAGTATTTCAGGTGATGTTTTAAGACTTAAAAACAGAGAATTTACAGAAGAAGTCGTCAGTTTCTTTGAAAATGATTTTTTAATAAATAACCCTACCAATCATATTGCTATTCTAGATTACATTAAAACTATCTTTGATTTTGCATTACTTAGATTTGAAATTAAATGTAATCTATACTCTTTAAACCGCAATATTAACGAAAAATGGTATTATAATGATATAGAATTTCAAAAAATTAAAAATAGTAGTTTATATCATTATGAGATGATGGATTATGATTTTATTAAATACCAAGTAACCTCACTTTCTAATGAATTTTATAGGAGTTTAAGTAAATATTCAAAGACTGAAATAATAGCTTTAATATTAGAAAGAATTAAATTAAAGGGTTATGATAATAAACAATATAAAGAAATCGAAATAAAATTAAAAGAAGACACTAAATATAGAAGAGAAGAAACCTCAGAACAAGTAATAAAATATGCAGAAAAATATTTATATATAGCTTTTATGGAACTAGCTGGTTTCCTTATGTTAAATAAACAAATAGAACCTGAATTTAATAATTCATTTAGATATAATAGAATAATTTTTGATCCTACATTCCCAGAAATAAAATTAAAAACTCAATTATTAAATGATTGTTTTCTACCTTCATATAATGAAAATATTCAAGATTGGATATTAAAAGATAGTTCTAACTTACTTCAAAATATTTATATAACAACACCAATTTTTGAAAATTCAGAAATGGTATTGTTATATGCTTCAATCAAACAAGAAAATAAAGAAAATAATACTTATACTATTATAGATGTAAATTCATTTCTTTTTAGTGAAAAAGATAAAGTTGATATTTTAGAAATGTTTGAAACCAATTTCTATGATTCAGATAAAGAATTTCATCATATTTTTGCTGGCGAAATTCCATGGAGGCTTAATGTTTTTAATAATAATCTCGAAATTAAAGATAAATTAGAATTAACACTTAATGAAATTCTTCCATTAAATTGTCAATTTTCATGGTCACATGAGCAATATAATAATCCATATTTTGTTTTTTTACATCCAATATTATCTAAATACTTAAACGCAGATTTTGATATTGAATCATTATCTTATATTGATAACAAAGGTAAGTTTGTAACAAAGCTTTATAAAACAGATAATTCAGAGTTTTTGTTTATTAATAAAGACATATTTGACAAATTTATAAAAGAAAATGAATATGATTTAATTTGGGTAAAATTTATTGCAAAATACGGTGAATTTGGGATTTATAATGATAAAAAATTAAACCCATCTTATAAAGATTTTAGAAAGTTTGATTTTTATTCATCATTTTAAATGGATACTATAAATTGAAGGCAAATTATCAAATATTTTGAGCAAAATATAGTTTTAATCATATAATAGAATTTGTATTACGCTGGTTCATATTATTATTTTTTATATGTAAAATGACTTAATGAACCTTTATTATAAATACTTTAATAAATCAAAATAACACTATGTTATCAAAAAAGATATAGAACATTTGCAATAGATGCGTATTTTGAAAAAGTAAATGATAATCTTGTCCTTAAAATTGCACCCAAAAATAAAAGACGAACTTGGTTCTCTGGATTATGGAATTTTATTCATGAGTTTAATTTTCCTTTTCATTTTACTATTGCTTAATTTGGTTTATATATATTAGATTACCCTTGTCTTTTTAATAAGTTATATGGGCTTTGCCTGAATGTGTGAATGATGTAATTACTCCCAATAATTATATAACACATTGCGGATGTTGCACACCTACCTTTGTTGAGTGCAAAAAGCATATTATTTATTAAATAAAAACATGAAAAAAATAATTACGATTATGATATGCCTGCTATTAATAGCAAGTATAAACAGTTTTTCTCAAAAAGCAAAGAATTCGGAAAGATATGGAAAAACCCTTAATCTGGGTATAGGTGTCGGAGGCTATTCGGGCTATTATGGATATGTAGGGCGTTCGTTACCTGTCCTTAATATTAATTACGAATTTGATGTGGCAAGTAGTTTTACATTGGCACCATTTGCCAGTTTCTACACTTTTACCGAAGATTATTACTGGGGCAATAAAAACTATCCGTATAAATATTATACCTATCGCCAAACCGTAATTCCTATAGGTGTAAAAGGAAGTTATTACTTTGATAAAATATTTGAAGCTAACTCCAATTGGGATTTTTATCTGGCTGGTTCTTTAGGTTTTGCAATTGTAAGTTCATCCTGGGATGCCGATTATTATGGTGATAAAAATTACTATCACAACGCAAATCCATTATTTCTCGATATACATGCTGGTGTAGAATATCATTTTAATACCAAAGTAGGTATGTTTTTCGATCTTTCAAGCGGAGTATCAAGCATTGGACTTGCCTTTCACTAAAATTTGGACTTACAATCAGAAAATGTATTTAAAAACATGTGAAAGATATAAGTTATATCTAAAGTTATGTAATACATTAATTAACAATGGGAAGTAATTTTGTATCGTAATAATTCAGTTACAAAAAAAACAAAAAAAATGAAATATTCAAACAATACAGCAGTGCCGACAAAAGGAAGCTGGAGCGATCAGAAAGAAAAATTAAAAGCAAAATTTACATCATTAACAGATGCAGATTTTCAATTTATCGGAGGAAAAAGAGATGAAATGCTTGAAAGAATTCAACTTAAAATTGGTAAAACAAAAGCTGAGCTGCAAAATATAATTGCCGCTCTATAAATATCACAATATTAAATATTAAAACACTATAAAAATGAAAAAAACAATTCTTACCCTTGCCATTACACCGTTTGTGCTGGGTTTATTATTAATTGGTTGCAAAACGTCGAACGAAAAAATTGAAAATGCTGAAGATAAGTTAAAGGATGCAACAGAAAATGTGCAGGAAGCCAGACAAGATTTAATAGAAACCCGTCTGGATTCAGCTGCTGATTATCGCCAATTCAAAGCAGAATATGATCAAAGAATAATGGATCAGGAAAAATCAATTGCTGAATTTAAAGTGCGTATTGCAACAGAAAAAAAAGAAAACAAAGCCAAATATGAAAAGGATCTGGCAAAATTAGAAAGAAAACAAACCGATTTGAAAAAGAAACTTGCTGATTACAAGCAGGAAAGCAATGACAAATGGAGTGTTTTTAAAGAAGAATTTATACATGATATGGACGAAATAGGCCAGTCGTTCAAAGATTTAACAGTAAAAAACGTAAAATAAATAATACTAATAAATAAAAAAAATGAAAAAAATAATTTTAATAATCGCAGCTATCTTTGGCATGATAAATATTAGCAATGCTCAGGACAGCGAAACTGATTTCCGTGAAAAACTGGAATTTGGTTTAAAATTAGGAACAAATTACTCAAATGTTTATGATACAAAAGGAGAAGCTTTTGTAGCAGATTCTAAGTTTGGTTTTGTATTTGGTGGTTTTGTTGCCATTCCTATCGGGAAATTTATAGGTATTCAACCTGAATTGCTATTTTCTCAAAAAGGTTTTAAAGCAACCGGAATACTTTTGGGAAGTACTTACGAATTAAAACGTACAACAAGTTATATTGATGTGCCTATTTTGTTTGCATTGAAACCTATTGAATTTCTGACTATTCTGGCAGGTCCGCAATATTCATATCTGATTAAACAAACAGATGCATTTGCAAATACTACAACCAGTATTCTTCAGGAACAAACTTTTGAAAATGATAATATCAGGAGAAATACTTTTGGATTTATTCTTGGTGCTGATGTCAATTTCAGTAATCTGGTAATTGGAGGAAGACTTGGATGGGATATTTCTAATAATAATGGTGATGGAACATCTACAACTCCACGATACAAAAACGTATGGTATCAGTTTACACTGGGATACAGATTTTTCTAATATCATAATAATCTGATGTAGAAGTAAAGTGTCAAATTATTAATGAGTTTGGACTAAAAAGCCTAAAGAGGCTGTCTAAAAAGCTCTCTGTGAACCTCTTTTTTAAACTCTATGTTTCTCTGTGTAATTTATAATATTTTGTTACACAGAGAAACACGGAGAATGCACAGAGAATCACAGAGACGAAAAAATCAATTTTTTATACTTTTTAGACAGCCTCTTTTAAATCAACAGTTTATAATTTGATTTTATGAGAATATACACCTTTAAAGTCTATACCCATTATAATTAATAATCAGAAAATGAAAACATTAAAAATAACCGGAATTGCAATTATTCTGTTTTTAGCAACTACTTTACAATCACAAGTTTCAATTAATGTAAATATAGGTTCTCCACCCAGATGGATACCTGCTGGCAATCCTGAAGTTCAATACTATTACCTGCCTGATATTGAATCATATTATGATGTAAAATCATCCAGGTTTATTTATGTTGTTGGTGGTTACTGGGTTTACAGAAAATATTTACCAACACTTTATCGGGATTATGATTTGTATGGTGGTTATAAGGTGGTTATGAAAAACTATCATGGGAAAAAACCTTATAGTCATTTTAAAGAGCATAAAATGAAATATGCCAAAGGTTATAAGGGAAGTCCGCAAAAAAATATAGGTGAAAGGCCAGGAAACAGAAATAACAAATCAGAAATTCATTCCAACGGCAATTCAAACAACAACAAAATGCATCGTGATGATAATCATGGAAATCAACAAAACAAAGGTGGCAAACATCATAAAAATAAATAATATTTTTTACAATTAAAATAATAAGTAATCATGGGAAATCTACTTTATATTATCGCAATAATCCTCATCATAGCATGGGCGGTTGGATTTATAGGTTATAGTGCAGGAGGCATCATACATGTGCTGCTGGTAATTGCAGTTATTGCAATACTGCTCAGAATTATTCAGGGTAAGAAAATAGTGTAATTTAATGTATTAAAATTAAGCAAAATGAAAAAAATCAAAATATTAACAGGAATTGCAACAATAGCCATTTTTTTACTGATAATAAATGGATGCAAAGATTGTAATGATGAAAATCCAAGAGCCAGAGTAATAAATAGTGGTACAAAGGATATTAGTGTTCAGATAAAAACATCAGGTGGAAATACAGAAAATATAAACAATATTCCGAAAGGAACTTCTTCTGAATACAGATCTTTTGCAATGGGTTTTACAGTGTTTACCATTTCAGTTGGTAATGATACTTATGTTTCAGCACTTCAAATGAATACATGTTATGATTATGATATTGTAATTGATGCTAATAATTTCATTACCAATATTCCAAGAGATCGTAATCGTTAAAATTTAATTTGACACACATACGGATGATTATTTGAGGGAAACCTGACAGGTTTTTAAAAACCTGTCAGGTTTAAAACAAGTCAAACTATTAAAATACATACAAATAACAAATTATAAAAATGAAAAAAATCGCAATTTGTATAATGGCAACAGCGTTGCTGTTAACTGTTCAACCGCTTCAATCAATTGCTAAATCAGCAGAAGAACCTAAAGCAATTACTGATCCCAAAGCCAAACCAATAGAATCAGAAAAGGCAAATGCTTTATTGTTAAGGTTGAATGAAATAAATAAGATGGATAAATCTGATTTAAAGGCATCAGAAAAAAAAGAATTAAGAAAGGAAGTACGTGCCATTAAATCTGAACTTGAGGCTACTGAATCAAGAGGAGGAGGCGTTTATCTTTCTGTGGGTGCAATAATTATAATAATATTATTATTAATTATTTTATTATAAACAATTTAAAAAATGATATCATGAGTAAAGGAAAAGTTTTATTAGGTTTATTGGCAGGCGTAGCTTCCGGTGCATTATTAGGTATTTTATTTGCTCCTCATAAGGGCAAAGATACCCGCAAAAAAATAGCCAAAAAAGGAGAAGATTATGCAGATGCCATCAAAGATAAATTCAATGAATTTAAAGATGAGGTAACAGAGAAATACGAAAAGGTTAAGCATGATGTTACTGATTTTGCAGAACATGCTAAAGCTAAAGACAGGAAATCCGGAAATAAGATATAATTTGCCAAAAACCATTAAGTTTTTGAGTTAAATTTTATCAGTGAAATCACATTTTTAACTTTCCAAAAGCTGAAATATGGCTTTTGGAAAGTTATTTTAATCAGTATTTTATAAAGTTTTATAACCTTAAAAAACAAACAGATGACAAATAAAACATTGAAAAAGAATTTTTATTCTTTTAAGGAAAATGGTTCACTACTTCCATCATTGCATACATTTGATTTGCCCTCATTGATAGAAAAAATGCGACATAGTCCAACCTGGGTAAAAGGAGAGCTAAATGCAATGATTATGCTGAAAACTCCTGAAAAGCAAATAATACTTGCCACTTTAAATGAAGGAACCGAAATCAGATCTTTTCAATCAAATGAATCAGTTGAATTTATGATTATTGATGGGAAAATAGAATTCAGATATAATAAAGAATCAGTAGTTTATAAAAAAGGTCAATTATTTATTCTTCATGAAAATATAGAGTATAGTCTTTTTACTTTAGAAGAATCTGTAGTCCTGATAACAATAAACTGCAAAGCTTAAAATCTGATATAAATAACAGAAATATGTTTGATGCAAACACATTAAGAAAAAATAAAAACATCACAAATGATAGTAGTTAAAAAAGAAGGTATTTTATTATCAAAAACCAATCTGGATTTTGAAAACGAAGCGGTATTAAATCCTGCGGCAATTCGTGAAGACGATGTTGTTCATGTTTTTTACAGGGCTGTAAGAAATGGAAATCATTCAACCATAGGTTATTGTAAATTAGAAGGTCCTTTAACAATTGCTGAAAGATGGGATAGACCTATATTGGTTCCTGAATTTGATTACGAATCTCAAGGGATTGAAGATCCTCGTATTGTGAAGATTGATGATGTATATTATCTGACTTATACAGCCTATGACGGTGTAAATGCCCGAGGTGCATTAGCTACCTCAAGAAATTTAATAGACTTTGAAAAACAAGGGATTATAGTTACATCAATGACTTATGCCAGATTTGTATCCCTTGTTGAAAGAGCTGGAAAAGTAAATGTAAATTATTATACCAATCAAAGTTTTTATTATCAGGATGCAGATCCTGAACAAAAAATGATTTTGTGGGATAAGAATGTAATGTTTTTCCCAAGAAGAATTAATGGAAATCTGGTTTTTCTTCATAGAGTAAGGCCTGGTATCCAAATCGTTTCTGTAAAAAGTTTAATTGAACTTACCGGTGAATTCTGGAAGGATTATTTTATTAATTTACAGGATCATATAGTTATGGATCCGATTTACGATCATGAAGCGAGTTATATAGGTGGTGGTTGTCCTCCAATTGAAACAGAACATGGTTGGTTATTAATATATCATGGCGTACATGATTCTGCTAAAGGACCAGTATATTCTGCTTGTGCTGCTGCATTGCTCGATATAGAAAATCCTGCTAAAGTGATAGCCCGTTTGCCAACTACCTTATTTTCCCCTGAATACAAATGGGAATTAATAGGTGAAGTAGATAATGTGGTTTTTCCTACCGGTACTGCCATTTTTGGCGATACACTATTTATTTACTACGGAGCTGCTGATAAGCATATTGCAGTAGCTTCGTTAAGTTTATCAGCATTATTAGCAGAACTATTAAAACATATCCCAAGAGATGGAAACTAATCCTTTTTTAAGCGAATTTGATAATCATCTCATTCCGCAACAAATGTTTTATGATACAGAAAATATTATATCAACCAAACTTAAACTTAATAAAATCGAAAAAATAATAAAAAAAAACAGTACCGAAAACAAAGCAGGAGTTCTTTTTGTAACATCCTACCCTCCAAGAGAGTGTGGTATTGCAACCTATTCACAGGATTTGATATTAGCACTAAATAATAAATTTAGTAATTCATTGTCAATCAAAGTTTGTGCTTTGGAGTCAAATGGTAATACTTATCCATATTTTAGTGGTGTAAAATACATTCTTAAAACTTCATTGGCATCCAGTTATGAAAACATCGCTTCGAAAATAAATAAAGATGACCAGATTAATATTGTGATAATACAGCATGAGTTTGGTTTCTTTAAATTGCAGGAAAGAGCCTTTATGCAATTTCTTTATGAAGTTACCAAACCTGTTGTTATTGTTTTTCATACAGTATTGCCACATCCTGATGAAAAGTTGAAATCGAAAGTATTTGGTATTGCAGCAGCTTGCGAATCAATAATTGTAATGACAAATACTTCTTCTGAAATATTAATAAATGATTACAACATTCCAAAAGATAAAATAAGTGTAATTGCACACGGAACCCATCTGGTTCCGAATTTGCGAAAGAATACATTGAAATTGAAATATGGATTTAAGGGGCGCAAAGTATTGACAACTTTTGGTTTGCTAAGTTCTGGTAAAAGTATTGAAACCACATTGGAAGCTTTGCCTGAAATTATTAAACAATGTCCTGAAGTTGTATTTTTGGTAATTGGAAAAACGCATCCGGAGGTTGTTAAAGCTGAAGGTGAGAATTATAGGGAAATGCTTGAGCAAAAAGTTGTTCAGTATAAATTGCAGGATCACGTAATCTTTATTAATAACTATCTGGCTTTGCCTGATTTGCTTGAATACTTGCAACTAACAGATATTTATTTATTTACAACCAATGATCCCAATCAGGCTGTGAGTGGTACATTTGTTTATGCCATGAGTTGTGCCTGTCCGATTATTTCTACGCCAATTCCTCATGCAAAAGAAGTATTGACAAAAGATACTGGTATTATTTTTGATTTTCGCAATACACAACAATTGGCAACAAGTGTAATACATTTGCTTAATAATGAACCGTTAAGAAAAAGCATCAGTACAAATACACTGCAAAAAATAGTTTCTACAGCTTGGGAAAATTCAGCTGTTTCTCATGCAATGTTGTTTGATCGTATTGTTGGAAATTCAATAACATTACAATATAATTTACCGGAAATCAATTTAAGTCATTTATCGAAAATGACAACAAATACGGGGATTATTCAATTTTCTAAAATCAATCATCCTGATATAAAAACCGGTTATACTTTGGATGATAATGCCAGAGCATTGGTAGCTTCGTGCATGTACTTTAAATTACATGATGATGAAAGTGTTGTTTTTGAAATTCTTAAATACCTTAATTTCATTAAATTGTGTCAGCAGCCCGATGGAAACTTCCTGAATTATGTAGATAAAGATTTAAAATTTACAATTCAAAACAATGAAGTAAATCTGGATGATTCGATTGGGAGGGCTATATGGGCATTGGGGTATCTTATTTCATTAAAAGGTTTATTGCCTTATGAAATAATAAATAAAGCCAAAATAATTTTTGATAAATCAATTATTCAAATAGGTGGCATACATTCAACAAGGGCAATGGCTTTTGCCATTAAAGGAATTTATTATTATCAGAGTAAAATAGAAAATGCCGATAATATGATGCTTTTGAAAATATTGGCTAATCGGCTTGTTCAAATGTATAAGCATGAAGCTGTAAAAGACTGGGAATGGTTTGAAAGTTATCTTACTTACGCAAACAGCACTTTGCCCGAAGCCATGTTGTATGCATACTTACTGACTAATGATAATACTTATAAAGAAATAGCTATAAAGTCGTTAGACTTCTTGCTTTTGAATATTTTTAATGAAAATGGCATTGAGGTAATTTCCAATAAAAAATGGTTGCAAAAAGGACAAATACCAGGACATTATGGAGAACAACCCATTGATGTAGCTTATACTGTTATGACTTTAAGCAAATTTTACGATACATTTAATCTGGATTATTATCGTTTGAAAATGGAAATTGCATTTGATTGGTTTTTAGGTAAGAACCGACTAAAACAAATTGTTTACAATCCTTGTACCGGAGGTTGTTACGACGGTTTGGAGGAAACTCATGTAAATCTGAATCAGGGAGCTGAATCAACAGTTAGTTATTTAATGGCTCGTTTAACGATTGAGAAATACAATCAAGATGTTAAATTACACAATGATAGTGAGAAAAGTAATTTGCACAAATCGTTAAAAATCAAAGAGTTGAAGGTGTGAAATTTTTATATTGCAGCGTTTAATTATAAATCAGTGAATTATGTAAGTTTAAATTGGAATTTTACAACCTTATTGCATCTATTAATCGTAATTTTACAAAACTAAAATTAGGTAAAAATCCTAATGAATACAGGTGTTGTTTTATAGAAATAACACTTGTTTTATTGCCACTTATCTTTCCGCTTATAATCAGTTTTATAATAGTTGAGACAAAGGAAATATTACTTTATACCAACTTGACATTTACATTAAAAATCAAATCATTTGAAACTATTTATAAAATATATGGTAAGTAACCGCTGCAAAATGGCTGTAAAAGAAGAGCTGAAAAAGCTTGGATTACACTTTATTGTGGTTGATTTGGGTGAGGTTGAAATAATGGAAAATATTACATCTGAACAAAGGGAAATCTTAAAATCAGAATTGCTTGCTTCGGGACTTGAACTTATGGACGATAAACGTGCAATATTGATAGAAAAAATCAAAAATGCCGTTGTAGAAATGGTTCATTACTCCGACGAATTAATAAAAGTAAATTTTTCGGATTATTTAAGTAAAAAATTAAATCATGATTATACCTATTTGTCTAATTTGTTTTCTGAAGTACAGGGATGTACGATAGAGCATTTTATCATTTCGCATAAAATTGAACGCATCAAAGAATTAATAATATATGATGAGCTTTCCATATCAGAAATTGCATGGAAGCTTAATTACAGCAGTTTGGCTCATTTATCCAATCAATTCAAAAAAGTAACAGGGCTTACACCAAGTCATTTTAAGCAACTGAAAAACAAACTACGTACACCTATTGAAGAAATCGGATAAATAATTTAAACTTAATACTGACAATATATGAATACAGAATTAAATTACGCCAGAAGTTTGATTGAAGCCAGCCTCGATCCAATGTTTACGATAAACATTGAGGGTAAAATTACCGATATTAATAATGCATCATTAAATATAACTGGTGTTTCGCGCGGGAAATTAATTGGTAGCGATTTTTTCGATTATTTTACCGAACCCGAAAAAGCCCGAAATATTTATAAGGAAGTATTTGCTAAAGCATCAATTGCAGATTTTCCACTAACACTTAAGCATACAGATGGAAAACTTACCGACATGTTATTTAATGGTTCGGTATATAAATACGATAAAGGAAATATGATGGGTGCAGTTGTTGTTGCAAGAGATGTTGCAGAACAAAAATGGGCTACAAAAATCAGAATTGCTAATAAAGAACTTGCGTTTCAGAATGAGGAAAAAGAAAAACGTGCAGCTGAATTAATCCTTGCTAATAAAGAACTTTTATTTCAAAACAAGGAAAAAGAAAATAGGGCAGCCGAATTAATTATCGCCAATAAAGAACTTTTATTTCAGAATGAAGAGAAGGAAAAACGTGCAGCTGAGTTATTTCTGGCAAATAAAGAACTTACTTTTCAGAATGAGGAAAAAGAAAAACGTGCTGCAGAATTATTCCTTGCCAATAAGGAACTTTTATTTCAGAATAATGAGAAAAGAAAGCGTGCGGCTGAATTAATTATTGCCGATAAGGAGCTTTTGGTTCAAAGTAAAGAAAAACAAAAGCGGGAAATTGAAAATATTGAACTTGAGGCAATCAGTGATTCCTTAAAATTAGCTTCTCAATATGCGAGAAGTCTGATTGAAGCAAGCCTTGACCCTCTTTTTACAATTAATCCGGAAGGTAAAATTATGGATATGAATAATGCTTCGATTAATATAACAGGGGTTTCACGTGAGAAATTAATTGGCAGTGATTTTTTTAATTATTTTACAAATCCCGATAAAGCACGTGAAGTATATAAAGAAGTTTTTGCTAATGGATTTGTAGCAAATTATCCGCTTACCATCAGAGATGGCAAACTTACCGATGTATTATTTAACGGTTCAGTTTATAAAGACGAAAGAGGTAATGTAATGGGAGTAGTAGTGGTAGCCCGTGATATTACCGATCAAAAAAGAATTGCAACAGAATTAACAGAAGCTATTGTTTTTGCCGAACTTGCAGTTGGAATTGCCGAAGAAGCTAAACTGAAAGCCGAAAGTTCAACATTAATTGCTGAAACAGCAGTAAAAGCCAAACAACAGTTTTTGTCGAACATGAGTCACGAAATACGCACTCCAATGAATGCAATTATTGGATTTACAAAGGTATTATTGAAAACAGATTTATCAGTTAAACAACAGGAATATTTAAATGCCATTAAAGAAAGCGGTGATGCTTTAATTGTTCTTATCAACGACATATTAGATTTGGCAAAGGTAGATTCAGGGAAAATGATATTTGAACAAATTCCGTTTAAAATGGCGTTATCCATTTCGGCTATGCTTCATTTGTTTGAACCCAAAATACATGAAAAGAATTTGGAATTACTTAAGGAATATGACCCTCGAATTCCGGAAGTTTTGGTTGGGGATCCGGTACGTTTGCATCAGATTATTATAAATCTGGTAAGTAATGCGGTTAAGTTTACAAGTAAGGGCAAAATAACTGTAAGTGTTAGTTTGCTTAGTGAAGATGATAATTTTGTAAATATAGAATTTGCAGTTAAAGATACCGGTATAGGGATAACAGAAGCAAAAATAGGAAAAATTTTCGATAACTTTCAGCAAGCATCCAGTGGTACATCAAGGCTTTATGGCGGAACCGGTTTAGGACTTGCCATTGTTAAGCAATTGGTAGAAGCTCAGGATGGTATAGTAAATGTAAAAAGTACATTAAACATAGGCTCTACATTTGGGTTTGTTCTCCGCTTTCAAAAAACAAAAGCTGAAATAGAATCAGATACTGATTTTATAGAACAGGATAAAGAAATTAAAAACATTAAAGTATTAGTTGTTGAAGATATTGCCCTCAATCAGTTGCTTATGAAAACTTTGCTGGATGAATTCGGGTTTGAACGCGATATTGCTTCCAATGGTAAAATAGCTATTGAAATGCTGCGGAATACCACTTACGATATAATACTGATGGATTTGCAGATGCCTGAAATGAATGGTTTTGAGGCAACAGCTTATATACGTGATGCCATGCATTCCAATATTCCTATAATTGCATTAACTGCTGACGTTACTACGGTAGATCTGGATAAATGCAGAGCTGTGGGAATGAATGATTATATTGCCAAACCTGTTGACGAAAGATTATTGTACAACAAAATAATAAGTGCAATAAAAAAATCAATACAAAGTGATGGATATATTGGAAATGCAAATGAAAACATCGAATTAAAGGCAATTAAATATACTGACCTGGATTATTTAATACTTCGTACAAAATCAAATCCTGTTTTGATGAAAGAAATGATTTCTCTTTATCTGGAACAAACACCTCCGCTTATTAGTGCAATGAAACAGAGTTGGAAGGGAAAAGACTGGCAGTCGTTATATGCGGCAGTACACAAAATGATTCCTTCGTTTTCAATAATGGGTATAAATGTCAACTATGAAAATATGGCAAAACGAATTCAGGATTATGCCAAAAATCAGGAACAATCGGAAGGAATATATGATTTGGTTTTGGAACTCGAATATGTTTGTAAAGAAGCATGCACAGAATTAGAAATTGAGCTAAATACAATTAAAAATACTAAAAAATGAACAACGGAAAAAAAATAAACCTTTTTCTGGTAGATGACGACGCGCTGTATTTAAAAGCATTGGAAATTGATTTCCATCAGCATCCTGAATTTACTATCAGAACTTTTGCAAACGGCGAACTTTGTATTGAAAATTTATCGCAAAATCCTGATATTATTATTCTTGATTACCAGCTTGATGGTATAGAAAAGGGAGTTATGAACGGTATTGAAACTTTAGATAAGATAAAAGCCTATAATTCAGAAATTCCGGTAGTAATGCTGTCGGCACAGGATAAAATAGAAGTGGCTGTTAACTGCATGCATCATAAGGCTTTTGATTATGTGGTAAAAAGTGAAACCGCTTTTATGCGCTTAGAAAAAATAATTCCGGCCATATTCCGCTACAAAAAAATAGAAAAGGAATTGCGTTGGTATATGGAAAGAATGTAAACGGGACTTCTGAAAATTAGTTTTTGCCCATACCTATCACTCGTATGTATCAATAAAAATTAGTTTTTGCCCATACCTATCACTCGTATGTAGGTATAAAAATTAGTTTTTGCTCATACCTATCACTCGTATGTATATATAAATATTAGTTTTTGCCCATACCTATCACTCGTATGTAGGTATAAATAATAGTTTTTGCCCATACCTATCACTCGTATGTAGGTATAAAAATTAGTTTTTGCTCATACTCATCACTCATGACTATCAATAAAAATTAGTTTTTGCTCATACTCATCACTCATGACTATCAATAAAAATTAGTTTTTGCTCATACTCATCACTCATGACTATCAATAAAAATTAGTTTTTGCTCATAGGTCTCACTCATACCTATCAATAAAAAAAATTACAGTATTGTCCGATAAGCTTTTACAACAGAAATTTAATTGAGATTCTACATTTCAAATCCATATATTTTTACCGGACGCTAATAATACCGAAATGAAATATATAATAGTTCAATTCGCTTCGCTCTTGAAACTATAACATATTTCTGATCGGCATTATACCATTAATAAATGAACTAATTTATAAATCACTTTGGTATAATTTGAAATATGTAAATATTACAAGTAATATCATTAATTATATAATGCTTTCCATCATTAGTGCCTATACCTTTGTTCTGTATAAATTCACTCATATTAAAACATATAAAAATGAATACTACAGAAATAAAAGGAAACTGGAAAGAACAGAAAGGCAAACTAAAACAAAAATTTGCAACCCTTACAGACAATGATTTAATGTTTGAAGAAGGTAAAAAAGAAGAAATGATGGGAAGACTTCAGGTTAAACTTGGTAAAACTAAAGAAGAATTACACAGGATTATTACATCACTTTAATTATTTATTAAATCGAAAAGTATTGTAAAGCAGTATGCTATGCAATACTTTTTTTTATTTTCATTATTAAAACTAAGCAAAATGGAAAAGAGATTTATTTTAATTTGCAGTTCATTATTGTTGATTTTTATGTGTTATACTTCTGTAAAAGCACAGGATGATACAAAAAAAGCGACAAGATATGGAATAAAAGGAGGCTTTAATAATACAATGCTTAATGCCAAAGGTGCTTTAAGTACCAAAATGATTACCACATATAGTTTGGGTTTGTTTGCTAAATTGCCAATTATAAATAATATAGCTATACAACCCGAAATAAATTATATGCCCAAAGGTGGCGAAATTACTTACAATGGATTGCTGTTAAATGGAACCGTACAGTTCAACTTCAGGTATCTTGAAGTGCCGTTATTAATTGTAGTTAATATAAACGATAATTTTAATATTCATGCAGGACCATTTGCAGGTATATTGATTAGCAGTAAGGTTAGTAATGTGTTAATCACCAATTTGTTTGATTTCGAAAACAACATAAATAAAAGCGATAACAATACGCTGGATGCAGGATTTATTTTGGGTGTAGGAATTGATATGGGAACAATAACGCTGGGTATAAGATATAATTATGGATTCACCAAAGTAGTAAAAGAAAGATCAATTCAAGGGACATCTTATACCATCCCGGATGCTCATAATAGTTTGATTAGCTTTTATATCTCACTTTCGTTAAATTAGTTTTACTGTATCAATCAAAAAATAAAAAGTGTGAATAATACAATATTTATCAAAAATTATGTAATGCTTTCAGATGGCGTTTGATGTAATTTTATACAATTATTTAAATATCAATTTAAACTTAAAAGTCATGAAGAATTTACTATATATACTTGCAATATTGCTTATTGTAATTTGGGGAATTGTTTTTAAACCAGCAGAAAATATTCATCTGCTCATAGGTTTAGCTGTCGTAATTATTATCATTAACTTGTTTTTCGACAAGAGATTATCAAAACAATAGATGTATTTATTAATTAATTTAATTATTAGAAAATGCAAACAATTACAAAACAAGCATATTGGAATGAGCTCTGTATAAAGCTTAGAAAAAAATATCCTCAACTAACTGATAAAGATTTAAAGTACAGGGAGGGTAAAGAAGAGAGTATGATGCGAATGATTGAATACAAGCTTCAGAAAACCAAAGAAGAAATGCAGGAAATTATTGATAGCATGAAATTTTTCCTTTATGAACGTTGAGTTTGTTAAACGCAGTGTATGCATAAAACACAGCAAAAGTATCAATCTGTAAATCATGCAAATTTTATCCGAAATCATGTAATAATAAGCGTAACCGATCTATATATCTTTGCATCGTTATAATTAAATAACACTTAAATAATAATAAAATGGAAAAAAATATTGAAAGCCACAAACAAGCGGCTAAGCATTTAGAAGAAGCAGCAAAATTTCATCACGAAGCTGTAAAACATCATGAAGCTAAAAATCATGACAAAGCACACGAAAGTACTATTAAAGCACAAGGTCACACTACCCATGCTGTAGAATCTCAAAAAGAGATTTTGAAACATCATGTAAAATAAATTTCAATAAATGATAAGTAATTATCAATTTTGATTTTAAAAAAACACTTCTTTATTAATTGAGGTGCTTTTTTGTTTTGACTGTTACCCTTAAATTCAAGCATTAACATCCTGAGATCTACATCTGTAAATGGTGTAAGTTTTATATGTAATTCTGTAATGACGAGGTAGAATGATGGTATTAACTTTGTAAAGTGATAATTTACTCACAAATTAAAAAATATTAAAATGAAGACAAGTTTACTTAATGTATTAGTAGTAACGATTTTACTATCAATACCAATAATAAATTTTGCTCAGGATCCTGCTATGGGAACTGCTGCTGATTTTGTGCTTTTTTCAACAAACGGAGCTGTAAGTAATACAGGTATTTCGCAACTTACAGGCAATATCGGCACAAATAATGGTTCGAGTACTGCTTTCGGAAACGTAAACGGTATTATGCATGACAATGATGGTGCAAGTGCACAATGTGCAGCCGATTTACTAATTGCTTACAACTTACTTAACAGTACTATTCCCACATTCTTCCCTGCCAATTTGCTTGGCAACGGACAGGTACTTAATGCCGGAGTTTATTCTATCTCCAGTGCAACAACGCTTAATTTAGATTTAACACTCAATGGACAAAATAATCCGAATGCTGTATTTATCTTTAAAATACAGGGATCATTTTCAACAAATGCTGATGCTAAAATCAAACTTATAAATGGTGCACAGGCATGTAATGTATTTTGGAAAATAGAGGGTATGGTTAATATGGCTTCGGGAACTACCATGAGAGGAACCGTTATTGCAAACAATGCTTCAATAATAATGAATACCGGCGACACACTAGAAGGAAGAGCTTTAACTACTGCCGGATCTATTACTGTTGATGGTGTGCTAGCCTATACACCAATAGGATGTGGAAGTCAGGTTCTGAACGGACCCACAGCACCTGTATTGGGTGCTGCTGCTTGCTATGCTATATTTTCAACAAATGGTGCTGTTTCTAATTCTGGTGTTACACATATTACCGGTGATATTGGGAGCAACAATGGTTCTGCAACAGGTTATAATCCTTTATTTGTAACCGGAAACATTCATCCTATACCCGATGGTTCTACTGCACAATGTGCAGCCGATTTACTTGTTGCCTATAACTTAGTAAATGCATTGCCTTATGATATTGAATTATTATATCCTGCTCAATTTGGAAATAGTCTGGTGCTAACACCTCACACTTATCGAATGAACGGAGCTGCTACTCTAACTGATACTGTTTTTATGAATGCATTAGGTAATGTTAATGCAGTATTTGTCATTCAGATAAATGGTGCACTTACCACTTCAACTTATTCTAACATTGTGTTGATGAATGGTGCTCAGTCAAAAAATATTTACTGGAAAATAGAAGGAGCGGTAAGTATTAACAATTATTCTATTTTCAGAGGGACTATAATTTGTAATAACGGTGCTTTAGGCGCATTAAATACAGGTGTTACTCTTGATGGCCGATCGCTGACAACCACAGGTGCAATTACCACAACTGCTATAAATGCAATTGCGCCAACGATACCTGCCAACTGCGGAAGTGTTGGTATTCCAACTGTAATTTTAACAGCCAACAATAAAGCAGTAAGTATATATCCTAATCCGTTTACTACATATTTAACTATTAAAATTAACGATGTTGCACAACTTATTAATAACGAATTATTTATTTATAATATTCTGGGAGAAGAAATAATACATAAATCAATTATTAAACAGGTAACTACAATTGAAAACAATAATTTGCCCAGAGGAATATACTTTTATAAAGTAATTTCCAATAACAAAACAATTCAATCGGGAAAACTTATTTCTCAATAGTATAATTTCAGAATATAATAAGCATAAAAAGCCGATAGCAATCCTGCTATCGGCTTTTTATGCTTATTATTCTGCTATTTCTGTCAGCTAATTAAGGCAGGGGAGGATGGTTGATTAGAGCCTGTTGCTTATATTTTTTTCAATAAAGATTACATTCTTCTCTTAAATCAATAAAGACCTGATTTTGTCCATTTTTGTTTTTCTTCACTCCAAACTTTTAATTTTATCAATTTACCAGTTCTATTGTAAAAATAAATTTTGAATGGTTTCCCATCTGAGGTAAATGAATACCATTTCCCAACTTCATGACCATTCTTATAGTATCCTTTTTGATAAATTCGTCCATTGTCGTGAAATGCTACGTTGTATCCATCTACTACTTTTCCATTAATTCTTAATTGCTTTTCCCAAACTTTTCCATTTTCATGGTACTGCTCATACCAACCATTCTGTTTCCCATCTTTGTATGGAACTTGGAAGAATAATTGTCCATTTTTGTAAAATACTTGACTGATAGAATCAACCCCTAAAGTGTCAATAATAACCCTTTTCCCTTGTGCAGAGCATGTTAATAGGCTTAAAGTTGTTATTATGGTTAGAAGTACTTTCATTTTAAAATGCCATAAAACACTCTTAAATGCCTGACAAAAACCTCCTTTACATCCGCATGTTGCATGTATAGTTCTGATAAATGTCATTTTTATTTTTCCTACAAATATACATCTTTTTTTAATTTGCTGCTCCCTATTTGCTAATTAAGACAAGGGAGTGATGCTTGATTAGCACACATAAATTATTCAATCATAACATTTTCTTAAGACATAAATATCTTTTTCTTCCAATTCTATTTCTTTGTCATAAAAACCTTTTGAAATTATTTCGTTGAAAAGGCTTTCATTAATCTGATTGCTATAATTTAATATATAAATGTCACACCCAGTATCTTCGACTTTTTTTATGTTGTTGGGTTTTCTTGTAATGATTTTAAGTGATTTAGAACTGAAAATTGATAATTTATCAGCTCCTGAAATATTATTTATAATATTATCTTCTTTTTTAATTGTTTTAATTTTGTCAAAAGTAACTCGTATAATATCCTCTTTCGTTGCAAAATAACCTGCCCAAACTTCATTTTCTCCGATTTTGAATATTTTCATATATATATCTATCTCGGCAGTACCATTTTTCCATTTCTTATAAAAACTAATCATGTTTTCAGGAAATGTCTTTGGTATTTCAGGATTTGGATTCTCTAACCAAGAATACCACGAGGTATTCCATTTAACATATCCTATCACTTCTTTTTCATTATCTAATACTATCCGAACATATTTTAGTTCCCAACAAGCAGTGCAATCTGCAAAAGTTGATAAATTACTTATTAGAACAAAAATTACAATTGTCAAGAGTTTGTTCATAGTCAATCTTTTTATGTTTACTAACATTATTATATATGACAAAAACCTCCTTTACTTCCGCATGTTGCTTGTATAGTTCTGATAAATGTCATTTTTATTTTTCCTACAAATATACAACATTTTTTAATCGGCTGCTCGCTGTTAGCTGATTATGGCAGGGGAGTAATGCTTGATTAGCGGCAGGCTTTTTAGTTTTCTTCTTTTCGTGAGTCATACATTTTCTGTCTTGTACTTATACTTCCCGGTTCTTTGTAAACGAACTTCAAGAAACAAACATGACTGTCAAGTGAAAATTCGGAAGTCAACAATTCGGAAATTTTACTTTCGGATTCTTCAAAGTTGTCATAGTCACTTTGATTGTTGAAATACAAAATTCCCGCAACAAATTTTCTGTCGTCATTTTTTATTTTGTCATAAATTCTAAAGTTTGCTTCTCTTATCAATCCATTAAGTTTATCCTCAAATAATTTATTTGTCTGTTCACTCTTTGTTTGGTTAAATGTATTCTTGATATATGAAACGTTATCAGTTTTCCATTTTGAATTCATTACTGTAAATGGAAGTGTAATGAGAATTGAGAATCCAATTGCAATTAATAATGCAATTGCAAATTTTGACCAATCCATTTTTGTCTTTTCAGGATTTTCAATATAGTCGATTCTTGTACCTGCGATTTTGTCGCCAAGTCGTCTTTTGGGGTAAATAAAGATAAAGATTACTTCAAGTGGCCACAGAGGAATTGTCAAGTTTCTTGCTAAACATTTTAAAGGGTTTGCCACTTGTCCTGTTTTGTTATCAATTACCTGCATTTTTAGAATTCTCTTTGCAGGACTTCGTCCGTTAAATATGTCCTTGTTAAAGTAAGTTGAAAATCCAAATGCAAATAGAAAAGATATTCCACCTAATCCAAATGAGGTTGGATCATGGTCAATGTTGAATGCATCAAACATATTAATAGCAAATTCTGGCATAACGATAAACATTATTATGAATGTCATTATGAAGTGGTCAACCAACATTGAGGCTAATCTTAGTCCAATTGTTACTTTGTCTTTTGTTTCTGTCAAGTTTGTTATTGTTTTTTTGCTTACATTCAACGCCATAAATCTCTGACAAAAACCTCTTTTACTTCCGCATGTTGGCTGTAAAATTCTGATAAATGTCATTTTTATTTTTCCTACAAATATACATCATTTTTCATATCAAAACCTGTCACGTTGAGGCTTTTTTAGGCTTTAGGAATTACTAAGTCGGTTTTGGTATTGTCGGGAGGGAAAAAGATGTGGTATTTTACGAAACTCAATTATATTTTTGAATAGAAATGGCATTTATTTAAGAAATATATCCAAAAAAAACGTCGGGAAGGTTTCTCCAAAAAAAGTAAGACCAAAACGAATTTCAAAATAAATTATCTGACAATAGCGATTTTTTAAAATAAAAATAAGTTCAATCTGTGTTCAGCATTACAAATAAATAAGACCATAATTAAATGTAACAAAAATATGATTCTTATTGCCTATTTTGCTGTATTTTAAGCATTTTGCATCGTTAAAAACTGTGAATGATGTAATTCTTTCCACTAATTGTGTAATGCAATCCGAAGCATGCAAATCTATCTTTGTACTACAAAAATAAGTTTGCTAATAAAATAAAATGCCCTTGAATAATAAGGCATTCCAATCAACAATAATTATATGGGCAGGGATTTGTACAATTAAATAATTAGAATAAATAAACAAATGAAAAACAAATTATTATTTTTATTTATAGTCGTTGTACTATTTGTTTACCCCAAAATTAATTTTGGGCAAGCACCCAATCTGGGGGCAGCATCAGCATTTACATTATTTACTGCTACCGGAGCATTTACTAATTTGGGAAATACCAATATTTCGGGCAACATAGGAACCAATGCAGGTTTGTTTACAGGTTTTCCACCGGGTGTGGTAAATGGGCAGATACACATAGAAAATGCTGCATCGGTTTTAGCAGCTACTGCCGTTCAGAATGCTTATACATATATGAGTACTTTGGGTGGTTCGGTATTGGGCGTTTTGTTAGGAAACGGACAGGAAATTACCCCCGGCACATACAACACCGGAGCAGCTTCTTCATTAAATGGCAATTTAACATTAAATGCACTTGGCAATCCCGATGCGGTTTTTATTATCAGAATAGGTGGCGCTTTTGCCACAGGAATTTCTTCAAATGTAATATTGATAAATTCGGCATCAATGTGCAATGTTTACTGGCAAATAGGAGGGCAATTCGATATGGGCGACAATTCAGTTTTTGCAGGAACGGTATTGGTTGATGGAGCAGTAAATCTTTACGAATCTTCAGTACTTAACGGAAGAATACTTTCGCGAGCCGGAGCCATATCTACTCATAATATTACAGCAGCTTATTTGCCTTCAGCCGCAGGAACTATTGCGGGTACCGCTTTGGTTTGTCAGGGGCAGACAGAAGTTATATATACTGTACCTTTAATTAATAATGCAACATCTTATGTTTGGTCGTTACCGGCAGGGGCTCTGATAGTTTCGGGTATAAATACCAATAGCATAAAAGTTGATTTTGCACTTACCTCTGCATCAGGAAATATAAACGTTTATGGCGTTAATGCCTGCGGAAACGGAATTATTTCGGCCAATTATTCGGTTACAGTTAGTCCTTTGCCACCAACATCATCAATATATCATCAATAATAACTTATATAAATATGAATTAAAACACACATAAAAAGCTATGGAAAATGAGTACGAATTATATGATTGCTTAGGTTGTAGTAATAATAATGGAAGCGCATCCGCAAGAAAAACCGGACAAAGTTCTTTAAGCAATATCTCCTTATCAGAATCAAACACTTTAAGTAATTATAGCGAAAAGAATAAAAATTATATAAAAGAAAAAACAATAAATAAAACAATTAAAAAAACAAATCATGAAATGTCCACTAACATTTTTTTTTAAACAAAACCTGAATGATTATATGGGCATTCAATTATACATTAAACAATTAAATAATAAAAAAATGAAATCAAAGTTTAAATTTTTGCAAAACTTAGTTATGATAATTCTCATATTAAGTGCAACAGGAGCATGGGCTCAAACAAGTCAAACTTTAACACAGAGTACTTGTCCGGGCACAGAGCCTTATTATGTAACTCCCGGAAACGCAGCCAATACATTTCTATGGAGTATTTCCACAGGTACTTCGGGTGTCGATTGGACAATTACGTCAGCAGGTACTGTATCAACCAATGTAATATGGGCAAATCCGATAGCTCCTGTTACGTATCATCTAACATTAACGGAAACCAACGGCGATGGTTGCCAGACATTAATGAGTGTAGATGTTACTGTTAATCCACGTCCGGCAGCACCACTTTTAAGTCTGACACAAACAAGCTGTGCTCTTGCCACCGGAACTATAAATGTTACCAGTCCGGCATCGGGTGCAGGAATTACTTACACTGTAACAGGAACTTCACCTGTAGTAGCATCAGTTACCAATTCAACAGGTATTTTTGCAGGATTAAATTCAGGCGTTTATGATGTAACTACAACCAATGTTTATGCATGTACTTCCACTGCAACAAGTGTAACTATTAATGCACAACCAGCAACACCACTTGCACCAGTTGCAAGTTTAACTCAACCAAGTTGTGCTATTGCAACCGGAACTGTTAATGTAACAAGTCCTTCACCAGGCGCAGGAATTACTTACACTATTACAGGAACTTTACCGGTAGTAGCAGCAGTAACTAACGCAACAGGTATTTTTGCAGGATTAAATCCGGGCGTTTATGATATAACCACAACCAATGGGGTAGGATGTACTTCTCTTGCAACAAGTATTACAATAAATGCACAACCTCTTACACCAGCTATTCCAATTGCCAGTTTAACACAGCCTACTTGTATGGTCTCAACAGGAACTGTTAATGTAACTTCTCCGGCACCTGCTGCAGGAATTACATACACCATAACAGGCACAGCACCTGTGGTAGCAGCAGTAACTAATGCAACAGGTATTTTTGCAGGCTTAACACCCGGAGTTTATGATATTACTACTACAAATTCAGATGGATGTACTTCAACTGCATTAAGTATTACCATAACTCCATCATTATCTACACCAGTTGCTCCAACAGCAAGTATAACACAACCAAGTTGTGCAGTTGCCACCGGAATTGTAAACGTTACTTCACCCGTACCCGGAGCAGGAATTACTTATACCATTACAGGTACCAATCCTGTAGTAACAGCAGTAACAAATGCAACAGGTATATTTAATTTACTAAGCACAGGCATTTACGATTTAACCACAACAAATGCTACAGGATGTATTTCTGCTGCAACAATTATTACAATAAATGTTCAGCCACTTACACCTGTAACTTCTCCTATCTGGCATAATTAATAAAAATGCTAAGATATTAGCAAATCTATTATAATTCAGATTAAATAAATGCTTAAAAACTGCTTTGTTGTATATTAAAACAAAGCAGTTTTATAAGCATAACAATATTATCATCAATTATTTAAAAACCCAACGGGTTAATAAATATCATTTCAAATTTAGAATTCAGAAAATCAACCCGTCGGGTTGTACAATATTCTCTTCATTAAAGATCAATTAGAAAATAATTGCAACATAGAATAAAACAAAAAGATATGTTTAATCAATTCAGGTATTTACTATTGTTTTGCATTGTTATTTCAGGTATTTCAAACACAATTGCCCAGGTTGCCATGCCCGACAATGTTTGTGTAGGTGCATCAAAGCATTATAGTGTAGATGTAAATCCAGTATCAGGTTCAACATACACATGGCGAATTGATGGGATTATCCAGAGCAGTTCAATTACCAATGATATCAATATCACATGGACAGTTGCCGGGACTTTTTTATTGGATGTACAGGAAATGTCTGCTGACGGTTGCCTTGGTTCGATAAGATCGGGACAAGTATTTGTTAGTCCGGTACCCGTTATAATTGCAAATGGAAACTCTCCTGTTTGCATTGGAAGTTCTATAAACTTAACATCGCAATCGATAGCCGGTCTTAGCTATTTATGGTTGGGTCCTAATGGGTTTTTATCATCTTTTCAAAATCCGGTAATCAACTCAGCAACACTTAATGATGCAGGTCTTTATTCGCTAACAGTTTCATCAAATGGCTGTAGTTCTCTGCCTTCTTATGTTACTATAATTGTAACAAACTGTGTGGTAGATTTCTTTATTCCCGAAGGCTTTTCTCCTAATGGAGACGGAATCAACGATTTGTTTGTTATCAGAGGTATTGATAATTATCCGGCTAATAAGTTTTTAATATACAATCGTTGGGGAAACAAAGTTTTTGAAGACAGTCCTTATCATAATACCTGGGATGGAAAATCAATGTTTGGAATAGTAACCAGCGGGGATGTATTACCAATAGGAACCTATTTTTATTTGCTTGATTTGGGTATTGGTACTGAAATTATCAAAGGATCAATATATCTGAATAAATAATGCTAAAAGGAAGCTGATAAAATTGCACTTACAATATTTTTATAATATCATTTATAAGTAAAAGCTTAATAAAAGATTAGAATCATTGAATAGTGTGAATAATGTAATTCTTTACTTTAATTGTGTAATGCAATACAAAGCCTGCAAATCTATCTTTGTACTTTGAGTAAACTAAACTTTTAATAAATAAAAAAATGAATGCAAAGCAAAACATACAATCAGGCAAGCAATTTAATCCGAAACCAAATCATCAGAATTCGCCTGCAAAACCCGATAAAGATCCAAATCCAACAAAGTTAAAACCGGAAGTAAATATACCAGTTAAGACTTATCCTTCTGAAATAGGACAACCTATAAAACCAGAGGTTATTGATGAAGATAAATCTACTTCGTGTAATGATAGTAATACAACGAAATAAACAATTCAGTGATAATAAAAACATTATGGCAAAATATTCTAAAAGAGCACAGGAAAAAATAGAAGAAGTAATGCATGAATTTAAGCATGGCGAACTAAAATCGGGCAAAGATGGCAAAGGTGGATTTGTAAAAACAAGAGAACAAGCTATCGCAATTGGAATAAGTGAAGCCCGACATGAAGGATTAAAAGTTCCTAATGAAAAAAAACTTAATAAGAGATAGTTAATCTATCTCAGGATAAAACACCAAAAGCAGTCGATAGAATCAAATCTATCGGCTTTTTTGTTTTGCAAACAAGCATTCATAATCTGAATCAAATGATTTTTAAGCATTTTGTAAATTTGAAAAGCGTGAATAATGTAATTCTTTCCACAAATTATGTAATGCAATCCGAAGCATGCAAAACTATCTTTGTACCGTGAAAAATAATTCACTTTAATAAATAATGAAAATGAAAACACGAATACTAAATGTATTAAAGCTCATTTTGCTGCTGTTAATACCAGGTTTAAGTTTCGCTCAGGCTCCCCCCTTGGGAACGGCAGCCGATTTTGTAATTTTTACTACAATTGGCGCAGTTGGGAATACAGGTATTTCTCATCTGACCGGCAATGTGGGAACAAATAACGGAGGCGTAACCGGTTTTGGAAATGTGAATGGTGTAATGGCTTTTGCCAGTAGCCCCAAAAGTGCTTTGTGTGCAGCTGATTTGCTTATTGCATATAATCAGTTAAATAGCACCGTCCCAAATTATTTCCCTGCTCCTTTGCTGGGAAATGGAGATACGCTGATTGCCGGAGTTTATTCAATAACAGGCGCAACTACATTAAATTTAAGCTTAACGCTTAATGCACAGGGAAATCCCAATGCAGTTTTTATCTTTAAAATTCAAGGACCTTTTTCAACTAATGCCAATTCAAAAGTCAAACTGATTAATGGGGCACAAGCCTGTAAAGTATTCTGGAAAGTTGAAGGTTTGGTTGACATGGCTACCGGAACCACCATGCGTGGTACCGTTATTGCTAACAATGCAGCTATAAATATGAATAGTGGCGATACGCTGGAAGGAAGATTACTTTCAACCAATGGAGCTATTAATGTCAGCGGAGTGTTGGCATATACACCAATTGGTTGCGGAAGTCCGGCTCTTACCGGGCCATTGCCTCCAACTTTGGTTTCAGCTGAATGCTATACTATCTTTTCATCAAACGGACCTGTTACCAATGTTGGTATAACACATATTACAGGCGATGTTGGAACAAATGTGGGATTAACATCAGGTTTTAATCCATTATTTGTAACGGGTGCTATCCATCCGATTCCTGACGGATCAACAGTTGCAGCGGCAGCTGATTTGCTTAATGCTTATAGTTATCTCAATATATTACCTTATGATATTGAATTATTATATCCTGCTCAGTTTGGAAATCAATTGGTTCTGACACCACATACTTATTTAATGAATGGGGCTGTAACTTTTACAGATACCGTTTTTCTGAACGCATTAGGTGATCCCAATGCTGTATTTGTAATTAAAATATATGGTGCTATTAGTACAAGTACTTATTCTAAAGTTAAAATGATTAACGGTACACAATCTAAAAATGTGTATTGGTTGGTTAATGGTGCTGTAACTATAAATGATTATTCTGAATTTGTCGGAACTATTGTTTGTAACAATGGTGCAATGAATTTGAATACAGGCGTTAAGCTTGATGGAAGAGCACTAACAACAAATGGTGCTTTAAGTACATCTGCAATTACAGCCATTATGCCACCCGGATGCGGTGCTTCTGCAGGTCCTGTTATTACAACAGAACCTGTAACTAAAACTGTTTGTTCCGGAGATTCTGTTAAATTTTTAGTAACGGCAACAGGATCAGCATTAACTTATCAATGGAGAAAAGGGAATGTAAACCTGATTAATGGTGGCAATATATCAGGAGCAACTTCTGATACACTTAAAATTTATCCGGTAAATATCTCTAATGCTGCTGCAAACTATAATGTTATCGTAAGCGGAACTGTTTTGCCAAATGACACTTCAATAAATGTTGCTTTAGTGGTTAATACTCCACCGGTAATAACAACCGAACCTGTCAATAAAACAGCATGTATCGGAAGTTCAGTTAATTTTTCAGTTATTTCTTCCGGATCTAACCTTACATATCAATGGAGGAAAGGAAATGTAAACATCGTTAATGGTGGCAATATTTCAGGGGCAACTTCTGATACACTTAGGATTAATCCTATGGTAATATCAGATACTGCAATTAATTATAATGTGATAGTTTCGGGAAGTTGTTTGCCAAAAGATACTTCAATAAATGTTTCTTTATTAAGAACTTCTCCTCCCATTATTACCCTCGAACCGATTAATAAAACAGTTTGTGCCGGAAGTTCAGTTAATTTTTCAGTTACTGCAACAGGATCAGGCCTTACTTATCAATGGAGAAAAGGAACGATAAACCTAATCAATAGCATTAATATAACAGGAGTTAATTCTAATACGCTTACTATTAATCCGGTAAATGTCGTTGATGCTGCTGCCAACTATAATGTAATTGTTTTTGGAAGCTGTTCACCTAATGATACTTCAATTAATGTTTCTTTGGTAGTTAACACTCCTCCAAATATTACAACCGAACCTACCAATAAAACAGCATGTATCGGAAGTTCAGTTAATTTTTCAGTTATTTCTTCCGGATCTAACCTTACATATCAATGGAGGAAAGGAAATGTAAACATAGTTAATGGTGGCAATATATCAGGAGCAACTTCTGATACACTTAGGTTTAATCCTATGATAATATCAGATACTGCATCTGATTATAATGTAATAGTTTCAGGAACATGTTTGCCAAAAGATACTTCAGTAAATGTTTCTTTATTAAGAACTTATCCTCCGATTATTACCCTTGAACCTATTAATAAAACAGTTTGTGCCGGAAGTTCAGTGAATTTTTCAGTTACTGCTACAGGATCAGGCCTTACTTATCAATGGAGAAAAGGAACGATAAACCTAATCAATAGCATTAATATAACAGGAGTTAATTCTAATACGCTTACTATTAATCCGGTAAATGTCGTTGATGCTGCTGCCAACTATAATGTAATTGTTTTTGGAAGCTGTTCACCTAATGATACTTCAATTAATGTATCATTGGCTGTTAATACTGCTACGATTATTACAACTCAACCTGTTAACAAATCTGTATGTGTTGGAAATTCTGTGTATTTTTCTGTAGTTGCCACCGGAATTGGTAACACTTATCAATGGAGAAAAGGGAATATTAATATTTTAAATGGTGGAAATATATCAGGAGCAACTTCTGATACTCTCAAAATAAATTTTGCAACTATTTTAGATACAGCTTCAAATTATAATGTTGTTGTTACAGGATTATGTTCACCTGTAAATTCATTGGTTGTAAATCTTAAATCGGCTGGTGAATTTGGTATTCTTTCAGGTGTAGGTATCAGCAGCACTGGTTTTAGTGTAATTAGTGATATGAATATTGGAATAAGCCCTGGTGTTCGTTCATCTGTTACAGGATTTCCTCCAGCTACAATTGTTAATGGAGCCATTTATGCATCTGATGATGTTGCCCCTTCGGGAGTAGCAGCGATGTTAATACAGGCTAAACAGGATTTGACTGATGCTTATCTTTTTGCTGAAGGCGCAACAGCCCCGGCACCAATTACCGTGGCGGGCGATCAGGGTGGAAAAACGCTTGCTCCAGGTATTTATAAATCAACTTCAACACTTTTGATTCAATCAGGTGATTTGACTCTTGATGCCCAGGGTAATGCAAATGCTGTATGGATTTTTCAGATAGCATCTGATTTTACCACAGTTGGTGGAGCAGGTGGAAATGTAATTCTAAGTGGAGGTGCTCAGGCTAAAAATATTATCTGGCAGGTTGGTAGTTCAGCAACTATCGGCAACGGTACAATTTTTAAAGGAAATATTCTGGCATTAACTTCTATTACGATGAATACAGGCTCATCAATAGATGGCAGATTACTTGCCAGAAATGGAGCTGTTGTATTATCAGGAACAAACATTATTAATAGTCCATCAAATAATTTAGCTAATACATCCGTATCAGCTTCAAATAATGCTACACTAGTAGTCAATCCATTACCTTTAACATCAGCAATTACGGGAAATGCAACACCAATATGCAGTTCGATTGGACAAATATATAGTGTAGTAAACACACCCGGATCAACCTATGTTTGGACAGTTCCTGCAGGAGCTATTATCACTGCAGGTGGAGGTACAAATAGCATTACGGTTAACTTTGGAATTCTAAACGGAAATATAAAAGTTAAAGAAACAAACAGTAATGGGTGTAATGGAATTCAGGTTGTTAAACTTATATTATTGTCAGGTTGTGGTTTAAATGCTGATTTTGATACTGATATTACATCTGTTTGTAGTGGGTCAAGCGTAATATTTACCAATATATCTACAGGTACAACTATAACAACAACTTATAACTGGAATTTTGGAGCAAATGCAACACCATCAACAGCAGTTGGGATAGGTCCTCATATTGTTACTTACACAGGTGCAGGTTCAAATACTGTAAGTCTGACCATTGCTGATGGTATCCCGACCAGCACAAAAACCGTTCTTAATTATATTTCAATTATACCAAATAATACAATTGTATTGAGTTCAGCCATTGGCACAAATAACCAGACCAAATGTATCAATACAGCTATCACAAATATAACTTATACAACTACAGGAGCTACAGGAGCTACTTTCAGTGGATTACCTGTTGGTGTAACTGGTAGTTGGTTGGCAAATGTGGTTACCATAATTGGAACTCCAACTATATCAGGAACATTTAACTATACTGTTAATTTGACCGGTGGCTGCGGAATTATTTCTGCAATCGGTACAATAACTGTAACTCCCAATAATACA
>JAHEYQ010000049.1:0-19693 GCA_023251515.1 Bacteroidales bacterium
AACCTTTGTAACCAAACTCAACATTATTACCGATAAATACAACATTACTCTTGCCAAACGTCGCGGCCGCAACAAAGGCGAAGACGACTCTACAACAGAACAAATCTAAAAAACCAGGTAATCCGATGACCAAAAGTCATCGGATTACTAAACCAATTACAACCAAATCAGCAAAACAGCATCTATAATAAAAACAATAAATAACAAATCTGCCTGATTTCAAACAGCAAGTTCCAACAATAAATCAAATTATATAGGAACTTATAAATACAAATCTGGCAGATTTTAAAACAAAAAAACACAAACAATATGAAGAAAATTTACATTTTAATGATTGCGGTATTATTAGGAGGTATTGCAAAGGGGCAGTGGGTAGAGTATAATAACTCTTTTCTAAATAATAAAACAGTATCAGTATTTGCAATTAATGGTTACCTTTTTGTTGGTACCAATCAAGGGATATATCGATCTGCAGATAATGTTGCCAATTGGGTATTATGTAATACAAGCATTCCACATCAATATTATTCATTTGCATATTTATTTACCAATATTGGAACAAATATCTTTACAGCATCTTCGGATAGTGTATACATATCCACCAATAATGGTGCAAGTTGGACAACTCTAAATATTGGTATGTTATTAGGTTTTTCAATTCATACAATATCAGCTTTTGGGACAACTATTTTTGCAGGTACTGATGGTGGTATTTTTAGATCCACAAATTATGGTACAAGTTGGACTGAATTAACAAATGCAGTGACTACTGCAGGAAATAGTAATGTACATTCATTTGCAGCAAGTGGAACAACTATTTTTGCAGGGATGTCATTCAGTAGAGTTATTAAATCCGATAATAATGGTGCAAGTTGGACTGGTACAAGTGCAGGTCCATATGGTAGTTATGAAGAATATTTAGCTGTATGTGGAACAAATATTTTTGCAAGTGCAGTTGATGGTTACAATGGAGGATTATATAAATCGTCAAATAATGGAACAAGTTGGAGTCTTGTAAATACTGGTATTCCGGGCTATTCTGTTTATTCTATTGCAGCTTTCGGTACAAATATTTTTGCAGGAACAATTTATAATGGTTTATATCTTTCCTCAGATAATGGTGTAAGTTGGGATTCTGTGAGTACAGGCTTACCAAATGGTCGAATTAATTCTTTTGCAATAAGTGGAAATAATATCTTTGTAAGTGTAGAAGGAAGAGGTGTATGGAAACGTCCGCTTTCAGAAATGGTTGGAATTTCAGAAAATGAAAATATAAACAACTTTACCCTTTCACCCAACCCAGCCACCAACACACTTACACTAAACCTAAGCCAACAGCAAGGTCTGCAAAATGCCACCGTAAGCATTTATGATATACAAGGCAAACAACTGTTGACTCAAAACATCAGCCAAACACAAACACAGATAGATATCAGCAGCTTTGCCAAAGGAATTTACATTGTAAAACTACAAACAGAAAAAGAAACACTACAAAGCAAATTTGTGAAGGAATAAGAAACCAGGTAATCCGATGACTCTCAGTCATCGGATTACTTATAAAAATTATAGGCTAAGCAAAAACTTCATTACATCAACCCCATCAGCATAATTGGTTAAGCCAGGTTGTTGTGCTTTTCCAAAAGGGATAGCTTCTGCTAGCATCTCATTGCAAGCTATTACACATTGTATTTTATCATCATTGGTTTTTATAAACTCAGCAACTTCATCTATCGTTTTATAATAATCATAATAAATTACAGAAATAGGCGAGGATATCAAACTTTCCTGTCTCAATATCAAACTGCCGTTATCGAAAAAGGGTTGCTGATTAATCAGATATATCGATTTATAATAATCATAATTATTCCTGAATTTCGAATTATCAATGAGTCTTTCGTTTTTTGCCAATATAGCAAGCAAGTTATTAAAATCATAGTTTTCGGGTACAAACAATCGCGATACATTGCGGCAACCCATGCCGTAATATCTTAAAATATCATAACTTAAAGACTCAAGCTGTCCAGCATCTTCATTGCCACTTATTACAGCAATGGCATTGCGGTTTTTGCGGATTATATGCGGATGTTTTCCAAAATAATATTCGAAATAACGTGCCGAATTATTGCTACCGGTAGCTATTACCGCTTCATACGATTCCAGTTTTTGCTCGGCAAATACAATAAAATCAGCAAACTGAGGCTCAAATTCAATAAGCTTTGCTGCCACAGCCGGCAACAGATATTTATCATCAGACGAAAGTTTAGCTATCAATTTATGCCCCGACATCAGCACATAAAAGAAATCGTGAAAACCAACCAAAGGCAAATTTCCAGCCATCACCACTCCTACTCTTTTGCAGTTTTTTGCATCCGCTAAATCAGGATAATTCAATACCCATTTTTCAATAGCCGAACGCTTGATGCTATCTCCTATCGAATGCAATGAATACATAACATTATCAAATCCGAACCAAGGGTTAAAATAGGAAGCCTGCTTTACAGCCAAATCAAAACCAAAATATTCATCAGCTTCAGCCGGAAAAGTATAATCAATCAAAAACGCCGATAAAGACGAAAAAGCATTTATTCTTTCTTGTATTTCCATATTAAATAATTAATAATAATTAGTATTAACAAATATTGTAACAAGCATATCTATTAATATTTTCAATAAACTATGTTTTTATTATATTTGCAAAACTTTTGCTAAAATAAAAAGAAAAATTCAACGTTGTAATAATTAATACTTAAAAAATCAAAATTGAAAAAAGCAAATCTCATCTTATTGATTCTTATATTGAGCCTTACCAATCTCTATTCGCAGGATAGAGAAACATTTGGCGAATATGAAGATTCATTGAAAATATTGGGGCAAACCATGCGCACCGGATCCAACGACCGCATAAAGTTCGAAGCCTCTGCCCGTTTTGCCGATTTGCTCGAAGACGCTTTAAGTATAAGGAATTCTTTCAACTATCCCTTTGATTCTGTAAATACCATTGCAAGATTAGTTTCACCCGACAAACGTTTCAGGATGTTTAACTGGGTTATTGCCAAAGAAAATGGCACTTTCGAATACAATTGTTTTCTGCAGGCATTTAACGAAAAAAAGAACAAGTATGAATTATTCAAACTCAACGATAAATCATCAGAAATCATAGTTCCCGAAAGCCAGACACTCGATCCGGAAAACTGGTTCGGAGCATTGTATTACAAAATAATTCCTGTCAAAAACGAAGACATTACTTATTATACTTTACTTGGCTGGAATGGTAACAATGGACTTTCTTTCAAAAAGATGATTGAGGTTTTAACCTTCCGCTCAGGAAACCGCCCGTTTTTCGGTGCAGCTATTTTTCGCAAAGGCAAAGACAAACCCAAAAGAATTATCTTTGAATATTCTGCCAAAGCCATTATGACTTTAAAATATGAAGATCAGCAATATCAGGTAAAAAAACGTTTAAAAAAACCACAAAAAGGAAAACGTTTCGACATAGAAAACATTAAAACTGAAATGATATTATTTGACCGATTGGTACCATTGAATCAAGCATTAGAAAATCAAAAACAGTTCTATGTTCCCGAAACCAATGTTTTCGATGCCTTTATTTTCGAAAAAGGAAAATGGAATTTTATTGAAGATATTGATGCCCGCAATCCGAAGACACCTGATATGCGCCAGCCAGCCGAAAAAACACCTCAAATACAACTATATTCGCCCAAATAAAAGATTATTTGCAGGTGTAAATTAAAATAATAACTTTTATCTGACCCTGATTCTTTTACCAGCTCTTATTAAGGTAGAACGTTTCATCCGATTAAGTTTTTTCAGATTATTAATACTGGTATGATATTTACGGGCAATTGCCCCTAGAGTTTCACCACTTTTAACTTTATGAAATTTGGCTTCTTTCAGTTTCGAAATATCTTTATGATATCTGAAATGATATGCAGTGAGAT
This sequence comes from Bacteroidales bacterium, assembly GCA_023251515.1. Classification (GTDB taxonomy): domain Bacteria; phylum Bacteroidota; class Bacteroidia; order Bacteroidales; family JACABE01; genus JACABE01. The sequence continues at coordinate 3,960 of JAHEYQ010000049.1, forward strand.
ACAATACATCGGAAATCAATTTATAATTCTGAAAGTCAATAATATCTTCGGGATTTATTGGAGCACCCAAATATCTGATTTCAAAATGCAAATGGCTACCTCTTGAACGACCTGTATTTCCACCCAAACCAATCAAATCACCAGCTTTCATCAATTGATCATTAACAACATTTATTTGCGATAAATGTGCATACAAGGTTTCCAATCCATTCATATGCCTCACCACCACCACAAATCCATAAGATCTGCTGAGTTTGGTAATTCGCACTACACCATCAAATGCACACCTGACAGTATCACCGGTTTCCAAATTTACGTCAGTACCATAATGATATCTACCATGTCGCATGCCAAAGCGAGAAGTAACTTCACCATCATAAGGGTTAACAAAATAGGCATTTTTAGATTTATCAACCAGAAAAAGAGTAGTTGTATCTGTTTTTTTGGAAAAATCAGCTTTCGGATAGTGTATATTGTCATTATCGAAACTACCATATAAGGTATCTCCTTCGAAAAAAACTGCCAAAGAATCATAAAAGGAATAAAAGCCACAAGCCAAATCAATACTATCGTTAATAGATTCAGCTACATGAATCTGCTGCAACTTATCATAAACCTCTTCCTGAGCAGATAACTTAGCACTTAAAAAAGAAATCAGAATAACAACTAAACAAATAGGATAAAACTTTCTCATGAATATTTTCCGGAAAACTGACGTTAATATTAGAGTACAAAGTACGAATTTTATTTTTAAAGGATAAAGGTTTTTAACGAAATTTAACGCATTTGAAAATTAAATGCTATTTTTTTTTCAAATAAGTATTTTTATTTATAATTTAGCAAAAAGTTTTAAGCTAAAAAAACTATATCATATGCTTAAATTAGAAAAATTCAGATTAATATTTTTTGTTACACTATTCAGTATTTTTACAATAATACTAAGTTCGTGCAGCACACCCAATAATGGGGCATATCGCAAACGTGGTCATGTAGGAAGTTCATCTTATTACCAAAGAGGCTCTGCTTATAGGAATAAATCAAAAAGAAATGTAATTCCAATTGCGAAAAATTTTCGTATCAAAAACAGAAGAACCAGTGGAAATTACTAAGTAATTAGCTGCTGCTTTTTATAAAAAATACTTATTATATACTAATAAATCAGATTATTATGTCTATTGAAATAAAAGAAATAATCAGCAAATCAGACTTAAAGAAATTTATCAGATTTCCTTTTAAACTATACAAAAATAATCCATATTGGGTTCCTGTTCTCGATATGGATGAAATTAATAATTTATCAAAAGATAAAAATCCTGCATATGAATTTTGTGAAGCTCGCTTTTGGCTGGCATATAAAGATGGTGAATCCGTAGGACGTATCGGTGGAATTATCAATCACAGAGCCAATAAATGCTGGAATGAAAACAGAATTCGTTTTACCTGTTTTGATTATATTGATGATGAAAAAGTAGCTGACGCTTTACTGAAAACCGTTGAAAAATGGGGTAAAGAACGTGGTTTTGAAGAAATTCACGGACCACTTGGGTTCACCGATATGGACAGAGAAGGTATGCTTGTATATGGATTCAACGAATTAGGTACTTATGCCACTTATTATAATCATGATTATTACCCTGTTTTGATTGAAAAACTAGGCTATGAAAAAGATACAGACTGGTTGCAGTTTGAATATCAAGTTCCTAAAGAAGAACCTGAAAAACTGAGAAAAATTGCCGAAATGGTTGCAAAAAGGTACAAAGTTCACACTTTAAAAGCAAAAACAACCAAAGAACTTAAATCCTATGCACATCAGATTTTCGATGTACTTAACCAAAGTTTTCTACCACTTTATGGTTTTGCTCCTCTATCTGAAAAACAAATCGATTTATTTACAAAACAATACATCAGTTATGTAAATCCTGAATATGTTTCATGTGTTATGAGCGAGGATAATGAAATGTTGGGCTTCGGTATAACACTTCCATCATTGTCTGAAGCAGCACAAAAAACAAATGGCAAACTATTGCCTTTTGGTTGGTATCATATGTTAAACGGAATGAAAAAAGCCAAAATTGTGGATATGTATTTAATTGCTATCCGCCCCGATTGGCAGAACAAAGGACTAAATGCACTGATGTTTGATGAATTAATGAGAAATTATATCAAAAACGGTATTGAAAAAACCATTCAAAATCCGGTTTTGGAAACAAATAATAAAAATATTGATATCTGGAAAGATTATAATCCACGTCAGCATATCAGACGCAGATGTTATATCAAAAAGATTGACTAAAAAATAAAAAAGTCGCTCAAATTAGAGCGACTTTTTTTATTTTGCAGTTTTTACTTCATTACTTTTGGTAAAATCATTATCAATCGGTTCCCATAATTCAATCTTGTTTCCTTCAGGATCAAGTATATGAACAAATTTCCCATAATCATAAGATTCTATGCTATCCAAAACAACTATCCCCTTTTGTTTTAAATCATTTACAAGCAATTCGATATTCTCTACTCTGTAGTTTATCATAAACTCTTTTTGAGAAGGCTCAAAATACTTTGTTTTTTCAGAAAACGGACTCCATTGCAGATAAGCTTTTTCATAAGGCTCTTCTGATTTTCTGAATTCAAACATACTTCCATATTCATCAGTTTTCAGACCCAAATTTCCCGAATACCAATCTTTCATCTGTTTGGGATCTCTACATTTAAAAAAAATCCCTCCAATGCCAGTAACTCTTCCTTTTTTTTCTACATCCATTGTTTTGTTATTATTTGATTCTACAGATTTTATTTCTGCAGTATTTTTACATGCAATTAATGCCAGCAAATATAAAAATATTATTTTTGTTTTCATTTAATTCTATTTATTATTCAAAATCAGTATATAATAAATACTTTTTCCTGATTTCTTTAAAATTTTTCAAATCAGCATCCCATTTTTTTCTAATTTCATCTTCTGATTTACCTTCAACAATTTGTTTTCTGAGCAAATCATTTCCTGCAAGCTTATCAAAGAAATCATTAAAAAATTTCGTTTTTGAAGATAGTCTTTTATAAGAATCTATCAGCCAAAACAAATTCAATTTAGCTTCCGACCTGATAATAGATACAGAAAATTCACTTAAATCATATCCATTACAAATCTGATCTTTATAAGGTGGATTTTCACTCATGCCTTTTATAGAAACCGGCGTAAAATTATAATCTGTATTTTCAAACAAGGGATGACCCACAATTTGAAAAGGCTTGTTAGTTCCTCTGCCTATACTTACAACGGTTCCTTCAAATAAACAAAGTGAAGGATAAAGATAAACAGCATTCATATTTGTTAGATTTGGTGAAGGTTTTACTGGTAAAATATAATAATCAGAGTGTTTATAATTAATAATTTTGATAACATTCAAATTACATTTTTTTTGATTTGTCAGCCATTTTTCAGCATTTATCATCAATGCATATTCGCCAATAGTCATCCCATAAACAACAGGAACAGCATGCATTCCAACAAAAGATGAAAATTTAGGATTTAAAACAGGTCCATCTACATAATATCCATTCGGATTTGGTCTATCCAAAACAATCATCAGAATATCATTTTCAGCACATGCTTCCAGAACATAATTTAATGTAGAAATATAGGTATAAAATCTCACTCCAACATCCTGAATATCAAAAATAATAACATCCAATCCTTTCAAATCTTCTTGCTTGGGCTTTTTATTTTCACCATATAATGAAATAATTGGCAATCCTGTTTTGACATCAGTTTTATTGTCTATTTTTGCACCAGCTTCCACATCCCCTCTAAAACCATGCTCAGGACAAAAAACTTTTTTCACATTAATTTTCAAACTCAACAAACTATCTACCAAATTGGTTTTATTAATTACAGAAGTTTGATTTGCAACTATAGCAATATTTTTACTTTTAAGCATTGGCAGATAAACATCAGTCTGGTCTGCTCCTGTTTTGATATCTTTAGAAGTAACTATCTTTCCTTCAATCTTATAATTTTGCGAAACTACATTTAATGCTATAAGAACTAAAAAAAAACAAATAATAAATTTCAGAAGTATTTTCATTACTAATCAAATATAAATTTACAAATTATTGAAAATTAATTTAATAAAATCAAGCCAATAAATTTCTTATTTATGGTTTGTAAAATAATTGTATTTTTGTAAAAATAATAATACAAAACCATTGAATTTAGAATACTTTATTGCCAAAAGATTTTTAAACAAAAATAAGAAAAATTTTTCTGAATCCATTATTAAAGTTTCAATTGCCGGAATTGCTCTTGGTATTGCGGTTATGATACTTGCTGTTGCTATTGTTACAGGCTTTCAACAAAAAATTACTGCAAAAGTAATTGGATTCGGAGGACATATTCAAATCGGCAACTTCGACTTAAACAATACAATACAAACAAATCCTATTAAAAAAGATTTTCAGTTAGAAAATAAAATAAAAAAAATAAATGGTGTAAAAGCCATTCAGGTTTTTGCTAAAAAGGCCGGTATGATTAAAGCTGATAATCAAATACAAGGCATTATACTTAAGGGAGTTGGCTCTGATTATGATTGGAGTTTTTTTAAAGATAATTTAATTGAAGGAACTACACTAAACATCAAACAAAATCAAAAAATTGAAAATGTATTAGTCTCGAAATATTTAGCTAACAAATTGAATTTAAAACTAAACGACAAACTACGAACTTATTTTATTTCGGAAAACAATCTAAGAGCAAGAGCTTTTGTAATTTCAGGAATTTACGAAACAGGTCTTGAAGAATTTGATAAAAAAATAATTGTTGCAGATATTGCACATATTCAAAAGCTTAATAATTGGGATTCAACATTTGTAGAAGGTTATGAAGTTCTGATTAATAATTTTAAAAAACTCAATTTTATTGCAGACGAAGTATATAAAGCTACAACTTATAACCTAAATACCAATACAATAAAAGATCTTCATCCTGAAATTTTCGACTGGCTTGGACTCACTGACATGAATGTTATTGTAATTATTGTAATAATATCGTTAATTTCATCAATAACTATGATTTCAATCCTGTTGATTCTTATTCTTGATAAAACCAATATGATAGGGTTATTAAAATCGATGGGAGCTTCAAATAGTAGTGTGCGAAAAATATTTATTTACAATGCTTTATATATTATTTCAAAAGGACTTTTAATTGGAAATCTGATTGCAATTATACTGGGATTAGTACAGCAAAAGTTTGGTATCTTCAAACTCGACCAAGCATCTTATTATCTAAAAACCATACCAGTAAATTTAAACATCTGGTATATTCTATTAATAAACGTAGGAACCATCATTTTGTGCATTTTAGCATTGATGATTCCTTCATTTATTATTTCAAAGATTACTCCAATAAAAGCAATAAGATATAAATAACTATTTATCAGCAACTAAAGCAATATTCAGAACTTCGGTCATATCTTCAACATAATGAAAACTAAGACCTTCTAAATATGTTTGGTTTATCTCTTCAATATTTCTCTTATTATCTTTACAAAGTATAATATCCGTAATTTTCGAACGTTTTGCAGCCAGAATTTTTTCTCTGATACCACCAACAGGAAGCACTTTACCTCTTAGTGTAATTTCGCCTGTCATTGCAATATTTGCTCTTACTTTACGCTTTGTTATAGAAGAAGTTATAGCAGTAAGCATTGTTATTCCGGCACTTGGTCCATCTTTAGGTGTGGCACCTTCAGGAACATGAATATGAATATTCCACTTTTCGAAAGTATCTTCGGCTATATCTAGTTGTTTTGCATGTGATTTTATAAACTCATAAGCTATAGTTGCAGACTCTTTCATCACATCACCCAAATTACCTGTAAGTGTCAGATTTCCTTTACCTTGGCTTAAACTTGTTTCAACAAATAGAATTTCGCCACCTACTGCCGTCCATGCCAGACCTGTTGCAACTCCTACCATATCTTTTTTAAGCCAGCTATCATGCTGTACACTTGGAATTCCTAACACATTTTCAATTTCAGCAATATTAAGAGTTTTATTGTATTTTTCATCACTTGCAATAAATCTTGCTTTGTTTCTGATAACTTTCGCAATATTTTTTTCAAGTTGTCTAACACCTGATTCTCGTGTATAATCGCTGATAATCTTTTGTAAAACACTATCACTGAACTTCAATTGAGATTTTTTCACACCATGTTCCAGCAATTGTTTTGGCAACAAATGTCTTTTGGCAATCTCAAGTTTTTCTTCCATCACGTATCCGCTAACTTCAATAACTTCCATTCTATCGCGCAAAGCGGGATGAATGGTATTTAAAGTATTAGCTGTTGCAATAAACATAACTTTCGACAAATCAAATGTTTCCTCAAGAAAATTATCGTAAAAAGCAAAATTTTGTTCCGGATCCAAAACCTCAAGTAAAGCTGCAGATGGATCACCATTCACATTCATTCCCAATATTTTATCTATTTCATCCAAGACAAATACCGGGTTTGAGGATTTTACTTTTTTCAATTGCTGAATTATTCTACCGGGCATTGCACCTATATAAGTCTTTCTGTGACCACGAATTTCGGCTTCATCACGCAAACCACCCAACGACATACGTATATATTTACGTTCAAGTGCACGAGCAACAGATTTACCTAATGAAGTTTTCCCAACTCCTGGAGGACCAACAAGACAAATAATCGGAGATTTCATGTCACCTTTAAGTTTCAAAACTGCCAAATGTTCGATAATTCTTTCTTTTACTTTATCCAAGCCAAAGTGATCTTCATCCAAAACATCCTGAGCTCTTTTTAAATCAAAATTATCAGTAGTATATTCATTCCAAGGCAAATCAGTCAATACATTAAGATAATTCATCTGAATTGAATAATCAGGGGATGCAGGATTGATACGTTGAAGTTTTTTAAGCTCTTTTTCAAAGGTTTGACCAACTTCTTTTGACCACTTTTTTTGTTCAGCCTTTGTTTTTATTTCATTAATTTCCTGTTCACCAGGATTTCCACCTAATTCTTCCTGTATTGTTTTTAATTGCTGATTCAAAAAATAATCACGCTGTTGTTTGTCTAAATCAACTTTTACCTTGTTCTGTATCTGATTTTTAAGTTCGAGCATCTGAAGATCTTTGGTAAGTATCGACAAAGCAAGATTTGCTCTTTCTGTTAAATCTGAAACTTCAAGTAATTTTTGTTTTTCTAAAATATCTGCATTAAGATTTGAAGAAATAAAATTCACCAAAAAATGTGGACTTTCAATATTTTGTATTGCAAATGCAGCATCTGAAGGAATATTTGGCGAAAGCTTGATTATTTGGATAGAAATATCTTTTAATGAAGAAATTAGTGCTTTAAATTTCTCATCTTTTCTAAGCTTTTCATTATTTCCAAACTGCTGTACATTAGCAGTAAAATATGGATCTGATTGAATTAAATCTCCTAATTCAAATCTTTTTTTTCCCTGAATAATGATAGTAGTGCTACCATCAGGCATTTGAAGTGTTTTGAGTATAAAAGCAACAGTACCAATTCTAAATAAATCTTCATAAAGTGGATCTTCCTGTTCTTTATCTTTCTGAGCAACAACTCCAATAAGTTTATTTCCTTTATAAGCTTCTTTAATAAGTTTTATTGATTTATCGCGTCCGACAGTTATGGGAATTACAACTCCCGGAAACAAAACCGTATTTCTTAAAGGTAAAATAGGTAAACTTTCGGGCAATTCTTCTGCATTCATTATTTCCTCATCTTCAACCGATAACAAAGGAATAAATTCAGCATCATCATCTATCAGATCTGCAAATTTTATCAAATCTCTATTTTGCATAAATATTTCTTAATAAATTCAATTAAATAATTATTCTTTTTACTCATTTTAAAACTTCAAGCCAATTTGAAATTTAAAAAAACAAATTGGCTTGATTTTGAAAAAATATGTTTATAATTAGTTTTTATAACATTCTGTTTTTATGAGTAAGATTAAAAACATGTTTAAGAATATTTTGTTCAGTTTCATTAAAATCCATATTACGTCTGTCGTACATAGTTTGAGCTACTTTTAATGCACGTTTCAAATCATATGTTACACCACTAACAGCTCCCCAGGAAAATGAAGGTATAAAATTACGTTGGAAACCAGCACCAAAAATATTTGCGTTAACTCCAACAACTGTACCCGTATTAAACATTGTATTTATTCCGCATTTAGAATGATCTCCCATTATCAATCCGCAAAATTGCAATCCGGTATTTAAGAATGTTTCCAAAGGATAGTTCCAAAGTTTTACTTCTTCATATGTATTTTTAAGATTAGATGAATTAGTATCTGCACCTAAATTACACCATTCCCCAATTACAGAATTGCCCAAAAAGCCATCATGAGCTTTATTTGAATAACCTAGAATTACAACATTATTTAATTCGCCACCAACTTTAGAATAAGGTCCAACTGTAGTAGCACCATAAATTTTTGCAGCCATTTTCACAACAGAATGTTCACATAATGCAAAAGGTCCTCGAATAACACTACCTTCCATTATTTCAGCATCTTTGCCAATATAAACTGGTCCTTCGGTTGCATTTATGATTGAAAATTCTATTTTTGCACCTTCTTCTACAAAAATATTTTCTTTTCCTAAAATTCGATTTGTATCAGAAATTTTAGCAGATGTTCTGTTTTTGGTAATTAACTGAAAATCTTTTTCTATTTCAGAACTATTTAAAGCAAATACTTCCCATGTATAATTTAATTTTACATGCGATGCCTTTGATTCAATTTCTTCAAAAACAGCTTGAGTATCTTCATTAGGCGAGTTAAAATCTTCACCTGTAATATGGTATGCAATTACATAGTCTGAATATTTTAATATTTGATTAGGTTTTAATTGATTAATTTCATCAACCAACTGTTTATCCGGTATAATTGAGCTATTTATCAAATAATTATTTTCCTTTATCTCTAAAGGGAATTTTTCACTTAAATACTCTTCTGTTAATGAAAAAGTTTTTGTGCGTAATAGTTTTTCCCATTTTTCTCTGATTGTCAAAATACCAACTCTAATGTCTGCAACTGGTCTTGTAAATACCAATGGAAGCAAATTATTACGTGAGGCATCATCAAATAGTATGTAATTCATAATGTTATGTATTATGTTGATAGTTCATAAATTTCAACCAAAAATAATATTTTTTTTCAAATAAAAAAAGCTCTTTTTTTAAAAAAGAGCTTTAATATCTTTATAAGATAACAAAAATTATTTACTTCTGTTTTCTAAATGTTTTTGATATCTGTTTTTAAATTTATCAACACGACCTGCAGTATCAACCAATTTGATTTTTCCAGTGAAAAATGGATGAGAAGTGTTTGAAATCTCTAACTTTACAAGTGGATATTCGTTTCCGTCAGTGAAAACAACATTTTCATTGGTTTTTACGGTTGATTTTGTTAAAAACATATAATCGTTGGAAATATCTTTAAATACAACGAATCTGTAATCTTTTGGATGAATATCTTTTTTCATCTGTTTTGCTTTTTATTATTGATAATCTGTTTATTACAACTTTATTTCTTTTAATTTGATTCCGAATATTGATTCCGAACCACATCAACCCAATCGTTTATTCCTAAATTTGGGAGTGCAAAATTACGAAATTTATATATATAAACAAAAAAATCTGTGCTTTTTTTTAATACACCCCTTTCGATACCATCAATAAAGTGCAGGCATGAATAAATTGTATGTTTTTATCAATTAAAACTTGCTCAAAATCAAGATTTTCAGAACCTGGATTAAAAATTATCCGTCTAGGTTTTAATGAAACAATATAATCGAAATATAATTTTTGATGATTCTCTGATATATATAAAGTAACAGTATGTACACCTTCTAATTTAGGAAAACCTTTCAATATTTTAATATCATCAATTTTGCCATTCCTAATACCTATCGGAATTACATCTATTCCGTTTTTAGCTAAAAGTTGAACAGCTTTATGTGAAAATCTATATTTATTTGGACTTGCTCCTATTACCAATGTTCTCTTCTGCATTCATTTTTTTAATTTTTCAAAATTAATAAAATTCTCAAATCAAACTATATTGAAATAAAATTATTTTACTTAAAAATATGTAAAACATTATATATCTATTAATTAAATCAATCCAATAACAAAAATATATATAAATTTCATATTAACATTTATCTTCCAACATATCGAACAAATATTTGTTTAATAAAAACGAATCATTATTAAACATTAAACTATGTTTAATAAATATATAAATTTATTTACTTATAACTTATAAATTATATATTCTAAAACATACTAATAACTTTATTTAATATTGATTTATAGAACTTTACAAAACAAATATGCAATATATTAAAAATTATTTATTTATTCTTGGACTATTAACAATAATAAATAGTTGTGCACAAATCAGCAAAAGAGACAATACCATGAATTACAATAAATTGACGAAAGAAGAAGAACAAGTAATTATTTACAAAGGAACAGAACGTCCTTTTACCGGAAAATATTACAATCATTACGAAAAAGGAATTTATTTATGTAAGCGTTGTGGTTCTGCACTTTACAATTCATCCGATAAATTTGAATCTGAATGTGGATGGCCAAGTTTCGACGACGAAATAGATGGTGCTGTAAAACGAATTCCTGATACTGATGGAAGACGTATTGAAATAGTTTGCAATAACTGTGGAGCCCATTTGGGTCATGTTTTTGAAGGTGAACATTTTACTTCCAAAAACACTCGCCATTGCGTCAATTCTATATCATTAGAATTTATTTCTGCTGGAAGTGAAGTTGAAGTTAAAACTGACACAGCTATTTTTGCTGGTGGATGTTTTTGGGGAGTTGAATATTTCTTCCAAAAAGAAACAGGTGTGCTTTCAACTGAAGTTGGTTATATTGGAGGAAAAACATTAAATCCAACTTACAAAGAAGTTTGCAATCATAATAGTGGACATGCTGAAGCAATGAAAGTTATATTCGATAAAGGAAAAACTAATTATGAAAAATTAGCCAAATTGTTTTTCGAAATTCATGACCCGACTCAAATAAACAGACAGGGTCCTGATATTGGAGATCAGTACCGTTCAGAAATATTTTACGTTAACAAAGAACAAAAAGAAATTACTGAGAAACTGATTAATACACTAAAGAATAAAGGATTTAACGTTGTTACAAAAATTACTAAAGCTACAACTTTTTGGAAGGCTGAAGATTATCATCAACAATATTATGAACATAAAGGGAGTAAACCATATTGCCATGCTTATACAAAAAGGTTTTAATCGAAAAAAATCAAACTATTTTAATTCCCATTCTTCTACATCTATTTCCTTTCCATTGATAATATTCAGATAATTTAAGTATCTGGTTTCGCTTATTATACCGTCATTTACAGCTTTTTTAATTGCACATTTGGGTTCATGTTCATGTGTGCAATTATCGAAATGGCATTGATTAGACATTGCGCGCATTTCGGGGAAAAAATGAGTAATTTCTTCTTTTGTAAAATTCACCATTCCAAACTCTTTAATCCCTGGTGTGTCAATTATATAACCACCAAATGGCAACGCTAACATTTCGGCAAAAGTTGTAGTATGTTTCCCTTTTTGATGATAATCAGAAATATCACCAGTTCTCAATTTTAATTCAGGTGCAATTTTATTAATCAATGCAGATTTACCAACACCGGAATGCCCTGAAAACAAACAGGTTTTATCTTTAGCTAAAGCTTTAATTTCTTCAATATTATCACCTCTTTTTGCTGAAACATCAATACAATTATAACCGGCATTTAAATATATTCCTTTCATAATATTGTGGTATTGATTAGTTTGGACATCATACAAATCAATTTTATTAAACAGTATAACTACAGGAATACGATAAGCTTCTGAAGTTACAAGAAATCTGTCAATAAAACCTGTTGATGTTCTTGGAGATGCTATAGTTACAATTAAAAAAGCCAAATCAATATTAGCAGCAATGATATGGCGTTGCTTCGACAGATTTGTAGATTTTCTAATTATACAGTTAAATCTTTCTTTTATTTCTGTAATTACTCCAATACTTTCATTTGGCATCATATCAAACAAAACTTTATCGCCAACTGCACATGGATTAGTAGTTTTCATACCTTTCATTCTGAAATTTCCTCTTATTCTACATTCTGTAATAATATTTGCAGAATGCAAAATACTGTACCAACTTCCAGTCGATTTTATAACAATTCCTTCCAATTTGATTATTTTTTTACAAACTTACACTTTTTTTTGATAAAAAAATAAAGGCGCAACATTTCTGCTACACCTTTAACCATTAACCAATTCAATTTAACACAAAAAAAATTAATTTTTAAACTCTTTCAAATTGTCCATCAGCTTTTTACGGCTAAAGAAAATTCTACTTTTCACTGTACCTATTGAAAGATCCAGATTTTCAGCTATTTCTTTATATTTATATCCGGCATTATGCATTTCAAAAGGAATCCTGTGATCATCTTCCAACTTATTGATACCGGTTTGCAACTCTTTAGTAAATATTTCAGATTCAGGAGAACCCATATGAGATTTACGTGAAATATTCATATAATACAAATCATCTGTATTATCAATTATGGTATTTGCTTTTACATTGCGACGATAATTATTAATAAAAGTATTTTTCATAATAGTATAAGTCCAAGCTTTCAGATTTGTATTTGTTTCGAATTTGTCTCTATAAGTAAGTGCTTTAACATATGTATCTTGTACCAGATCTTTTGCATCTTCACGGTTCATTGTTAAAGAATATGCGAAATACTCAAGGCTTTCTTTTAAGCCGAGCAAACTGTGATTAAATTCTATTGCTGTCATTGTATATATAATTTATTTTGTTCAACTATTTTGTTTAACAAAAGTACTACATAAATTAAACAGAACCAAATTTTTTTTTATTTATTTTGTTAAATAACCTTAACATATTTCTGTAAACGAAGATAAATATTTAATATTCAGAAAATTACAATCTAAAAATAAAATTGATTTTTGTTTATCTTTTTTCATTTAATAATAAACATATAATTAAACAAAACAATAATAAAACAATAAAAAAGGAAGGTAAATGTCACATTAAATGACATATTTATTTGTTTTTCAATAAAATAATAATAAGATTAAAGCTGTTCAACAAAAATTTTAAAATCGTTAATCGAAGTAATTTTGATGATATTTTGAGGAACTTTACAATCGCAGCTATTTATCTGTTTTCCAGCTACTAATATTTTTTGTTGAGAAAACAACATAGATAACTTAGACAAATAATTTTTCAATTCACCTTCAGATTGAGGTAAATTAATACAAGAAAATAAATAATCGGGGGTTTTCAGATTAATAATCTCTTTTAAATCAAGAAATGGAATAGATTGTCCAAGATAAACAGTTTTATGACCTTTCTTTCTGATCAAATATCTGAAAAACAACAATTCAATTTCATGATATTCGTCTTTAGGCATAAACATTACAAATAATTTTGAATTTGAATCAGGTTGATAATTCAAACCATCAATTGCAACTAATAATTTTTGACGCAAAATATTCATTACAAATCTTTCATGTGCGGTGTTAATATTACCAGTTTGCCACAATAAACCCAGTCTTTCCATAAATGGAAAAATCAATTCGGTAATGGTGTTTTCAAAACCTTTATCTAACGTTGCATTCGATAATATTATGTTGAACTTTTTATCATCAAGATCAGTCATAGCCATTATAAGCTGATCTATTTTATTATCTGATATTTCATTGGGTTTATGATATATTTCAATAATTTTATCATTTAACTCCTCATAAGACAAACCTGAAAGAGATGAAATCTTTACTCCAAAACGAACCAACGAGGCGACATTCATAAGTTTCTTCAAATCCATATCAGTATAAAAGCGAATATTGGTTGAGGTTCTATGGGGAACAACAATATCGTATCGTTTTTCCCAGATCCTAATCGTATGTGCTTTAATACCCGTTAGTTTTTCAAGATCTTTTATTGAATATTGTATCATCAGTATTTACGTACAAGAATTTTTAATAATCAAAGAACAATCAAATTTTAAAAAGGTTTTGAAAGAATTTAAAAAAAACAAATTTCAAACAATTTAGAATTATTATAAATTAATGATTTAACAAAAAAAAATTACTTAATTACATAAAATATACTAATTTTGAAAATCGGTATTATAATACCTAATTAACTACAATGTATTTAATAATATTATTAAGATTAGATTAAGTATATTTTTTTTCAATATTTAAAAAAACTAAGAAATGATAAAAAAAATTCTATTTTTTTTCATTCCACCAGACAAATGGAAAATACCAGTAATAATTATGCTGGCAATTTTTTGCGGATTTTCAGCATATTCAATTTACATTTCACGATTTTCATCATATTTGGGTGAGAATCCTAAAACGTGTGTAAACTGTCATATAATGGCTCCTCAATATGCCACATGGAGTCATAGTTCTCATTACAATCATGCAACTTGTAACGATTGTCATGTACCTCATAACAATATACTCAACAAATATTATTTTAAAGCAAAGGATGGAATGAGGCATGCTGCAATATTCACAATCAGAGGCGAACCACAAGTTATTCAGATAAAAAAAGTTAGCAAAGATGCTGTTCAAAAAAATTGTGAAAGATGTCACGAGCACTTAATTAATAATGATAGAATTGCAGAAAATACAAATTGTAAAAAATACAAACCTATTGCAGCAGAAAGATATTGCTGGGATTGTCATAGAGAAGTGCCTCATGGGAAAATAAACAGCCTAAGCAGTACACCAAATGCAAGAGTTCCTCTGCTTGAAAGTCCTGTGCCAGATTGGTTAAACAATTTAATTTCAAAAGAAAAAAAATAAATAAATTTTTAATATGAACGATCTTTCAATTATCAAAAGCAATGATAATCTGACTGATAACCAAATTCAATACAAAAAAATAATTAATTAAATATATCTATAGATGAAATCAATTACACAAAAAATCAAAGAAAAACCTTATTTGGGTTGGTTGCTTTTTTTTGCAACTGTAATAATTGTCTTTTTATTAGGATTATTGGCATCAACAATAATAGAAAGAAGAGCAGAAGCAATATATGCTTATAAACCAACAACTGACATTTCGCAATGGGAACCTAGAAATGAAGTTTGGGGTACGAATTATAAAAAAGAATTTGAATCCTATATGAAAACAGCAGACACCTCATTCAGAAGCATGTACAATGGAAGTGCATATATCGATATGCTTGAACTTGATCCCAAATTGGTTGTATTATGGGCAGGATATGCTTTTTCTAAAGATTACTCTCAACCACGCGGACATTATTATGCTGTGGAAGATGTAAGAAAAACATTAAGAACAGAAGCGCCAATGGATTCAAAAGCAGGAAAAATGCCAAATACTTGCTGGACATGCAAAAGTCCTGATGTACCAAGAATGATGAATAAATTAGGTATTGCTGAATTTTACAAAGGAAACTGGGCATCAAAGGGTGCTGAAATTGTAAATTTTATTGGATGTGCAGATTGTCATGATTCAAAGACAATGAATTTAAGAATTTCGCGTCCGGCTTTAGTTGAAGCATTTGAAAGACAAGGAAAAGACATTGAAAAATCAACTCAACAGGAAATGAGATCTTTA
>JAHEYQ010000049.1:19703-35008 GCA_023251515.1 Bacteroidales bacterium
GTATGTGCACAATGCCATGTGGAATATTACTTTAAAGGTGATGGCAAATATTTAACTTTTCCATGGGATAAAAGCTCAGATGTTGATTCAGTTGAAAAATACTATGATGAAATTGAATTTTCTGACTGGAAACATGGATTAAGCCGCGCTCCAATGATAAAAGCCCAGCATCCTGATTTTGAAATATTCAAAATGGGGATTCACGGACAAAGAGGATTGGCCTGTGCTGATTGCCATATGCCATACAGAAGCGAAGGTGGAGTTAAATATTCTGATCATCATATTCAAAGTCCATTAAATAATATTGCAAATACTTGTCAGGTTTGCCATCGCGAAAGCGAAGAAACACTGAGAAACAATGTATATGAACGTCAAAAAAAGGTATATTTTATCAGAGATAAGGCAGAACAAATGCTTGTAAAAGCACATATTGAAGCTAAAGCTGCTTGGGATGCAGGTGCTGCTGAAGATGAAATGAAAGAAGTTTTAAAACTAATAAGACATGCGCAATGGAGATGGGATTATGCTGCAGCTGGTCATGGTAATGCATTCCACGCTCCATTGGAAACAATGAGAATGCTAGGCACATCGATGGAAAAATCGCAAGAAGCTCGTTTGATACTTTCCAGAATTTTAAATAAATATGGCATTAAAAATCCTATTATTTATCCTGATATTTCAACAAAAGCCAAAGCTCAAAAATACATTGGATTGGATATTGACAAACTAAAAGCTGAAAAACTTGAATTTGTAAAAACAATTCTTCCTGAATGGGATAAAAAAGCAAAAGAGAGGGAATCAAAATATACAAACAAAATCTTAAATAACTAATTTCCAATATAAAAAAAGAGGCTGTCCAAAAAGGCAGCCTTTTTTTTATTTTAACAAATTAATGTACTAACTTTGTAAAAAACAATTTGTCATGGAAAAATCAAAGAATCAATCAGAATGCTGCCCTAAGTTTAATCCTGAGAAATGGGAGAATTATACTTTTGAATGGGAGAATAAAAAATTTATCAAAGACAAAGTATGTACTTTTATGTATATGCCTCTTAACTTTGGGAAAGTTATTAAAAGAATAAGCGAAAAGGCAGATAAAGTTAATGCTATAATGCCAGATTATTTATGCTTATCTGATCACACATCGAAATGGAATATGGATATTTATTTGGCTGTGAACAAAGAAATTGATAAAGCAGAGAACATTTCACTGACAGGTAAATTTTTCAGCAAAGTATATGAAGGTGATTTTAAAGAAACAGGAAAATGGATGAAAGATTTTGAAATTCAACTAAAAAACAGTAGTTTATCAGCTCAAAAAACTTTTATGTGGTACACTACCTGCCCTAAATGTGCAAAAAAATATGGTAAAAATTATGTTGTAATAATTGCAAAGCTTTTATAATCTTGTTTTAAATATTATCGAAAAACTATAATATTAACAACTAATCTAAATGCATTGTACTTGAAAAAATTTCAGGATACATATAAATAAATGAGCCTATAAGTATCAGCAAATGAATAATATGATCAAAACTAATAACTGTAATATAGGCTGCTTCATTCTTTTCCCAAAACTTATTTTTTAAATATGTTGTAATGAAATCTACAATCAAATGTGCTAATCCGTTTACCAATCCAAAAAATAAACCTTGCATAAAACTCAATCCTAATAACAAAGGTGATAAAATAATCAGCATGGCTGTGTAAATAGCTACATGAACTATAAGATAAATCCTTTTTTGTGATTTTAAAGTACTTAAACCGCTACCTTGTAGTAAAAAATCACCAGCAGCATGAATTAAAATTAAGAGAATGATTCGAAACAACATATTTTTTTATAATTTTGACAAAATTAAGTATTTTTGATACATATACACAAAATGCGACAACTATTTTTTTTACTTTTAATTACAATACTTCTATTTTCATGCAAAAATGAAAACAGAGATTTCTCTGCAAAAAAAATATTCCGATATAATGAATCTGCCGGAATAAGTTCTTTGGACCCGGCTTTTGCAAAAGATCAGGCTAATATTTGGGCTTGTAACCAATTGTATAACGGATTGGTAGAACTTGATAACAATTTAAACATTAATCCTTGCATTGCAAATGAATGGAATATTACTGAAAACGGATGTTTATATACATTTATATTAAGAAAAGATGTATGTTTTATTGATAATAAATGTTTTAACAACACAAAAAGAAGAGTTACCGCGTATGATTTTGAATTTAGTTTTAAAAGAATTGTAGATGAAAAAATTGCTTCGCCCGGTGCATGGATTTTTAATTATGTAAAAAAAGAAAGCAATAATTATGCATTTAAAGCTTTAAATGACAGCATTTTTCAAATAAAATTAAATCAGGCATTTCCACCTTTTTTAGGTTTATTAAGTATGCAGTATTGTTCGGTAATTCCACATGAAGCCATAGAATATTACGGGAAAGATTTCAGAAATAATCCTGTTGGTACTGGTGCTTTCTATTTAAAGCTATGGAAAGAAGGTGTGAAAATGGTATTATTAAAAAATCCTGATTATTTTCAGTTTGAAGAAAATGAACGTCTCCCCTATCTTGATGCTATAAACATTAGCTTTATTATCGACAAACAATCGGCATTTCTAGAGTTTGCCAAAGGTAATCTTGACTTTATGAGTGGTATTGATGCAAGTTATAAAGATGAATTACTTACTTTTAATGGCAAATTAAACCCAAAATATGAAAATAAATTTAATTTGATTTCGCAAGCTTATTTAAATACGGAGTATCTTGGATTTTTGATGGACACAGTAAATCTACAAAACAATCCTTTAAAAATTAAGGCCGTACGACAAGCAATAAATTATGGTTTTGACAGGGTAAAAATGATCAAATATCTCAGGAATAATATTGGAACAGCTGCATTAAATGGTATTATTCCGAAAGGATTGGCTGGCTTTGATTCAACTTTTAAAAACGGTTATAATTTTAATCCTGATAAATCGAGAAAACTTTTGGCTGAAGCCGGATTTCCTGGGGGGAAAGGACTGGGAGAAATTAGTCTTTCAACAACTGCTTCTTATTTGGATTTGTGCAGATACATTCAGAATCAACTTGCAGAAATTGGCATCAAACTTAAAATAGATGTAAATCCACCTGCAACCTTACGCGAAATGATTGCCAAATCGAAAACTCCGTTTTTCAGAGGTTCATGGATAGCTGATTATCCTGATGCTGAAAATTATCTCTCGCTTTTTTATTCACCTAATTTTTGTCCGGCCGGACCAAATTATACGCATTTCAAAAATAAAAACTTTGACCTTTTATATGAAAAATCGCAAACTGAAACCAATGACAGTATCAGGTTTTCGTATTATAAACAAATGGATCGGATAATTATTGAAGAGGCTCCTGTTGTGGTATTATATTATGATCAGGTATTGCGTTTTACTCAAAAAAACATTAAAAATATTGGCAGCAATCCAATGAACCTGTTAACGTTGAAAAGAGTAAAGAAAGATTAAAATATTTATTATAACCAACTTACACGCTTTTTATCCTTCAGCAAAACAATTTACACTCCCGGTAAATTAAATTCTACACGTATTAAAACGTGCGTTTCAGGTCGTGTATCAAATTCTACACATATTAAAACATGCGTTTCAGGTCGTGTATCAAACTCTACACATATTAAAACGCGTGTTTCAGGTCGTGTATCAAATTCTACATGTATCAAAACGTGCGTTTCAGGTCGTGTAACAAACTCTACACGTATTGAAACGCGTGTTAGGATTATAAATAAGTTTGGGTATTATTATAGAGAGTATAAATTATTTTGTGTAAACACAATATTCGGAGCAATAGAGACAGCTTTAAAAAAATCTTTAAAATCTATGTAATAATAAATATCAAATAATTACATGTATTTCAAAATGTATATATAAAAAAATTATTCTGGCACAAATATTGTTATAATGATGATAATAATTAAAAACATACTACCATGAAATGCCCACATGTAAATTTTGCACACAAACAGAAAATGATTAACTGGGCATTGATTTGTACAAATTAATAAATTAAAAAATCAACAAATGAAAAGCAAGATTTTATTTACGTTTATCTCATTTTTATTTTTTTCTACTTTTGGGTATAGTCAATATAATGATGATGATCAATCATTAGGATTACCGGGTGATAATCTTAATTTGTATGCAACTTTAAAACTTTTTCAGGAATCTGAAACACTTGAATTATTTGAGAAAAAACTGAATGATCAGGAATCAAATATCAATAACCTTGACCTGAATGGTGATAATCAGATTGATTACATTCGGGTAATTGATAATATCGACAATAATGTTCATGTAATAACTTTGCAGATTGCAATCAACAGAACTGAAAATCAGGATGTAGCTGTAATAATTGTTCAAAACAATAATAACAATGTACAGATACAAGTAATTGGAGATGAATCTCTTTATGGAAAGAATTACATTATTGAACCTAACTTTGCTGATGAAAACGGAAAGCTTGGGAGCACACCAAATCCTGGTTATACAGGACCAAAAACCACGGTTGTTATCAACAATTATACAACTTCAGAATTGTATAGTTGGCCTGTTGTAAGATTTATTTATGCTCCAGCATACAGACCTTGGAATTCCCCATGGTATTGGGATTATTATCCAAATTACTGGCATTCTTGGAATCCTTACTATTGGCATTATTACTGGGGATATCATTATCATTGGCACAGCTACTACTCTGGTCATTACAGACATGGGCATCAACCCAGATACACCAGATTGAATGATTTCTATTATGGTCACAGAAGAGCTAATTCTACTATAGTAAGAACAAAAATCGAAAGAAGAGATTATAAATCGACTTACTCACGACCAGATATGGCAGAAAAAGGATCTGAGTCATTCAGAGTAAAATATCCGAATAATCCATCATCCAGAGAAAAAATACCAGTTTTAAAAGCAAGTGAAAAAAGAGACAATTCTTTTAAAATCGACAGAAAATCTGATAATTATCAAAGAAGCAATGATATAAAGATTAATAATGAAAATAAAATTAATTCGAGACAGAATAATGATTATAAAAATATTCCAGAAAATCAAAACAATTCAAGAAAAAACAATCAAAACTATTCTGTTCCTGAAAAGCAAAATAATACAAGGCCAAATAACAATCAGCAACCAGATTCCAGAATTAATAATTCAAGAATCATTAGGTCTGAACCTAAAAGAATGCCGGAAAGCATTAAAAGAAGTGAACCGAAACAAAGTCAACCAGTAGCTCCGGCTAAAAAAGAAAATAACAAAAATGTTACTCCTCAAACTGAAAAACGAAGATAGTTTTATCAAAACTCAACAATAAAAAAAAAGTCCGTAAAAATAATTTTACGGACTTTTTTTTATGAAATTAACTCATTATAAGCTTAAACCCTACCCCATGAACATTTAAAAGCTCAATATCAGGATCTTCTTTCAGATATTTCCTTAATTTGGTTATATAAACATCCATACTTCTGGCATTAAAATAGCTGTCATCTTTCCATATTCTATTCAATGCAACGCTTCTATCAACAACATCATTCGCATTTTGGCACAATATTACCAGTAAATCTGTTTCTTTAGAAGTTAGTTTTTGTTCATTACCTTCAAAATTCAAGATCTGACGTGTAAAATCAAATGTATATCTCCCAATTTTATAAATATTATCAGCAGGATTTTGTTTTTCAGAATCTTGAGTTCTTCTCAGAATAGCTTCCATTCTAACAAGCAATTCTTCCATACTGAATGGTTTGGTAATATAATCGTCAGCCCCAACCTGAAATCCCTTTAATTTATCTTCTTGCATCGATTTTGCAGTTAAAAATAATACCGGAATTTTTTTATCAAGCTTCCTGATATCTTTTACCAATGTAAAACCATCCTTAATAGGCATCATTACATCGGCTATACAAAAATTAAACTCTTCAGTTTTAAATGCTTCATAGGCCTCATGTCCATTAACATACAACTTGGTCGAAAACCCTTTTGCATCAAGATAGGTTTTTAATAAATTACCCAAATTAGGATCATCTTCTGCTAATAAAACTTTTACTTTATTTTTTTCCATATTACTTATTTTTTAGTTTCTATTCAAATGGCAAATATACAATAAAAACTGAACCTTTTTTCAATTCACTTTCAATTGATATTTTCCCCTGATGTTTATCTACTATTGCTTTTACATAACTCAAACCCAATCCAAAACCTTTAATATCATGTACATTACCAGTTGCAATTCTACTAAATTTTTCGAAAATTTTCTTTTGATTTGCCTTACTAATTCCAATTCCATTATCAGCAACCTTAATAATTATTCCACTATTAGAATTTTCAGTTGAAATAAGAATTTTGGGTTTTTCAGGGCTATATTTATTTGCATTATCCAGTAAATTATATATTAAATTGGTTATATGCACCTTATCAGCTTTAATGATTGGATTTTCTGCATTTAAATTTTCAATTATTCTTCCACTTTTTTGCATAACATGAAACCCAACATTATTAACTGCTGTCGAAATAATTGAATGAATATCCAATTCTTCCTTCCTAAGAATCAATTGTCCTTTTTCCAAAGTTGCCGTTTGCAAAATATGTTCAGCCAAAGTTTCCAATCTCTTATTTTCATGCTTAATCATATTTATATAATTGGCAAATAATTCATCAGATTTTTTAATATCCTTATCATTCAATACTTCACAAGCCAATGAAATTGTGGCTATTGGTGTTTTTATTTCATGAGTCATATTATTTACAAAATCATTTTTAATTTCAGAAAGCTTTTTTTGCTTAAAAATAGTGAAAATTGTATATGAAAAAGAATAAATTATTATCAGAATAAGGGTAGCTGAAGCAAAAAGCATTAACCATAATTGATTTAAAAGAAAACTTTTTTCTTTTGGAAAATAAAGCATTAAATACTCAGGATTTATATTTATATCGCTAGGAAACAATATATAAGCAAAATTTCTATTTAATAAATTTTCTTTGTATTTGCCTGTTTTTTGCAATATCAATTGACCTCTTGATGGGCTATAAATACCAAATTCATATTCCGTTTTAATACCTTTTACAGATAACTCCTGATAAATAAGTGAATCTAGCAAAAATGGATTAATTCGCTTTTGAATAGGCTTAAATCTACCCATATTAAAAATATCAACAAAAAAATCTTCTAATAGTGATGATTTTTTTAATAATTTATCACGCTGTATAATAACATTTTTATAATCATCCAGAATAGAAGCATCTATATCAACTTTATGCTTTTTGTATGCATTTTTATATTCTGGATTAACTGAAGTTTTGTTTTCTTCATCTATAACAATATTTGTATCATGATATAAAGTTGTTTCACCATTAATACTTTCCCATGAACTGATTTCAATACTATTTTTAGCATTTATAGATTCATATTCATTTCTACTTTCTTCATCTATTCCAGGGTATTTCTGTTGTTCACTAAATATCAACCTATTTAGTGAATCTATTGTGTTCATTAATGAAGTTTTTTCTCTATTTTTATTAAACTGCTCATTAATTTCTTTTTTTTCTAACTTAGTAATTACAAAAGAAATCGCTTCATTAACGCTTCTTCTGAAATTAGCTTCTTCAACTTTAATCGCACTTCGCACCCAATACAATTGCAAACTGACTAAACCAACCAATGCAAAAGTCATCAAAATGATTATTAGAATTATGTTTTTCTTATTCATCAGAAACAAAATTAGGTATAGTTTCTCGTTCAAAATCAGTGTTTAACATTTGTTAACATATATTAACGTCCATTAACAAGATACTTGTAAAATACATGATATTTTTGTATCATAAAAAAAACACTTAAAATATTAAAATCTTTAATGTGTAATTTTTCATAAAAATTGGTTTTTGGTTAATTAAATAACGGGGCTCTGATAAAGTCCCGTTATTATTTTACACATAAGCTAATTAATATAATTATTTAAATATAAAATACTTAGAAATATTATCCTTAATTATTTGCTTTAAAAAGAAAAAAAAAATTTAATTACATAAAGTTTTTAGGTATTTTTGCAAAAAAAAGCAAAGAAATTTAATTTTCCAACAAATATTAAACCTAATTTCTATTTTTTTTGCAAATTACATGACAGAAAAACAAACAACAATAGCAAATCCGGTATCTGTCTCAGGTACAGGTTTACATACAGGAAAAAATGTTACACTAACATTTAAACCAGCACCAATTAATTTTGGTTATAAATTCAAAAGAGTTGACATAGAAAACTCTCCACTTATTGATGCTGATGCAGATTTAGTTACTGATACATCCAGAGGAACAACATTGGAAGTAAATGGCATAAAAGTCAGTACAGTTGAGCACTCACTTGCAGCATGCTTTGGACTAGGAATCGATAATATTCTTATTGAATTAGATTGTTCTGAAGCTCCAATACTTGATGGAAGCTCCAAACCAATAGTTGATGCATTAATACAAGCTGGTATTGTTGAACAAGATGCTGAAAAAGAATATTTTGAAATTAAATCAAACATCTCTTTTACTGATGCTGATAAAAAAGTAGAAATGGTAATCATTCCAAGTAAAGAATTTAAACTTTCGGTACTTATTGACTATGAACTAAAAGTATTAAACACACAATTTGCATCTTTATCGACATTAGATAATTTCGTAAAAGAAATAGCACCTTGCCGTACTTTTGTTTTTTTACATGAGTTAGAATATTTACTAAGCAACAATTTAATAAAAGGTGGTGACCTGAACAATGCTATCGTATTTGTTAATCGTGTAATTTCAAAAGAAGAACTCAACAGATTAGCAGCATTATTCAACAAACCTTCAGTTGAAGTTTTAGCAGAAGGCATCCTCAATAATGTTGATTTATACTTCAACAACGAACCTGCACGTCATAAATTACTTGACGTTATTGGCGATTTGGCTTTAATCGGAAAACGAGTTAAAGGTCATGTAATTGTAAGCCGGCCGGGACATAGTACCAATGTAGAATTTGCAAAGCTTATCAAAAAACAAATAAAAGCAGAACAACAAGCAAAAAAAGAAATGCCTTTATTTGATTTGAATAAAACTCCACTTTATGATATTAATAAAATTAAAGAAATTCTTCCACACAGACCTCCATTTTTGTTGGTAGATAAAATACTGGAAATGAGCGACACTCATGTAGTTGGCATCAAAAATGTAACCATGAATGAAGATTTCTTTGTTGGACACTTCCCTAATGAACCTGTAATGCCCGGAGTACTTCAGATAGAAGCAATGGCTCAAACAGGAGGAATTATGGCACTAAGTTTTGTTCCTGACCCTGAAAATTATGCTACATATTTCCTTAAAATTGACAATGTAAGATTCCGAAGCAAAGTTGTTCCGGGAGATACACTGGTTTTCCGACTCGATTTATTATCACCAATCAGAAGAGGATTATGCAACATGAAAGGTGTGGCATATGTTGGCACAAAAATTGTTATGGAAGCAGAGATGCTTGCCCAAATTACAAAAGTAAGAGGGCTTTAATCAAAAACAAATAATAAATTTAACAAATCAAGAAAATGAATCAACCACTAGCATATGTAAATCCTCAGGCAAAAGTTGCCAAAAACGTTGTTATTGAACCATTTGTAACTATTGATAAAAATGTTGAAATTGGCGAAGGTACTTGGATTGGTCCAAATGTAACTATTATGGAGGGTGCGAAAATAGGAAAAAACTGCAAAATATTTCCAGGTGCAGTAATTTCAGCAGCTCCACAAGACCTTAAATATAACGGTGAAGAAACTTCTGTAGTAATTGGCGATAATACAACAATAAGAGAATTTGTAACCATAAATAGAGGTACCAAAGCAAATATGGAAACAGTTGTAGGAAATAACTGTTTACTAATGGCTTATGTGCATGTTGCCCATGATTGTGTAATCGGAAATAATTGTATTTTAGCAAATGCAGCAACTTTAGCTGGGCATATAATTATTGATGATTGGGCAATAATAGGTGGATTATCTGCTGTGCACCAATTTGTAAACATTGGATCACATACAATGATTTCCGGAGGCTCATTAGTTAGAAAAGATGTACCACCATTTACAAAAAGTGCAAGAGAGCCACTTTCTTATGTCGGAATCAATTCTATTGGTTTACGAAGAAGAGGTTATAGTTCTGAAAAAATAAAAGAAATTCAGGATATTTATAGAATCATTTATCTAAAAGGCTACAATGTATCACAAGCTATTGATGTGATTGAAGCAGAAATGGCTGCAACTCCGGAAAGAGATGAAATTTTATCATTTATTTCGCGTTCTAGCAGAGGAATTATGAAAGGATATTCAAAATTATCATAATAAAAAAAGCCGTATAATTACGGCTTTTTTCATTTATATCTTCTTCGTCAAAATAAACAGGATGTCTAATACCAAAGTGATCTATAAACTTGTTCATTTCTGATCTGTATAAATACAATTTCAAAAAAACATTATAAAAAAGATTATTAGGAATACGAAAATCATCCTCAAAATATAGGAATTACAGATAATAAAAATATAAATATTTTTAATCAATGGATATTCAGCAAATAACAAATAAAACTAGACTTTTGGAGAAAAAACCTTTTGTAATTCCGAAAAATTATGTAATTTTGCAGTGGGTAAGTCTTATACGACCAGCTCCTGCTGAAACTCCCCAGATGTGGAAGCAAGCAAGGATAAGTGGTTGAGCGGTGCGATATAAGGGGCTTACCCTTTTTTTATTTACTTTTCTTTAGTATATTCCATTGCATATCAATAACTTAACGTTTTACTCCTTTTTATAATCATTTTTGTTATACCCTATTTTAAAGCAATTTTCCTTAAAATTTGCGACAGATTTGCGACAAATTTTTAAGTCATGTTGTATAATATTTCATTAGAAATCAAACGTAACAATCTGTATATCAGATATTATTACGATGAAAAGAAAACTCTTTTCAATTTAGGTATCCAAATTGATGCTATTTTTTGCGACAAAAAAAACAATCTAATTTTCCAGTCTCATCCCGAAGCATAAAAATTTAATTATCAAATCAATTTGTTATCCGATAAAATTCGTGATGCGGTAATTATTCTGAATCATCAAGGTATTGAACCACTTCCAGATGAAGTTAGAAATTTAGTATTAAACACTGATAGTCAAAACATAAAAGCTGATTTTTGGCAATTTTTTGACAAGTTTCTACAACAAAAAAAAGGCTCGATACGTCCTTCTACTTTCACCAATTATTTAAAGCTTAAAAGATTATTATTGGAATTTCAGGTATCCTGCAATTATAAAATTTCATTTACCAATTTTAATTCTAAATTTTACACCTTATTTCAAAACTTCTTTATATCAAGAAACCTTCAGGTTAATTACTTTGCAAATACAATACTCACGTTAAATTCAGTTTTGAAAAATGCAAATTTCAGCAATATCAAACTTCATAACGACATCTCCAAAAAATTCTTTTCAGTTTCTAAAAAAACACCTGATTCTGTATATTTAAGTGATAATGAATTAAGCAAGCTAATTGATTTGGATTTATCATATTCAATTCCTATGCAAAGATGCCGTGATTTATTCATTATTGGTGCATATACTGGTTTAAGATATTCAGATATTTGTCAACTATCTGATGATAAAATTCTGAATAATTCAATAATAATTCGACATATCAAAACAGGCAAATGGGTTAATATTCCTATACACCCAGCAATCAACAATATTATTAATAAATGGGGTACATTTCCAAAAGCGCTAGACCATTCAGATTTCAATAAAAGAATCAAAAAAATAGCACAAAAAGCAGGTATAAATCAAATTGTATCCTCTAATAAATATAAGGTATTCAGGTCATTGAATCTAAACTACCTAAATACGAATTAATAAGCTCACATACCATGCGTAGAAGTTTCATAACCAATCTAAATCATAAAGGTATGCCACTAAGAAATATAATGGACTTTTCAGGTCATTCTACGATGTCTAGCCTCGAGAGGTATTTAAAATCAGACCTTAACGAATCCTCTAATTTACTCATTAATATGTGGAACTTATAAAAAAAAAGCAGGTTTACACCTGCTTTTTTTATTCCCAATACACTATTTAGAATTATTCTATATAACATAATATCAAATACTTACTTAAACTAATATAATTGTTATTAGATAATCTATACTATATATATGTATTGATAATATATAAATAACTATTTTCAATATTTTACAATTTTATAAATGTAATTGGATGTTATTTTAAAAGTCATTATATATCATTTAAAAAAATATTTTTAAAAACCACTTAAAATATATTTTAATATTGACAATTCCTCTGTAAACTTAAATCATTGTATATCAGAACTAATTATATATTTTTAATTAAAAACTAACCTTTTTTAATTAAAAACTTGCATTTCAAATACATAGTATGATTTTTTTTTATTATTATGTAACAATTTTTTTTAAAAAAACGTATATCTAATATAAATAATATTATTTAATAAATTTTATTGTTTTTCATAATAAAAAACCACTTAATATTTTGTGTTTAACAAAAACATCAATTTTGATGTGGTAGTGAATTATGTGTTTTAATTAAAAATTTTAGTAATAATAATTTAATAAATATAATAATATATGTAAATTTAAAATTGTATTATTTGAATATATGTGAATAAATATGTATCCTTTTCCATTTTATTTCGTATAATTATAAAAAAACAATATTATTAAAGAAATTTTATTGTTTTCATAATAAAAATCCACATAATTTATTGAGTTTAAAAAAACATCAATTTCGATGGGGTGGTGAATTATGTTTTCTAATTAAAAAATTAAGTATTAACTAATAAAAAAAAAGAATTATGACAATAGTGATAGAAACTGCGAGATTTGAACATTTGTTAAATACTGTTGATGAATTGAAAAACGACATTAAAGTATTAAAATCCAAATCGATATATGATAATTGGTTAGATATTGAACAGGCATGTAATGTGTTAAAATGCAGCAAACGTACCCTTCAAGACTACCGTGATAAAGGTTATATCTCATTTACTCAAATTGCAAGCAAAATATATTTTAGCAATGATGATATTAATGAATTTATGCAGAAATACAAATTCAAAGCATTCAAAAAGAAATAGTTATAATTCTGATTTTCCAATTAATTATGTAACTATTTAATATATAGTATAACCTTCTGGTTATCAAACTATACTAAGTCAACCCTATAATCAACAATACATTTTTTTACATAACAACTAAAAGCAATATGCTTATCAGGTTAGATATGTACTATAACGAAAATACTATACTATTGAATATCAATTAGTAATAAACTTTAATAAAAAATAATAAAAATGAAAAAAAGAACGAATATTCGCAATAGCGATGTATTGAAGAAATTTAATAATGAAATGAAGTGCATAATATTTGATGGCATTTTAATAAGGTATCAGAGTGAAAATGATGAATTTAATTTAAAAATAACTCAAATTAAAATAAATAATACTAAATTATATTTTCTATGGGAAAATTGTATATACGATATAAACTCATGGCAATTAATAGCTTGTGGTGATTATGCTGTTATCAATAACTACTTTGATGAAATAATTGAAGACTTGTAATCAAATGGTGCGAATATTAATACAATAGAATAATAAGTGCTTGTATTTCAATTAATTTAAAATTTCTAATTAATAATAATTATGAACAATAAAACAGTCTTAAACTTCTGTTTTTGTGTAAATAAAGAATACATAGATGATTCTTAATTCAATAAAACTTTAATTAAATAATGGTATATAGATGCCTTAAAATCTATCGTCTCAAATTCAGCAAGGCGTTTAATGCTGATTTAATTAAATATATTTATATTATGAAAAATAATGGCAAAAGATGTTATTATTCTCAAGATGAAATAATAAAAAGATATTCGATTCCATATAGGTTTATAAATTTATATTTTGGAAAACCTGACGTAATTGAATCGAATAATCATCATAAATACAGACCTGTAAAATATTATGAAAGTGGTCGTGTTGCAAGAATAGTCAAATCAATGGAATTTCAAAATGCTGTTGATAAATTAAACGAAAATAGGCTTTTAAGGTCTGAACGGCTAAAAAAAAGTAGTATTAAGAATGAATAATTAATTTCAATCTAATACTTATGCTAAATGCAGGTGCACATGCTTTTAGCTACTTCAGAAGGTATTGATGCTAATTGCTGTTTGACCATATACAAATCACTTCATTTAGCATCAAAAAAGCGAGTATTACACATTAACTGCATTCATAGGTAAATTTTAATCATGTATATTTTACAAATAAATATTACCAATAGTAAGTTTTTGTAAACATCAAAATCAATGGTTTACAATATAAACCATGATGAATATAATGTTTAGTAACATTATAACATAATAGATATAAGTAGTATGTTTAGTTGATGTGTCATACTTCTTATATTAATAATCACACATCTTTAATAATTAATATTTATAATATGGTAAACAGAATTTACAAGACCTAAACCATACTATTTTTAAGACCTAAACTATTAATATTAGATGAGCTAAAGTCAAATTTATGTAAATTAAATATTTTTTAAAAATATACTTATAATATACTGTAATTGTATATGTTATACAATGTTTAGGTCTTGGGTTTATATAGGTTTAAGTCAGTAACTAGTAGAATATATAGTAATATTATAATAATTAATAATAATATGAATAATTTATATCTAATAATATGAATAAAATAAATAATGGTATTGAATACCTTCCAATCAATTTAGCTGATGAAATCAATAGTAAAATTATAAATAATAATACTTACCAATATACAACTAAGAATAATTTTATTAAATGTATTGGATTAATCTATTATCATCAGAATGAATCAATTCATATAGATTACTATGTTCCTTTAGGCAGTGATTATTGGAAGATAGTATTTAATCATAATTATCATAAAGCTGTAATACAACCATTGTTAGATATGGGGATTATCGAATCTAAAAGATTCGATAATCCTAATCATTGGAACAGAACTAATAATATTAATGATGTAAATCAATTGCAGTTAGATAATAATAATAATAATAATAATAATGATAATAAATAGGACTTCGTGCGGCACGCAGTGCCCAGCATGAAGTACCGGTTGTACAAAATTCGTTTTAAAATTTTTAAAGAGCATCTATGGATTTATCAAAGGAAAATGAGATGGGGATTCT
>JAHEYQ010000050.1 GCA_023251515.1 Bacteroidales bacterium
AGCCCGGCACTTACTGGGTGCGTGCTTATGTAGCCGAATATGATATCACTTCAACTGATACTATAGTAATAAGTGCCAAAGATGATAATATTTGCAATCCACCACTTACCATACCCAATGTTATCACCCCCAATGGCGATAGCCAAAACGATAATTTCGTAATCCAGAATGCCGAAACCTACAATATAGCCCTGCAAATATACAACCGCTGGGGCAACATCATCTACGAAACCACCAACTACCAAAACGATTTCAGTTGTAAAGACTGTGCCGATGGCGTTTACTTTTATGTGCTTAAAGCAAAGAGTAAAAGGAATGGAAGAGAGAAAGATTATAAAGGGAGCCTTAGCATTATTAAATGATTAAATGATGAATTGAATAAATGAAGAAAGCATAAGATACATTGCTCAGAAAAAAGGAATTAACATCAATCTGAAGACTCTCTTTTAGTTGACTTGCCTTTCGGTAAGCAGGTATTTAAACAGTTTGTTTCATCTGATTTCCATTAAATTAAAGATTTTTTATTCAGAATACACACAAAATTTGTAAATTTGCCCTTTTTAAACTACATAATATCAAATGAAGATTTCATATAACTGGCTCAAAAGCTATATAAATACTGAATTATCGCCTGTAAAAGCCGGCGAATTGCTTACCGGATGTGGATTGGAAGTAGAAGGTATCGAAAAAACCGAAAGCGTAAAAGGCGGATTGCAAGGTGTTGTTATCGGCGAAGTTAAAACCTGTGTAAAACATCCCGATGCCGATAAATTAAGCATCACAACAGTTGATGTAGGTGCAGAAGAATTATTGCATATCGTTTGCGGTGCTCCCAATGTTGCCGCCGGACAAAAAGTTCCGGTAGCTACCATAGGTACAGTTATTTATAGTGGCGATGAGTCGTTTACCATCAAAAAATCGAAAATCAGAGGCGAACTTTCCGAAGGAATGATTTGCGCCGAAGACGAGCTGGGCTTAGGCCATTCGCATGCCGGAATTATGGTGCTCGAAAGCAATGCTGTGGTTGGAACTCCAGCCCGCGATTATTTCGGAATTGAAGACGATTTTACATTCGAAATCGGTTTAACGCCAAATCGTTCTGATGCTACTTCGCATATTGGTGTAGCCCGCGATTTAATGGCTGTTTACAACAATATCGAAGGCAATTCAGAAAAAATGAAACTGAATTATCCTGATGTATCGGCTTTTAAAACAGATAATCACAATCTACATATTGATATTGAAGTAGAAGATACAATTGCTTGTCCTCGTTATACCGGCATTACCTTGTCGGGAATAGAAGTAAAAGAATCACCAGACTGGTTGAAAAAGAAACTTTTATCTATAGGTTTGCGTCCGATAAATAATATTGTAGATATTACCAATTATGTTTTATTTGAATGCGGTCAGCCGCTGCATGCTTTTGATGCTGATAAAATTACGGGCAAAAAAGTAATTGTAAAAAAACTGGCAAAAGATACCACTTTTGTCACACTCGATGGAACTGAAAGAAAACTATCGGGCGAAGATCTGATGATATGCAATAATGCTGAAGGAATGTGTATTGCCGGAGTTTTTGGTGGTGCAAAATCGGGAGTAACTACCGATACCAAAAATATTTTCCTCGAAAGTGCTTATTTCGATCCAACAACAATACGTAAAACATCTAAATTCCACGGTTTAAAAACCGATGCTAGTTTCCGTTATGAACGTGGTTGCGATCCCAATATTACGGTTTATGCTTTAAAAAGAGCCATTATGCTGATGAAAGAAATTGCCGGTGGCGAAATTTCATCAGAAATAATTGATGTTTATCCAAATATTATCAGCAAAAAAAACGTTGAGGTCACCTATCATAATATCAATCGTTTAATTGGTAAAACTATCGAAAAAGAGAAAGTAAAAAGCATTTTAACTTCACTCGAAATAGAAATCAGCAACGAAACAGAAGATGGTTTAAGCTTGTTGATTCCCACCAACAAAGTTGATGTTTGCCGCGAAGCAGATGTAATTGAGGAAATTCTGAGAATATACGGATATAACAATATTGAATTGAGCAGTGAATTGCATTCGAGTATTTCATATTTGCAAAAGCCCGATAAAGAAAAGATTCAGAATACCATAGCTGATTATCTTACAGCCAATTCTTTTGTTGAAATCATGAACAATTCCCTTACAAGTTCCGATTATGCGGCAAAACTTGAAGATTTGAATCCGACAGCTAATGTAAAGATTTTGAATCCATTGAGCAAAGAACTGGATGTAATGCGTCAGTCTTTGTTATTTGGTGGTTTGGAAAGTATCAGCTATAACATCAATCGCAAATCAACGGATTTAAAGTTGTATGAATTTGGCAAAATTTACACTTACAATGCCGAAGCTGACAAAGCTGCAAAAGTTACCAAACGTTTTGCTGAAGAAAAGCATCTGGCCATATTTGTAAGCGGTCGCAAAATGCCCGAAAGCTGGAGTACTGCCAATACTGCTGCCGATTTCTTTAATCTGAAAGTTTATGTGGAAAATATTTTTAAAAGATTAAGAATCAGTACTGACAAAATGCAAATCAGTAAAACTGCAAATTCTGTTTTTTCAGAAGCATTAACTTATGTTGCCAATGGAAAAACCTTATTATCAGTAGGAAGTTTGCAAAATAAACTGCTTTTGTCATTTGGTATAAAACAGCCTGTATTTTATGCTGATTTCAACTGGGATTTGATGATTAAATTAATTCCGGTAAAAGAAATTAACTATACAGAAGTGCCTAAGTTTCCGGAAGTTCGCCGCGATCTGGCACTACTTATCAATAAGGAAGTTACGTTTGCCGAAATCGTAAAACTGGCTTATCAGACCGAAAAAAATATATTGCAAAAAGTAAATCTGTTTGATGTTTACGAAGGCGACAAACTGGAAGCCGGTAAAAAATCATACGCCGTAAGTTTTATATTACAGGATAAGGAAAAAACCTTAAACGACAAGCAGATAGAAGGCATTATGAATAAACTGATAAAAGTTTATACTGAAAAATTGCAAGCGGTAATCAGGTAATTTATGCTTTTTGTTTAACAAAATGTAATAAAACCTGGTTTTAATATTTAATTTCTGAAAACATACCAAGCCTGACAAGTTTTTTAAAAGCTGTCAGGTTTACTTATAAAAATAAATATTATTTTCACGTTAAAATAGGGTTATCTAAATGAATCACGTTAATATGAATTACAAAATACTGATACTGTTTACTATTGCTATGCTAAGTTTTTCTGCAAAAGCACAATATTTTAATGCAGGAGCCAAACTGGGTATTGTGGCCTCTCAGGTTGATGGAGATACTTATAGTGGTTTCGATAAACTCGGATTTAATATTGGAGCTTTCGTAAATTATAAATTATCTTATCGTACTTCTTTACAGCTTGAACTTGAATATATTCAGAAAGGGAGTAAACATAATCCTAATTATGATAAGAATGATTTTGAACAGTACAAAATGAGTTTATCTTATATACAAGTACCTGTAATATTGCAATATAAACTTTCGCAAAATATGGCTGTTGAAGCAGGACCTTCATTTGGTGTTTTAATATCAAATTATGAAGAACGTGATAACTTTGAAATCAGCAGTAATCCATTCAGAAACTTTGCTTTAAATATCTCTGCCGGATTTGTTTATACTTTAAATGAAAACTGGAAAGTAAATTTCCGTAATGATTATTCTTTGTTGGGTATCAGACAGAAAGCAGCACCAGGCGATCGTTACATA
Source organism: Bacteroidales bacterium (assembly GCA_023251515.1). Lineage (GTDB taxonomy): Bacteria > Bacteroidota > Bacteroidia > Bacteroidales > JACABE01 > JACABE01. The sequence goes on from JAHEYQ010000050.1 coordinate 3,755, forward strand.
TGGTTTCACTACGGTCAGTTTAATAATGCATTGGTTCTTTCAATACAATATGTAATTAGCCATGCCAAAGACAAATAAGATGAAATTAGCTGTAGGAGTAACCGGCGCAAGCGGTGCAGTTTATGCCAAGGTTTTGTTCGACAAACTTATTCAATATCAGGATCAATTTTCTGAAATTGGTATTGTTTTTACTGAAAATGCAAAAGACGTTTGGGAATATGAACTGGGTAATACTGATTTTCAGAAATTACCATTTAACCTATACAAAACTTACGATTTTTATGCTCCATTTGCTTCAGGTTCTGCCGGATATGATGCTCTGATTATTTGTCCGTGCACTATGGGAACTTTAGGGCGGATTGCTTCGGGAGTAGCTAGCGATTTGATTAGCCGTGCCGCCGATGTAATGCTGAAAGAAAGAAAAAAACTGATTTTGGTTGCACGTGAAACACCTCTTAACCTGATACATATCAACAATATGAAAACCCTCACTGAAGCCGGAGGAATTATTTGCCCTGCTACTCCTTCTTTTTACAGCAAACCGCAAACTATTGAAGAGGTAGCAGCTACTGTAATCGACAGGATTTTGCAACTGGCTGATATTAAAACAAATTCATTTAAATGGGGATCAAGCAAAAAATAATATTAAAATGGAAAATAGCAATTCTAAACCTGAACTTTTTAATATCGTACTAAGAAAAGCACAGCTGAAACAAGATATTTATGCTTGTACTTTTAGTGCAATTAATCTTTTGAAAGAAGTTAGTGCAGAGGTAATTAAGGATTTTAAAGCAAAATTACCTGCTGACGAAAAGCGGATTTCTTTCGATTATAAAGACAAAAGCGGATTTGAGTTCGAAATGAAGTTTGCCGGCGATATTCTTATATTTACGATGCATACCAATATTTTTGAATTTTCACGGAATCACGAAATCATGAAAACGTCTTATATAAAGGATAATCCTGATCGTTCCTATTGCGGAATTATCAATATTTACAACTTTCTGGCAGACTCTTTTAAATACAACCGCGAAAATGATATCGGTTATCTGATTGGCAGAATTTTTATCAATAAAGAAAATCATTATTATATTGAAGGCAAAAAGGAAGTAGGCATGATGTATAATAATTTCTCTTCCAATATTATGGATAAAAAGGCTGCAATGGAAATTCTTGAAAAGACGATTCTTTATACCACAAATTTTGATCTTCTTACACCACCTTACGATGAAGTAAAAGAGGTAACGGTTTACGAAATGCAGTCGAATCTTGATAGCATGCGATTAAAAACAGGCAAACGCTTAGGCTTTAAATTTCAGGCAGATATAGAAAATCTGAAATAGTACTTTAACTTGTAAAAAACAAAATACTTTGATTCATCCTGCAAATATCGAACAAAAATTAGGTTTTGATACGGTTCGCCAACTTATTAAAAAAGAATGTGTAAGCACATTGGGTGAAAAAATTACCGAAAGTTTTGCTTTCAGAAACGATTATAATCTGATAAATACTTTGCTTGATCAAACTGAGGAGTTCAGGCAGATTTTACTTTTCGATAATCACTTTCCCTCACAGGATTATTTTGATCTTACCCCCGAAATTGACAAAATAAGAGTTCAGGGTTCATTTATTGAAATACAATCACTTATAGACTTGAGATTGTCGCTTATTTGCATTTTTAACTGTTTGAAATTTTTAAAACCAACTGAAGATGAAATTAAATATCCTGAATTGTATAAACTTTCAACTAAAGTAAATCTGAATGAAAACCTGATACAGGCAATTGACAGGATATTAGACGAAAAAGGAATTATCAGAGATGATGCTTCAAGCGATTTATATAAAATAAGGAAAGATTTACGTCAGAAAACTGCAAATGCCGAAAAGAAACTGAATCAAACACTTGCAATTGCCCGCAAAGAAGGTTGGACCGGTGATGATGTTTCGGTTACCATCCGTAATGGAAGAGCAGTAATTCCTGTTACGGCAAGTAACAAGCGAAAAATCAGAGGATTTGTCCATGACGCTTCGGCAACCGGGCAAACTTATTATGTTGAACCCGAAGAAGTTTTTGAATTAAACAACGAAATCAGAGAATTAGAACATGACGAACGTATCGAGATTGTAAAAATTCTTATCGAATTTACTGATTTTTTGCGTCCTTATTCCTACGAACTCAAACAAGCATATTATTTTTTGTCGTTGATGGATTTTATTAGGGCAAAAGCCAGATTTGCTATAAAAATCGAAGGTGTAAAACCATTAATATCAAACAAAACGCAATTGGAATGGTATAATGCCAAACATCCTTTGCTTTATTTATCGCACAAAGCACAAAACAGAGAAATAGAACCTCTTACAATAAAATTAAATAAAAAGGATAGAATATTAATAATTTCCGGACCCAATGCCGGAGGCAAATCTGTTTGTTTGAAAACGGTTGGTTTACTGCAATATATGCTTCAATGCGGATTGTTGATTCCAATGAAACATACTTCAGAAACCGGAATTTTCGATCATTTGTTTATTGATATTGGTGATGAGCAATCTATTGAGAATGATTTGAGTACATACAGTTCTCATTTGCTGAATATGAAAAAATTGCTCGAAAAAGCCAATAAATCTACTTTATTTCTTATAGATGAATTTGGAGCCGGCACCGAGCCACAACTTGGTGGAGCAATTGCTGAATCTATTTTAGAAGAAGTAGCTAATAAGCAGGCTTTTGGAGTTATTACAACCCATTATTCCAATCTGAAATTAATGGCTGGTAAAATTGAGGGAATTATCAATGGTGCAATGCTTTACGATACCGAAAACATGCATCCTTTGTATAAGCTTAAAATTGGTAAACCCGGTAGTTCATTTGCTTTTGAAATAGCTCAAAATATTGGATTCCAAAAATCTGTACTCGATAAAGCACGTTCAAAATCAGGAAAATCACATCTTGATTTCGAACAGCAACTTCAACAACTTGAGGTTGATAAAGAAGAAATTATCAGGCAAAAGCAAGAATTAAAAATTGCAGATGATTTTCTTTCTGAAATGATTGAAAAGTATCAGAAACTTAGCGAAATACTCGAAAGTACAAAACGTCAGATTATTAAGCAAGCCAAGGATGAAGCAAAAGAATTGATTCATCAATCAAACCGTATCATCGAAAATGCTGTAAGACAAATTAAAGAAAGCAATGCCGAAAAAGAAGTTACTCGCCAGGCAAGAGAAAATATCAGCAAATTTGAAGAGAAAATCGAAAAACTTGATTCTTCGGTAAAGAAAGCCAAAGGCAAAACTACAGTAAAAAAGTTGGAAGAAATTGATAAATCACCAATTTTTATTGGCGATTTTGTAAAAATAATTGGTCAACAAACAGTTGGTGAGGTTGAATTTATTAAAGGTGACAAAGCCATTGTAATTGCAAATTCTATTAAAGTAAGCCTACCTTTATCGCAATTACAGAAAGTTTCTAAGAAAGAAGCTCTTCAGAAAACGCCTACAGCAAAAAAGACAAATTACGGAAGTGTAATGGCTGAAATCAACAGCAAAGCAGCTAATTTTAATCCATCGCTTGATGTACGGGGTAAAAGAGCCGAAGAAGCTATTTTATTAGTTAAAAATCTGGTAGATGAAGCCATTCTGCTAAGTGTGTATGAATTAACGATTTTACATGGAAAAGGCAATGGAATCTTACGACATGTAATCCGCGAATATCTAAGAAGTATAGATGAAGTTAAAGACATAAGAAATCAGCATATTGAAAGAGGTGGCGATGGAATTACATTGGTTAGCCTGAAATAAATTATAAAATAATTATTCATAAAACGCACAATATCATTATATTAAAAATTATTTTTCTATTTTAACAAAATTTTTCTTGTTTTCGCAAATTCCTGTTGTATATTTGCAGTGTATTAATACGATAATACACTAAAACAATTAAATATTTTAAAATGATAGAAATTAATGAATTAGCGTTTAGCTATAAAAAGAAAAAGCCGCTTTTCAATCATTTGAATTTGCAGCTTCCCTCGGGACGCATACATGGTTTACTGGGAAAAAACGGTGCTGGCAAAACCACTTTGCTCAAATTGATTTCCGGATTATTATTTCCTAACAATGGTAATATCAAAACATTGGGATTTGATCCAAGCAAACGTAAACCCGGTATGTTGCAGGATATTTATTTTCTGTTTGAAGAATTTACTTTACCCGATTTCAGTATCCAAAAGTTTAAAGATGTTTATGAAGGATTTTATCCAAATTTTATTGAAAATCAATTTAACGAATATCTGAATGAATTTGAAATTCATGACAATGAGAAATTGAACAGTTTGTCGTACGGGCAAAAGAAAAAAGTGTTGATTTCCTTTGGATTAGCTACCAACACCAAACTCCTGATTATGGATGAACCGACTAACGGTTTGGATATTCCTTCAAAAAGTCAGTTTCGTAAAATTATGGCTGGAGCAATTGATGACAATAAATGTGTGATTATTTCAACACATCAGGTGAGAGATCTTGATAATCTGATAGATTCAATTACTATTCTCGACCAGCAGGATGTAATACTTAGTGAACCGATTGAAAATATTACAGCAAAACTCTGTTTTAAAGCATTATCACATAATGAAAAAGAAGAAAACATCTTGTTCTCAGAAAGCAGTTTGAAAGGAAATTGGATAGTTGTTGAAAACTTTCATAATGAAGAAAGCAAACTTGATATCGAGATGCTGTTTAATGCTACATTTGCCAACAAATCAAGAATTCAAAATTTATTTAAAAACAAAAATACCAGGTAGATATGAATGATATGTTTAGTTTAAAACGTTTCGGACTTTTGTTCAGGGAACAAACCTCCAAGAATTTGAAAATATTTTTAATGGGCTCGGTTTTGGTTTTTGCTGTTTTGTTTGCAGTGGATTTAATTTCACTTATAGGAACTAAAAGTCAAACACTTAAGTTTGATTTTCGTATTGGCTATTACTCAGTGTTTATCTTTCCAGCCGCAATTTTACTAAGCAGTTCATGGTTTACGTTTTTGAGCAAAAAAGCCCCTGAAACCGGAAATCTCTTACTTCCGGTATCAGCTTTTGAAAGAATATTGGTTTCATTCATTATTAACGTAATTATATTTAGCATTATATATTTTGGTATAGTATTAAGTGTTGAACTTATTTTATTTCAGGATTTTACGATATTACATTATCTGACTCATTTTTTTAAATACCGGACTTTTTACAGTGCTTTATTCTTTATTCAAAGTATATTTTTAATTGGTTCACTGATATTTAAAAAAGCTGCAATCATTAAAACCGGATTCTCATTATTTTTATTTTATGTATTTATACAACTTATTTATACTCTTCTTATGAATTTGGTTTTTAAAGATATTCCAAATTTAAAATATGGTGATGTGATTTTTGGTGGAAATTCTCAAATAGGAAATCCTGTTTACATAAAAGCGATATTTCATTATCTTGTCTATCTGGGATTCCCATTAATCTGGATTTCGTCATATTTCAAAATTAAAGAAAAACAAGTTTAATAAACAGAAAGGAAATTAAATGGAATTTAAAGAACCACAAGCCATATATCTGCAAATAGCTGATTATGTGTGCGAAAAAATATTATTAGGTGTCTGGAAATCGGATGAAAAAATTTCTTCTGTACGAGAACTTGCTGTGAACTTGGAAGTTAATCCAAATACCGCTATGAGAGCTTATGAATTTTTGCAAAACAAAGAAATCATTTACAACAAACGAGGTATTGGTTTTTTTGTAAGCACTAATGCAGTTGAAAAAGTTGGGTCATTTCGGCGTCAGGAATTTATTGAAACAGAATTACCTGTATTTCTGAAGAATATGCATATTTTAAATATCAGCATACATGAAATTGAAAAGTATTACATGGAATTTATTAATTCAAAAAACACAAAATAAATATGAAAACATTAAAAATCAGTAATATAATCCTTATTGTTTTGGGATTATCATTTGTAACTATTATAATTTTAAAGGTATTTAATGTTACTATTGAGCTAGCATTTAATGCTAAAAATGCCAAATATTCAGAAATAGCCATTAAAAACTACAAACCATTTAAACATTTGGTTTTGAATGCTTACACTCTAAAAACTTATGAAATAAAATATGGTAATGAATTTAAACTTGAAATATTCTCACATCCCAGATTTACCGACAAATGCAATAATTGGTTTATAAAAGATACGCTTTTTGTGAATATATTTAATAATGAATTATATACAGAATGCAGTAATACTCCGGAAATTAAGATTACATTACCCTATTCATTAAATTCAATAACAGCCAGAAATATAATTTGCAATATCGATAATATACAGCAGGATACCTTAAACTTATATGGAACTGAAGGTTATACATCTTTTAACGTTGATAATTCAAAAATAAATACTTTAATTTTTAATGGAAAAAGCTCAAGTTTAGTTTTATCAAATAAAAATGAAATTAATGAACTTCTGTATTTCAATAAAGGAGAATATGCTTCTATGGAAATCAATGATTTAATTATAAAGAAATTTAAGATTAATACAGATTCTAATAGAATATCGTTAAGTGGCAAAGCTATTGATTATTACTTAAACAAATAGTGCGGAATTTCTAAAAATTCTGAAAAGTAATTACACTTAAAATAAAAACGGGTAAGCTGAAAACCGAATAGAGTAAGCAATATTAAAAACAATGCTTTATATGAAAAACGTTTCAACAATTATCATTATCATTATGACAGTTTTCCTTTTTAATTGCACGAATTTTTCTGATACAGAATATTCAACTGAAGATACAAAAGTCTTTTTAACGATAACTCCAAACACAACAAAATCTGAATTAAAAAAAATTTCAGAAGAGTTTAAACAAAAAAGGAATATTGACATAGATTATTCTAAATCAATCTTTTTTGATAATGGAAAAATTAAAAATCTAAATTTGAAAGTAAATACGAATGACGGATATTCCGGTGAAGGAAATTGTTCGAGTGCTGGCTTAAAAATGAAAAAATTTGGTTTTAGTAGAGATTATTCAAAAGAAGCAAAACAAAATTTTCACATTGGAGCTTTGTGATATAACAATTAAAAAATGGACTAATGATTGTGAGTAAATTAGTTACAGCATTTCTATAGAAGTACTTTCAAATTCAATTAAAGAAACATGAAAAAAATAAAAACAAAATTCAATTTTTTAAGCACAATCCTTTTAACTATCTTTTATTTAACATCTTGCACACAAATGAGTGAATCCGTAATTAATAAAAATGTGGGTTTAAATGGTAGTTTTGAAATAGTGGAAAAAGGATTGCCTGTAAATTGGCTTTTTTACACAAAAAGCACAACAGAATCAGGTGATTTTGATATCATTACAGATACTGCTGATTTTAAGGAAGGTAAAAAGTGCATAAAATTTCAGATCAGAAGTTGTTCCGATAGAGGAGACAGATTTTCACCGGGATTAGCTAATGAAACAGAAGTAAAGTCAGGTGAAACTTATAAAGTTAGTTTCTGGTATAAAAATTCAGGATGTAAGTTTTATTATAAAATCAGAGGTGTAAATGTTAAAAGTGGCGTAGATGTTCCAATGCTGATTTCTTCAGAAATTACAAATGATTGGAAATTAATCGAAACTACATACACTATTCCTGTTCAGATGAATCGTCTTCGTTTTGAACTTAATGTTTTATCTCCAGGAAGTTTTTGGATTGATGATGTAAAAATTGAAAAAATCAACTAATCCTCAATTAGTTTTATTATAAAAAAGCCCGAAAATCAAATGATTATCGGGCTTTTTTTATTTTTATTTGAAAGCTTTTTCGGGTAAACCGTCACCGCTAAGTTTAAGTCTGTCGAAATAAGCAGGAACTTCGCGTCCCATTAATTTATCTACATAAACTTTTGCCAAATACTGACTTAGCATAAAGCCATGGCCACGTAAACCGATAAACAAGCCCAATTCAGGATCAACCATATAGCGAGGTTCTACATAATAACCAGCCCAAACTGCCTGGAAACCAACAGAAGACAGTTCTGGAATCCAATCCACAAAAATTTCAGATACAATTTCTAAAAATTCTTTTGTGTTGATTTTTAAATTTTTTTCAGTTTCAAGTGGTTCTACTGATGGAGATGCACAACCGATAATTTGTCCGGTATCATGTAACTGCTGACCGTAAACTGCTGAGAAACCTTTGTATTTTCTGCGGTCAATCAGCATATCCAATGAATCGCCATTTACACCCAACATTGGTAAACGGCGGGTTATAAATGCCTGATGTTTAACAGGGAATAAACCTGTTTCGATACCTAATTTACGTGCAAACTTTTCACCTTCAGGTCCTAAAGCATTGATAAATATTTCGGTTTCGTATTCAACAAATTCTTTGTCATGTGTCTGAACAATTAATTTGTAAATATTCCCATTTTTTTCAACATCAATAAGTTTGCAATCTTCCAGAATTTCACCACCTTTTTCAATACCAATATTTCTGATTAAATCAATTACCCTTCCCGGAGTTGCCTGCCAGCAATCGTTGGTAATTAAGGCTGATTGATAGGTTTTCAGATTTGGATTAAATGCAGCTGAAATTTCTTTCTGGAAATTTTTAGGATCAACCATATAAGCATCAGACCAAGCTCTTGATGCATCTAAAGCCTTAAAAGTATCGTCATCGTGAGCAAAACTTACATACTTAATAGGCTTATAATCAATATTTTTTAATTTCTGTAATTCTTTGAATATCTCTAAATTATGAGTAGCTATATCAGAAATTTCAGGAACACTGAAAGCGGGACGACCACCTGCAATATTACGCCATGAAGCACCACGACCATAATTTGCCATTACAGGTTTTAAACCTGCTTCTGAAAGATAACGGAACAAAGCACTTCCTCCAATACCACCACCTGCAACAAAAGATTTTACTTTTACTTTGCGGATGGCTTTTCCGGTTGGATTGGTAATAATTTCTTCGTGTTTATCGCATGGATATAATTCGCCCATTCCGATTTGGTTTGATAACGGACCACGTGGCGTAGCATCTCCCACGATTTCAACACCATAAGGGCGTATCATCTGTTTCATACGCGGAATACAACGTTTTCCACGACATGGACCCATACCCAAACGGGTAGTATGTTTTACCTCATCCACAGAAATAAATTTTCTATCACCAACTATACTTAAAACATCTGTTACGCTAACATCATCGCAATGACATACATAGGTTTCTGTTTCAAAAGCAGTAAATGGTTTAAATTCAACTTTTTCAGGATAATTTTCTTTAACAATAAAACCTCTGACATTTACCAAATCTTCACCTTTGATATTCAACGATTTAACTCTGGCAACATTGGTTTTATTTGCTTTCTTTAAAATCTTTTCAATAATACCTTCACCTAATTTTTGTCCGTTATTGTCAACCAGAAATACTTCGGCACCTTCATTGGCTGCATATTCAATTGGAAGGAACATCCAGTCTTTCTGTAAGTTGTAGCCAAAGATAGCCAAACCCGGACATTGATAAACGCAATCCATACAACCGATACATTTCTCAAAATCAATCTGAGGAACCGTGCTGGTTGAGGTTTTGGTGATAGCTCCATATTTACAGGCAAATTCGCAAGGATTACATGCAAAACCATACAAACAGTCAATCTGAACAAAACCTTTGGCATTCATTCTTTCGCTATTTGGTAAAAATGGTTCCTGAATAACCCTAACCGGATGTTGTTGAGAATCAATATATTCTTTTGATAATTCAAGGTATTCATCATAATTATAACGGGCACCCATTTCCTGAAGGATTTCAAATGCAACCTGTTTACCTCTTAAAACAGCACTGGTTCCTTCGCCAATTCTAATGGCATCGCCAGCACCGTAGCAACTTCTGCCGAAAACTTCATTTCCTTTTATTAGTAATTGATCATCAGGAATTAAACCAGTACAAATATTAATCGCATCAATATCATCAATCACTTTCTCAGTACCCGGAATGGGTTTAAAGTTCTCACATTCAGCAACTACTGCACCAATAATTCCATCATGTTTTTCATTTGGAATGGCTTTTAGTAAAATATGAGAAGTCATAACAGGAATCCCCAAACGGCGAACACGATTGGCCTGTACAGGAAAACCACCTTCACGCGGTTGAGCTTCAATAATGGCTTTTACAGTAGCACCAGCTTGCATTAATTGGTAAGATGTTAAATATCCGATATTTCCAGCTCCAACCGTTAAAATTCTTTTGCCAAGCAAAGTTAACTCATTATTCATCATTTTCTGAACTACAGCAGCAGTGAAAACACCTGGCAAATCGTCGTTTTCGAATGTAGGCATAAATGGAACTGCTCCAGTTGCTATAATAAGTTGTTCAGCATCAATATAATAAATTTCTTCTTTTTCAATATCTTTTACTGCTATGCGTTTGCCTTCCAGAATATCCCAAACTGTTGAATTTAAGAATATTCCATCATGATTATCACCTGCAAGAGTTGTTGCAATATCGAATCCACGCATACCGCCAAATTTTTTCTCTTTTTCAAAAAAGAAAAACTGATGGGTTTGCATTAAAAACTGACCACCGATTTTGTCATTATTATCAACAACTATATTGCTGACATTGTGTTTATTAAGTTCTTCGCGGGCAGCTAAGCCTGCAGGACCTGCTCCAATAATTACAACCTGTGTTTTATAAACTTTAACTGCTTTATCTTTTTTATATTCAACAGTTTCAGGCGAATAATTTTTTGGAACTTCTTTAACTTCTTTAATACCATCAACTTTGGTAATACAAATACGTTTAATTTGTCCGTCAACCAGCATTTCGCAAGCACCGCATTTACCAATACCGCATTCCAGACTGCGTTCGCGATTGTGTAAACTATGGCTATGAACCGGATGTCCGGCCTGATGTAAAGCGGCTGCAATGGTAAATCCTTGTTCACCTTCTATGATTTTCCCTTCAAAAGTAAAATTAACTTTATCTCGTTCAGGAATGGGAAGTATAGGGTGTTTATCTATCTTGAACATAATATTATTAAAATTGTATAGTGTTTAAATTGAATTTGATTAGTCAGCAAAATTACATCTTTTTTAAAAATGGCTAAGCTTAGTTTACAGATATTTTTTGTTAAGGAAGGGTTATAAGTTCCTTTAATAAAACAAAAGATATATAAGTTACTCGGGAGAAATATCTAAAATCATTACTATAATGGTTTATTCACATTATCCTATTTCAAAATTCTGTTTTTCAATTTCAGCCAAAGTATCAAGTAACTCATTCAAATTATTACTGGTAACCAATTTAATACGATATGGTTTAAAATCTTTGATACCTTTAAAATATCCCGAATAATGCTTACGCATTTCCGCTATACCGCGTTTTTCACTCTTCCATTCTATTGAACCTAATAAATGTTCGCGACAAACAGCAGCCCGTTCACTGATTTCAGGCAGAGCTAAAATCTCACCGGTATTGAAAAAATGTTTTATTTCTTTAAAAATCCAGGGATTACCAATAGTAGCTCTGCCAATCATCAGTCCGTCAACACTATATTTCAGCATTTCTTTGGCTTTTTGAGGGCTGTCGATATCTCCGTTTCCAAAAATAGGAATTTTCATTCGAGGATTATTTTTAACTTCTCCAATTAAAGTCCAGTCAGCTTCGCCTTTATATAATTGTGCTTTGGTTCTACCATGAATGCTTAAAGCTTGTATTCCAATGTCCTGAAGCCTTTCAGCAATATCAACTATCGGTTTGTCATTTTCATCCCAACCTAGTCGAGTTTTTACTGTTACCGGCAATTTAGTAGCTTTAACAACGGCTTCTGTTATTTGAATCATTTTAGGAATATTGTTCAAAATACCTGAACCAGCACCTTTGACAGCTACTTTTTTTACTGGACAACCCCAATTGATATCAATAAAATTTGGATTGGAAGTTGCTGCAATTTCAGCAGCTCTTGCCATCGAATCCATATCATGACCAAAAATCTGAATTCCAACAGGGCGTTCATATTCTTCAAAATCAAGCTTTATCAAACTTTTTGAAGCATCACGAATTAATCCTTCAGAAGAAATAAATTCAGTAATCATTACATCTGCACCCATGCGTTTACATATTTTACGGAATGGCGGATCTGTAATGTCTTCCATTGGTGCCAGTAATAAAGGCATTTCAGGTAAAATGGTATTTCCTATTTTTGGCATTGATTTAATCTTTGTAAAAATGCATTTCATAAATATATTCCAGAACTTTTTCAGGCAACAAATATTTTGCTGATTTACTGTTTTTTATAGCATCTCTGATATAACTTGATGAAATCTCTATCAAAGGTGCATCTACCCATTTAATCGAAGGATGCGTTTTAAAAGGACAATCCAGATAATTGGGTCTGGGATAAACATATAGCTGATAGTTCTGTAGAATCTGTTCATAATTAAACCATTTTTCAAAACTGTGTAAATTGTCGGAACCAATAATTAAACAGAACTTTCTGTTTGGATATTTTTCTTCCAGATTAAGTAGTGTATGAATGGTATAAGATGGTAGCGGCATTTTGAATTCAATATCACAAGCTTTGAAATCAGGATTATCATCAATAGCAACTTTTACTAATGAAAGTCTATGATTATCATCAAGTAAGCTGCTTTTTTCCTTTAATGGATTATGAGGAGAAATCACAAACCAGATTTCTTCCAGATCTGAATTGGCAAGTATCTGATTTGCAATAATCAGATGACCTATATGAATAGGATTAAAAGATCCGAAATATAATCCGGTTTTTTTCATTATTTAGCTATAAAATTGTCAATCAAATTTTTTGCTTCGTTTATGGCTGTTTCCAAATTGTCATTTACTAAAATAAGATCAAACTTATTTGCAAAACTTAGCTCATAATCAGCTTTTTCCAATCTTTTTTTCAAACTTGCTTCATCTTCAGTGCATCTGTTTATCAAGCGATCTTTTAAAATATCAGATGAAGGAGGCATTACAAAAACAGCCAAAGTATTGTTTGGATATGCATTCTTAATATTCAGACCACCAACAACATCCACATCAAAAATTACATGATGTCCTTTTGACCAAATTCTCTCAAGTTCAGATTTTAAAGTGCCATAATATTGATTTTCATAAACTTCCTCCCATTCAAGAAATTCATTGTTTGCAATTTTTTTCCGGAATTCGTCAGCAGACAAAAAATAATAATCTTTTCCGTTCACTTCGCCACTTCTCATTGAGCGACTTGCAGCAGAAACAGAAAACTCAAGATTTGAATTCTGAGCTAATAACTGTTTAACTATCGTTGTTTTACCGGCACCTGACGGCGCTGAAAAAACAAATAATTTACCTTCCCCCATTATTTTTGATGTTTTCTGTCAACAAAATCTTTTAAAGTTAAAAATGCAACCATATCGCTTTCCCACTTGTATTCAGATCTCAAATTATCAAGTATTTCCATAGCTTTTTCATGCGAATCGCAATCATTAAGAATAATAATTGAATCATTATAAGCTTTCATATTACCTTTATATAATTCATTGATAAACAAAAACTTTTCATTTATTCCAATAGCTGATTTTAAATCTTTGATGCTTTGATGCGACATTCGTGAACTTATGCTTTTATCTGCTTTGCTTTTTTGGATTTTATCGTTTAAATTTTTGGATTCTGACTTGTATTTATCAGCAATTGAAACATTTGCACTTCCAAAAAGGTCGATATTTTTGGCAGGTTTTTGTTTTTCCTCCTCATGCTTTATGGTTTCTTTTATCGAATCTTCTTTTTTGATTTCAATCACTTTTTCCTCAATAATAGCTTTTGGCTCAGGAGTTAAAATTATCTCAACATCCTCCACCTTATGCTCAATCTCTTCAATAATTGGCTCTTTAATATTTGTTTCTTCAGGTTTTGGTTCAATTATTTCGGCTTTAATTTCCGGTTTTGGCTCTGCAACAACTTTATTTTCATTAATAATTATTAGCGGTTTTTCAGGGGTTTCCTTAATTTCTTCAATCACCTGAGGCGTATTGTCATTTGAAAATGAGGGTGAAACAATTTCAACAATCTGATTAGCCTTTTCAAGTTCAAAAATCTGTTCGTACAATTTTCTGATATTGGCTTTAATAATATCCAGATCAATTTGAGGAATTTTGCCTATATAAGCATTCAAATTGATGTTTTGTTCGTTAATCAGTTCTAATTGCCTGATAATGTTTTCTTTGATAATTGATTTATCCATAATATTTTGAAAATAAATTATTACAAACTACAATTAAAAATTTAAATTTCTTGTTTTTATATAAAAAAAACATCCATAAATGATGATTATTTGAAAAAAAACATGTAGGTTTGTTCTTTGAAAATCTCACGATAAAATTACAGAAAAATACATTTGGAAAAAGCGAAAAATAAAAAAAGTTATAAAGAATCATTGTTAATAAGTTAAAAGTCTGATACAGATGTTTTTTGAGAACAGAGAAAATAATCCGGTAAAAAGAGGTTGTATTGAAGTAATTTGTGGTTCAATGTTTTCGGGCAAGACGGAAGAATTAATCAGAAGATTAAACCGTGCAAAAATAGCACGTCAGAAAGTTGAAATTTTCAAACCATCCATCGATACTCGCTATGATGAAGTAAATGTAGTATCTCATAACGAAACAGCAATAACATCAACTCCGGTAGAAACCGCTTCTCAGATTTTGCTTTATGCAGAAGATGCAAGTGTAATTGGGATAGATGAGGCACAGTTTTTTGATGATGAATTATTTAATGTATGTAATCAATTAGCAAACAGAGGTGTTAGAGTTATCGTTGCAGGCTTGGATATGGATTACCTCGGTAATCCTTTTGGACCAATTCCAAAATTAATGGCTGTGGCAGAAGATGTTACAAAAGTTCATGCAATTTGTATGAAATGTGGAAATCTGGCACAATATTCACATCGTACTGTACAAAATGACAAATTGGTTATGCTTGGCGAAACCGATACTTATGAGCCTTTATGCAGAAATTGTTTTAATGAATTATAAATAATAATTTTAAAATATATTGCAAACATTTGTTTATGTGTATTTTATATTTTATTTATTATAAAATTCAACCTTTCGTTAAAATAATTGTTAACATAAAAGATTTTTTAAAGATAATTTTAACTAATTTTTTTTCTTTTTTTTGTTGTAAACAGTTTAAAATCTTTAAATTTGTTGCCGATTTTAAAAAACAGAATCAATTGGATGGTTTAAATGTTACTTATTAATTATAAGTAATTTATAATAAAAAATATGTATTTATCAAGCAAGATTAAAAACTTAAGTACTAAAATTTGGGCGTTAGCGATAATAATCGTTTTGTTTTTTACAAACGTTTCAAATTCAAATGCTTCTGAAGAGAAGCATGAAAAGGAGAAATTTAATGCCGGCGAAATGATTATCGAGCATATTGCCGATGCTTATGAATGGCATATCATGACCATTGGTGAAACTCATGTTTCAATTCCTTTGCTGGTAATATTAATTGACGAAGGAAAACTCGTAACTTTCTGTTCTTCAAAATTTCATCACGGACTTGAGAGTTATGAAGGTTTTAAAATTTCCCATGAAGGCAAATACAAAGGAAAAATTGTAAAACTTTCAACAAATGAAAAAGGAGAAGAAATCGAATCACGTCCTATTGATTTGTCAATCACAAAATTAGTTCTTTCATTATTTATCGGTGTATTTCTGATTGGGTGGTTATTTATTTCTATTTCACGTTCATATCGCAAAAGAGGGATGGCAGCTCCTAAGGGAATGCAATCATTACTGGAACCTATTATAATTTTTGTTCGCGACGACATAGCAAAATCATCTATTGGTGAAAAAAAATATCAAAAATATTTACCATATCTTTTGACCATATTCTTTTTTATCTTTCTAAATAACTTATTGGGCTTAGTCCCATTTTTCCCTGGAGGAGCTAATTTAACTGGAAATATTGCAGTTACACTTACTTTAGCAGTTTTTACTTTTGTGATTACAACTTTAAGCGGAAATCGTGCATATTGGACACATATCGTGAATGCTCCTGGAGTTCCCTGGTGGCTTAAAATTCCGGTGCCATTGATGCCTATTGTTGAATTGGTTGGGGTATTTACAAAACCATTTGTATTAATGGTTCGTCTTTTTGCAAATATTACAGCCGGACATATCATAGCACTTGGTTTTATCAGTTTGATTTTCATTTTTGGAGAAATGCAACCTGCACTTGGATACGGAGTATCAGTAGTTTCTGTAATTTTTTATGTTTTCATGGGATTACTCGAATTATTGGTTGCTTTTATTCAGGCATATGTATTTACTTTGTTATCAGCACTATATTTTGGTATGGCTATTGAAGAACATCACCATGCAGAAGAACATCATTAAAATATAAATAATTAAAACAGAAACATTTACTAACACTATAATAACAAATAATTTATGTCAATTTTATCAGTTTTATTACAAGCCGCTACCGACATGGCTCCTATCGCTAAGATGGGTGCAGGTTTAGGTGCAGGTATTGCCGCTATTGGTGCCGGTATGGGTATCGGTAACATCGGCAAGAGTGCTCTTGAATCAATTGCTCGTCAGCCGGAAGCTGTAGGCGATATTCGTTCAAATATGATCGTATCGGCTGCTCTTATCGAAGGTGTTGCCTTCTTTGCAATTGTAGTTTGTTTATTGATCGTTTTCATGTAACAAACAAATTAACAGAACATTGTAACGGTTGGTTGCAATGTTCTGTTTAAAAATTTTTGACAAATAGTAAATTAAGATTTTAAAACCTAAGTAAAATGGGAATAGTAACACCGGATCTCGGACTTATTTTCTGGATGACCTTATCTTTTGGTATCCTGTTGTTTATACTCACAAAATTTGCATGGATACCTATTTTGGCTACTTTGCACGAAAGAGAAAAAACCATTGAAGATTCATTGCATGAAGCTGATAAAGCCCGTGAAGAAATGAAATTATTACAGGCTCATAATGAAGACCTTCTACGTCAAGCCAAAGAAGAAAGAGATTCAATACTGAAAGATGCCCGTAATATCCGTGATAATATTATCGAGGAATCAAAAACCAAAGCCAATCAGGAATACAATCGTATTGTTGAAGCTGCAAAAGAAAGCATACATTACGAAAAAATGGCTGCTATTACAGAATTGAAAAATCAGATTGCAACTCTATCAATAGATATTGCTGAAAAAATACTTAAAGAAACTTTGGCAAATAAAGATGCTCAAAAACAGCATATTGATAAAATGATGGATAATATCAACTTTAACTAATTCTGCAAAACATTGTAAATATGAAAAATAGCAGAATTAATAATCGTTATGCCAAAGCATTATTCGATCTGGCTGTTGAGCAAAATTTTCTCGATCAAGCCTATCAGGATATGCAATTGGTAAAAAGTATCTGCAAATCGAACAGAGATTTCGATTTATTGCTTACCAGTCCGGTTATTAAAACCGATAAAAAACAGGCAATAATGAATGAAATATTTGGAAATCAGATTAATAAGGTTTCTTTAGCTTTTTTAATGTTAATTATGAAAAAAAGACGTGAAGCAAATCTGAAATCAATTGCCATTAGTTTTATAGCTGATTATAAAGAATTTAAAGGTATAAAAGTAGCTCATCTGAAAACTGCTGCTGAAATTGATACTCAAACCAGAGAACAATTTAAAGATATTCTGACAAATCAATCAAATAAAAAAATTGAATTATTGGAAGAAATAAATCCTGCTTTAATTGGTGGGTTTGTAGTTACTATTGACGACAAACAATCGGATAGCAGTGTTTCAACAAAAATTCAAAAACTCAGAAAAGAGTTTAATGTAAATGTTTACGAAAAAGGGTTTTAAATAATAAGAAAATAAATAACATAAAGATATGGCTGAAATTAAACCGGCTGAAGTATCGGCAATTTTAAGACAACAATTAGCAGGCTTTAGAATGGAATCTGACCTGGAAGAAGTAGGTTCTGTTTTGCAGGTTGGTGACGGCATTGCCCGTATTTTTGGATTAAGCAATGCTCAATCAGGCGAATTAGTTGAGTTTGCGAAAACAGGGGTTAAAGCAATTGTACTTAACCTTGAGGAAGATAATGTAGGTGTGGTTCTTTTAGGAGATTCACGTTCTATTAAAGAAGGTGATATTGTTAAACGTACCAGTAAAATTGCCTCAATAAATGTTGGCGAAGGTTTGCTAGGCAGGGTTATCAATACCCTTGGCGAACCTATAGACGGCACAGGACCCATCATAGGCGAAACTTACGAAATGCCTCTGGAACGTAAAGCTCCGGGTGTTATTTATCGTCAGCCTGTTACAGAACCATTGCAAACCGGTATCAAACCTATTGATGCCATGATTCCGATAGGAAGAGGACAACGTGAATTAATCATCGGCGACCGCCAGACCGGTAAATCAGCAATTGCTATTGATACAATTATCAATCAACGTGAGTTTTTCGAAAAAGGCGAACCTGTTTATTGTATTTATGTAGCAACTGGTCAGAAAGGTTCTACCATTGCCAACGTTGTTAAAACATTAGAAGAAAAAGGTGCATTACAATATACTGTAATTGTTGCTGCTACAGCTTCTGATCCGGCTGCTATGCAGTTTTATTCACCATTTACAGGTGCTGCTATCGGCGAATTCTTCAGAGATTCAGGTCGTCCGGCATTGGTAATTTATGATGATTTATCAAAACAAGCGGTTGCTTACCGCGAAGTTTCTTTATTACTTCGTCGCCCACCGGGTCGTGAAGCATATCCTGGTGATGTATTCTATTTGCATTCAAGATTATTGGAAAGAGCTGCAAAAATCATTAAATCAGATGAAATTGCTGCTCAGATGAATAATTTACCAGATACAATAAGACATCTGGTAAAAGGTGGTGGTTCGCTTACTGCTTTGCCTATTATCGAAACTCAGGCAGGTGACGTTTCTGCTTATATTCCTACCAATGTAATTTCTATTACTGATGGTCAGATATTCCTGGAAACCAATCTTTTCAACTCTGGTATCCGTCCCGCTATCAACGTAGGTATTTCTGTATCACGTGTGGGTGGTAATGCTCAGATAAAATCAATGAAGAAAGTAGCTGGTACTTTGAAAATCGACCAGGCTCAGTTCCGCGAACTGGAAGCTTTCTCAAAATTCGGTTCTGATTTGGATGCTGCAACAAAAGCTGTTTTGGACAAAGGTAGCCGCAATGTTGAAATTCTGAAACAGCCACAATATTCTCCTATGAAAGTAGAAGAACAAATTGCAATTTTATATTGTGGTACCAAAGGTTTGTTACAAAAAGTTCCGGTTAACAAAGTAAGAGATTTTGAACTCGAATTTTTACATCATATGCAAATATCTCATAGCGATGTGTTAAATTCTTTAAAATCAGGAAATCTTACCGAAAACGATGTGAAAACATTAGAACAAACTGCAAAGGAAATTATCAAAAAATACGAAATCTAATAAAACGGAGCAAATATGCCCAATTTAAAAGAAGTAAGAATAAGGATTGCATCAGTAAATTCTACCAAGCAGATAACCAGTGCTATGAAAATGGTTTCTGCTTCCAAGCTGAGACGGGCACAAAATGCCATTATCAAATTGAGACCTTACTCTGCAAAACTTAGAGAAATTTTGCAAAACCTTAGCGATAGCATTGACAATACCAATGCTGCCACTTTTTTTGAAGAACGTAAAACTGAAAAAGTTTTGATTATCGTAGTTTCTTCAAACAGAGGTATGTGTGGCGCTTTTAATTCCAATGTAATTAAAAAGACTACTCAGCTTGTTAACGAAAAATATGGGGCTGAAAACAAAAAAGGCAATGTTGAATTGTTATGTATCGGTAAGAAAGCCGGCGAATTTTTTGCACGTCGTAAATACAAAATCAGTGGCCATTTTGATCATGTTTATGATAGATTGGCTTTTGGAAACATTGTTCCCATTGCTGAACAATTGATGAGCGATTTTCAAAATAAAAAATACGACAAGATTGAAATTGTTTACAACAGGTTTAAAAATGCAGCGACTCAGCAACTGATTGTTGAACAGTTTCTGCCTGTTTTACCACAGGATGCTAATGTAAGCAATTCGTCAGTAGATTATATTTTTGAGCCGGATAAACAACAGATATTAAATGAATTAGTGCCTAAAACATTGAAAATTCAGTTGTATAAAGTCGTTTTAGATTCTTTTGCTTCTGAACATGGTGCTCGTATGACTGCTATGCACAAAGCAACCGATAATGCTACAGAAATGCTCAAACAATTAAAATTATCTTATAACAAAGCACGTCAATCGGCTATCACAAACGAAATTCTGGAGATTGTAGGTGGTGCCGAAGCATTAAAAGGCTAGTTTTCAAATTTTAATAATATAAAAAAGGCTGTTTGAAAAGACAGCCTTTTTTATTAATTTTACATCTATTTTTAACAAACAACAAATGCTAACAATCGACATATTTACAACATTTTACCAAAATATAATTGCTACAACTCCCTTGGAATTTGTTGCTGTTTTTTTTGGTTTACTCAGTGTTTGGTATGCCCGTAACGAAAAAATTCTGGTATATCCTACAGGATTGATCAATGTTGGATTATATGTTTATATCTGTCTTATTGCCAAGCTTTATGCTGATATGGGAATCAATATTTTTTATTTTATAATGAGCATTTACGGTTGGTATAACTGGGGCCGAAAAGATGAAAATAAAAAACACATTCCAATTACTTACTGTTCTGTAAAACAGCATATTTTTAATCTGTTGTTGTTTGTATTCTCTTTCGGAGTGTTATATTATCTGCTTAAAAATTATACAGATAGCACTGTGCCATTACTCGATTCGTTAACTACTGCTATTTTTATTGTTGGGATGTGGTTGCAAACTCTTAAAAAAATCGAAAATTGGATTTACTGGATTGTAGGTGATTTACTTGTAATTCCATTATTTCTATATAAAAATCTGGCATTGACCAGCGTACAGTTTATGGTTTTTTTAATCATTGCCATCTCAGGTTATTTTGAATGGCGTAAAAAAATAAAATATGCAAAATAATGTTTATCGAATAGCTGTAACTGGTCCAGAATCAACAGGTAAAAGTGCCCTTGCTAATGAATTAGCCAATTTTTTTGATACGGTTTGGGTAGAGGAATATGCCAGAACTTATCTGAACAAAATTGGCAGAGAATATCAGTATGATGATATCTTAAATATTGCCATGCAACAAATTGAAAATGAAAACATGGCGGCAACCAAAGCTAATAAATTTGTTTTTTGTGATACAGATATTACCGTTTGCAAAATATGGTGTGAATTTAAATATAAAAAATGCCATGATTGGATTAATGCCATGTTTAAAAATCATACCTATGATTTATTTTTACTTTGCGATATCGATCTTCCTTGGGAATTTGATCCTCAACGCGAAAATGCCAACGAAAGAACTGAACTATTTGATTTATATCAGAATGCATTGAAATCTGAGAATTTTCCTTTTGTTGTTGTTAGTGGCTCAGGTTCAATACGTACCCAAAATGCTATTGCAGAAATTCAAAAAAGATTCAGCCTCTAAACTTTTTTCAAAGAAATTAAATGAAACTGATTTTATTGGTTTTAAATTTTATATATTTGCCTTTGCAAATTATTTAAAAAATAAATCAAATTTTTGGCAACTCAGACCAGTGTTTTGGTGTCTATTAAGCAATTAAATATTTATTCACTATTATAATCACATTTTATGAAGATTAAACTTTCTCAATTAAGTAAGCAAATTCTTAGCTTTGCAATTATTCTATTGGCATTTACCACAATTTCTAAAGCCGAAAATCCCACCAAATGGCAATTATTAACCGAGCAAAGTGGGGTACAGGTTTATTATCGATATGAAAATTGCGATGACAATGTAAATGATTTACATCAGCAAATGGCTGTACTTAAATTTGTAAACACTACCAATCAAAACATTACAGCAGAATGGGATTTGGAAGCATGGTATAACGATGTTTGTACTACTTGCGGAAAAAAAGATAAAGAGCAGCATTTCAGCACTCAACTAAATGCCGGAGAAACCAAAATCGGAAATTTCGAAAAACGCGGAACTCAAAGAGAACTTTTAATCTTTGCGAAATTTACCAATATGGACAACAAAGTAAAACTTACCAAATTCAATTTGGCAAATCTGAAAATAAGTATTTTATAAGTATTTTCAATATAAAAAACCGATTCCGATGTAAATTTGGAATCGGTTTTTTGTATTTTAAAAGGAGCAAATAATATAATACTTTAGTATATAAAGGACTGAATATTTTTAATTAACAATAAAATATATAATCTTATGAATAAGATTTTTACTTTACTCCCTTTATTTTTCATTTTGTTTATATATAAATCAACTAATTGTCAATGCAATTATCAGGTTAGAGCCTCCTCTCTTGGAGTTGTACCTAACAGCATTATCAAAGTATGTTCTGGAAGAGCAGTTTATCTGAGTATTAGCCGCAATAATTGTCCTGATTTGTCAATAAAAGAAAATTTTGATAACGGAAGTATTAATCCCAATATTTGGGAACCCAATCCGAATATCGATTATTCTAATTCCTGCCCTTTGCTGCAACTTCCGGCAAGTGGCAAATATGCCTGGATTGGAAACTCTTCAGCACCACGCAAATTGACAACACGTGCCCTGGATTTATCTCGTATGGAATATCTGGAATGGGATATGAAATATGGGAATTATTTGGGAAGCGGCAATTGCAATGCACCAACCATGCCTGGTGAAGGGGTTAGATTACAATTTTCACTGAATAACGGTAATACATGGGTAGATTTTCCCGGATCAGAAAATCCTCCTTCCGGAGTTTTTGGTAGTACTAATTACATAGCGGGCAGTGGTTATTACTGGACACCCGATTCTATAAATCTGCTTGTAAATCCTTACTATAAATGGAACAGATACAGAACAAATATACCTGATCTGATTAAAACTCCGGGGGTTAAAATCAGATTTTTTCAGAGTAATTGCAGTACAGATTCATCTGATTACTGGGGAATTGATAATTTTAATCTGGTTTCAGTTCCCAAAGTTACGTATAACTGGTCGCATGGTTCGCATCTGATGAACCCCAATCCGGTCTATCCTACAACTTCTACATGGTATCATGTTTATATTATTGATTCTACCTTTATTCCAATAAAAGTCTTTAGGGATTCTGTTTTTGTAATGATAGAAACAAACGGACTCACAGCAAGCTTTACTTCACCCGACAATGTATGCAGTAGTAAAGAAGTGGATGTAGTATATACCGGAAATGCAGGTGTTTATGATACGTTTACATGGAATTTCGGTACTGATAGTTATATAATTAGTGGTAGCGGCATGGGACCCTATAAAATCAGATATGATTCTTTTTTCCCTGATTCTGTTATTTATACAATTAGTTTGCTTATTAATGAGAATTCGAGTTGTGCAAGTTTTGCTAGTAAAAATATTAGTATATATGGAAATCCGACAATTTCTTTTATGATTCAGCCTTATATGCCAGAAGGTTGTCCTCCTTTGACGCTTGATTTTATGAACGAAACAGAGCCTGAAAACACCTCATTATTATGGTCTTTTGGCGATGATAGCACATCTACTGAAAATAATCCCAAGCACACGTATATTAAATCTGGTAATTTTGATGTTTCAGTTTTTGCCCAAACTCAATTAGGTTGTAAAGATAGTGTAACTATAAACAATTTTGTTAAAGTATATGAGAACGACACACCCAATATTCGTCTGGTTGATAATACTTTATATACAGATATATATCAAGGGGCTTTGTATGAGTGGTATAAAAACAATGAATTTGTTTATGGTAGTACCGATAATTTTTATACTCCGTTAGAACATAATTATTACCATGTAGTAAAGAGAAATTTAATGCATGGATGTGTTTCTGCTCCGTCCGAAAAAATTCTTTCTTTCGAAAAAACAGCAATATATAAAGATGATGCAATATTCAATAATCTGACACATGATTATTTTTCAATTAAATATAACGAATTAGTAAAAAAAATAGAGATTTATAATGCTGATGGACTTAAGGTTAAAGAATTTTCTCAAAAGAATCTGCTTAATAATTATTCTGTTGAAGAACTCGGAAATGGAATTTATTTTGTAAGGTTATTTATCGACGATGTAATTTCAACAAAAAAGTTAATAAAATACTAAGAAAATATGAAAAAAACTTTTTTTACTTTAATTATTTTATTGTTATTCTATCAATTAAAGTCTCAAAACTTTATAAATATTACTGCTTTTAATGAAATAAAAAATGATACTATAAATTTTTGCAAGGGAGAAAAAGTAATGTTACAATCTCATATAACAAATTTTTATTATTATGATGATTTTAATTCGGGGGTATTTAATGTAAATTTCTGGGATAGTGCGTATAATGATATGGAAATAGGTGTAAAATGTTATAATGCAGTATTACCTGCTACAGGACAATATTCATGGGTAAAAGCTAAATATTCAAGGCAATTAAGAACAAAACCACTGAATCTAATAAGTATTTATAACCTTGAATGGGATATGAAATATGGGAATAATAACAACATTAGTGTTTGTGAATCTCCAGATGAAGCAAATGAAGGTGTTTATTTACAATATTCAATTGATAATGGAGTAAGTTGGTATCAGTTTCCGGGTATTGAAAGAAAACCAATTGGTGTTTTTGGTAGCCCCGATTATATAAATGGAAGCGGAGGATATTGGACTCCAAGTAATTCCATTAACAACAATTCATGTTATCAGTGGAATCATTATCAGGTTTTTATCCCAAATGAAGCAAGAACAAGTCAAACAATAATAAGATGGATACAAACCAATTATACAAACCAGAATACAGACTTCTGGGGTTTAGATAATGTAAAATGTTATGATGTTCCACAACCAAATTACAGTATTTTATGGACAAACGGTAGTACTCAACTTATACCTCCCCCTTTTAGAGCAGATTCATCACATTGGCATAAGGTTAAGCTGACTGATTATACAATAACACCACCCTTTATATCTTATGATTCAATTTATATTAATGTGAAAAATTTTAATATCCCAACTGCAACATTTACTGACAGTACTACTTATGATTGCAGTAAATATATTACCAAATTACATTATACAGGTACAACTACACCAAATTCAAATTTTTATTGGTCATCATCAATACCTTATGTAATAATTGATATCAATGATACAATAAATCCTGTAGTAAATAATTTCAATGATTATTCTGATAGTCTGAATGGTAATATTTATCTTACAGTTTATGATTCAAATAAATGTATGTCGGATTTATATTATAAAGAACTTAAATTAAAAAATTCTTATTTTGGCGGATTTAAAACTGAACCTGAAATTTTAGAGGGTTGTAGTCCTCTAAAAGCAAGTTTTATTACAAACGGATTTGTTTCGTCTAACCTTGAATTGGAATGGGTTTTTAGCAATGGAATCAAAGCAAAAACCAATAACCCTATTTTAATATTCAAAGAATCAGGAAACTGGGATTTAAAATTATATTATTCTGATAAAAATTGGGGATGTAAAGATAGCTTGGAAATTAAAAAACTAGTAAAAGTATATGAAGTACCGAAAGCCGAAATATACATGAAAGACAGTATTTTGTATTCAAAATATCAGGACTGGACATATAAATATCAGTGGTATTATAATAATGATGAAATTATGAATTATCATCAATATTTTTATAAACCTGAAGTTATTGGTTACTTTAACCTGCAAATTACAAGTAATTACGGATGCAAATCAAATATGTCCGAAACATTTTTAAATGTTGACAAATCAGAGTTTTACAAAAAAGATAATATTTTAAATAATCCCACACATGATTTTTTTAGTCTAAAATATAATTTAATAGTAAACAGGGTAGATATTTTAAATATTAATGGCACTACTTTAAAATCTTATAGTTCTGCTCATCCGTTCAACACATATTATATTGATGAATTAAATAATGGTTTGTACTTTGTTAAAGTCTTTATAGATAATAGTGTATATTTATATAAGCTGATAAAATATTAAATATTACAACGAGCTAATACAATTATATTAACCTACTTCTAAGGCTTAATTTTTAATGGATTAGAAATAAGATTTCGTTTTATTGAATAAAATCTTTACTTTTGCAGATTGGAAAAATGCTTAATGCAAAGTTAAAAAAATGAACAAACATCATCTGAATCACTTACGCGAACTGGAATCTGAATCAATTTATGTTATCAGAGAAGTGGCTGCTCAGTTTGAGCGTCCGGTTTTATTGTTTTCGGGAGGCAAAGATTCTATTGTACTTACCCATCTGGCAAAAAAAGCTTTTTATCCGGCCAAATTGCCTTTTCCATTATTACATATTGATACCGGCCATAATTTTCAGGAAACACTTGATTATAGGGATAATTTGGTTAAACAACTGGATGCACGCCTTATAGTTGGTTCGGTTCAGCAAAGTATAGATGAAGGCAAAGCTGTAGAAGAAAAAGGCTATAATGCAAGCCGGAATGTATTGCAAACCATTACCTTGCTCGATACCATCGAAAAGTACAAATTTGATGCTGCCATGGGTGGTGCACGCCGTGATGAAGAAAAAGCCCGTGCCAAAGAAAGATTTTTTTCGCACAGAGATGAATTCGGACAATGGGATCCTAAAAATCAACGCCCTGAGCTTTGGAATATTTTCAATGGCAAAAAAAACATGGGCGAACATTTCAGGGTTTTCCCAATAAGCAATTGGACAGAAATGGATGTTTGGCAATATATTTTATTGGAAAACATAGAAATGCCAAGCTTATATTTTACTCATCAACGCGAAGTATTTTGCCGTGATGGCGTTTGGTTGGCTACAGCTCCTTTTATGAAATTGAAAGATAACGAAAAAGCAGAAGTTAAAACCATCAGATGCAGAACCATAGGTGATATTACCTGCACCGGTGTAACTTTATCGACAGCAAATACCCTGGAAGAAATTATTGATGAAATTGCTGCAACCCGTGTAACCGAGAGGGGTGGCAGAGCAGACGACAAACGTTCTGACGCTGCTATGGAAGACAGAAAAAAAGAAGGTTATTTCTAATTAAATTACAAGCATGAGTTTTTCGAATAACGGATATCTAAATATGGAACTGCTTAGGTTTACTACAGCCGGCAGTGTGGATGATGGTAAAAGTACGCTTATTGGCAGGCTTTTATACGACAGCAAATCTATTTTTGAAGATCAGCTCGAAGCTGTAAAACGTGCCAGCATACAAAAAGGCAACGATTATATTAATCTGGCTTTGCTTACCGACGGACTGCGTTCTGAAAGAGAACAAGGCATTACCATTGATGTTGCATACCGCTATTTTGCCACACCTAAAAGAAAGTTTATCATTGCCGATACTCCGGGTCATGTGCAATATACCCGTAATATGGTTACCGGTGCTTCTACTGCCAATGCTGCCATTATTCTGATAGATGCCCGCAACGGAGTTACCGAACAAACGCATCGCCATACTTTTATTGCTACACTTTTGCAAATACCTCATATTATTGTTTGTATCAATAAAATGGATTTGATGGATTATAATCAGGAAGTTTATGAATCTATTAAAAAATCGTTTACCGAATTTTCTGAAATTATTGATATTAAAGATATCCGATTTATACCGATAAGTGCACTAAAAGGTGATAATGTAGTAGATGCTTCGGAAAATATGCCTTGGTACAACGAAGGCACATTGATGAATGTATTGGAAACCATTCCGATTGATAATGATTATGATTTCGAAAATGCCAGATTTCCGGTTCAGTACGTTATCAGACCATTAACTGAAGAACATCACGATTTCAGGGGTTATGCCGGCAGAGTGGCAGGTGGTATATTCAGAAGAGGTGATGAAATTACTGTTTTGCCTTCGGGTTTAAAAAGCAAAATTGAAGCTATCAATCTGTTGGACGATGAAATAGAAGATGCTTTTCCGCCAATGTCGGTTACTATTACATTGAAAGATGAAATTGATATCAGTCGTGGCGATATGATCGTTAAATCTGACAATCTGCCCGAAATAAGTCAGGATATAGAAATTACCATGTGCTGGATGAATCAGAGACCTCTGCGTATTGGCAATAAATATAATTTGATGCACACCACCAAAGAAGTAAAATGCATTGTAAAAGAGGTGTTGTACAAAATAAATGTAAATACCCTCGAAAAAATTACCGACAATAAGGAAGTAGGACTAAATTCAATAGCCAAAGTGGTGATAAAAACTACCAAACCATTGATTTTCGACACTTATAACAAAAACCGTATTACCGGTAGTTTAATCCTTATTGATGAAGCCACCAACGAAACCGTAGGTGTGGGAATGATTGGATAATAGCCACTCTCTCACCGAATGGAGTAACATTTGATTGGTACTGATTTCTTTTTTCTGTGCTCTGTATCTCATTTTTATTATTTGTTTTGTTGCGTTAATGATTTGAGGGCAGTCCCGAAACCGAAGCACAACGTTCTACTTCGGTCTTCCGGCTTTTATTCAATTCCTCAGTTAATAATCAGCGTTCCACTACTCTCGCCTGCCACTACTTTATACAAGCCCGGTTTAAAACCGGTGATGTTTATAGTAGTTTGGCTGTTGCCCTTGGCAAGTTTTTCTTCATATACCTTTTGCCCCAGCATATTGTAAATTTGTAGTGTTATGGCTTTTTCTGCTATTGGGTAAGTTATAGTTGTTTGGGTAGTGGCAGGATTGGGGAAGATGCTGATTTCTCCTTTTGATAAATGATAATATTCTTCAATACCATTGGTCGGATTATTAAAATACGCTCTTACTACCCATATTTTCCTCATTGGTACCAAAGTATCTCCTCTAACATATCCACAGGCAGTTATGCTACCATCTGTATTTATTACATCATCAAACAGATAATTATTATCTAATGTATTTCCTGAATAATATATGGTGTTTCGCCACAAACTATCGCCATAAGAGTTTAACCTGAACAAAAAGGGAGAAAGTGCATTTATTCCATTTCCAAGGCTTGATCCTAAAACAACAATATCGTTATTTGATAATATGTTTATTTTATAAACTGAATAATATGCTCTGTTCGAATCAAGTATTTTATTCCACAACATATATCCATCTGCTGAATATTTGATAATATTCAACCTGCCTTTTTCCATCTTACTATCTGAATTATCATTTGCAATACCATAACCATAAGCTACCAGATAATCGCCCTGATTGGTAATAGCAATGCTGGATTCAGAATTAATTTTGTTGCTCCCTAAAATTTTATACCATATCAAATTTCCTATGCTGTCTGTTTTCATTACAAAGGACTTGTTAAATTCAATGTCAGAAAACATATAACCGGAAATAAGTAATCCTTTATCAGGTGTTTCCAATATTGTAGTTCCGATAAAATTATCTCCCAATGCAATGGTTTTTTTCCATATAAAATTACCTGAACTATCTGTTTTAAATAATAATACATCCGATGAATCAGTACCATAAGCTTTCTCTCCTACACATACAAAACCTTTATCGGATGTTTGGCATAGTTGATTTAATATTTCATTATTGATTCCTGAATTGTATAATTTTGTCCATAAAGTATCCATGTTCGAATTAAATCTTAATATCAGATGTTCTTCTGCATAATTAGAATATAATCTTTTTGAACCAGCTATACAGTAACCACCATCATGCGTTTTTATAAAAGAACCTCTTGAACCAGCAAAATAGCTTGAATTTTCTGACCCATATGAAGTTAATTTTATTAAATTTCCAATTGAATCAATTTCGCATACCTGAATATTTCTTTTGGGATTTACCAGCGTATCGTATCCTACACTGATAACGATATAATTATTACCTTTTAACTGCAATGCATTTGCAATTGAATAAGTATAATTTTTTTCGTATGGATTAAAGACTCTGCTAAAAATGTTTTGTTGACCATTTGCAGATATATATATTGAAAATAGAATAAAAATGATTAATCCTTTTTTGCTTAATGCTTTTGTATTATAAATTGTCATCTTAAACTGTTTTTTTATTTAATTAATTATCAAACTTCCCATAAATTCGCCCACCACCACTTTATACAAGCCCGGTTTAAAACCTGTGGTGTTTATAGTAGTTTGACTACTGCCTTTGAGTAGTTTTTCTTCATATACCTTTTGCCCGAGCATATTGTAGATTTGTAGTGTTATGGCTTTTTCTGCTATTGTATATGTAATGGTAGTTTGGGTGGTTGCCGGGTTGGGGAAGATTTGGAGTTCACCTTTTTGGGTATAATAATACTCTTCTATTCCTGTTGGGCTACAACCCGGTGCATAGCCATTACTATCGATTTTTAAAAGCCATATTTTTTCATATGGAACCAAGGTATCTGCTCTCACAAAACCAATTGCAGTTAATCCACCATCATTATTTAATATATTGTCAGCTAGAATATTATCGCTACTCTTATCGGTAGTATTACTATATGTTTTACGCCAGATACTATCACCTGATAAATTTAATTTAAAAAGATAAGTAACATAATACATATAATTAAAATTATTAA
>JAHEYQ010000090.1 GCA_023251515.1 Bacteroidales bacterium
TTTATTCAATAACGCAAATTAATGATAATATTTGTAATCAATTTTATTTTACAAGACAATTATCAATTTCTGGCTAAGTTATGATGAAAATAGATGCTTGAGTTTTTCAGCAGACCCTAAGTATCTTTGAGAAAAATAATAAAGATGTTTTTGTTCTTTCCCGTACTTCAAAAACGGCACGAGAGGTTAAACGACATCTTGGTTCAAAATTTATTGAAATCCGTATGTTGAAAAACCAAATAGAATTTACTGCTAATGATTAAAAATAGACAAAAAGAAAAGGACGTACGAAACGTCCTTTTCAAATCTAGTATCTTTAGTATAGCAAATCTAGTTTTGTTGTCAATAATGGTTATCCACAATTAAAAAGAGCTGAAAATCAGCTCTAGTTTATTAATACTCTTCTGCAAAAAGCATTGTCCAATAATTATATTCTTTTATTTCTTTTTCTGAATATAAATCATTTTCCATCATTGAGTTGGAAAGCTGATCTATACAAAATATCTTTCTTCCATCTGAACGCTCATAAACTAATAAATAGTCTATTCCCTGTTCCTTTTGAATAAATGCTTTTAAATCTGAAATAATCCACATTATTTCTACTGCCGGGATTTCGTTCATAAGATTTGTAGTTATGTATGATTTTCCATTGAAGAAATAATCTCCTTTCGTTTCCTGTGGTTGACGAACCCATTTATTTTCTATTGCCATAAAAGAACGTTTTTAAGTTTGTTCAGTTTTAGCATCTATTAAATTGAAAATCAATAGCAAATAATTATTGTATTTTTGTTTTTATGATGTTAAGCTCAGCCTGAAATAGTTATTTATTTAAATTTAGTATTATGAAAACAAAGAGAAATTACCGGAATAATTTGAAAAATTTTGAGAAAAGCTTTAATCTGGCTGAAATTGAAATAAGGTATAAAACAAAACAAACAGATAAAATTAAAATTACAAATTCAAAGTATATGTATAGTATTTTATATCCTCTTTATAATGAAGATATTATTGAATATATAGAACAGTTTTATTATCAATTTCGTTAGTTCAAAACTATGCACTTTAGTGCAAGATTTATAATTTCTAAAAATTTTCCTACTTTTGAAGAATGGAAAACAGGATTGGGAGTCATACCACAAGTAGAATAAGTGCACACATAATATGGTGTACCAAATATAGATTTAAGGTTTTAGACGGTGAAGTTCAAACACGATGTCGAGATTTGTTGGTGCAAGTATTTAACAGCGAGGATGTTAAAATTCTGAAAGGAGTTGTGAGTAAAGATCATGTACATATGCATATTGAATATCCACCACGATTAAGTGTGAGTGATATTGTAAAACGATTGAAGGGTCCGAAGTTCTCGGATATTACAGATAGAGTATCCCCACTTAAAAAAGCGTTACTGGGGAAAACATTTTTGGGCAATAGGTTATGGAGTGTGGAGCACAGGAGTTATAACAGACGAAATGGTTCAAGAATATTTGGAGCATCACAAAGATGATTCAAATAAGGATTATGGGAATATGATATTAGAATAAGATATAAAAAATTTCATTTTTTACCTTGTTCTTAAAACTATGGATTGGAAATCCATAGTGGTTTATTTATTATTATTAAATCGTGCGAATTATGTTTTGGGGTGGGTAAAGTTAAGTTCAGGTGGAACAATTGGTACTGTTGTAGATACAAGGATTATATTTGCATTGGCACTAAAAACAAATGCTTCAAGTATAATTGTTTCGCACAATCATCCATCACAAAACCTTACACCAAGTGAAGAAGACAGAAGAATAACCAAAGCAATTATTGAAGCTGGAAAGCTTTTTAATATTAAATTACTGGATCATTTTATTGTAGCTTCAAAAGGTACTTATTTCAGTTTTGCCGATGAAGGAATATTGTCGTTTTGAAATAAATTGAGACCGTTGCAAGGATACATTAACAAAAAGATGTTGATATATAATTTATAATCAGACTATTGGATTGATATTTTTCGTATATTTGTATATGGAAAAGAACAATAAAATATCGTTTGCGGATTTAGCTTTAGAAAGAAGAAAAATCAAAGAAGATTTTTTCAACCAAATCAATAAATTGGTTAACTGGTCACCAATAGAGAAAGAAATAAACAAATGCTACAAAAAAGGAGAAAGCGCAACAGGTCGTCCGTCTTATTCTGGCATAGTTCTGTTTAAAATGACGCTATTGCAAACATGGTATGGCTTGAGTGATTATGAATTGGAAGATCAAGTAAATGATAGAGTATCTTTCAGTCGTTTTGTAGGAATACCAATGGATAAAAGTGTCCCAGATCATTCAGTAATAAGTCGATTTCGCACAGAACTAACAAAGAAAAAAGCCTACCAAAGAATCCTAAAACAACTTAATAAACAACTGGCAGAGCATAAGATTTTAATAAAAACAGGGATTTTAGTAGATGCTTCTATTAGTGATACACCCAGACAACCAAGAGGCAAGAAGGAGTTTGAAGTAGTACAGGACAGAGAAGAAGACCAGAATCAAGACCCAAGTCAACCAATACAAAAGCCAGAGTTAAAAGAGAAAGTAAAATCGGGAGTTGACACAGAAGCACGTTGGGTAAAAAAGCTGGCAAACTACATTACGGCTACAAAAAGCACACAGCCACAAATCAAGAAGGACTAATATTAAGTATTGTAACCACCCCTGCAAACGAAAGCGACATCAAACATTTTGAAGATGTTTTGGACTTAATAGAAATTGAAGAATACACACCCGTGATGGCTGATAAAGGCTATAAAAGTGCAGATAATTATTTTGTATTGGAAAAGAAAAAATTAAAAAACAGAATAATGCATAAAGCAAATAAAAACAAGGCATTAAGTGTTCATCAAATAAAATTCAACAAACTAATAAGCAAGGTAAGGTACAAAGTAGAAAGAACCTTTGGATCAATCAAGAGGTGGTTTTCAGGAGGTGTCGCACGATATGTTGGTATAGATAAAATGCATTCTCAACATCTTTTGGAAGCAATAGCATATAATTTATATCGGTCTCCTGGGATAATTATGTCCAATTGCGAAAAATAAAGAGAAATAATCCCCAAAAAAGGTCTTTTTTGAGCCTTTTTTGAAAATATTTTTCATTTTCTTACACAAAAAAAAATGAAAGTTTGAACGATGAGTTATGCTAAAACGAAGGTTTTGCAATGGTCTCAAATTATAACAACCTCGAGTATGTTAATGCTTGGGGTTTTATTGTTCTTTCATTAAAGCATTAGTTGTGTGGGCATTGTGCTTTCGGGAAATCCTATATTTTAAATTTCGGGATAACCACTTACAACAATGATTATTAAAATATGATGTTTTTATAAACATTGAAAAAAAAAGAGGTTTTCTGTCGTCATGTAAATGACGACATATCATATTAACAAAATATTTAAAATGGAAAGTTTGTATTGTCAAATAAACTTTCATCAGTATCATCAAAGTAACTTGATCTAAAAGTTCGTCTATGCTTTTCTGCTTTAAATTGGATACCTATCTCTTTCTCTTTTTGATCTAAAAAATAATCATGATTGAAAGAATAAATCTCAATTCTATCATCTAAAATTACATGAAGATGATTTTCATAGTTCATCGACCTTGGATATACTCTCCATCTTGTTATTGGTCCAGGTATAGTTAAATATTCTCCATCGCTTTGAATAACAATTAGGGCATTTTCACATTCAACAATATTTCCAAAATAAGCTGTACCACCATTAACTACATTACCTTTCCAAGCATGTAAGTTTATAGTTTTTAAACTAGTAAATTTTTCTTCACCCTTGTTTTCATTTGCATAGTTATTATATCTAATTATTTCAAATCCACCTTCTATAGCTTTATATATTTTGTCTTCAATCCCCCAGCTTATAAAATGCTTTTTACTTTTATTTTTAAAAATTTGTTGATCATTTATATAGGTATCAAAATCTCTTATTGGTTTATCTTTATCATTTTTGTCTTTTATAACATTCCATTTAAACATGGCTAAAAATGAGTTTTCAATCAACGATGTGTTGTATATGTTTAAGTATGAGTAATTTGAAAAAGTTGAATGGTTTTTACTTATTTGAAAAATAGGACTTTTTTGTTCAACCCTATCTAAATTACTTGGTAAACTAGTGGCCATATTAAGTTCAAATAGTCCTTGGTCACCCCCAGATAAAGCTAATTGTGGATATTTGTTTGCTTTTATTGAAAGTAAATTACAATCCCATAATTTTGTTGGTCTTGAACTAACTGGGTATTTATCAGATTTCTCTCTGTGGGCTGAACCAGAATAGAGCCCTTTTTCGTGTATGAAGTATAAATGATTGCTGTATATTTCAGTATCTGTTGGTAGTATTCCAGTCGGTGTATCTTGTTCACCAAAAAGAAAGCTTTTAAGCTCATTTTCTGATAATTGAAAATCGGGTTTCCCAATTCGTGTAAATTTATTTAATAGTAGCTTTTTAAAATCTGCATCTTTGAATAATTCAATAAGGGATGATTTATATAAATAGTTACCATCTAAAAAGCAAAATGTCATAGCAATTTTATCAGTATCTTTTCTGATAAATGATCGAATAAGTTCATTCCAATTATAAACTTTTAATTCTCCATTAAAAGTCCATAAATATAATCTGCCACGATATATTTGACAGTCATAATAGTCTCCTTTTATGGTTATTTTTAAAGGTTGCATGATTGTCCAAGTCTAATTTTACTCATTTTTGCTTTTGTAAGGTAACCATTAACTACCCAATTTTTTAATATATCGGTTGTAGGTCTATCCTGTGATTTATTCATGTAGTCCGCTGGATATCCATGCCATACGTTTTTATTAGTTCCATCAACAAATTTGGCTAATTTTAATTCAACTTTAGCATTATTCAAACCGACAACCTGTATTAAATCATTGATTACTTTAACACCCCATGCTACGGAATTTTCCTTCCAATTCTTTGTAATGGTTTCTATGAAGCAGTTAACTTCTTCTTCATATGATATTGTCCAAATACTTTTATTCGGATTACCATTTCTATGTTGCGATGAAATTATATATTTACAATTTGCTTTTTCTGTCAAATCAATTTCAATATCAGTTGTATATGGCATATATTTATTGTTAAAAAAAGGAAACAACTATTTAAATATCCAAAATTTCTTTACTAATAGTTTAGTTATAAATTAGCATTACTTTATTTTTACAAATATACACTTTTTCACAACTAAATTATTTGTTTATAAAAAAATTAAAGAAACTAAATAGACTTTATATTCTTGACCTAATTTATACTTTATTCCAGTTGATAAGTCATTCCGAATCAAATTGACACTTTAAAACGTATAGGATTTTTAAAAAGTTATTTAGATAAGCGTACTTTTTAATTTATTAGTTTTTTTTTGAGATATTCTTTAAAACTCATGTAAACCTCATTTTTTAATTTATCCATTTCATCTAACAATTTGCTTTCTAACTTACTTTTTTCCCTATTTTCAATTTTGTGATCAGATGGATTTAGTCTTAAAATATTCATTTCAAACTCAGCGTTACCTTTTTTCTTCAATGTAAAATCAGGGAATCCAAAATAAAATACACAACTACCAGTTTGATTAACTAAACTATAATTAAATTTTACCTCATAAGCCCAAGTAACTAAACACTTATGATATTGTCTTTCTTTAAAGAAAAAAGTGTTATGCAAATCTGTTCCTTTCATAATGATTTCCTTTTTCTTTTTTAACCAATCAATATCTGTTGGAAGTTCTTCACTATCGTCAGGTTTAAACTCAATATCGGTTATATCATTAAACTCAAAGATATGGTTAGTACATCGAGTAGAAAGTCTATTAAAAAACACTATTCTATCTTCGTTTGAGAAATCATTAAAAATAATTTTATCTAATTCTTTGTCTAATTGAATACACTTTTTGTCTTTAAATGATTGGATTACTTTTTTGGAAATAGCTTCCGCAAGTGTTTTTGTTTCAATTGCTGTATGTGTGATTTTTAAAGATATTTGATTTACGTTTGTTTTGTGTAATATAATAGTACCTTTAAACTTATTTGTTTGTTCGTACCAACACTTGTTTATGTCATTTCGTTCAATTTCAAATTCACAGATTAAGTTGTCAGCATTATTATTTATTGGAACAAATCT
Organism: Bacteroidales bacterium; assembly: GCA_023251515.1. Taxonomy (GTDB): domain Bacteria; phylum Bacteroidota; class Bacteroidia; order Bacteroidales; family JACABE01; genus JACABE01. The sequence continues at coordinate 6,173 of JAHEYQ010000090.1, forward strand.
TGGAACTCCTAAAACTTTAACATTAGAATTTTTTGTAATTAGTTGGTTTAAGTTTAAATCTCTGGGTAATGATTGCAATAATGTTTCAGGATTATTCCATTCAATTGTGCTTGACAATCTTTTAGGCTTGTCTTCTCGAGTATTAAACGAATCCCGTAAAATATCAAATTCTTTTGGACTAAGCAATAAAGAAATTAACGTAGGAATCATAGATTCTTTTTCAATGTTATTAATGAAAATTCCTCGCTGACGGAGCATTAAATTTAATTCTCGATTAGTTAAAAGTGGTTGATTTGCAAAACCTCTTATTAGTTCACCAAAAGGGATGAATTGTTCAATTTTATGTTCAATGTTTATCATGATTTCTATATTTTTTGGGGAAACTTATCATTATAATTTAAAACATTTACACCGCCTGTAAAATCTACATCCTGAAATTGATGTTTTACTATATTAATTTGATTCTTATGTTCCACTTCATTATAATCTGGAAAGCCTATATATACCTTACTAGCAAGCCCTATACTTAAATCCTTTGACAATCCGACAATCCTTTTGAAATCTTCTTGTTCGTAGTTGTCAATGCAAAAAACTCCAAGATATACTTCCTTTTCCTTATCCTTTCGTTGCAATTTTAATGGGAGAATACTACTATTTAAAAATTCTACAGGTAGAAAATTGCCAGAGTTTTGTTTTGTTAATGGGTTAATATTCTTTCCAGTATTAGGATAATAAAATGATATATGAAAGTCTGAAAATTTTGACTTAACAAATTCTAACACCCTATATATGAATACAATTCGCTTATTATCCACAATATATAAAGAATGAATATTGTAATTGTTATCAAATTTAGTATTTAAAAGTTCTGGTAACAAATCATCTATTGAGTTTGGATTGTCATTTAGCCAAAATAATACTCCAATATCTTCAACTTGGTCAAATCCATTAAATCCGCTTAATATAGTTTGTTTTATTTCAGAATGTTCAAAACATTCTATTGCAATAGCTAAATCGTCATAATAATTTTTAAAATCAGTTACTGGATAATTAGAATATGCTGATTTACTGAATTTAACTGAGATTATAATATTCTTTAAAACCCCATCTATAAATGGATTGTTATAACTAAAAATGAAATCTAACCCATGAGTTTTTCTTTCATTTTTATTTTTTCTTGCATGTGCTTCTTTATCATAGCAAGGAATATCAATACCTTTTTGTGGATTTTTCCATCCAATTAAATATAGAAAATTGTCAACCAATTGTTCTCCATATTCTCCAATTGATTTTGAGTATTCGCCCATTGTTCTGTATTTATTTTAGTAAGTATAACATATAGATTTTTTCAATTTCTAGGTTAATAATCTTAAAATCACAATTTTTGGAATGACCGATTATTCTTCAATCTGAAATTAAAATTATTTAATACCAAAATTAAATCTTTTATTGATATAAAATCAATATTTAACTAAAAATAGCAAAAACTATCTACTTAATATTTTTTTTTTAAAAACATCATTCTGGATAAAGTGTATCAGAGTTTTAAATAAAGGACATTTCCCCAATTTTAAAGGACACATTTTTATCTGAAATTAGGAATGGTACTGCAAGTGTCGCTCTAATAGCAAGATAGCGAGTGAAGAGGATAAAAGAATAACCAAAGCAATAATTGAAGCCGGAAAGCTTTTTAATATAAAATAGCTGGATCATATTATTGTGGCTTCAAATGAGGCTTATTTTTAGTTTTTGCGGATGAAGGATTGTTAGTTTTTTTAAATCTATTTATTAAACCCATGCAAAATTGCTAGGGGTTTTAATTTTTACATTAAAACTATCCTGTATGGTATTTGTTGAATGATAATTATTTATATATTTTCTGAAGCTATTTTCTAAACGAATCTAATATATTAAACATTTTTACAAATAATTTTCAATTATATCTAAATTGTCACTTAATACTAATTTGGCAGAAGTTTTGTCTTTCCTAATTATCAAGTTACGCCTCCTA
>JAHEYQ010000051.1 GCA_023251515.1 Bacteroidales bacterium
TCCACTTGAAAAATACAATGAAGTATTTAAAGAGAACCAAATAAAGAAGTTAAAACGTCAGGCGCAAAGACTTGGTTTTGTTGTATATGAGAGTTAGTTACTTAAGAGAAAAAAGAACATTAATGTTTTATTCTTAAATGTTATATATTTATATTTTTTGAAAGAGAAAATTTATGATTCACATATTTTTAATAATTAAACTAGCTACAACTTATTAAATCATCAATATAAAATACTTACTTTTGCAATGTTATTAGTTGCAGTTAATGAAATTTCAAATAAAATTTATACTTAAATATATATCCTTCTGGTATTTAGTTTTCTTTTTGCAAAGAAATATTTTCTTATTCTATTTTAAGAACGAACATACTTTTAGCTTCAAAGAATGGATATTATGCAATATGCATTCATTCTTCAGCGATTTGTCAGCTATTTCATATGTTTTGTTACCTATAATTATACTTACAATTGTTTTGTTAGTAAACAATAAATTTAGCTTCACAAAATACACACGAATTTATACCATTGTAATACTAGCAATCAGCAATTTTATTTTAATATCCGATTTGGGATTGTTTGCCGAGTGGGGGAGCAAAATCAATCACAAAGCATTGTCTTATTTAATTTATCCCAAAGAAGCCTTTGCATCAGCCAAAACCACACCAATTTTTTTATTGCTTTGCATATTTGTTCTAAAAACGACCGCCGAAATATTTCTTTTAAATAAAATTTTGAAGAAACTACCCGAAATACACACGCATTGGATAAAAAGAACAGGATTTATTTTTTTGTTTTTAACTTTAGTATTTATCGGGATTAGAGGAGGTTTACAAACTTTCCCTATAGATCGTAGCTGGAGCTATTTTTCAGAAAAAACGCTTTTGAATCAGGCAGCTGTCAATAGCACATGGAATGCTATGGCAGCATTAACAGAGAAAGATGAATTTGAAGAAAATCCTTACCATTTTATTGGAAATCAGGAAGCAGATACTATTTTCGAAAAATTATGTTCACAAGGGAAATCAATAGCAGTTAATAAAATTTTTAAGACAGAAAATCCCAACATAATTATAATAATGTTAGAAAGTTGGGGTGCCGAAACCATAGGTGTTTTAAATACAGAAACCGATGCTACACCCTATTTTTCGGCTATGGCAAAAGAAGGTTTGCTGTTCAGTCAGTTTTACTCAACAGGTTTCAGAACCGAACAAGCTTTAGCAGCCATAGTTGCCGGATTTCCATCTCAACCCAAAACCACTATTATCCGTAAGTTCGGAAAATTCGACAAAATGCCCTCACTGGCAAAATCACTTGCAGCAATTAATTATCACACTTCATATTATTATGGTGGCGATTTGCAATTTGCCAATACCGAAGCTTATTTGAAATCATCTGGATTTAATAAAATAATTGGTCAAAACGATTTCAAATATAAACTTTACAATGAATGGGGTGCTTTTGATGAAGATTTATTTACTTTTACTTCAAAGGATTACAACAATAATCCACAACCTTTTTTCTCTATTATTATGACCAGCACAAGTCACGAGCCTTTTGACAATAGAGTTGATAAAGTCTTTAAAAATATGGGTTTGGCCGGAGACTATTTAAATGTAGTTCATTATACCGATAAAGCGTTATATCAATTTATTGAAAACTCAAAAAAAGAAAAATGGTATCAAAATTCTGTTTTTATTATGTTTGGCGATCACACAAACAGATTGCCCAGGAATCGCCAGAATTTCGAAATTGAACGCCATTGGATTCCCTGTTTAATTTATGGACCTGCATTAAGTGATCAATTCAAAGGGAAAACGATTGATAAACCTGCATCGCATATCGATATACCTGCTATCATATTATCTCAGCTCAATTTGGATTATAAACAATATATCTGGAGTAAAAATGTAGTTGATAGTATGTCAAAACCTTGGGCATTTTATACTTATGACGAAGGATTTGGTTATATCAGTAATAAAGATAAAATAGTTTTTGATGTAAAACTCAATAGATTAATATATAATAATCAGACTGATAAGCACAAAACAGATTGTTTATCACTCGAAGGAAAAGTATTGTTGCAGAAATTATTAGATCAATATATGTCGTATAGTAATTAAAAAAATATTTCAGATATGGAAAATAAACTAAAACAACTCATTGAATCAGCATGGGAAAACCGTGATCTTCTTAATCAGCCCGAAACACTAGATGCAATCAGAAGTATTGTAGATTTATTAGATAAAGGTAAACTCCGTATTGCAGAACCATCAACTGATGGATGGATTGTAAATGAATGGCTTAAAAAAGCAGTTATTTTATATTTTCCCATTCAGAAAATGCAGACCATAGAAGTGGGTCCATTTGAATTTCATGATAAAATTGCATTAAAAAACAATTACGAAGAATTGGGCGTAAGAGTTGTACCTCATGCCATTGCCAGATATGGTTCATTTATAAACCGAGGAGTAATTATGATGCCTTCCTATATTAATATCGGAGCTTATGTAGATAGTGGAACGATGGTAGATACATGGGCTACTGTTGGCAGTTGTGCTCAAATCGGAAAAAATGTACACCTGAGTGGCGGAGTGGGCATTGGTGGTGTTTTAGAACCCGTTCAGGCAGCACCTGTAATTATAGAAGATAATTGTTTTATAGGTTCTCGTTGTATTGTTGTGGAAGGTGCTTATATTCAAAAAGAAGCCGTTTTAGGTGCAAATGTTGTTATTACAGGTTCTACTAAAATTATAGATGTTACAGGCAATGAACCAAAGGAATACAAAGGTTTTGTTCCTGAACGTTCTGTGGTTATTCCGGGTTCATATAACAAAAAATTCCCGGCAGGCGAATATCAGGTTCCTTGTGCATTAATTATCGGACAGAGAAAACCATCAACAGATTTAAAAACATCTTTAAATAATGCTTTAAGAGATTATGATGTAGCAGTTTGATTTTCTTTCAGACACTCCATAATCTTTTTCTTTAGTTTCCAACAGGTCATTTGTCTCCTGTCAATAGTTTCTGATAATTTTGAAATAGAAACTTCGGGCATATTGCAAACTTCATAAGCCAGTTTAAAAGCTTCATTTAATGGTATTTTGCAGCGATGAAACATCGTATTTGCTGTTGCAGATTCGTCGTGTTTACATTTTGTGCATCTTCGTGAATATAAAGTTTTTCCTTTGCAATAATTTGTATTACTGCATTTTTTGCAAATATATCCTTCTTTCCATTTTTCGTTTGCTAAAAATTCAAGACAACTTTCGTCATTTGAGAAATTGTTTTCGAATTCGGCAATATCTATTTTTATAAACTTCATTGAACTTTTTGAAATAAAATATGTTTACAAAAGTAATTAAAAAAAGTGATACTAAAGCGATATATTTAAAAGAAATATTTATCTTTGCAAAAAAATAAAAAGTATGAGAAAGATTTCAATTGGATTAATGATGGTATTTGTAGTTTTAGTTACAGCATGCAATAATTCATCAAAAAAGGAAGAAGCCACACAAACACCTGAAAATAAATTTGATAATCAGGGAAAGGTTGTAGCATTAAACAAAACTACATTTATCGATTTGGTTATGGATTTTGAAAAGAATCCAAATAACTGGGCTTTTAAAGGTCAAAAACCATGTGTAATTGATTTTTATGCAGATTGGTGTCGTCCCTGCAAAATGGTAGCTCCTATTATGGAAGAGTTAGCACTTGATTATCAGGGTAAAATCAATATTTATAAAGTAAATGTAGATAATGAAAAAGAATTGGCAGGACTTTTTAATGTACAAAGCATACCAGCAATCTTGTTTTGCCCTTTAAGTGGAAGCCCGCAAATGCAAGCAGGAGCAATGAGTAAAGAAGAGTATAAAAAAATATTTGAAGAATTCTTATTAAAAGCTACTTCAGATACAACAAAATCAGTGAATTAATAATTAAAAATATCAATAAAATGGAACATTTAACCAAACAAGTCTTCTTAGATAAAATTTTTAACTACGAAGTAAATAAAGAATGGAAATTTGAAGGTGAATTGCCTTGTATTATAGATTTTTATGCAGACTGGTGTCAGCCATGCAAAATGGTAGCACCCATACTTGAAGAATTATCTAAAGAGTATGAAGGCAAAATTAATATTTATAAAGTTGATACAGAGGCCGAACAAGAATTAGCCGGAGCTTTTGGTATCAGAAGTATTCCTTCAATATTGTTTTGCCCGAAAGAAGGACAGCCACAAATGGCAACTGGTGCATTACCGAAAGATTCATTCAGACAAGCAATTGAAGAAATCCTTTTGGGAAATAAATCTTAAATTGAGCAAAGTCAAAATAATAAATAAGGTGTAGTTTTTGTACTACACCTTTTTTTTTTACATTTGCATTTTAATAAAATAGTAGCAATAAAATCTAAGGTTCAAATTAATATTAGTAATTTCAGCAAATATATTATTTACACTTTAAGTATTGAACTATTGAAATTTTAACTTTAAAATTTTAACTCATATGATACCTTTTTCACCACCACGTATGGATCAATTAATTATAGATGAAGTTGTCGATACATTAAAATCCGGATGGATAACAACCGGGCCCAAAACCAAAAAATTTGAAAAAATGCTTACTGCTTATGGCGGACATCAATCAACTTTATGTGTAAGTTCAGCTTCAGCCGGTTTGGAATTGATGCTCAGATGGTTTGGAGTAAAGGAAGGTGATGAAGTTATTTTACCTGCTTATACATATTCTGCTACAGCTAATGTTGTGGTTCATTGTGGTGCAACTCCTGTATTTGTTGATATAAATGATGATTTTAATATTTCAGTTGATGCCATTAAAAAAGCAATTACTTCCCGTACAAAAGTAATAATGCCTGTTGATATTGCTGGTTATCCATGTGATTATGATGAAATAAATGAATTGGTAAAACAAAATGAATACAAAAATTTGTTTAATGCTAACTCTGAAGAACAAAAAAAATTAGGCAGAATTTTGATTTTATCGGATGCAGCACACTCAATAGGTGGTATTTACAAAGATAAAAAAGTTGGTAATCTGACAGATATAACTGTTTACTCATTTCATGCAGTAAAAAATCTCACAACAGCCGAAGGTGGAGCAATATGCTTAAATTTACCTGAACCATTTGATAATGAAAGTATTTATAAGTATTTAAATATGAAATCACTACATGGTCAGAATAAAGATGCTTTAGCTAAAACCCAAATAGGTAACTGGAAATATGATATTGTAGAAGCTGGTTATAAATGCAATATGACCGATATACAGGCTGCTATGGGCTTGGTTGAAATTCAGCGTTATGATGAAGATATGATTGTAAAGAGAAAGCATATTTTTAAATTATATTCTTCTTTGCTTTCTGAGTTTGCTTGGGTACAACTTCCCGAATTTGAAAATGATGAAAAAAAATCTTCTTATCATGTTTTCTTATTACGAATAAAAAATATTACAGAATCAGAACGTGATGCAATAATTGCTGAAATTTTTAAATCTGAAGTAGCTGTAAATGTACATTTTGTTCCCTTGCCATTGATGTCGTTTTATAAGAATTTAGGTTATAAAATTGAAGATTATCCCAAATCATATTATCATTTTTCCAGAGAAATCAGTTTGCCGGTTTATTATGATTTAAGTGATGAAAATATTAATACAGTGGTTGATGCAATTAAAAAAGCTGTAAAAATTGTAAAAGCATGGTAAAACGATTGTTCGATATCTTTTTCTCACTTTTTGGATTAGTGTTTCTTTCGCCTGTGCTGATTTGTATATCAATTGTAATTATCTGGGATTCAAAAGGAGGGATGTTTTACAAACAAATAAGAGTTGGTAAAGATAATGTTGATTTTAGAATGTTCAAATTCAGAACTATGTGCACTGGATCTGATAAAAAAGGATTATTAACGATAGGAGATAAAGATAGCAGAGTTACCAAAACAGGATATTTTTTAAGAAAATACAAAATAGATGAATTGCCACAATTAATTAATATACTTCTTGGTGATATGAGTTTTGTGGGTCCACGTCCTGAAGTTAGAAAATATGTTGATTTATATGATATTGAGCAAATGAAGGTTTTATCAGTTCGTCCGGGATTAACAGATTATTCTTCTCTGAATTACATAAACGAAAGTGAATTGCTAAGTAAATCTTTAAATCCTGAAAAGACATATATTGAGGAGATTATGCCAGTTAAGCTTGAGTTATGTAAAAAATATATAAAGGAAAAATCGCTGATTACAGACTTGAAAATTCTTTTTTATACGCTGAAAAAAATCACACAAAAATAATTAACATTAATTTATTATTTTAGTGTAAATATATTAAAATAGATTTATAATTTTGTATATTTGTAAACTTTTTTATAATGTATTTATAGAAAATAATTAAATATTTGGTATATAATAACTTAAAAAATCTATTGTAAAATTAAACATTTTATTTTATGCAAACAATTACAAAAAGTAAAGGCTTATTAGCTAAGCTGAAATTATTGGCAATTTTATTTGCCTTTTTATTAATAAACGGAGAGAGTTGGGGGCAAGTTAATATTTCGACAACTACTCCCTATACTCAAGACTTTGATGGAATTGGCATAACTGCTACTGCAGCTTTACCTACCGGATGGAAGATTGAAAATCCTGCAACTGAAAGGACAGTTACCAACGCTTATACTGCTGTTGCCACTAATACAACTACTTATGCTAATGCTTACAATGTTGCAATGAGCACTACTGCAAGTAATGGTAAATATAATTTTGGAGGAGCAACAGCAACAGATAGGGCTGTCGGAGGTATTTCATCAAGTTCTGCTTCTAAATCTGTAAATATATTTTTGCAATTGACTAATAATGGTTCTTCAGCAATTAATAATTTTACAATAAGTTATGATGTTGAAAGATATAGAAATGGTACAAATGCGGTTGGATTTTCAATCAGATTTTATTATTCTACAACTGGTTTAGCAGGTTCATGGACTGAAGTGCCTGATTTTTTAACTAGTTTTGTAAAAAATAATGATAATATTGGTTCAACAACAAATCCAATTGAAACCAAAAGCGTAACAAATAAAACACTTAGTCAGGCATTAGCTGTTGGTGATAATATATATTTGGCGTGGAGTTATTCAGTTACATCTGGAACAACTACATCAAATGCTCAAGCTCTTGGAATTGATAATATTTCAATTATTGGTAATGGAGGTGTATCAGTACCAACAGTTCAAGCATCTGGTATTAATTTCACTAACGCTACCGCCTTTGGAATGCAAATTAATTGGGCAAGTGGAGATGGTGCAAATAGAGCAGTTTTTGTGAAAGAGGCTGCAGGTGCAATTACAAATCCTGTTAATGGTTCAACTTATACACCTAGTTCAGATTGGAATACTAAAGGAACACAATTAGGTACATCTGGATATTATTGTGTTTATAATGGAACTGGAAATTCTGTTTCTTTGACAAATTTAACTCAAAATACAGCATATTATGTTCAGATATTTGAATATAATGGAACAGGAGCATCTTCATCGTATTATGCAGCAACTGCAACAAACAATCCTAATAACCAAACAACTTTAGTTGCTACCTCACCTTTAATAACCTTAACACCTACGTCACCAAGTTTAGCATTTGGTAATGTTATCCAAAACGTTCAATCTGCAAAGCAAACGTTTACTGTTAGTGGAGCAAATCTTTCTAATAATATTGAAATTAATGCTCCAGTGCCGTTTAAAATTAAATTAAGCACTGATATTGCTTACACTCAATCAATAATATTAAATCAAGTTGCTGGCAATGTTGGTAATACTGATATTGATGTTATTTTTGAACCTACAGCTATTGGTGCAAAATCTGACATTTTATTAATTACAAGTACTGGAGCAGGAGATAAACAAGTTAGTGTTAATGGAATCGGTATAAAAAACGAGCCAACTAATAATGCTACAGGTTTTCAAGCCACTACTGGAACTCCATCTTATAATGCAATTATTCTTGGATGGACAGATGCTACTGGAGGTATAGTTCCTGATGGTTATTTAATAAAAGGTAGTGCAACTTCATTTGCTTCAATAACTGCACCAATAGACGGGACTCCTGTTGCTGATGGAACTTTAATTAAAAATGTAACTCAAGGTACTGGAATTTATGAATTTACTGGATTAACTGGAAGCACTACTTATTATTTTAAAATATTCCCTTATACAAATAGTGGTTCAATTATAAATTTTAAAACTGACGGAACAGTTCCTGAAATTAGTGCAACAACTACATTACAACCATTACCAACCTATACTTGGAATGTTGCTACTGGAAATTGGAATACACCTTCAAGTTGGACACCTGACCGCACAACTCCATTATCAAGTGATATTTTAATTTTTGATGGTGTAATTCAAGCAAATCCTATTGTAACTTTAGATTTTGCTACACCACAAAGTATCGGAGCATTAAGAATAATAAACAATGCAAATGTATCTTTTGCAACATCTGCAGCTGCAAGAACTTTAAATATTGGATATACTGGTACTACAGCACCACAAATGGAAATTACTTCAGGTTCAACATTAACAGTTAGTGCAGCAAATGCAGTAAACATTAATGTTACAACAGGTTTTATAGGAAGTATTTCAGGAAATATTGTTTTCCAAAATGCAGCTCATAGATTAATTGCAACAGATGCAAGTGGCATAACATTTAATAGTACTTCAACCTTTACTGCAGGAACAGGTTTCTCAGGTAATGCCTTTGGTACTACATCTTTAAACTCGATTATTTTTGGAAGTGGCTCAACATATTTAGCACAAGCAGGCAGTAATCCTTTTGGTGCAACACAACCAAATAGTGCTGTTATTTTTCAATCAGGAAGTTTATTTAAAGTTATTGGAAATGTTACACCTGCATTTTCTGGAAGAACTTATTCAAATGTTGAGATTGATGCGATTGGACTATCTATTGCATCGTCTGGTACTTCAGCTGTCAGCATAGATAATCTTACTATAACCAATGGTACATTCAACATTAATATGACTGGTATTCCTGGTCATTCTATTAAGGGTAATATTAATGTAGCTTCTGGTGCATCATTAACTTTTAGTCCCTCTTCTGATGGTACAATAAATTTAAATGGTGCTTCACTGCAATCTATTTCAGGAAGCGGAATAATTAAAACCAATTCAAAATCAAATATAACAGTTAACAATACTTTTGGGATTAATATAAATGATTCACTAACAATCGGAGGTACATTAACTTTAACAAATGGAGTTTTAAATTTAGGTGCAAATATCACATTAGATGCAACATCTATTATTGCCGGAACTCCTTCTGTAACTTCGATGATTATTCCTAATACTTATAAAGTATTTAAAATATTTAATCCGACTAATCCTATTAATTCAGTCATTTTACCTTTAGGTGAAACATCAAAATATTTACCTGTTTCTTTAAACATAAATTCGGCTACATATGATAATAATAATTATATAGGTGTTAAAATGATAGCATCAAAGAATCCGTTGGATTTAAGTATAGGTAATTATTTAAACAGATATTGGAAAATTGAAAGTGCAGGAATTACAGCTTTTTCATGTAATACAGTATTTCAATATGATGTTTCAGATATAGTTGGAAATGAAAGTTTGATTTTATGCAAAAACTTTTCAGCAAATCCAATTGGAACTTATGATGTTGCGAATGTTAGTTTACATCAGTTAACAGCGAATGGAATTACCGAATTTGGTTCATTTGGTGGTGGAGAAATATTAAGTACTTCTAAAACCTTAAATTTAACCCTTTTGTTAGAAGGATTATTTAATGGTGTTGATGGGATGAATCCTGCTCAAGGTGTTGATATTGATGGAAATACAGTTGCTCAATTTGGCGCAACAATCGCAGATCAAATTGCTGTTGAGCTTTACGATCCTTCTGATCTTACTACACCTATCGAAATTCATGCACCTGTTAATCTGAATATTGATGGTACTTGTTCAGTTGACTTATCTCCATCAATACAAAACGCTAGTTATTATATTGTGATAAAACATAGGAATAGTATTGAAACATGGAGTAACCCTGTGCTTTTTACAAATAGCAACACATCTTATGATTTTACAACAAATGCTTCTCAAGCATATGAAAATAATTTGAAATCAATGAATGGGGTTTATGTTATTTATGTTGGTGATCCAAATCAAGATGGTTTTGTTGATATTACTGACTTGTCAGATATGGATAATGATCTAACAATTGGAACTATGGGGTATAATGTATATGATTTAAATGGTGATGGTTTTGTTGATATTACAGATTTATCTGTTATTGATAATAATTTAACTTCTGGTATTTATAAAATAACTCCCTAATTAATGATAATAATTCAATAAACGTTAAATTGAATTTTTAAATTTATACTTTAAATAAAAAACAATATTAAAATAAATAAATCGTATGAATAAAATTTTAAAGAAAATTGCAGGCTTTTTTATTTTTATGACCATATTTGGGTTTAGTGCATTTTGTCAAAATCCAACATATCTAATTGAAATTAAAAATGACACATTATTAAATGCAAGAGAATTAACTTTTGATGTTTTTATTAAAAACACTTCATCAAATCCTACATGGGCTACTCAGTGGGAATTATCAGGAATTCAGAATGGGATTAAAGTTAATATTGGTATTTTGAATGGAGGAACTATTACGCCAACATTTGAAGGAACAGGATTACCTTCGACAACTATTGCGAATACTTATTTTCAATCTAGTAATATTTTTATGTCTGGAGCAACAACTGCTTACGGTATCAAGATTACAGGAAGAAATGTTACTCAGGGTGTTAATACTGTGATGATTACTACAACACCAATACTATTGTACAAAATAAAATTAACAAATAATACAGCAGATTTTACACAAGGATCAACCGCAAATTTAGTTTCAAATCTTACTGGTTCTTTTCCCTGGCCATCTAAGCTAAATGCCTTTACACCAACTGCTAATACTGCTATTACTGCTTTAAGTCAATATTATTCTAATTCTGAAATAAGGAATCCAAAATTAAATACTTTACCTTTAAAATTTAATTTATCTGGGACTGGAAGTTATTGTTTAACAGGCTTACCTGTTACCTTAAGTAGCTCAGAAATTGGAGTTAGATATCGGTTATATAAAGATAATGTAGCAATTGATTCATCTCGGATTGGAACAGGTAATTCAATAGTTTGGAATAATCAAACTGCTGGAACTTATACTGTAATTGCTAATAGAATAGCAACTTATTTAACTGATACTATGATAGGTTCAGCAGTTATTACTATTTCAACAGGAACAATCGGTTCAATTTCCTCAATTAATGGAAATAATAATGTTTGTCAAGGCCAACAAAATGTTTTATTTAATATTCCTAAAGTAACAAATGCTACCAACTATAAATGGGAATTTTCTGGGTTAAATTCAACTTTTGTAAGTAATGTAAATGATACATTTGCGATAATAAATTTTGCAAATAATGCTACAAATGGAACCTTAATAGTAAAAGCATATGATGCTTGTGGTGACAGTGTTACATCTGCTTTATTTGCTATTAATGTAAATGGATTGCCGGAAAGTGCCGGTATAATTTCAGGTTCTGCAACAGCGTCCCCTTTACAATCATTGGTTTATACAGTACCTCCTATAAATGGTGCAACTTCCTATCAATGGAGTTATTCCGGTTCTGATGTAAATATTGTAGGAAATACAAATACGGTTTCACTTAATTTTGGTACTTCTACAACTTCAGGTATATTAACTGTAAAAGGGATTAATAGTTGTGGTGAAGGATTGATTTCAGCTGGATTTACAATAAATGTATCTTCTATACCTGCTCCTGCAGGCAATATTTCTGGTCTAAATTCTATTTGTCCAGGACAAGCTAATGTAAGATACATCGTTCCTGAAATTCCTGGTGCAGATACATATTTTTGGGAATATTCCGGTACAGGATTAACAATTGATTCAACATTAGGGGATACTGCTTATATTAATTTCTCATCGAATGCAACAAACGGAAATTTAACTGTTAAGGGACATAATAGTTTCGGTTATGGATCAATTTCACAAAATTATGCAATTATAATAAATCCATTACCAATAGTTGCAGGTGTGATTACAGGAAATATTAATCCTTGTAAAAATACAACTAACAATGTTTATAAAATTAATCTAATAGCTAATGCTTCGTCTTATATTTGGACTTTGCCTTCTGGTGCATCGGGAACAAGTACTGAAGATAGTATTATCGTTACATTAAGTGCAACTGCTGTAAGTGGAAATATTATTGTTAGAGGTTACAATAGTTGTGGTGTTGGAGATTCTTCAATAATAGCTATTGTTGTAAATAGTGTACCTTCAGCTGCGGGATCAATAACTGGTTTATCTCCTGTGTGTCAAGGTTCTACTAATGTTATTTATAAAACAACTCCTATAAATGGTGCAACATCGTATGTTTGGACTTTGTCATCAGGTGCTACAGGTTTAAGTTTAGTTGATAGTATTTCTGTTAATTTTTCTAATACCGCAACATCTGGGCAAGTAACCGTAAAGGGACAAAATACCTGTGGGTTAGGTACTTCTTCTTCTTTACCAATAGCATTAAGTCCATTACCTGGAAATGCTGGAAATATTACTGCAAAGTTAAATATATGCCAAGGACAAATTGATACATGCTCAGTTCCTGCAATTACAAATATAGCAAATTATATTTGGACTTTGCCAAATGGAGTTACTGGAACTAGTACTACAAATAAAATTGTTGTAACATATGGTAATAGTGCAGTTTCTGGAGATATTATAGTTAAAGGCCAAAATTCATGTGGATTTGGAACTTCTTCTTTAAAATCAATAACCGTTAATCCATTACCATCAAAACCAGATACTATTTTTGGAAGTGCCAATGCTTGTAAGGGGCAAAGTGGATTTGTCTATAATATTCCAACTGCTTTAAATGCGTCTTCTTATATTTGGACATTGCCAACTGGAGCTACAGGTTCAAGTACAACTGATACAATTTTAGTAGGTTATCCTTCAGGAGTAGTTTCTGGTAATATAACAGTAAAAGGTACAAATGCATGCGGATCTGGTCCCGCAAAAATTAAAGCAATAACTGTTTATGATACTTTAGCAAATCCTGGATCTATAATCGGCTTATCTAATGTTTGTAGAGGTCAAAATAACTTAACTTATACTATACCTTTAATAAATGGAGCTACATCTTATGTTTGGAGTTTGCCTAGTGGAGCAATAGGAAGTAGTTCAACAAATACAATATCGGTTAGTTATGGTACTTCTGCTATATCCGGTGTTATTACTGTAAAAGGTGTCAATAATTGTTACGAAAGTTCAATTACTAGTTTTCCAGTAAATGTAGGGTTTGTTCCCGAAACAGCTGGAGTTATAAGTGGTTTATCTACTGTTTGTAATGGGCAAAATGGTGTCGTTTATAAAGTAAACCCAATTAATGGTGCAAGTTCTTATTTATGGACACTTTCAAATGGTTTGACTGGTTCAAGCAATGTTGATAGTATATTGGTAAATATAAATACGAGTTTAGTAAATGCAACAATCAAAGTTAAAGGTGTTAGTTCTTGTGGTTTAGGTGATTCTTCACTTAAATCTATTGTAATTAATCCTTTACCAATGTCAGCAGGCAGTATAACTGGATTATCTCCTGTATGTATTGGTTCTTCTGGAAATATATATAAAGTTCAACCAATTGCTAATGCTACTTCTTATATCTGGATTTTACCTTCTGGTGCAATTGGAACAAGTATTGCTGATAGTATAATTCTTTCATTTCCTGTTGCTTCTGTTTCTGGAAATATTTCTGTAAAAGGATCAAATTCATGTGGTGTTGGCTCTTTGTCTTCTAAATTTATTCAAGTTAATGATATTCCATTTGCAGCAGGAGTTATTTCAGGTAATCCGAATCCATGTCAGGGTTTAGCAAATGTGAATTATAGTATTGATTCTATTTCTTATGCAACTTCATATGTTTGGACATTGCCTAATGGAGTAACAGGCACAAGTTTAACTAAAAATATTACTGTAAATTACAGTAATACTGCATCTTCTGGTAATATTACTGTATATGGTACTAATAGTTGTGGTTCAGGATCTATAAATACTTTACCTATTACAGTTAATCCTTTACCAAATAATGCCGGTACAATATCAGGCTTAATTTCAGTTTGTCAAGGTCAATCTGCTGTAACCTATACAGTTCCTAATATAAATAATGCAACATCATATGTTTGGACTTTACCTTTAGGCTTTACAGGAACTAGCAATACAAATTCAATCAGTTTAAATATAGCTACATATGCAATTTCAGGGAAAATTATTGTAAAAGGTCAAAATTCTTGTGGATTTGGTGATACTACATCAATTTATGTTAATGTTAACTCTTTGCCTTCAAATGCAGGAACAATTTCTGGTAATGCATTAATATGTAAAGGTCAATCAGGTTTATCATATAGTGTTCCTACTATTAATAATGCAACTTCTTATCAGTGGACTTATCCATCTGGATTTACTGGTTCTAGTACAACAAATACAATTGTATTAAGTGCGGGTTCTAATGCTGTTACAGGTGCAATCACTGTAAGAGGTCAAAATTCTTGTGGACTTGGTAGTCAATCTTCTAAAAATGTTACTGTAAATAGTGTTCCTGTTGCTCCTTCTGTAATTATTGGGAATACAAATGTTTGTCAGGGTTCACAAAATCAAAGTTATTCTGTAAGTTCTGTTTCTGGTGCAACTTCTTATACTTGGAGTTTGCCTTTTGGAGCGTCAGGAACAAGTACTTCTAATAATATTTTGGTTGGTTTTAGCTCAACTGCTACATCTGGTAATATTGTAGTTAAAGCAAACAATGCTTGCGGTACTAGTGATTCTACTTACAAATTAATTACAATTAGTTTACCTCCTACTGCTGCTGCTACAATAACAGGACCTAACAATGTTTGCCCAGGTGCTACTAATCAAACCTATACCGTTCCTGCTATTTCCGGAGCTACTTCTTATGTTTGGACTTTGCCTTCAGGAGTTACAGGAAATAGTACAACAAATTCTATTTCAGTGAATTTTGCCAGTTCTGCAGTTGCTGGAAGTATTTCTGTTTATGGTACAAATTCTTGCGGAGATGGGGCTTCTTCATCATTAGCATTCACAATTAATGCTTTGCCTGGAGCTGCTGGTACAATAACATCTGTAGGTGGTGATTCTATTGTAGTTGCTGGAACTAAAACATATACAGTACCTGCTATTTCTGGTGCTACTTCTTATGTTTGGACTTTCTCAGGTACTGGTGCTACAATAACAGGAACAACTAATACCGTAAGTGTAGCTTTCCTTTCTAATTTTACAAATGGTACTTTAACTGTTATGGGACAAAATGCCTGTGGAAATGGTACTGTTTCTCCTGGGTATTTAATAACAAATTATGTTGGTATTGAGGACCAAAATGGAAATACATTAAGCTACAGTATATATCCAAATCCAACTAAAGGAATGATTACTGTTGAAATTAATGGAGTTTCAAGTAAATTAGAACTGCAAATAACTAATTTACAAGGCGAAGTTATTCGTACAGAAAGTTTATCTAATGATAAACAATCTTATTCTACTGATATTGATTTATCTAATTATGCAAAAGGTATCTATTTTGTGAAAATAATTAATAACAACTTTGTAAAAGTTGTAAAAGTTGTTTTGCAATAGATAACTCATATTTAATAGAATAAAAAAGGGAAAGTTTTTGCTTTCCCTTTTTTGTTTTGCTAAAATTCAATTGTTTGAATTTTTTTCAGAATGGATTCCTCATAACTACAAACACTTAGTTTATAATCTTTATCAAAATCAAACTGATTGATATATAAATCCTCTTTATTAACGTCATCTGTAATGCTTATATTCCCTTCATTAAAAAGTACCGTAAAGCTGCTTAGTGATTTAGTTAATCCTGTTCCTATAGCTTTCAAATAGCTTTCTTTAATGGTCCAGTAATCAAAAAAAAGTTGCCTTTTTCTTTCAGGATCAGAAGTGGAATTTAAATTCAATATTTCTATTTCTGAAAAATAGCGTTTTGCAACATTGTAATTGGGTTCTCTTATTAATTCTATATCAATCCCGGTTTCTTTTTCTGAAAAAGCAGCTACAACCCATTCTCCGGAATGGGAAATATTGAAATGTATATTGGAATTTTGCAAAAATGGCTTCCCTTTTTCACCTATATTAAAAAATATATTTCTTGAATCTGTGTTGGTTTTAAGTCCAATATAATATCTGCTTAATAATTCTCCGAAAATAGTTCGTTGCAGGTTTTTATTGTGGGCATAATTATTAAACTTTTCAATCAAACTTGCTGGTAGTTTGTTTAATAAATCGGTTTTCTTATTAAAAAATACATCTTGTTTAAGTAATTTTACAGCAAATATTTCAACCATTTTGTAATACTAATTTTATGTTTTGCAAAAATATGCATAAAAAAACAAAAAAATAAATAAATATCATTGTAGAAATAAGATAATTGCTTAAATTTGCAGACTTTTATAATTAGAAAATACACAAACATAATATACTGTATTTCAAACAATATTAAGTAAAAATGATTAATATAACTTTACCGGATAAATCAGTAAGACAGTACGAATCAGGCGTTACAGCTTTGGATATTGCCAAAAGTATTAGCGAAGGCCTTGCTCGTAATGTGTTGGCAGCCAAGATAAATGAAGAAATTTGGGATGCCACCCGCCCAATTTATAATGATGCAAATTTGCGTCTTTATACATGGAATGATACGGAAGGTAAAGCTGCAATGTGGCATTCCTCAGCACATCTTATGGCTGAAGCTATTGAAATTTTATATCCAGGTGTAAAATTTGGAATTGGTCCTGACATTGAAAATGGATTTTACTATGATATTGACTTTATGAATTATAGCATTTCATCTGATGATTTTAAAAAAATTGAAGATAAA
This sequence comes from Bacteroidales bacterium, assembly GCA_023251515.1. GTDB lineage: Bacteria > Bacteroidota > Bacteroidia > Bacteroidales > JACABE01 > JACABE01. Next base: position 17,028 of record JAHEYQ010000051.1, read on the forward strand.
ATGTTAGAATTAGCGAATCAAAAGCAGCAATTTATCCGTAAAAGAGTTTCTAAATCAGAAGCTTTGGAATATTTTACTGAAAAAGGTGATGAGTATAAATTAGAATTAATCAGTGATTTGGAAGATGGCAAAATTTCTTTCTATCAATCAGGTGATTTTACTGATTTATGCCGTGGTCCTCATATTCCTGATACAAGCAACATAAAAGCAGTAAAATTATTAAATACTGCAGGTGCATATTGGCGCGGTGATGAAAAACGTAAACAATTGACTCGTATATATGGTATTACTTTTCAAAAGCAAAAAGAATTAACAGAATATCTTGCACTTTTAGAAGAAGCCAAAAAGCGTGATCACCGCAAACTTGGTAAAGAACTTGAATTATTTACTTTTTCTGCTAAAGTGGGAATGGGATTACCTATTTGGTTGCCAAAAGGTGCTGCTTTGCGAGAAAGATTAGAAAATTTCTTAAAAAAGATTCAGAAAAAGGCAGGTTATGAGCAGGTTATTTGTCCTCATATTGGAAATGTTGAGTTGTACAAGACCTCTGGTCATTATCAAAAATACGGAAAAGATTCATTTCAACCGATTTCAACACCGGTAGAAGGTGAACAATTTTTCCTTAAGCCAATGAATTGTCCTCATCACTGTGAAATTTACAATAGTAAACCCCGTTCATACAGAGATTTACCTGTCCGATTAGCAGAATTTGGTACTGTATATCGTTATGAGCAAAGTGGTGAATTACATGGTTTGACAAGAGTAAGAGGATTTACACAGGATGATGCACATATTTTCTGTCGTCCTGATCAATTAAAAGAAGAATTTATCAAAGTAATTGATATTGTTTTATATATATTTAAAACTTTAGATTTTAAAAACTTTACAGCTCAGATTTCACTGAGAGATAAAGAAGATAGAGAAAAATATATCGGAAGCGATGAAAATTGGGAAAAAGCTGAACGTGCAATTGTAGAGGCTACCGAAGAGAAAGGTTTGAATACAATTGTAGAATACGGAGAAGCAGCATTTTATGGTCCAAAACTTGATTTTATGGTTAGAGATGCTATTGGAAGAAAATGGCAACTTGGTACAATTCAGGTTGATTATAATTTGCCTGAACGTTTTGAATTAGAATATGTTGGTGCCGATAATCAAAAGCATCGCCCTGTAATGATTCATCGTGCTCCTTTTGGTTCAATGGAGAGATTTGTTGCTGTTTTGATTGAGCATACCGCAGGTAAATTTCCATTATGGTTAACACCTGAACAGTTTATTATTCTACCAATTAGCGAAAAATACGTAGATTATGCAAAAAAACTTTTAAATTTGCTAAATAATTACGAACTTCGCGGCTCAATTGACGAACGTAACGAAAAGACTGGTAAAAAGATTAGAGATGCTGAATTACAGAGAATTCCATTTATGTTAATAGTGGGAGAAAAAGAAGAAAATGAAAATTCTATATCTGTAAGAAAGCAAGGAGATGGCGATTTGGGTAGTTTTACAGCAGAGTCTTTTGCAAATATGATTAATGAGGAAATTTCAAAATTGATTGAATAATAATAAAAAAAAGTATTAATTAACTAAGGAGGAACATAGTTATAGCTACACCATTTTACAACAGAAACAGAGGGCAACGTCCGGTAGAACGCAAGAATGAAGACCAACACAAAATAAATAACTACATCACATCGCCTGTAGTTCGTGTGGTTGGAGAAAATCTTGAACCGGGTATTTATAATATTAAAGATGCTCTTAAACTTGCTTACGATTTAGAATTGGATTTGGTTGAGATATCTCCAACTGCTAATCCACCGGTTTGTAAGATAATCGATTACAGGAAATTCCTTTATGAACAAAAAAGGAAACAAAAGGAAATTAAAGCGAAATCTGCTAAAATTGTTGTAAAAGAAATCAGACTCGGACCTCAAACGGATGATCACGATTTTCTTTTTAAACTTAACCATGCAAGAAAATTTTTGCTGGATGGTGCAAAAGTGAAAGTAGATGTGTTCTTTAAAGGTCGGACAATTATATATAAAGAGCAAGGTGAAGCCATATTACTGAAATTTGCCGAAGCATTGTTTGAGGTGGGTAAACCCGAAATGATGCCAAAATTGGAAGGCAAACGTATGATGATGATTATTGCTCCTAAAAAATAAGAAACAATTAATTAAATAAATAATAATTGCAATGCCAAAAATGAAAAGTAAATCCAGTGCCAAGAAAAGATTTTCTCTAACAGGTACCGGTAAAATTAAAAGAAAGCATGCTTATAAAAGTCATATTTTGACTAAAAAATCTACTAAACGTAAACGTAACTTAACTTACACTACCACAGTAGATGTTGCAGACGAAAAAAGAGTAAAAGAAATGCTTTCAAAGTAATTTAAATTTCAAGTATTAACCTTGTTTATAGCACCAAAGAGTCCATTAAAAAAGACGGAACGCTTAAACAAAAACAATTAAAAAAATGCCAAGATCAGTAAATTCAGTTGCTTCAAGAGCACGAAGAAAAAGACTTCTAAAAATGACCAAAGGGCAATTTGGTCGTAGAAAGAATGTATGGACTGTAGCTAAAAATTCTTTAGAAAAAGGATTACAATATGCATACAGAGACCGTAGAGTTAAAAAACGCAATTTCAGAAATTTATGGATTGCTCGTATTAATGCTGGTGTTAGACCTTACGGTTTATCTTACTCAGTTTTTATGGGTGGTATCCATAAGAAAAATATTAATTTAAACAGAAAAGTATTAGCTGATTTAGCTATGAATCATCCTGAAGCTTTTAAAGCTGTGGTTGACTTAGTTAAAGGCTAAGATCGTTTAAATATTATCCACTTATAAGTGGGTCTAATTAAATAATTTGAGTTATAATGTGCAGATATTTTGTTTTACCAAATTTGCACACAAGAAAAATCAATAAAAAATAACAAACATGAGCAAGCCGGAATTAATGCAATATGTTGAAAACCTGACTGAAAAAAGGAATTTTCCTAGTTTCAAAGCAGGTGACACTGTTACAGTTTCATATAAAATAAAGGAAGGTAATAAAGAACGTATCCAGCTATTTCAAGGAGTAGTTCTTCAAAGAAGTGGCAGTGGTTCTACTGAAACTTTTACAGTTAGAAAAATATCAGGTAATACTGGTGTTGAAAGAATCTTCCCTATAGCTTCTCCTTTTATTGACAATATTGAAGTTAATAAACATGGAGTTGTTAGAAGAGCTCGTATCTTCTACTTGAGAAACTTAAGAGGTAAAAAAGCAAGAATTAAAGAAAAAAGAATGTAGTTTTTGTTTTTCATATTTTTGGACCCCGGCATTTATGTCGGGGTTTATTTTTTATAGTGCTTATTTGATAAATAATTAGTAGGTTTGCTTATTATTTATTTTTGATATCAAAAACAAAAAGTTTTTAGATATGTATTTATTAATCAATTATTTTTATTGCAAATGAAAAATTTATTTCTTCTGATTTTTGCCTTTTTTTTGCTGACTAATTGCTTTGCTCAATCAAAAAAAGGAGGTATTTCTGATGATAATCTTAAAAACATTATTTCATCTTATAAAAAAACATCTGCTGATAAAGCTTTGCAAAATGCAATTTCTTCGGGTGAACTGAAAAAACTGGCTCTTAACCGCCAGAATTTGCTGAATAGAGATAATTTTTTCTCGAACAGAGTGAAATCACGTGGCATTTCTGATCAGAAATCGTCGGGTAGATGCTGGTTATTTACTGGTTTAAATGTAATGAGAGCTAAAGTGATTTCTAAATACAATTTGTCTGATTTTCAGTTTTCACAGAGTTATTCTTTCTTTTGGGATCAGTTGGAAAAATCGAATTTGTTTCTTCAGGAAGTAATTGAAACTAAAGATAAACCTCTGGATGATAAAAAAGTGGAATGGTTGTTTAAAAATCCGATTGGTGATGGCGGACAATGGACGGGTGTGGTTAATATTACTCAGAAGTATGGCTTGGTTCCAGCTGATGTAATGCCCGAAAGTAAAAATGCAGAAAACACATCTGTAATGTCGTCGCTGATTGCATTTAAATTGAGAGAAGCTGGTTTGCAATTGCGCGATATGGCTGCTAAAGCTCAGAAAGCTGAGGTTTTGAACAATAAAAAAACGGAAGTTTTGAGCGAAATTTATAAAATTCTGGTTTATAGTTTGGGTGAACCTCCTGCCGAGTTTGTTTGGCGATACAAAGATGCTTCGGGTAATTTAAGTGAAGCTAAAAAATATACTCCAAAATCGTTTTATAACGATTTTGTAAATGTAGATTTATCGGGTTATGTGATGTTTATGAACGATCCTTCGCGTCCGTTTTACAAATTATATGAAATTGAATTTGACCGACATACTTATGATGGTGATAACTGGAAGTATATAAATCTGCCGGTTGAGGAAATTAAGAAATTTGCAATTGCTTCTATCTTAGATTCTAATGCTTTGTATTTTTCGTGCGATGTGGGTAAGCAATTAAATAGCGAAAAAGGAATTCTTGACGTTAATAATTATGATTACGAAAGTTTGTTCGGTACCAAATTCGGGATGAATAAAACACAACGTATTCAGACTTTTGAAAGCAGTTCTTCGCATGGAATGACTTTGGTAGCTGTTGATCTGAAGGCTGGAAAACCTCAAAAATGGTTGCTCGAAAACAGTTGGGGTATGAGTGGTTTTGAAGGGCATTTGATTATGACCGATCAATGGTTTGAAGAATATATGTTCCGATTGGTGGTAAATAAAAAATATGTTCCGGCTGATGTTCTTAAAATACTGGAACAGAAAGCTTTAGTTCTGCCTCCTTGGGATCCTATGTTTAGTAATGAAGAATAATTTTTTATCAAACTAATTTTATTTTAATAAATTTATGCCTGATTTTCAGCAAAGAGTTGATGCTTTTAAAGAAACTCAACAAACGTTAGGACGTGATATTCACGATTGGCTGGTGGGGATTGGACTGAATGAAAACTCGGCCATACTCTTAAAAGGCGCAATTATTGTGCTCGGTATTTTTATTCTGAGTTATATTGTTTTTCTGATTGCCCGCAAAATTATTGTCAGGATTTTGCACGAAATAGCTATACGAACAGAAACTACATGGGATGATGTAATGGTGGAACGACGGGTGTTTCATCGTTTGGCTTATCTTGCTCCGGCTATTCTTATACATTCCCTCATGCCCAGCATGCTTGCTAATTACGAAACCTGGACTTTGTTGCTGCAAGGTGCTTTGAAAATTTATATGGTTCTGATTGTGATAATTGTTTTGGATGCATTTTTTAGTGCAATGATAGATATTTATCAGAACTACGAAATTTCGAAGTTTAAGCCCATTAAGGGGTATATTCAGATAATGAAAATTATTACTTATCTGATTGCTGGAATTATTATTATCTCCATTTTGATAAACAAATCACCGGTATACCTGCTTACCGGTTTAGGTGCTATTTCGGCAGTGCTTATGTTGATTTTTAAAGATACTTTACTGGGTTTTGTTGCCAGTATTCAGTTGTCGAGCAACGATATGCTGCGCCCCGGCGATTGGATTACCATGACCAAATTTGGTGCCGACGGAACGGTTGTTGATATTAATCTTACTACCGTTAAAATCGAAAATTTTGACAAAACCATTACCACTGTACCTACTTATTCGTTGATTTCGGATGCTTTTCAAAATTGGCGTGGTATGCAGGAATCGGGGGTAAGACGCATTAAGCGTTCAGTTATAATCAATATGAACAGCGTGAAATTTTGCACTCCCGAAATGTTAGAAGCATTTAAAAAGATTCATCTGATAAATAATTATATTACAGAAACTCAAATACTGCTCGAAGAAAACAATGTTTCTAAAAATATTGACGATTCGGTGCTTGTAAATGGCAGGCGACAAACCAATCTGGGTGTTTTTCGGGCTTATTTAGAAGCTTATCTGAATAATAATGAGCATTTATCGAAGGAAAATATAATAATTGTTCGTCAATTGCAACCTACCGAAAAAGGCTTGCCTATCGAAATTTATGCTTTCAGCAAAATACTGGAGTGGGATAAATATGAAGAGCTGATTTCGGATATTTTCGATCATGTTTTGGCTGTAGTTCCTCAGTTTGAGCTGCAAATATTTCAAAATCCAAGTGGTTCAGATTTTAAAAGTTTATTAAATGTATAATTAATACTACTTTGAGCTGAATTAGAGGTTCTTTTTTATTTTATTTTTAATACGATAAAAAATGCTAATTGTTATAAATTTATTTTCTATTTTTGCATAATCAAACGGGCTGTTAACTCAGTTGGTTTAGAGTGTTACCTTGACAGGGTAGAAGTCACAGGTTCGAGTCCCGTACAGCCCACATTTAAGCTTTGCATTTTGCAAAGCTTTTTTTTAGTATAATAATGCTAATTTTGAGAAAGTCTATGGAGGGACACATTAATTATTAATACCGACTTGCAAACAAGAATATAAAAATAATTCGCTACGCTTTTATTTTTATTTCGTTAGTCTGTCGGTATTTACCAAACCTGTTACAAGATTTTATTTTATTCATCTTGTTAGCGGTTTGGTATAAGTTGTAATTATTTGAAAATTAATTAGTCGCCAGTAGTTTGCTGTTAAAAGTATATTAAAAAAGCCTGCTTATTAAAGCAGGCTTTTTTACGTTTATAGATATTATTTGATTATTTTTTCTCAATACAGTTTACAAATTTGTACACAGGAGCAGTACTTCCTGCTTCATATTTCCATAAAATTGCACATGGATATAATGTTTTTTTCCATGAAGGATCAATTGCAATGGTGTAAGTTTTATTTACAGTTTTTCCAGTAGTAATAGCACCCGAAATAATAGATTCGCCATAAGATTTTCCTGCAACAGCAGATGCTCTTAAAACATGCTCATGTTTAAAATTCGGATCACTGGTTCCATTCTGTTGATAATCTGATGTAGCTGAAGTGCCACCATCAATACCGCTTTCCAAAAGCAAAACCGACAAATAATAATCGCCGCTGGTTGCAGTAAAAAATTTGGTTTGAGTGTTAACAGTCATTGCAGTAGCTGTTTTAGTGAAGTTTAAATCAATGGCAGCAGTTGCAGTTTTACCTAAAATTGTAGTTAAAGCACTTGCCGAAGTTGTTTTATTATCGCCAATCCAAAATGCAGGAATACCCCCTCCATCTGTTCTGTCATCTTCAAATGAAGAATATAGAGCAGCATTATACATTGGATCACCGCTGGCATGGTCTGCAATACCAACCACATACGGACTTGAAGTAGTTAAATCATGCATTGTTGGAGCTCCCCAATCTCCGCATGGCCCGCACCATTTTGCTGTATATTCAATTACCAAACCCCATTGTTTTTGAACTGGATTTAAAGCTGGTGTTGAGCTTTTGGGTGTTTCTTCTGTCTTTTGACATGATAAAATAGAAATAGCAATTGCTAAAATAATAATGATTTTTTTCATATAAAGTTATTGTTTGTTTTTTTCTGTAAAATTATAAAACTGTGGTTTTTGAATTGGTAAACAAGTGTTAATTAACATTTTGTTTGATATTTTTTTAATAAAGATCAAAGTTGCTCATTACAAAAATATTTAGGAAATTAAACTTGAAATACAGTTTATTATAAACAATTGAGGTGTCAAAAATATAAAACGTTTCAAATAAAAACAATATCATTTGCTTAATTTTCAATTAACTATAATAAAACTAATAATATGACAAAAAAATTATAAATTTGTAGCATTATAAACAATATTAAAGTGAAGAGCCAACACTGTAATAAATAGGCTTTTATATATTATGAAGAAAATACTTTTATCTTTTGTATTAATAGCAATTGTAATTACAACCAAAGCACAATGGGCTGTACAAACCAGTGGTAAAACCAATGATTTCTACTCTGTTTATTTTATTGATGCCAACAATGGATTTGTAGTAGGTGATGATGACGGAATGGGTAGTGGAGGAATGATTCTAAAAACAACCAACGGAGGAAGCACCTGGACACCACAAGTTAGCAATACTTATTCCATTTTAAATGCAGTTCATTTTACCGATTTAAACACAGGTTATATTGTTGGCGGTTCGGGTTTAATACTTAAAACAACCAATGGTGGTAGCACATGGACACCACAAACCAGCAATGTAAGTGGCAATTTAAAATCAATTTGTTTCCCAAATGCCACAACAGCCTTTGTAGTTGGTAGCGGTGGAATAATCTTAAAATCAACTAATTCAGGATCAACATGGACAACACTTAATAGTGGAAGAACCAATCTGCTTAAATCAGTATATTTTGTTAATACTACAACTGGCTATGCTGTTGGCGATTCAGCTACCATTTTAAAAACAACAAACGGTGGCATCTCGTGGACTGCACAGAATAGTGGAATTACCGGAATGTTTAAAAATCTTAATGCAGTGTATTTTACTGATGTAAATACTGGTTATGCTGTTGGACAAAGCGGAAAAATTATTAAAACTACCAATGGCGGAACTACCTGGACAGCACAAACAACCAGCGTTACAAACGATATTTTCTCAATTAAGTTTGTTGATGCCAATACAGGCTATGCAGTTGGCTGGACCAAAGTTCTGAAAACCACAAACGGTGGCACTAACTGGACAGTTCAAAGTAGTGGCATTTCAGGAACTTATGATAACCTAAATTCAGTATTTTTTCTTAATACCAATTTAGGTTTTACTGTTGGGCTTAAAGGTAGAATTTTGAAAACTACAAATGGAGGCGTTACAGGTTTTGAACAAAATATAAAAGAAGTTCAATTGGATATTTTTCCTAATCCAACTACTGATGAAATTACAGTAAATATTGATAATAAAGAAAATTCAGTACTTACTTTGAATATTTACAATACAATAGGTGCATTAGTAAAACAATTGCAATTGTCAGAAAATCAGCAAAAGATTAATGTTCAGGATTTGAACAATGGTGTTTATATGATTGAAATCAAATCGAAAACATTATTAGCAAAAAAGAAATTGATTATTCAAAAGTAAAACTTTATATATTTTATGGGTTTCCATTAAATTTATAAAAGATTTATATTTAATAAACGAACAGAGGCTAAGGATTCATTTTATTCCATTAGCCTCTGTTTGTTTTTTAAACGTTTAGTTTAATGTGATATCAAAGTTCTTTTACATGAAATTGTTGATAAAAAAAATAAATACATTATCCATTTTTATTTTAGATTGTTTAGATTTGTACGTTTTACTAAAAAATGAATGACAAGCATATATGGAAATAATCAGAATCTTCGATTTATTAACCCATTACAAAGATAAATATAGTTGGAAAACAGATGTAATTGCAGGTAAAATTAACGGGCAATGGGTTACATACAACATTGATGATTATATTGAAAATGCAAATTTAATTAGCTATGGATTATTGGCACATGGGATTATGCCCGGCGATAAAATAGCAATTATCAGCAGTAATCGTCCTGAATGGAATCTGATTGATATGGGAATATTGCAAATAGGTGCAATACCGGTTCCTATTTATCCCACCATCAGCGAATCGGATTATAATTATATTTTGAATCATGCAGAAGTAAAATTAGTTTTTGTTGAAGGAGAAGAGTTGTTGAGGAAAATTGAACATATTTTACCCGAAATTCCGTCAATAAAAGATATTTATACTTTTAAAGACAGGCAAAGGTTTAGTCATTTGCAGCAATTATTTGATTTGGGTAAAGAAAACCAAAGCCCACAATTGGTTAATCAATTGAAATCTCAAATTAAAACCAATGATATTGCTACCATTATTTATACATCCGGTACAACAGGCAATCCCAAAGGGGTTATGCTTTCACATGCCAATATCATCAGTAATTTCAAAGCTTTTTCGCATATTCCGCCTATTGGTTCCGAAGGCAGAGCTTTGAGTTATCTTCCTTTGTGCCATGTTTACGAACGTATCCTTAATTATATGTATCAATATCTGGGTATTTCTATATATTATGCCGAAAATTTGGGTACAATATCTGAAAATATAAAAGAATTGCAACCCAATATATTAGGAACAGTACCGCGATTGCTCGAAAAAGTATATGACAAAATTATGAATACAGGTCGTAAACAGAAATGGTTGAAACGTCAGGTGTTTTTATGGGCTGTGGGTGTTGGAATGAAATATGAATTGGGGAATAAAAATGACATTATTTACAATTTAAAACTTTCAATAGCCGATAAATTGGTTTTTGTGAAATGGCGTGAAGCTTTGGGTGGTAATTTTAAAGTAATTGTATCGGGTGGTGCTGCATTGCAACCCCGTTTGGCAAGAATTTTTACTGCTGCCGGCATTCCGGTTTTGGAAGGTTATGGTTTAACAGAAACATCACCTGTAATTGCTGTTAATACTTTTGATAAACACGGACGGAAATTCGGAACTGTTGGACCTGTTTTGCCCGGTACCAAAGTAAAAATTGCCGACGATGGCGAAGTTCTTTGCCTGGGTCCCGGTGTGATGATGGGATATTATAAAGAACCAGAACTAACAAAAGAAGCCATTGATGATGAGGGTTGGTTTCATACAGGTGATACAGGGATTATAGAACCCGAAGGTCAGCTGCGATTGAATGGCAGAAAAAAATCTATATTTAAAACTTCGGGAGGCAAATATGTGAATCCCGAAATGCTTGAAACCAAATTCAAAGAATCTCCTTTTATTGATAATATTGTGGTATTGGGCGAAAACCAGAAATTTGCGGCTGCCCTTATTGTTCCTGATTTTGGTTTTCTGAAGTCTTGGTGCGAAAAGAAAGATTTACCTTTTACTACGAATGAAGAAATGGTAAAGGATTCTACAATCCGTAAACGCTTTCTGAAAGAAATAAATAAATACAACCGTTTTTTTGGCGATACCGAACAACTTAAAAAGTTTGATCTGATTGATTTTGAATGGACTATTCAAACCGGTGAACTTACTCCTACATTAAAACTTAAACGCAATATTATTAATCTGAAATACAAAGAACGGATTGAAGAACTTTTTAATTAAAGCAAAAGGGCTGGAATCAATCCAGCCCTTTTATTTTGTATTAATATTGAATAAACTTTTCTGATTAATTGCTGGTTTTCTTTTCTTTCATGTTAAACATGGCTAAAAACAATAAATATACAGCACAAATTACCAGTACAAACATACTTGATGTAAGGCTGATGTTTTCTTTTATAAAACCCATGATGAAAGGAATTAATGCACCTCCCGATACTGCCATTATCATCAATCCTGAAATTTCATTTGAACGTGTGGGGTATTTTTCTACTGCCAATGAAAAGATAAGCGGGAAGATATTGGCACAACCCAAACCAATAATGAATATAACAACCAATGCACTCATTTCGCTTGGTACAAATAATAGTGCCAATATTGAGATTAATCCCAGTACAGAACTCCAGAATAAAAACTTGCGCGACGACAACATTGTCAGCATTAAAGCACCTGCAAATGTGCCCAGCATTTTGCCAAAGAAATATACGCTTCTTCCTTTTTCGGCAAATTCAGCTGCTGATGCAAACTTCTCTGTTAAAAAGTCTTTTGATATAAAATTGATGCCAACATCAATACCAACTACCAGAAAAATCCCTAAAACCATCCATGCTATATAGCTGTTGCCAAGTAATTTGAATGATGATGCGAAAGTAGCTCTTTGTTCGGTGTTTTTACTTTCATCTATTTTGATAAAATAAAGCCAAACTACTGCTATTAATGAAACAATTCCGAATACAAGAAATATTAGTTTCCAATCGCCGAATGCACTTGCCATATAAGCAGCTACAAACGGTGCACACATTGAGCCTACTGCCTTTATAAATTGTGAGAAACTCAGAAAACTTGAGGCTTTTTCGCCCGATACTACATCTACCAAAAGCGGATTGGCCGAAACCTGTACGATGGTATTTCCGATTCCCAAAAATGCAAAACCGATTAATAAGGTGGTTAAATTGAAATTAAAATAAGGTAAAAATAATCCGATGGAAGTTATAATCATGCCAATATTCAGTATATTGCGTTTCCCAAATCTGTCCTGAAGGGTTCCTACTGATACAGAAAGTATAAAAAACCAGATAAATACTGCAAATGGAATAATTCCTTTTATGGTATCGCTAAATACAAGTTCATCTTTTGCCCTGTCGGATGCAATTCCTATTAAATCGCAAAAACTCATTACAAAGAACGACATGAGTACGGGCAATACAAAAGCAAGGTTAATTTTTTTTGTCATAATATTGATTTTTAATTACATTTTCGATAATAGATTTTTGATGCTTTCGTAATATTCATCTTCTATAAGTCGGGAAGCACCAACTATGGCTGCTGTTTCCATTAATTCTGATAAATATATCTTTGCATTTATTTGGTTATCGGCTAATTTCTGACTCAGATATTTTCCGAACAGATTATAAGCTCCTGAGATATTGCCTCCGATAACAATACTTTGTGCTTCGAATTTCTTTATCCATGGACTTAAAAATTCACCCATGTTATTGCCATATTCTGTAAATATATCCAAAGCTATTTGGTCGTTTTTATTGGCCAGATCGGCTATTTCTTTAGCTCCTGACAATTGTATGCCGGTTTTTTTTGCATAAGTATTTACTATCCATCGGGTGGTAAACAAATTGTCGGCAATATCTCCATTGAATGCAACATGCCACAAACATCCTGATTTAGCTACTTTTTCGCCTTCGAGTATGGGTATTCCATTGTCGATATAGGCCGAACCAAAACCTGTTCCCAAGGTAAGGGCTATCATTTTTTCGTGGTCTTTGGCTTTGCCTATCCACGATTCGGCTATGGCAAATGCGGTGGCATCGTTGATAAACCTGATTTTAATATGATTGGCTAAGGATAATCTGTTTTTTATTTCCGATACGATGTTGTAGTTGTATAGGTTTTCGTATTTTTCTACTTCTTTGGTAAATTTGGCAATTCCGTTATAATAATCGAACGGGCCGGGCATAGCAAATCCGATACCTTCCAGTGTATTGATATCGATATTTGAAATGGTTTTTTCTAAGGTTGTGGTCCAGCTTTTGAATATTTCTTCTGCTGATGCTTTGTTGTTTACTTTTCCTTCGGCTATGGTATTTTTGAGTATCTCGTTTTTATTGAGATCGATAGCTGCTGATGTAATATGTTGTCCTCCTATGTCTGTGCCAATAGCAATCCTTTGATTCATTGATAAATAATAATTAATGTAAAATGGTATCAAAGATAGTTATATTTTTGCATTTTAAAACCATGTAACAATGAATTTTACACGTTTTTCTGACTTAAATTACGATAAATTTCCATATATTTCTGTAAGTGCTTATGAAAAAGACTGTTGGAACGGGTGGAATTCTGTCATTTCTTATTTAAACCGATATAGTTTTGCTTTAAATAAAAAAAAGCTTGTAGTGGTGGCTGAATTTTATACGGGTGTATCTGATGTTGTTTTTGATTATTTAAAACATAATTTCTATAATGATTATTGCTTTTCGGCGGCTGATGTAATGAAAACACAGGAGGAAATAGATAAGCTTATTTACCCCGACGTAACCGATGATGAATTGTTTGGTTTTATGACACAGCTCGAAATGAATGATTTCTTTGATGAAAAGAAATTACTTGCCATGAAGGCTGCTATCGGAAATATTAAAAGCGGTATTGTGTTGGTGATGGGTTGTGGTGCTTCTTTGATAGCTGATGCCGATTTGCTTTTGTATTTTGATATGCCTCGCTGGGAAGCTCAGTTGCGTTTCAGGCGAAATGAAGCGGGTAATTTGGGTGCTGATAATAAGGAAGAAAGAGCTTCGTTGCAGTATAAGCGTGCTTATTTTGTCGATTGGAGGGTTTGCGACCGACTGAAGAAAAAGCTGATGAAACGTTGGGATTTTGTTTTTGATACGGTGGATAATGATATGCCAAAAATGGTGAGTGCCAATTTGTATTTTGCTGCATTGGAAAAAGCTGTTCATCAACCATTCAGGGTAGTGCCATTTTTCGATCCCGGTCCTTGGGGCGGGCAATGGATGAAGGAGGTTTGCGATTTGGATAAGGATGTGGATAATTATGCCTGGTGTTTTGATTGTGTGCCCGAAGAAAACAGTTTGTTGCTAAAGGTAGGGGAAGTGTTGTTCGAAACGCCGTCGGTAAATCTGGTGTTTTGGGCTCCGCAGGCTTTGTTGGGAAAGGAAGTTTTTATGAAGTTTGGCGATGAATTTCCGATACGGTTCGATTTTTTGGATACCATGCAGGGCGGAAATCTGAGTTTGCAGGTGCATCCGCTGAAACAATATATTAAACAAAAGTTTGGGATGCAATATACTCAGGACGAGAGTTATTATATACTCGATGCGGGTGATGATGCTTGTGTGTATCTGGGTTTGAAAGAAGGTGTAAATCCTGAAGAGATGATAGATGCCCTTAAGCTTTCGCAGAAAACTGCATGTTTTGATGCTGAACTTTATGTAGAGAAATGGCAAGCACGCCGACATGATCATTTTCTGATACCTGCCGGAACGGTGCATTGTTCGGGTGCCAATACCATGGTTCTCGAAATTAGTGCTACTCCTTATATATTTACTTTTAAGCTTTGGGACTGGAATCGATTGGGGCTCGATGGCAGACCCCGCCCCATAAATATTGATCATGGTAAGCAGGTAATACAATGGGACAGAACTACGCAATGGACCAAAAACAATCTGATTAATCAGATAACTTTGGTGGGCGAAGGCGATAACTGGACTGAGGAAAAAACCGGATTGCACGAGTTGGAGTTTATCGAATCGAGGCGCCATTGGTTTTCGGCTAAGGTTAATCATTACAACAATGCTGGTGTTAATGTGCTTAATCTGGTAGAAGGTTCGGAAGCCATTGTAGAAAGTCCCGATAATATGTTTGAACCTTTTATCGTACACTATGCCGAAACTTTTATAATACCAGCTACCATTAAAAAATATAGCATCCGTCCGCACGGAACAAGCGAAGGAAAGCTTTGTGCAACCATAAAAACTTATGTAAGATTAGACACATAAGCTTTGCTATTATAAAAATAATTATTATTTTTGTAATAAAATACTATAAAAATTCTTAAATATGGGAGTAGATGTTAAATACTGTGAAGAACTAAATTATGTAGAAATTATTTATAATGGTAATGTGGCAAAGGATGATTTAATAGCAGCTTTCGAAACTTCATTTGAAACAGCAACCAAAAACAATACTCAACGTTATCTGGCAGATTGCACAAATCTTACCGGTGGGCATTCGGTTTTCGATTTATATAGTCTGATAGGTTTGTTTCAGCAATACAAAGTTCCGCATACTATAAGAGAAGCAATTATTTTGCCCGAACTGGATAAAATGAAAGAGAATGTAGCGTTTTACGAAACCGCTGCAGAAAATAGAGGATATATAGTAAAGCTTTTCAGAACCAAATACGAAGCCCTGCTTTGGCTTAGTAAATGATTAAATGATTAAATGAATAATTGAATATTTGCCCGTAGGGCAATAACCAAAAAGCCTTTATATATATGCCCTACTGACAATAATATCATTCATCTTCAATTTATTTCTATAGATATTAATGCCCTAAAGGGCAAGCCTAATAATTTGTCAATAAAAATATAGACTTTATCAACCCCTTGGGTGCGTTAGCTCCCGAGGGGTTTTTGTGTAAAATTGATGATGGAAAATGGAAAATGTAAAATGTTTTTGAAGACCTAAGACCGAAGAGAGAGAAAATATAGCAACGAAGCACTGTCTCGTCCTAAAAAAAGTTGACATTTTTTATTAATACTGATATAAGTTTACAAAATCATTTTCGGGTAATGATGAGCCAGCAGATTGTTCTGCCTCAAACAGTGAGGGCTCAATGCCC
>JAHEYQ010000052.1:0-21266 GCA_023251515.1 Bacteroidales bacterium
AATTTGCCCGAACGCAGTGAATTTATAAATCTGATATCTGAACACGTAAAACGAAAAACGGAATTGATAAACGAAACCCGTTTATTATTGCGTAACCTAATTGATTCAATGATGTTGACTTACAAACAAAGTCATTCTGATTTTTATCGCAGTTATAAAGAAGCCCGGAAAAGAGAAAAAATAAGCGGACGCAAAAATTATTATACTGTTTTGATAAATGCAAATGTAAAAGATGCCGAAACCCTGCTTCCGTTGGCAGATGTTGCTGCTTATGCTGGTAAAAAGAAAAAGGAATGCAAAACCGATGCAAATGGTAATTTTCAGGTGAAAGTTTACAAAAAAGATGCTGATATTATTACATTTAAGAAGGAAGGCTACGAAATGCTGGAGCTATCAATTCCAAATGATTTTGCAAATAATGAAATAGTTGTAAACGTAGAAATGAAGAAAACGTTGATTAGTTATTAAGTTATTGGATTAATCAGTTAGTAATTTATTCAATTACTCTTTTTTTTAAAGCCCCTTCTTAACTGTAATATGGTTTTGAATAATAAATTCAATAAAAAAGCCGAATTTGTAATTCGGCTTTCGGGAAGAGATATTATCTCGATATACATTAATTTCAGAAATATCAAACACTTTTCAAATCGAAGAAATCTTTTGCACGGATTCCTTTTTCGGTTTGCTGAAGGTTGCAACATTCGTTGAAAATATCATGTTCGAAAAACAAAATATAATCATTTTCAAGAGCCTCGTTCAGAAAACTTTCTTTTTCGGCTAAAGAAACCAATGGCTGAGTATCGTAACTGATTACGTAAGGCAAGGGAATATGAACCGCAGCTGGCATCAAATCAGCCATATAAACCACTGTTTTGCCTTTGTATTCAATATGCGGAATAATTTGTCCGGCAGTATGTCCGTTAAATATTTTTACATGAAAACCAGGGAATAGGGTAGAGGATGCTGTAATAAAATTAATCTTACCAGCTTCGTAAAGCGGAACATAATTTTCTTTCAGAAACGATGCTTTTTCTCTGGCATTTGGCTTATTGGCTAATTCCCAATGTTCTTTGCCAATCCAATAAGTTGCATTTTTAAATGCAGGTACTAAAGCAGTTTTGTCTTCATTATATTTAACAGCACCGCCACAATGGTCGAAATGCAAATGAGTTAGTACTACATCCGTAATATCATCGGCAGTAAAACCTGCTTTTTCTAAAGACGAATGAAGGTTGTCATCACCATTAAGATGCATATTGCTGAAGAATTTTTCGTTCTGTTTGTCGCCTATGCCGCAATCAATCAGTATTTTTCTGTCGCCATCCACCGCAAGCAGGCAGCGCATACTCCAGTTGCAGAGATTATTTTCGTCAGCCGGATATTGCTTTTGCCACATTACTTTTGGCACAACGCCAAACATGGCCCCACCATCAAGTTTCAGGTTTCCGGTATTAATAACATGTAATTCCATTTGTAGTTATTATTGTTTGTTTTTTACTTTAAGTATTCTAAGTACTTCAGGCACTTTAAGTACTTTTGATTATCCTCTTCCGGTTAATGATTTTGGAATTCTTCCGGTTCTTACACATTCCGAACGTAAGGTTCTGCCAACAATTTGCTCAACCATTTTACCTATTTCCAATACTTTGTCGATATTAACACCTACATCAATACCCATTTCATCAAGCATTACCACAAGGTCTTCGGTACAAACCAGGCCGGTAATATTCGGATCGGCATAATAATACTTACCGGTTCCCGAAACAGGAACGCCATCAACAAAATTGGCAGGCTGTCCGCCAATACCACCCATTGTAGCTTCAAAATTAGTCATACCGGCTTGCAGAGCTGCCAGCACATTTGCCAAACCCCAGCCACGGGTGGTATGGAAATGAACAATTTGTTTATCAGGTTTCTGGAAAGTATCCATTAACATTGAATAATAATCATACACACGATTTGGGGAAGCAGAGCCATCATGATCAGCATGTTCCACATCGCTTACGCCAATATCGAACCAGCGTTTGGCAAATTCAACAGCTTTTTTCATTTCAGTTGGACCTTCAATTGGGCAACCCCAGATGGTGCTAACTGTTCCGTTTACCTTTAAGCCGGCATCACGGGCAAGTTTAATCCATTTTTCGGCCATTTTCCAGTAGTCGTCCAACGATAAACCTGAATTTTTAATATGGTGAGATTCACTGGTAGAAACCATTAATAAAATGCGGTTTGGACCCCAGCCCTCTTGTTTAGCCTGAATGGCTCTTTCAATTGCTTTTTCGCGAATGGTAACGCAGGTAAGCGAAACATCGGGAAGCAAGCTGGCAATCTTTTTACTGTTGTGAATAGCTTTCATCAGATTATCAGCATCCTTAAACTGAGGCATTCCTTGTGGATTGCCAAAATTGGTAACTTCAATATGTTTAAAGCCGGCCAAAATTAATTGTTCGGCTAGCCATAGCTTGGCTTCCATCGGAATATATTTACTTTCGTGTTGAAAACCATCTCTAACAGTTATATCACCTATTGTAACTTTTTTCGGATAATTCATTTTATGTTGTTTTTCAGATTTTTAAATTAACTATCTTAAATAATAATTTACTCTAAATACTAATAGAGTTTCATTTCAGGAATTTCACCTTCCACTATCAGTTTCCCTTCAGTTGAATTAATTATTTCTTCTACTGATACTCCGGGAGCTCTTTCCAGAAGTTTAAAGCCATTTGCAGTAACTTCAAGTACAGCAATGTCTGTAACAATTTTCTTTACACAATTAACCCCGGTTAAAGGCAATGTACATTCCTTCAGTATCTTTGATTGCCCTTTATTGGTATGCTGCATGGCAACAATTATATTCTTGGCAGAAGAAACCAGATCCATAGCACCACCCATTCCTTTAACCATTTTGCCGGGAACTTTCCAACTGGCAATATCACCTTTTTCTGAAACTTCAAAGGCTCCCAAAATAGTTAAGTCCACATGTCCGCCACGTATCATGGCAAAGCTACGGGATGAATCGAAAAAAGCTGCACCTTTCACATAAGTGATGGTTTGTTTGCCTGCATTAATTAAATCTGCATCCACATTTTCATCAGTTGGAAATGGACCAATTCCAAGTAATCCGTTTTCCGATTGAAGGATAACATTCACATTTGAAGGGATATAATTTGCAACCAAAGTAGGAATTCCAATTCCTAGATTTACGTAATTGCCATCATTAATTTCCTGAGCAATACGCTGTGCTATTTGATTTTTATCTAAAGCCATATAACAGTTGAAAGTTAAAAATTAAAAAGTTAAATTTATTGAGTTTTAATGGTTCTTTGTTCGATGCGTTTTTCGTAGTTTTCGCCTTTGAAAATACGTTGAACATAAATACCTGGTGTATGAATACAATTGGGATCCAGTTCACCAGCCGGAACCAGTTCTTCGACTTCTGCAATTGTTATTTTACCTGCAGTTGCCATAACTTCATTAAAATTATTGGCTGTATATTTATAAATTAAATTTCCGTTAGTATCACCTTTCCATGCTTTTACAATCGCAAAATCAGCTTTCAAAGCCGTCTCCATTAAATGCATTTTTCCATCAAACTCTCTTACTTCCTTGCCTTCAGCTACTTCTGTTCCGTAACCTGCCGGAACAAAAAAAGCTGGAATACCGGCACCACCAGCTCTGATTCTTTCGGCAAGAGTTCCTTGTGGGTTAAGTTCTACTTCCAGTTCTCCACTAAGTAATTGTCGCTCAAATTCAACATTTTCACCAACATAAGAAGAAATCATTTTACTTATCTGTTTGTTTTTCAACAATAAACCCAACCCAAAGTCATCTACTCCTGCATTATTTGAAATACAAGTCAACCCTTTAATTTCTGTTTTGGAAAGTGCCAGAATTGAATTTTCAGGAATGCCGCACAAGCCGAAACCACCAACCATTAGCGTCATATTGTTAGCTATTCCATCAATAGCCTCGTAAACATTTTTTACAACTTTATTCATTTCTTTTTTTTATTAATGGATAAATACTTTTTCTGCTTTATTGATTGATTCACGTAAGTTGTTTAAATCCAATTGATGAGAAATACGATGTGTTTCTAAATAATCAACAAGATTTTCCGTTTTCAGGTTTCCAACCAGTTCTTTGGCTGACATCGGGCAACCACCCAATCCTAAAATTACAGAATCAAAATGTCTGCAACCTGAATTATAGGCAGCATCCACTTTTTGCTTCCACGAATCAGGCGAAGCATGTAAATGCAAACCAAATTCAATATCTGAAAACATTGGAATTAATTGACTGAACAATTCTGAAATATTTTGTGAAGTTCCTATTCCAACTGTATCTGCCAAACTAATTTTTTTAATTCCAATTTGTTTTAAAAAAGAAATAGATTTTTGAATATCTTCAAGCTTAATTTCGTCTCCATAAGGATTTCCAAAAACCATTGACAGATAAATACGAAGTTCTTTTTTATTGGTAATACATATATTCTGAATATCCTCAATCGTATATAAAGCTTCGGCAACAGTAGATTTGATATTTAGCTTTAAAAAAGTTGAAGATAGCGAAAAAGGGAAACCCAGATAGTTAATCTCCTCAAATGGAGAAGCATTCTGAGCTCCTTTGATATTTCCAATAATTGCCAGTAATTTTGATTTAGTATCTGACAAATCCAATTTTTTTAATACCTCAGCAGTATCACTTAATTGCGGAATTGCTTTTGGTGATACAAAACTACCAAAGTCAATAATGTCAAACCCAACTTTCAGCAAAGTATTGATATACTCCACTTTCATTTCAGTTGGAATAAAGGGAATAATTCCCTGCATGGCATCACGCGGACATTCGGTAATTTTTATCATGAACTTACAAAATCAAATTGTTTATTGCTTTTAAACTGTATTTATTTAAACAACAATATTATACTTTTGTTGGCTGAAAAATTTATTTTTGGATTCCAAAAAAACAATGCTTGTTTAATAAATTTTTATTATTTTTGTAGATATGAAAAATAACAATAATATGACATAAATTCTATTATAAAAACATAAAAAGGCGTTAGCTTTTATTTTTGATTTCGAAAACTGGTAATTTTAAATGTCCAAAAATAATAAGTGATAACGCTCACGCTCCGGCGTGGGCTTTACTTATTTGGACATTGGGTATACCAGTACCTCGGAATCGAATATAGTTAAGTTCCCACGCTTTTTTATTTACCTTAAATTAAACAATAAAGGCTCAGGGAATTAGCCAAAACTAAAAAAATAAACAAAATGAAAAATTTTATATATTTTTTTTGTGCTATTTTTAATTTTCAAGGATTTTGTCAACAAAATAATAATTTTGATATCTTCCCTTCTGAAGAATTATCAGGAATTTATTCAATGGATAATTTTACACCTAAGCTAATAAAACCCATTACATATGAAACACTATATCATCTCGATGACGATGGAAATGCAGATTTTACAAAGGACTATTATTATAATGTGAAGATTGAAAATACGTTTTTTTGCAAATTAAAAGTATTCTTAAAGGAGAATGCAGTTTGTATTGAAACAAAATATAAGGATAAATCGAGCACACTTATCTGTTTTGAATTTAGTATGTTTAATGATAAAGCGGGTTCTATAAATTATCATTATTCATTTACAGAAAATAGTATTTTAAGAATATTTTATTTATCTACCGTAAAGGTATATATAATTGTTGATATTACAATTAAATATAAGGGTAAAAATTGTATTTTACATCTCAAACCAGAAACTATTTAAATAAAATTAATATGAATATGAAAAAAATTTATTTGCTTTTTTATCTTGTAATGATTTGCTTTGCAGGATATTGTCAATCAGCAGATGATTATTATAATATTGGAAATGAAAAATTAGAAAATAAAAGTTATTTAGAAGCAATTATTATGTTTACAAAAGCTATTGATATTAATCCTAGTTATTATCTAGCTTATAATAGCAGAGCTTATACAAAATATTGTATGAAAAATTATCTAGGTGCAATATCAGATTATTCAAAAGCTATAGAATTAAATAGTAACTATTCTGAATTTTATGCTGGTAGAGGTATGGCAAAAGATGAGTTTGGTGATCTTTCTGGTGCAATGTCAGATTTTACAAAAGCAATAAAAATAAATCCTAAAAATTATTTAGCTTATTATTGCAGAGGTATAATTAAGAATCAAATTGAAAATTATACTGGTTCAATAGACGACTTTAATAATGTTATTGATATTAAACCTGATTTTACTGAAGCTTATTACAATAGAGGATGTGCTAAAAGTAAATTAAAAGATGATAATGGAGCAATAATAGATTTTACAATTGCAATTAAATTAAATCCTAATTTTGCAGCAGCCTACTTAAATAGAGGACTATCAAAGCTAAATTTAGGTCAAAAAGAAAGCGGTTGTATGGATTTTTATAAAGCCGATAAATTAGGAAATTCAAAAGCTAAAAAAGCTTTATTTGATTTGTGTAAATAAGACTTAATGTTTGAATGTTAAATAAAAAAATAAATATTAAAAATAACAAATATGACAAAGGAAAGTAACAATAGATTACATCCATTAATTGTATTAAAAAATACACAAGGAGTAATTATTAATGAGTTTTGTGAAGAGAAGATTTTCGCTGGATATTTTGAAAATAAAAGCTTAAATACATTAAAAACAGGCACAAAATTAATTGTTGACGAGATTCAATATACTGTTGATTGCATTGTTTTAGATTATTCAAAAATAATGCATGGAGATTTTGGAACACCTGTGATATATGAAGGTGAATTTGAACATTACAATTTACGTATAAGTATAATTTTAAAATCATAAAAAATGGATAAAACCTACTTTGAGTAAAGTATTGATATACTCCACTTTCATTTCAGTTGGAATAAAGGGAATAATTCCCTGCATGGCATCACGCGGACATTCGGTAATTTTAATTATTGTATTACTTTTCATAAAATCAACACCCTATATACCTTGATATTACCAATCTCTGAATTTCGGAAGTTCCTTCGCCAATCTGCAACAATCGCTGATCGCGGTAGAAACGTTCAATTTCATAATCTTTCATCAAACCATAACCGCCATGTATCTGTAAGGCTTCGTCAGCCACTTCCTTGGCAACTTCGGAGCAATATAGTTTTGACATGGCTGCTTCTTTAGCAAATGGGAAATCGTTATCTTTCAGCCAACAGGCTTTGTATAGTAAGTTTCGTGCCAGTTCAATTTTTAAAGCCATATCGGTTAGTTTGAAAGCAATTGCCTGTTGTTTGCAAATAGGTTTGCCAAACTGAACCCTTTCCTGTGCATATTTTAAAGCCAGTTCATAAGCACCCTGTGCAAGTCCCAAACCCATGGCTGCAATAGATAAGCGACCACAATCGAGCGTGCTCAGCATAATTTTAGATCCTTGCCCCTGTTTACCCAGAATATTGGATTCAGGAACCGTGCAGTTGTCAAAATATAACTCAGCGGTATTGGAAGCCCGCCACATCATTTTATCATGCATGGTTTTAGCTGTAAATCCGGGAGTTCCGTTTTCAACAATTATGGTTGAAAATTCTTTTTCCCCTCCTTCCTTTTCTCTTGAAACAACCTGAACGATTGAGCCTAATGTAATTTCAGTGGATGCATTGGTAATAAATATCTTTGACCCGTTTATAACCCACTCACCGTTATCAAGATAGGCATTTGTTTTGGTATTACGGCTATCGGAACCGGCATTGGGTTCTGTTAGACCGAAACCCCATAGTTTTTTCCCAGTACACAAAACCGGCAGATACTTTTGCTTTTGTTCTTCCGTACCAAAATAAAACAAAGGATTTATTCCCAATGAATTACCAGCTGCAACCGTTGCAGCCTGCGAACTATCAATGCGGGCAATTTCCTCTACTGCAATAATATAAGAAAGATAATCCAGCCCTTGTCCACCATATTCAGTTGAAACCAACATGCCGAACAAACCCATTTCACCCATTTTTTGGGTTAATTCAACTGAAAATTCCTGTTTATCATCAAGTTCCTTTGCTTTAGGTTTTATTTCCCTTTCAGCAAAATCTCTTACTGATTTTCTGATAAGATGATGTTGTTCATTAAGATATGGACTGTTCATATATAAAATTGTTTAATTAGTTTAAAATTCATTTCTATTCTTTAAAAGTTAACAATGCGGTTGTTGTATCAACCATCTGTGCTGTTTTAACATTTACAGATTCAATTATAGCTGTTTCTTTTGAACAAACTATTTTATTTTCCATTTTCATAGCTTCTATAATTAATAAAACATCACCTCTTTTAACTTCATCTCCTTCATTTACATTGATTTTTATAACTCTTCCCGGCATAGGCGAATTAACATTATTTGTTGTTTCAATGTAATCTTCTATTCTGAATGTAGCGGTATCCTTATGCAAAATATCTTTTCGGCTTAGGCTAAAAATAAAACCGGAATAACTTAATGATGCATTGCATTTTAAATCTTCCGAAATATAAGCTGTATAGAAAATATCATTGATAAACAATTCTATCTTATTGTTTTCTATTGATTTAAAACTGACATTGTATTTTTTATCAGCTATATTTATTTGATATTCTTTATTTTTAATATTCTCAATATCAATAGTATATTCTTTATCAGAAAGAAATATCCTGAGTTTCATTAAATCGCGCCAATATCCTATCGAATTCCATACATTATGTTCATCTGTAAAATGCACTCTTTCCTGTATACTCTTATTATTCAGACTGTATAAAGTATAGGCAATCAAAGGAATAAAAGTTGGAATCTTCGCTTTTTCTGCATTCAGATTTTCAATAATCTGTGCTGTAAAGTCATCACAGAATTTGGTTGAAATCCTATTTTTAATAAACGCATCACTTTGAAGCAGCGCAATTAAATAGGTAATATTGGTATTGATTCCATGAATAACAAATTCATTTAATGCATGAAGCATTTTATTGGCAGCTTCTTCCCTTGTATTGTTCCAAACTATTAATTTACAAATCATCGGATCGAAAGAACTCTTGATTTCTGTATCTTTGGTAATTCCTGTATCTATTCTGATATCAGCTATTTCCGGTTCTTTAAACAACAACATTTTACCAGGGGAAGGCTGGAAATTATTTGCAGGATCTTCTGCATAAATCCTGCATTCGATGGCATGTCCGTTCTGTTTGATGTCTTGCTGCTTGTATCTTAATGGATTTCCGGCAGCAATATGTATCTGTTCTTCAACAATATCTATTCCGCAAACCATCTCAGTTACCGGATGCTCCACCTGAATGCGGGTGTTCATTTCCAGAAAATAGAAATTAAGGTCTTCATCTACCAGAAATTCGATGGTACCGGCATTATTATACTTAATTTCCTTTCCGATTCTTACGGCTGCTTCACCCATCTTAATCCGCAATTCGGGAGTTAAAGTTGGTGAAGGCGATTCTTCTATAATTTTTTGATAACGACGCTGGATTGAACATTCACGTTCGAAAAGATGAATTACATTTCCGAAATTATCGCCTATAATCTGAACTTCAATATGACGTGGATTCTCAATATATTTTTCGATATAAACTGTTTCGTCCCCAAAATAAGATTTAGCCTCGCGACTGGTCGCTTCAATTGCTTCGGCAAGATCAGCTTCTTTGTAAACAATACGCATCCCTTTTCCACCACCACCCGCAGCAGCTTTAAGCAAAAGTGGGAAAGCTATATTTTTGCTTGCTTCGAGCAGTGTTTCCTTATTTCCGGTAACGCCCTTGGTCATCGGTATATCGAGTTTACTTACAAATTCACGGGCTTCTATCTTGTTGCCCATCACTTTCATTGAATTGGTGGTTGGTCCGATAAATATGATTCCAGCTTCGTTGCAGGCATCCACAAAACGGGAATTTTCGGCCATAAAACCATAACCCGGATGAATAGCATCACAATTAGCCTTTTTTGCAATTCCGATAATTTTCTCAATATTCAGATAAGTATCGCTAAGCTCTGATTCTCCATTACAATGCGATTCGTCGGCAAAGGAAACATGGAGGGAATCTTTGTCAATTTCAGAATAAACAGCCACGGTTTTGATTCCAAGCTTTCTGGCTGTTTTCATTACCCTTACCGCAATTTCCCCACGGTTAGCAATTAATATTTTATTGATGATATTCATTCGTAATTAGTGATTTGTAAATAAAAACATTATTCCATTCATAATTTATAATTCATAACTCATAGTTCTTTTACCCAGTTTGGTTTTCTTTTCTCCAGAAATGCAGCCATTCCCTCCTGCCCTTCTTCTGAAGCACGGATATCGGCTATCATTTTAGCGGTATAATCATGCATTTCATCAAAAGGCAATACATTTGAAATTGTATAAATCAAATCTTTACATTGGGTTACCGCATTGGGTCCGCTGGTTTTTAACAAATCAACGATGGACTGAACATGTTCTTCCATTTTTTCGTAAGTTTCAAGGGATTTATTTACTAATTTATAGGCTTCAGCTTCTTTTCCTTTTATTCTTTTACCAGTCAGCATAAGATCTTTAGCACCGTATTCACCTATTCTTTTAATTACATAAGGAGAAATGCAGGCAGGAACAATACCGATCTTTACTTCGCTTAATGAGAACGTTGCATTATCGTCGCAATACGCCATATCGCAAGCAGCAAGCAAGCCATTGGCGCCACCGAGTGCAACACCATGAACCATGGCTATCGTTGGTTTTTTGCAGGTATAAATTTTAAGGAAACATTGAGCTAACTTCTTGCTTTCGTCCAGGTTTTCCTGATAGGAATACGTTGTAACATCGCGCATCCAGTTTAAGTCAACTCCGGCACAAAATGATTTTTCCTTACCTCTCAATACAACAGCAATGATTTCATTCATTTCATTAACGGCTTCGAAAACTTCTGTAAGTTCGGCAATCATTACATCGTCGAATGCATTGTGAACCCATGGTCTGTTGAGCCAGATATGGCATACTCTGTCTTTTATTTCAAGTTCTAATGTTTTGTATATCTTCATATTTGTCTAAAAATATTTGAAATTCCTATTTTTTAAATCTGCCAGATTTCTATTTATTAACAACAGTTAATCTGGCATATACTTTATACCTTTTTTAAATAAATCTGGCAGATTTTTAGTTGCAGATTTCCTACATTCTGAAAACGCCGTATTTGGTTTCCATATCTTTCTTATTCAATGCCGATGCAATACCCATGGCTAAAATTTTACGTGTATTTACCGGATCAATAATACCGTCGTCCCAAAGCCTTGATGTACTGTAATAAGCTGAACCTTCTTCATCATATTTACTGATAATGCTTTGATAAAGCTTGTCTCTTTCTTCGGTTGACAAGGTTTGTCCTTTCGCTTTTAGTTGATCTTCCTTTACGGTAATCAACACATTGGCTGCCTGTTCGCCACCCATAACCGAAATTTTGGCATTGGGCCACATAAACAGCAGGCGGGGATCGAAAGCTCTGCCTGCCATGGCGTAATTTCCAGCTCCGAAACTACCGCCGAAAACAACGGTAAACTTAGGAACATTGGCATTGGCAACTGCATGTACAAATTTAGCTCCATCGCGAGCTATACCGCCATGTTCGTATTGTTTGCCCACAATAAATCCGGTGATATTCTGAAGAAACAAAATCGGCGTATTGCGTGAAGTACAGAGTTCGATAAAATGAGCTCCTTTAAGAGCTGTTTCGGAAAACAACACACCGTTATTGGCTAATATCCCGACAGGATACCCCATAATGCGGGCAAAACCGCAAACCAAAGTTGGAGCATAGCGGGCTTTAAATTCGTGGAATTTACTTCCATCCACCATGCGGGCAATGATTTCGTGCGAATCAACCTGCTGCTTTAAATCGATGGGTGCTATCCCATATAATTCCTCCGGATCATAATAGGGTTCTTCAGGTTCGGCAATATCCAGTTTTGCCTTTTCCCTGTATTTTAAGGTTTCAAATATATTGCGGCAAATCTGAATGGCATGTACATCATTTACAGCAAAATGATCGGAAACGCCGGAAATAGCGGTATGCACATCGGCACCTCCCAGTTCTTCGGCAGTTACTACTTCGCCGGTTGCTGCTTTTACCAATGGCGGACCACCAATAAAAATGGTTCCCTGATTCTTAACAATAATGGTTTCGTCGCTCATTGCCGGAACATAAGCTCCACCGGCAGTGCAACTTCCCATTACAATGGAAATCTGAGGCAGTCCCATTGCCGACATTTGTGCTTGATTGTAGAAAAACCTTCCGAAATGATATTTGTCTGGAAATACGTTGGCTTGTTCGGGGAGAAATACACCGCCCGAATCGACCAGATAAACACAGGGCAAGTGGTTTTCCATAGCTATTTCCTGTGCACGGATGTGTTTTTTGATGGATTCCTTGATGTAAGTGCCGCCTTTTACGGTTGCATCATTGGCAATGATTACGGTTTCCTTGCCATGTATAACGCCGATGCCGGTAACAATACCGGAAGAGGGAAACTGATTGTCATACTGATTATAGGATGCAAGTGGTGATAATTCCAGAAATGGTGTATTGGCATCAATGAGCAGATCAATGCGTTCGCGAACGAGTAATTTGCCTCTTTCTTTGTGCTTTTCGATAGCTTGTGGCGGACCGCCCTGCTTTATTTCGCCAAGAATCTCCTTATAAGTAGTGAGAATTTTAAGAAATCCTTCTTTGTTTTTCTTAAATTCCTCCGATGACGTATCTATTTTCGATTCGATTCTATACATCAGTGAGTATTTTAAAATATGATTGTTTAGTCTGATTTCCAATGCATAGATGCTGCCGGAAATAACATGAAAATATAAACATAAAAACTATGAAAAAGTTTAGTTGATACATAGTGACGTTAAATGAATTAGACGTGAATATGCTTTAATAAATTTAGGATTAGTTAAATCTAATTTTTATTTAAATTTATCTCAAAGAATTAATTTCTTATAAATCATTGTTGGAAACGAATAGTTTACTAATTTTACATTAAAATGTTTTGTTATGAAAATTTTGCCGGTAGAGTTAATCAGAGAAGCAGATAAATATACAATTGTCAATGAACCAATTGATTCTGTTGATTTAATGGAAAGAGCTGCAAACTCATGTGTTGAGTGGATTACTGAAAAGTATAGTAATTCAGCAGAACTTTGTATTTTTTGCGGATGTGGGAATAATGGTGGTGATGGTTTGGCAATAGCTCGATTATGGCTACAAAAGGGAAATATTGCCAGTGTTTTTGTTTTAAACCATTCAAAAAGAATATCTTCCGATTTTGAAGTAAATTATATTCGATTGAAAGAAATAAAATTTCCTATTTATGAAATAAATACCATAGATGACTTTCCTAATATTGATAGTAGTAAAATTATTATTGATTCTGTTTTAGGATCTGGACTAAATAATCCAATAGATGGTTTAATAAAAGATATTGTTTTAAAAATCAATTCTTTAAAGAATCAAAAACTTGCTATTGATATTTCAACAGGATTATTTGCCGATAAATTTAATAATCAGGAAGATGTGATATTTAAAGCAGATTTTACTTTAAGTTTTGAGCTACCAAAATTGGCATACTTTTTCCCTCAGAATTATCAATTTGTTGGAAAATGGGTTTTGTTACCAATAAATTTATCAAAGTTTTTTATTGACAAGTCTTATGTAATGAATTATGTTATTGATAATGATGTGATTAAGTCAATTTATAAGCCAAGATTAAAATTTGCCCATAAAGGAAATTATGGTCATGCGTTATTAATAGCAGGTAGTTACGGAAAAACCGGTGCAGCAATTTTATCTGCAAAATCTTGTTTAAGAACCGGAGTTGGTTTGCTTACAGTACATTGTTCTATAAGTGCTTACACAATTTTACAACAATCTGTTCCGGAAGCAATGCTTGAAACAGATGTTGATAATTATGTGTTTACTGGTTTTAATGATGTTGAAAAATATGATGTAATAGCTATTGGTCCTGGTTTAGGTCTAAATAATAAGACTCAAAGTGCTTTTTCTGAATTGATTAAAAACTATAAAAACCCAATGGTTATTGATGCTGATGCGATTAATTTGTTAAGTGAAAATAAATCTTTAATTAAACATATACCTGAAAATAGTATATTAACTCCTCATCTTAAGGAGTTTGAAAGGATTTCTCATAAAGTTCAAAATGATTTTGAAAGAAACAAATTGCAAAGAGATTTTTCAATTAAAAATAAGGTTTATGTTGTTCTTAAAGGTGCCTATACTGCAATTACAACGCCTGAAGGTAATTGCTATTTTAATACAAGCGGAAATCCGGGAATGGCAACTCCTGGAAGTGGAGATGTATTAACTGGTATAATAACTTCATTATTGGCTCAGAATTATACTTCATTTGAAGCTTGTATTCTGGGCGTTTATTTGCATGGATTAGCTGGTGATATTTATAAAAATGATTATTCAGAAGAATCTTTAATTGCAAGTGATATCATTGACAACTTAGGAAATGCTTTTTATTCAATAAAATCTTTTTAATTAAATCAGAGTTTATAAGTTTTAATTTTTATTGTTTAACTTTGCAAATTAAAATATTTGAAATGGATAATTTGTTAACATATTTTATTTTATTTTTTACTATAATAATTAGTGGTTCTGCTATTTTTTTGTTTAAGACTGAAAACCCTAGGGTTTTAAAGTTGATTTTGGCATTTAGTGGAGCTTTTTTATTGGCTATCAGTTTTTTAAATCTTGTTCCTGAAGTATTTAATGGCAGTTTGCAGAAATCAGGAATATTTATTTTAATTGGTTTTGTTTTGCAATTAATTTTGGAATTACTTACCAAGGGTATTGAACATGGTCATGGTCATGCTCATGAATGTTGTGAAAAGCATGATCATAGTGTGCATTTCCCAAAAGTTGCTCCAATTGGTTTAATGATAGGTATTTGTGTTCATTCTTTTTTAGAAGGTATGCCTCTAATTCATGGAATGGAATGTAATGGACATGAAAATATTCAACACTCTCTTACCATGGGGATTATAGTACATAATATTCCTATTTCATTTGTATTAATGAGTATTTTTATACAATCAGGAATGAGTAAGGTTAAATCATTTGTTTTACTTGGTGTTTTTGCTGTTATGACTCCAGCCGGCTCTTTATTAAGTAGTTTGCTGAGTCATGAATTTATACATGATTTTGAATCTTATTTCAGCATTATAATGGGTATTGTTGTTGGTATCTTTTTACATGTTTCTACTTCTATCTTATTTGAAACCAGTGAAGATCATCAATATAATATCAAAAAATTTGTTACCGTTTTATTGGGTATCGCCATTGCATTTTTAATACCAATGCATTAAAATTCATGAAGTTATCAATTGTTATTGTTAATTATAATGTTGAATATTTTTTAGAACAATGTCTTCGTTCTGTAGATATTGCTTGTAAAACAATTAATTCTGAAGTTTTTGTTGTTGATAACAATTCAGTAGATGGATCATTGAGTATGCTCAAAGAAAAATTTCCTTGGGTTCAGTTGATTGCTAATAAAGAAAATGTTGGGTTTTCAAAAGCTAATAATCAGGCAATTAAAATGTCGAAAGGAGAATATGTTCTATTATTAAATCCTGATACTGTAGTTGAAAATGATACATTAATAAAAATTATTGACTATATGGACGCACATTCAGATGTAGGAGGTCTGGGTGTGAAGATGATTGACGGAAAAGGGCAATTTTTGCCAGAATCAAAAAGAGGATTGCCAACACCTGAGGTTGCTTTTTACAAAATATTCGGTTTATCTAAAATTTTCCCAAATTCTAAGAGATTTGGCAAATATCATTTAAGTTATTTGGATAATAATCAAATACATGAAATTGAAATCTTAGCCGGTGCTTTTATGCTGATGAGAAAAAGCGTTTTGGATAAAATTGGTTTTCTTGATGAGGACTTTTTTATGTATGGTGAAGATATTGATCTGTCATACAGAATAATAAAGGCAGGTTATAAAAATATTTATTTTCCAGAAACCCGGATAATTCATTACAAAGGTGAAAGTACAAAAAAAAGTAGTGTAAATTATGTTTTTATTTTTTACAATGCGATGATTATTTTTGCTCATAAGCATTTTTCTCAAAAAAATGCTAAATTTTTCTCGTTTCTCATCAATATTGCCATATATTTTAGAGCTTCATTATCAATAGTTAAAAGATTTATTTCAGGAGTTTTTTTGCCATTTATTGACATTAGTTTAATTTGGATTGGATTCTATTTTTTAAAAAATTACTGGGCATATTACTTTTTTTCAGTTAATTATGATTATTATCCTCCAATTTATATTGGATTAATCGTACCAATTTATATCTTTTTTTGGTTAATTTCATTTTATCTGGTGGGAGGCTATGAAAAGCCTCATAAATTATTAAAGGTAATTCAGGGCATCTTTATTGGAACTATTGCTATTTTAGTCGTTTATGCATTACAGGATATTGATTTTCGTTACTCCAGAGCTTTGATTTTATTAGGTGCAGTTTGGAGTACAATTTCAATGCTTTTTGTTAGATATTTACTTCATTTTATAGGAATTAACACATATAGAATAGGGGAGGCAAATAATAAAAGATTTATTGTTGTTGGTGATTCTTTTGAAGCAGAAAGAGTTGCGGATTTACTACGGAAAACTGATAATAGTGTAGGTTTTATTGGCTTGGTAAATGTTGAAATTAAGCAAGATACCCCAAATTTTATTGGTGATATATCTCAAATAAATGATATTATTGATATTTACCATATTGATGAAGTAATTTTTTGCTCAAAAAGTATGTCAGCTTCCGAGATTATCAGTTATATGTCTGATTTAAAATCAAAAACCATTGACTACAAAATTGCACCTCCCGAGAGTTCATTCCTTATTGGTAGTAATTCAATAAATACCTTTAGTGATCTGTATGTTGTTGATATTAATGCAATTAATAAACCAGCTAATAAGCGTAATAAGAGATTGATTGATTTAATTTTTAGTTTGTTTTTTCTAATTTTCTTTCCTGTTTTGTTTTTATTTCAAAAAAGACCAATCGGTTTTCTGATAAATATTATCTATGTATTATTTGCATCAAAATCGTGGGTAGGTTATAATTATAATTTACAATATACAACTAAACTTCCTGATATAAAAAAGGGTGTTTTAAATACATGCGATTTAATAAATCTTTCAAAATTAAATACAGATACAGTAAATAGATTAAATCTTTTGTATTCAAGAGATTATAAGATAAAAACCGATTTATTGATTGTAATTAAAAATTTGAGAGAACTTGGAAGATGAAATTTTTTACTATTGAAATATTTTCATTGTAAAACTAAATGTACTTCCTTTTCCTGCTTCGCTTTCAACACTTATTAATCCTCCATGAATTTCGACAAATTCTTTGCATAGCATTAAACCTAAGCCTGTGCTAGATTCTCCTTCTGTGCCTAACCTACTACTTTGTTCGTCTATTTTAAATAGTTTTTTCTTTAATTCTTCATCAATTCCAATTCCATTATCTTTAACTGAAATTTTAATTGTTTGAGAATCTATTTTATGAGATGAAATTGTAATTTCACCTTCTTTATTTGTAAATTTTATAGCATTTGATATCAAATTTCTGATAATTGTATTAAGCATTGCTACATCTGCTTTTATTTCAATATCATCAATAATACTATTTATGATTTTAATGTTTTTTATTTTACATGATTCTGCAAAAATTTCTAAATTGAAATTAATAATTGGAATCAAACGAATATTGATAGGACTAAAATCAAATTTACCTTGTTGGATTTTAGACCATTGCAATAGATTTTCAAGTAAACTAAATAAGTTTTTTGCTGAAGATTGCATACTTTCTGCAATTCGTTGTATTTCATCTAACGTCATAGTGTTAAGTTCTTCAGCCATTATTTCCGTTAGTCCTAAAAATGCATTAAAAGGGCTTTTTAAATCATGAGCAATAATTGAGAAAAATTTATCTTTATTTGCATTTAGTAATTTTAAATCTTCAGCATATGCCTGAAGGTTTTTTTCATATTTTTTTTGTTCACTTAAATCAATTATAATGCCTCTACAGCCAATATACACATTTTCATGTATTTTTGGTACTGTATTTATAGAAATCGGAAAAGATTTACCATCTTTAGTTTTTCCCATTATTTCGATTTTTATCGAAATTTGAGAATTAACTAACTGACTACAATGTTTATTATAATTATCGATATATTCATTAGCAATTAATTCTTGTATTTTAAGTTTTGAAATTACTTCTTCTGGTTCATATTTAAATAATTCAGCTCCTTTATCATTCATATAAATAATAATTCCTTCAATATCAGTTTCAAATATGGGTTCTGGTAAAAGTTGTACCAAATCATGAAACGATTTTCTACTTTCTTTTAGCGCTTCCTCAATATTTTTTCTTTCTTCAATTTCTTTTACAAGCAATTTATTATATTTTTTCTGTACTCTTATTCTTATAAAAATTAAAATAATTAAAGCTATTATAAAGAAAGATATTATGATAAACCACCATGTTTTATAAAAGGCAGATTCGATTGTAATAAATGCTGAATGTGAAATTTCGCTCCATTCACTTGAATAATTTTTTGCTCTTACAGCTAACAAATATTTACCGGGTTTTAAGTCATAATATGTAATCTTATCCAGCATTTGTTGAGTAGCTGTTCGCCATTTATTATCTAATCCTTCAAGTTTATACTGATATTCAATTAAATCTTCATTATAAAATGATAAGCCTCTGAAATGAAAATTTAAAGTATTGTCGGTATAAGCTATTGATGTTTTGTTGTTTAATGAGTACTTTTTCCCTTTACTGTCTTCAAAATATAAAAATTCTATCTTAGGGGAATTTGTTTTATATTTATAAAAACTTTTATTAAAGCAAGTTAATCCTTTATCTGTTCCAATCCATATTCTTCCTTTTGAATCGCAAATACCTGCAGATCTGTTTGTTTCTCTTCCGGCTAATCCATTGTTTGGATTGTAAAATGAAATTTTTGATTTGCCATCCCAATAATATACACCATTATTAGAACCTAACCAATAGTTCATTTTTTTATCCTGAAAAATAAAGAAAATAGGTGTATTTATATCAATCCCAAATTTATTGTATTTAACAATTTTACCATTATCAATATAATACAATCCATTCATTGTGCCAACAAATTCTTCGCCTTCTTTATTTCTATAGTACGAAAAAACATTTCGGCTGTTTACAGTATCTTCTGATTCTATTTGCTTAACTAAGTCATTATTAATATACCATAATCCATTTATACCTGTTATATATATTCCAGATTTAGGTGCAGAAAATATTTTTCTTATATTATTATTTAATAGATGGTTATTTTTAAATTCTTTTAATTTATCGTTTTCTAAGTAAAATAATTTTTTATTTGTACCAACCCAAATTCTTCCGTTTTTATCTTGAAATAATGCTGTTCCATAATTTTTTTCGGTAAATTTATACCATTTTATTGTGTAGTTCTTTAATAATTTACCTATTCCCAAATTGTTTGCTGTAAACCAAATATTTCCATCTTTATCTTTAATAATATCTAATACTCTGGTTAGGTTATTTTTAGTTTCTGGAAAATGAATCGATTTAAAGCTATTATTTCCAAATAGTGATAACTGATTATTATGGCCTAATATAAATTTATCATTTGGAAGTTCTACCATGGCTGTTACTTCATTTTCTGGTAATCCGTTATATTCAAAGTAGTTTGAAATGGTTGTATTGCTAATTTTATCTATACCTCTACTGTCTGTAAACCAAATGTTGTTCTCTTTGTCGATAAACATTGAAGTTGCCCCTTTGGAGGAAAACCCATTTTTTTGAGTAAGAATTGTAAGTGTTTTTTCTTCTGTGTTATAACGGTATTTATAAAGATTATTTCCTAAAAAGATATTATTATAATTATCAATTTCCATATAAGGGAAATTTGATATTGTTAATTCTGTTAGTTGTAGTTTATCAGCAACTAATGTGTATTTGTTTTCTTGATAATAGCCTAATTTATCTTCATTAAGAACCCAAAATTTTAAGTCTGACTTGTTCTCGTTTTCAAATTTTGTTGCTAGAATTTCTTTTTTGTTAGGATTGATGACTTTGTTTAAACTCCAATCTAATTTGTTATCATGATATATACCAATTCCTGTTTTTGTTGAAATATAAAATTTATCATCAAAGGCATATAAAGAGTTAACTACATTTAATTCAGGTTTTTCAGAAAAATTTATTTTTTCCCATTTTTTGTTTTTATTGATATATAAACCTTTATTTGACCCAATACAAATGATTATATCGTTTTTACTGTATATAATATCAAAACAGGAAAACTCAATGTTTTGTGTTAAATCAGAAAGACTTACATATGTATGCCATTGATTGTCTTTAAAGTAAAGTATGTAGCTCCCTGTACCATATGGAATTGCCCACAGAATACCTTTTTTGTCTAATCTTAATTTCCTATAAGATTTTACTGGTAATCCATCTTTTGAATCATAATTTGTAAAACTAAAACCATCAAATTTAGATATTCCATAATATGTTGCAAACCACATATTACCAATACTATCCTGACATGCATCGTTAATCATTCTTGTTGGTAAGCCATTTTCAAGTGTATAGTTTTTTATAAAAAACTGTTGTGCATTGATTTGCTCGCAAATAAGAATTATCAGAATAAAAAATATTTTCTTTATTATACTGTTTCTCATCGATTTTTGATAATTGTGCAAAATTAATAAATATTTAATTTAATAATCTAAATTGATTAAGTTTGATGATTAATTTTTCTTTGTTAATAGGTTTTTCAATATAATCATCACATCCGGCTTGTTTTGCTTTGTGTTCGTCTCCGCTCATAGCATATGCTGTAACTGCAATAATATAAGGTGGATTTATATATCTTTTAAGTTGCATAATAGCTTGATAACCATCCATTAAAGGCATCTTTAAATCCATGAGAATTAAATTAATATTAGGATTATTATTGTAGATTTCAATTACTTCTTTTCCATTAATGGCGTGTAAAGTTTTAAATCCTTGTTTAATTAAAATTGTATTTAAATAGAGATAATTATCCTGATTATCTTCTGCAATTAGAACTAAATAGTCTTTATTTAATTGTAAATTAATTTTGGGATCTTTTAATTCAAATTGGGTTTTTATTATATCTTTAATTTGAATTTTAA
>JAHEYQ010000052.1:21276-32521 GCA_023251515.1 Bacteroidales bacterium
TACATCCATTATTTAATTCTTAATCAATAATTAAATATCCATCTAATTCTTTTATTATACCATTTGTAATTGATAATCCCAAACCACTACCTTCATAATTTCTTTTTCCATAAGAATCTCCTTGTTCAAAAGGAGAAATAATCTTGTTTATTTTATTTGGCGAAATTCCAATTCCTGAATCATTTACAAATATTTCAATGTCTAAATTATTGATATTAATACCAAATTCGATATAACCTTGTTTCGTAAATTTTATTGAATTATCAATCAAATGGTTTATAGCTTTTTTTAATAAGATTTTATCTGAAAATATATAGATTTTATTCTTATTATTTATTTGTTTTAAATTGAAATTTATTTGTTTTGATAAAGTATTTTTTATATTTTCATTGTAAATTTCCTGTAATAGCTGAATAATATCAAAAGTGTCTTTGTTAATTGTCATATTTCCAGATACAATTGAGGAAATGTCAATGTAGTTTGTAATTGTATTAACCAATCTATTGCTGCTGTTTTCCAACACTTCAATATATTTTAATTTATCTGAATCAGAGGTTTCACTATCAGCTATCAATTGTGCAAATCCCAAAATCCCGTTTAAAGGAGTTCTGATTTCATGAGAAATATTGTTCATGAATTCTGTTTTTAGTCTGTCGCTTGCTTCTGCTTTGGTTTTTGCAATTTCTAATTCTTGTATAAAAGCCTTTTTCTCTGTAATATCGGTTTTTATGGCAAGGTATTTTGTTCTTTCACCATTCTTATTGTAAATTGAGGATATTGAAGCTACTTCCCAAAATAATTCACCATTTTTCTTTTTGTTTTGGAATTCGCCAAACCATTCATTACCAGAAGAAATAGTTTCCCATAAATTTTTATATACTTCATTATCTAATTTTCCTGATTTTAAAATACTTGGATTTGAACCAATTAATTCATCTTCAGAATATTGTGTTAACTCACAAGTTTTTGGATTTACATATTCAATAATTCCATTTAAATCAGTTATAATAATGGAAACTGGACTTTGTTGTATAGCTCTTGATAATTTAATTAGTTCATTTTCTGTGATTTTTCTTTCTGTAATATCTCTTGTAAAACCTAAAAATCTTTTTTCAGAAAGTTTAACACCCACCAAAGCCCACCATCTATTGGTTCCATTTTTGTGAATGTATTGGAACTCAGCGAAAACCTGACCTTTAACTTTTAACTCAGAAAATATTGTAGCGTCTTTATCTGCTTTTTCTGGATTAACTAAATCATAAATTGATAAATCAAGCAATTCGTTCTCTGTGTAACCTGTAATTTTTGATGCAGCTTTATTTACTTCCAGATATTTACCATTTTCGTCAGTTAAAAAAACACCTTCAGGGGAACTGTCTATATAACTCCTAAATTTTGCTTCACTTTCTTTTAAAACTTTCTCTCTCTCCAAAATAACTTTTGTAGCTTTTTTTACCTGTTTTCTTAAAATGAATACAAATAAAAATGCTATTAAACTCATGAATATCAATGTGTAAAATGAAATTGAGAGCCATTTCGGGAAAATCCATACAATGTTTGTTTTGCCATGAGTCCATTTAACTCTCGCTTCGTTATAAACTGAATTTTCCTGATGCTTCCAATTATTAAGATATTTATCAACTATTTTTAATAATTCGGCATTTTTCCCTTTTGTTGTAGCAAAATAGATGTCAAATGGATTAAAAACGATTGCTGTAGATCGGATGTTAAATTCTTTGCTTTTTGCTAAACCATAAGTACAATTTACTACACCAGCATCAACTTCTTTTGATGAAATGGCTTTAAATACCTCTTCAAAACTTGAAACTTCAACGAAAATTGATTTAATACCAAATTTTATAATTAAATTCATAAAATATATTGCATTATAATCGCTTTTCATGATTGCAATTTTTTTGCCTTCAAGTTGAGTAATTCCATCAATTTCTGATTCTAATGGAACATATAATTCACCCCAGACTGTAAGTGCTGACGTTTGACAATAATCCATAAATAATTGTCTTTCTGGAGTAATTGCTGCACTTGTAATTAAATCAATTTCACCTTTTTTTATTCTTTCTAAATTTTCATTCCAACTGCCATATATGTATTCAAATTTAATATTTTCCTGCTTTTCTATTTCTTTAAATGCATCAACAAAAAAGCCTTTAACCACATTATCATTATCTAAAAAAATTGCCGGATAATAATTAAATGCTCCTATCTTTACAATCCTTTGATTTTGTGAGTTAGCATAAAGTGATAAAAATAAGATACATAAGCTTAATAAAAGATAGATTTTTTTCATTTTATTTTTTTATTGGTAATGAAATATAGAAACTGCTGCCTTTATTTTCTTCACTTTTTACATGAATTTCACCACTTAAAATTTCAATAAATTCTTTACAAATCATTAATCCCAAACCAGTACTTGGTTCGTCATTTGTACCTTTTCTGAGAATGTTTTTATTAAAACTAAAAATATTATCAACTATTTCCTGAGTCATGCCTATTCCTGAATCTTGTATCTGAATTTCAATATATTTCTCTTTTTCTTTTTTTGTTTTTATTAATATTTTACCTTTTTCAGGTGTAAATTTTATTGCATTTGATATAATATTTCTTAAAATTGTTTGGATTAATTGATTGTCAGCAAATACTTTATCCTCAAAATCTGATTCAATACTTATATTTAATGATTTGCTCTTAATTGATTCTGATAATTGATTTAAAATCTGATGTATAATTTTATTAATTTGTAAAGTTTCTGGATTATTGCTTATTAAACCTCTTTGATTGCTTGACCATAATAGTAAATTTTCGAGCAGGCTAAAGAGATTTATGGCTGAATTATGCATTCTTTTTGTAATTTCAGAAATGTGTGATAAAGTCATGGTATTTAATTCATTGGCCATAATTTCTGTAAGTCCAAGGAAGGCATTAAAAGGACTTCTTAAGTCGTGAGCTAAAATTGAAAAGAATTTATTTTTCTCATCTAAAACCTCTTCCAATAATTTATTTTTACGTTTTATTTCTTCTTGATTTTTTCTTTGTTCTGTAATATCAATGAAAACTTCTAACAAATGTTTTTTATTATTTAAAATAATCGGTGTAATTGTTTTTAAAATAGGTAAATTATGTCCTTTACCGCAAATCAGATTTCTTTCAGATTTATCTACCGTTTGCTTTAAATCACTTATAGGGCATTTACCTATTTCTGCAGGACATATAAATTTGTGACAAATCTCTCCTTCTATTTCTTGTTTTTTTAATCCAATTATTTTACATGCATATCTATTTGCATCAGTTATAATATGTGTTTCTGCATCTATTACAAATATTCCTGCTTCAATAGAATCTAATATTGTAATAATTCTTTTTTTGTATTCTTCTATAGTTTGTTCTGCATTTATACGATTATTTATATTGTGAAAAAATGACTGAAATTTCCCATCTTTCATTTTCTTTGTATGAATTTCAACCCAAATTCTACTTTTGTCTTTCCTGGTTATTTGTCTTATATAGACTTGTGATTCATTGTTTTTTAATTGTTTGTATTTTAGTGGATTACTGATTAATTCGTCTTCTAAAAACAATATTGAAACATTTTGATTTGTAATTTTATGCAATTCAATGTCAAAAAGTTCAAGAAAAACTTTATTGGCATTTGTAATGATACTTTTTTCATCCATTAAAAGAATTCCATCCACTGCAGAATCAAATAATTCTCTATAATTGCTTTCACTTTCAATAAGTTTTTTTTCAGTAATTTTTTTCTCAGTAATATCTAATAAACTACCTGTAAAATATATATTCCCATCATTATCTGTGGTTTTATATCCATTATCAATTACGGATACAATTTTGCCATCTTTTCTATATAATTCAAATTCAGAAGATTGTATTATATTTTCATTCCAATTATTTATTTGTGTTTTTCTGATATCAAGATTTACAAACAATGATTGAGCATTTATATTTTTTAAATCACCGAAATCATTATAACCTAATAGTTTAAGAAAAGCATTATTTGCATATACAATTTCACCGGAAATTGTTGTCTTATATATACCAATAGGTAATTCATTTTCATTAATTAAATTATTTTGCATTTTAAAATTATTTAATTTTTATTCCATAATTATTTAATTTTTCAATTAAAAGAGCTCTTCTGATCGGTTTTTCAATATAGTCATCACAACCTGCTTCCAAAGCCCTGTTATCGTCACCGGTTAAAGCATAAGCAGTTACAGCAATAATAGGAATGTTTTTGTTAAATGCCTTAATTTGTTTTGTTGCTTCAAATCCATTTAATTTGGGCATTTTCAAATCCATTAATATTATACTGATATCTGTAAATTGTTTGGCATATTCTACTGCTTCAATACCATTAAATGCTCTGATAAAATTAATTTCAGATTTTTCGAAAAGGGTTTCAAGCAAAAAATAATTGTCATCATCGTCTTCTACAATTAAAACTAATGGTTTGCTAATTTCTTGATTTAAAGTTATTTTATTGTCTTTTTGCTTTATTTTTTTATTTTTTATTAACGGTATGGATACATAAAAAGTAGAACCTTTCCCCATTTCTGATTCAACTTTAATACTTCCATTTAATAAATTCACAAATCCTTTTGCTATGGCTAATCCTAAACCGCTGCCTTCGTAACCTCTTGTCATAGAAGTGTCTTCTTGCATAAAATAATTAAAAAGGTTTGAAATATTATCCATATTTATTCCTATTCCGGTATCTTTTACAAAAAAATCAATGTTATGATTTTTTACTTTATATCCAAAACTTATTGCACCTTTTTGTGTAAATTTTATTGCATTATCGGTAATATGATTTAAAATCTTGAATAAAAGATTTTCATCAGTTTCTAACGTAAATGTTTCATAATCATCTGGAAGTGATGTTACAAAGTATAAATTTTTATTTTTACACTTTATTTCATTTGTGATACTTATTTTTTTTATCAGGTTTTTAATGAAAAATGTATTAGATTTAACATCTTGATTACCTGTTGAAATGAGAGAAATGTCGATGTAATCAGTTACAGTATTTATTAATCTATCACTACTTCCTTGTAAAATCATCATATAATGATTTTTTTCTTCATCACTTAGATCTGGTTCACATAACATTTGGCCGAATCCTAAAATGCCATTCAATGGTGTTCTTATTTCATGTGAAATGTTATTCATAAATGCAGATTTTAATCTGTCACTTGCTTCTGCCTTGTCTTTTGCGATTAATAAATCTTGTTCCGTTTTCTTCCTTTCAGAAATATCTTGTTTAATGGCAACAAAATGTGTTATTTCATTATTTTGATCAATAATTGGTGTAATTATTTGTTCTTCATAATATAAGCTGCCATCTTTTTTGCGGTTTATCATTTCGCCTTGCCAAGGTTTCCCAGTAAGTATCGTATTCCATAAGTCTGAATAGAAATCTTTGCTATGTTCGTCAGACTTAACAACATCTCTTGGGTTTTTTCCAATAACTTCATTTAATTTAAAACCAGTAAGCTGTTCAAATGCAGGATTTACCCATTCAATACTTCCTGTGTAATCAGTAATTACAATTGCATTTGCTGCAGCATCTAAAGCTTTTCCTTGTAAGAAAATTGTTTTTTCAGCTTTAATTTTTTCAGTAATATCTTCAATAATTGCCAATCCACCATTGTTTGTATTGTCAAAATTGATAATTGGCGAAAAATGGGTTTTTATTATGACTTTTTTAGTACCAGTTATTGATACATATTCACCTTCATAATATGATTTTTCATTATTTAATGTTTTTTTTATCTGATTAATAATCAGTGTGTTTTTTAATTTTAATAAATTTAATCCAATTAGCTTATTTCTTGAACTTCCCATTATCTCAATAAGAACATCATTGCAAGCAGTTAAAATTCCAAATTTATTAAAATGAAGGACACCTAAAGGGTTGTTTTCAAATATTTGTCGAAATTTTTCTTCATTTTCTTTTAAAATGATTTCAGATTTTTTTCTGTCTGTTATATCTGTGATAGTTCCGATGTATCCAACTATCTCATCTCCTTTTATTTCAGGTACTGCTTTTCCCATTACCCAAACAATGCTGCCATCAGGTTTGAGAAATCTATATTCTGTTTCAGAAATTATTGATTTCGAAATGTCTTTTTCCCACTTATTATTTAATTTATCTCTATCTTCTGGGTGCACAGCGTTATACCAACCATTGCCATATGCTTCATGCGCTTCAATACCAGAGAGCTCTGTCCATTTAGGGTTTACATAGGTTGTAAATCCAGTAGAATCTGTTCTGAAAATGCCAACAGGAGAAACCATTGCAAGATTTTTGAATAGTTCTTGACTTTCAGTTAGTAATTTTTCAGTTTTTCGGAGATCTGTAATATCTAATATTGCACCAATAATTCCTTTAAAATTATTATCAGAATCTGAAAAAGTAGCTTTATGATACACTATGTCTCTGATTTCATTTGACATATTCATCATTTGTGTTTCATAAATTTGAATTCCTCCATTTTTAATAAGTTCAATATCTTTGTTGTAATAAATCTGAGCAAATTCTTTTTTTGCAATATCAAATACTGTTTTTCCAATGATTTCATCAGATTTTTTACCATAATAATTTTCAAAAGAAGTATTTATTCCTAAGTAGTTGCAGTCTTTGTCTTTGTAGAAAATTGGCAATGGAATCGCATTTATTAATGATTCTGTAAAGAGCTTGCTTTCTAATATTTCCTGTTCTTTTTGATAACGTTCTGTAATATTTCTGCTAACTCCAACCAAACCTATGATATTTTTATTTGCATCAAAAAGCGGTGTTTTTATAGTTTCAAGTAAAATTTTTTCACCATTCGGGTAAACAACCCATTCTTCGTTAATTAATGTTTTTTTGTTTTTGAAAATTTCCTGATCTTTTTGTCTGAAAAGTGTAGCCGTTTCTTTATCGAAAAAATCGAAATCGTTTTTACCAATCTGATCCTCTTTTGAACGATCTGAAAACTTTTCAAAAGCTTTATTGCATCCTAAGTAATTACTATTTAAATCTTTATAAAAAATTAAATCAGGAGTTGAATCGATAATAGTTTGTAATAAATCTTGTTGTTTTTTAAATTCTAATTGAGCTATTTTACTTTCATTAATGTTCTCAAATACAGAAATAGAGCCAATTACATTATTGTTTTGATCAAACCAGGGAGATCCGCTAATTTTTATCCAAATTTCACTTCCATCTTTACGCTTCATTTTAACTTCATATGTGTCTTTTATTCCTTTTTGCCTTAGTTTTGTCTTTTCTGAAATTAAAGAATGATCATCTTCTTTCTGGAATATTTTATATCCTATTTCACCGATGATTTCATTCGCTTTATATCCAATTATTTCACAAAATTGTTTATTTACAAATAAAATTCTATCATCATTATCTGCCATTATTAAGCCTTCATTCATGCCATTAATTAATGTGCGATATTTTTCTTCACTTTGTTTTAATTCTTCAATTGCTTCTTGGTATTCTTTGGCAAGTTTTGATTCTTTAATAGCTCTTGTAACGGCT
This sequence comes from Bacteroidales bacterium, assembly GCA_023251515.1. Classification (GTDB taxonomy): domain Bacteria; phylum Bacteroidota; class Bacteroidia; order Bacteroidales; family JACABE01; genus JACABE01. The sequence continues at coordinate 28,844 of JAHEYQ010000052.1, forward strand.
GATGGTAATTTTTCAATTCTGTTTTTCAAAACATAATCAGTTGCTCCGTTTACTAATGAATCAATTGCTGCTTCTTCACCCATAGTGCCGCTGACAAAAACAAATGGTATTTGTGGATAGTTTGTTTTTATATGTTCAAGAGCTTCTTTTCCAGAATATTCAGGAAGGCTGTAATCAGATAAAACGATATCAATTGAATTGTTATTTAAATAATCAATAAAATCATTTTTATTATCAACCGTTTGATATTGATGGATAATTCCACTTTTTTTTAAAGTAATTTGTACTAAAAAAGCATCGGTTTCATTATCTTCTAAATGCAAAATAATTATCTGATTTTCCATTAGTTTAAAAGTTTAGTTATTTCCTAGAGTTTATATAAAAAGCTTAATTGTATTTATTTATAAAGTATTATGCTTTTAAATATTTTCTGTTTGTAATTTTCTCTAAAATTAATAAAAAAAATTATATAAAAATAAAAAAAATAATATTATCAATAAAAAATATTTTTTTTGGTTTCGTATATTATAACATAATGATATTAAACTTAATATATGAAATTATTTGAATTTAAGTTGCTGGGTTTTGCTTATAATTTAAAAATAATGGTAATACAATTATCTTAACTCTATGTATTGTTTGGGGAGTATTATATTATTCCATTTAATAATTAGGTTTTATTTTTTATTGCTTAATTGTCTTAAAAATTGTAGTTTTGTATAATCATTTTAATAAAATATTAGAACAGAGTCAAAAAATAACTCAAATTGTGGTTTTATAATCGTAGATTTTCAAGCTAAAACATGTATGTTTTTGACAACTAAATATTTACAAAATAATATGAAATACATATTTAAAATTATAGTAACATCGTTTGCCGTAGTAATTTCATCGTATTTATTGTCAGGTGGAATTCATGTAGATAATTATATTACAGCCATTTTTGTTGCAATAGTGTTGTCGGTACTTAATATATTTTTGAAACCGATACTAATTTTGTTAACAATACCTGCAACAATTTTGAGTTTAGGCATTTTTCTGTTGGTTATCAATGCATTTATAATTGTAGTTGCAGCCAATGTGGTTGATGGTTTCAGAGTAGATAGTTTTGGGTGGGCCTTTGTTTTCAGTATCATATTGTCATTGGTAACTTTTCTGTTAGAGTTGCCAGATAAAATAAAAACTAAAAAAATACAAATTAAAAGAATTAAAAATGAACAGTAAAGTAATCAGTAAACAATCAGAAATTGAGGAGATTATAAATCTTTCTGAAGTTTGTTATATGGCTATGATAGATGAACAAAATCTGCCATACAATCTACCATTTAATTTTGCATATGAAGATAATGTATTGTATTTTCATTCGGCGCCATTTGGTAAAAAGATTGATATTTTAAAATCAAAACCTGAAGTGAGTATTGTTTTTAGTATTGCACACGAATTGCATCATCACGATACAGAAGTAGGTTGTAGTTATAGCATGAAATTTAAAAGTGTTTTGGTAAGTGGCAAAGTTGAATTTATTGAAGATATAGATCAAAAAACTTTGTGGATGAATAAGATAATGCAGAAATATACCAAAAGAGATTTTACCTATTCAATGCCAGCAATAAAAAATGTGGCATGTTTCAGAGTTGTAATTGAAAAAATAAGTGGTAAAAAACGGGGTTATTGAGATGTTTGTTTGTTACAATAAAATAAAAAAGGATGGAATTTGTATTTTCCATCCTTTTTATTTTCTCAGATTAAGAAAACTATTTAGATAAATTATGATTGTTGGCAGCATTTACAAAGCTTACAAAAATAGGGTGAGGATTTGCAACTGTGCTACCATATTCAGGGTGAAACTGAACCCCAACAAACCAAGGATGATCTTCTATTTCAACAATTTCCACCAGATTATCCTTAGGATTAATACCAGAAGCAATCATACCTGCCTGCTGATAAGCATCCTTATATTTATTGTTAAACTCATAGCGATGACGATGACGCTCTTTTATATCGATTAATTGATAAACATCATATATTTTGGTATTTTCTTTAATTTTACAAGGATATGCACCCAAACGCATGGTGCCACCTTTGGTACAAATGGTTTTTTGTTCTTTCATGATGTCGATAACCGGGTACGAAGTTTTCGGATTCATTTCTGTAGAATGCGCATCAGAATAGCCTAAAACATTGCGACCAAATTCAACCACAGCACATTGCATACCCAAACAAATACCCAAAAAAGGAATTTTATGTTCGCGTGCATATTTTATTGATTTAATTTTGCCTTCAATACCACGTTCACCAAAACCGGGAGCAACCAAAATACCGTTTAGATTTTTAAGTTTTTCTTCAATAGTTTCATCCGTAACACTCTCAGAATGTATCATTTTTAAATTCACTTTACATTGTATCGAAGTTCCTGCGTGAATAAATGCTTCTATTATAGATTTGTAAGCATCTTTTAATTCAACATATTTTCCAATCAGACCAATATTAACTTCTGTTTTCGGATTTTTTAATTTGAATAAAAATTCTTCCCATTTAATTAGATCAGGTGAAGTTTCAATAGGGATTTTCATTTTATTAAGAACTTGAACATCAAGCTCTTCTTCTCTCATTAAAACAGGAACTTCATAAATTGATTTTGCGTCAATAGATTCAATAACACATTTAGAATCAACATTACAAAATAAAGCAATTTTATGACGAATGCTTTCATTAAGTGGTCTCTCAGTACGACACACAATAATATCAGGTTGAACTCCCTGTTCGAGCATGGTTTTTACCGAATGTTGAGTTGGTTTAGTTTTTAATTCGCCGGCAGCAGCCAAAAACGGAACATAAGTAAGGTGAATTACTACACAATTGCTTCCCATTTCCCAACGCATCTGACGTACAGCTTCTATATAAGGCAAAGATTCAATATCGCCCACTGTTCCACCAATTTCAGTTATTACAAAATCATAGTCTCCGTTATTACCAAGAATTTTGATTCTGTATTTAATTTCGTCAGTAATATGAGGAATTACCTGAACAGTTTCGCCCAAATAATCGCCACGTCTTTCTTTTTCAATAACAGCCTGATAGATTCTTCCTGTAGTAATATTGTTTGCCTGTGAAGTTCTGACATTTGTAAATCTTTCGTAATGCCCAAGGTCAAGATCAGTTTCAGCTCCATCTTCAGTTACATAGCATTCGCCATGTTCATAAGGGTTTAGTGTTCCCGGATCTATATTGATATAAGGATCTAATTTTTGTATAGTTACAGAAAAACCTCTTGCTTTGAGTAGTTTAGCTAAAGATGCCGAAATAATTCCTTTTCCAAGTGATGATGTAACGCCACCAGTTACAAAGATATACTTTGTGTTCATTTTATTGAATTTTTAATATGGTTAAATGGTTTAAATAAAAACACTCAGGATGAATTAACTATGCTAATTCATCCTGGTTTTCTTATTATTTAAAAGCAAGCTACAAAAGTAAAAAAAACAAAGGGATTACAGAAATTTAATTTTTGTAATCCCTTGTAAATTTTTGTTAATGTATCACTACTGAACGATTAAAAAATATAAAAGGGGTTACTCCCTTAAAGTTTCACCCCAATGTTGTAAGTTTGTTTTTGAGAAATAAACACAACATGAGCAAAAATACGGAAATAAATTTTGTCGGACAGCCGATTTTTAA
>JAHEYQ010000091.1 GCA_023251515.1 Bacteroidales bacterium
AGTTGATGTATAGAATCAATATTGCGTCTGAGATAACCTAATTGAGCTCTCACAGCTCTGCGGATTTCTTTACGGTTTTTATTCTTCTTCTGTGCTGTATGAAGATATTCTTTTCTTGCTGAATTTCTGATAGTTCAGCGGCTTTTTATTGTTCTATTAAATGTCATAAATCATCTCTATATGTTTCCGATATTTTATAAATCCGACCACTTTGTAATACTATAGTGTCTTTTTTTATTTCTTTTATTTTAAGCTTTGAAATTATTGTGTTCTTATTAACTTGGATGAAATCAAAGTTTTCCAATATTTTATGAATTTTTATTAATGACAAGTATATTTTAAAATCAATCCCATCTTCACGAATAATATAAACATAATTTCCTTCACTTACACATGCTTCAACGTCTCCGAAATAAACCTTATAATCTGTACTGTTTTTACTAAGATAAAAGAAATTATTTGGACGATTCTCAATATCTTTCATGCTTTCATAAGCATCCATTCGATCTAATTCTTTCAGAATTTTGTTTATTGTTAAATTAAATCGGTCAGTCTTTATTGGTTTATCAATATAGTCAATTACATTGTAATTATAAGAATGAAAAGCGTAACCTAAATAAGAGGAAATAACAACAACAGGAATCGCAGGGTCAACCTCGGCTAAAAAAGCCATGCCATCTTTTTTTGGCATATACATATCAAGAAAAATAACATCAGGCTTTTGATTTTTTATAAAATCTAAAGCAAGCTGAGCATCATAAAAATAACCTATTCCATTAAAGTTTTTGTACTTATTTATTAAATAATCAAAATCTATCTGGTAAATTATTTCATCATCTACCAAAATATAGTTAATTTTTTTATCATCTTTTTTGGGGTTTTTTATATTCATATTCTTTTTTGTGTTTAATATTCATTTTATTAATTTTCATTATTTGAAAAAATGTTTTTAAAACCGATTCAAGTTTTAAAATATTTCGTTTTTTTAAAAAAGCATCAAAATAATACTTAATATTTAGTAAAAAAACAGATAATTTGCCAGCAAAAATATACACATAATATGAATTACACAAATATTTTTCCCTGATTTCGTCATAATTTTAAAATTTATTAAAATGTATATTTAGTTGTGATAATGTATTTTATAGCATTGTTAATAAGTTTTCGTCATATTAGTGTTAAATTCTGCCTTCAAATATGTTGAAATATCCGTTTTTATTATAGATTTGCAACAGTTTTTTAGTAATCAAAAATAAAGAAAGCAAATGAATATTAAATAAAAAAGCCGCTGCAAAACACCTCCTTTAAAGTTTGCAGCGGCGGTTAAAACACTTAAATAGCCTTCGCACGGACATAATTTAAGTTTGTAAAGGAGGTAGCTGCAAAATTACATATTTATTTTGCATAAAATTTGTAAATGCTGCGGTTTTATAAAAATCCGTTTTTTCAAAAATAAATTTTTATACGCAATATTAATGCGTGAATGTAATAATACATAAGTTTTACAAATTAAATTTTATATAAGTCATGAAAAAGACAACAATAATAATTTCAAGTTTAATAATTTTAGCAGGAGTAATTTTTTATTCTTGTACTAAGGAGGAAGTAAAAAATATAAAACCTTCAAGTTTAAGTGTCAATAACTCCAAAGCAAGTCCTGGATTACTTTCAAAATTAGTGAAATTTTTTAATATTACAGTTAAGGTTGACTATTATGAAGGAAGATTGGAAAAACTAACTAAAGAATTTTATCCAAATGGTCAGCTAAAGTCTCTTAATATATCATGTTATAATGAACCGGGAATTTGCCATATTCAGGGTGCTGCAGTTTTAGGGAAGAACATTGAAGATTACTTTATTAATGCAGAAAATGGATGGCAGTTAAATGTGGCTCTTCCTGAAAATGAAAGCATATATCATGGATGCATTAGTTCTTCTGAAAATGAAATATATTTCTTTTTTGATTTAAGCAAATTACCACAAGATATTATTTCTAGATTTAATGGTGATAGTATTGAAATTAAAAATAATTTTGCTTTAGATATCAAAATACTTCAAGCATTAGAAATGGATATTAATAAAATGGTAGTTCCAAAAGGTAATTATGCATTATATAGTGACGGAAATGTTGTATGGTATTCGGTTGATAAAAGCTTATTAATTAATACAATTGAGTAATATAAAATGGGAGGAAATTATTTCCTCCCATTTTACAAAATTTTACAAAAATGAAAAAGTTATTTTTTTATACAATTATTATAATTGCATTATATTCTTGTAATCAACAAAAAAATAAAAATCAGATAAAAAATGTAATGCAGGAAGATGTTTGCAATTGTTCTGGTATCGACAGTTTAAATAAAGCAATACAGGAATATGCTCCAATGTTTGAATATCTAGATAGCTTAGGGGTTCTTAAGGGAAATCTGCTTTGTATTAAAGATACGCTTTCGATAGGAGGGCTAATGTGCTTTACTAAAGAAGGATTCCCTGTAATGGTAAGTGATTGCTATTCTGCAATGAATGATGATGTTGAAAATTTACTACTTACAAACAGAAAACCATCAAAAGCTAAAAATCTTTTGAAAGAATATTTATTGTCCCATAATTTTGAATATGCAAACGGAGAAAAGTTAACCTTTGAAAACCTGCCCAAGTGCAAGTACATATTTGTGTTGGATTATTTTGTTGGATTATATGAAACTATTCCTATTAAACAATATATAAAACCACTTTCAGAGAAAATACAGAAATCAGAAAAATCAATATTAATATTTGTTCATCCTAAAGTAATAACAAAAAAATGAGAAACATAATTTTACTGCTATTCGCAATAGCATTTATATCTTGTAACAATAAAAAACCAGAGATTTACGGAAAATGGGAAAAAGTTCGTTTTCAGGAATATTACGAAGGTAAATATTACGATATCGAAGATAATCCCGGTGGTAAGGTAGCTGTAGTTTTTACAGATTCAAATACGATAAATGTGGTTGATATGAACACAAATGAAGTGAATAATTTTAATTTTAAATGGAAACTTAGCAATGATACTTTATATAGAGCAGAAGATACAAGCATTATTGTTAAATTAAGCAATGATTCTCTTATTATTAAAAAAGAAAAAATATCTATTTTTACTTATTGCAGAGTAAGGTAAGTAAATCTATTGCTAAGCAAATCTTCCAAACCATCAGCGGTAAGTTTGTGAAAGAATAAATACAAAATCAATGAAAAAAATAAATCTAATAATATTCTCATCTTTTATATTTTTTGCTTGTATTAATACAAACTTAAATAGTAAAAATGACTTAGCAAATACACAGATAAAAACCAATGACACAATATTTGTTAAAGATTATTCAGCGTTCAATAAAAATGATATTGGTAAAATAGATACTGTAGATCAATATTCAAAGATAAAAATTCAAAAATTCTCCACAAGAAATATGGATGAACTTGTATCTAAAAACAAAAATAACTGCTTTATATTTTGGGCTCCTTGGTGTAAGGGATGTAAAAGTGCTTTAGATTCAGCATTGAGAACTATTATAAGAAGCCATCAGAAAAATACTAATTTTGTTATTATTTCAATTTCAAATGGATTAATAGAAAATCAAAAGGAATTGTTTAAGTTAAAATATTTTATGCAAACCTATGTTCTAGATCCAACTCTTTATAAAAGTAAAGAAGAATCGAATGATTGGCCGATATTTGAATCATATCTTAAAGATCAATTTCCTAATGAAACTTTTGATATTTTTGTACCTTTTATAATGGTTGTTGATAATAATAAAAAGATAGTTTCAAAAGATCAGGATTTTCAAAAATTAAATTTATTGCTTTCAAAATGAAAAACAAATTATTACTTATCACTTTATTCTGCATACTTCAAATTAGAATAAATGCCCAAATATGGCAAAAAGTGGTTTGCGGTGGTGAATTTACTGTGGCTTTGCGTTCTGACAGTACTTTGTGGGCTTGGGGTTTTAATGGTAATGGTCAGTTAGGAATTGGGAATTTATCAACTCAACAATTACCCGTTCAGATTGGCAACAATCACAACTGGAAGGATATTGTTGCTGGTGGCTTACATTGTTTGGCAATTAAAACCGATGGAACTTTATGGGCTTGGGGCTTAAATGGAAACGGACAATTGGGTAATGCAACAAATGCAAATAATTCATCTCCGATACAAATAGGAAGTGCTGATAATTGGGGAAAAATTAGTGCCGGACAGGTTTATTCGGCATCTATTAAAAACAATGGAACTTTGTGGTGCTGGGGTCAAAATTATTATGGTCAGTTAGGTAATGGTAGTACTGCCGATAAAAATATACCAACTCAGGTTGGTACTGATACAAACTGGAAAGAAGTTAGTTGCGGTGGTTTACATACTTTAGCAATAAAATTAAACGGAACATTATGGGCATGGGGCTTTAATGGCGATGGTCAAATGGGCGATAGCAGCTTAATAAATACAAGCATCCCAAAACAAATTGGAACTGATAGCAATTGGGTGAAAGTTTCGGGAGGCTTTGAATATTCTTTAGGATTAAAATCTGATGGTAGTATTTGGGCATGGGGTTTTAACGGAGTCGGACAATTAGGAATAGGTGCTAATAATAAACTAAGTAATCCAACAACAGTTATTATTCCTGTTCAGATAGGATCTGAATATGATTGGAAAACGATATCTGCAGGTTCTTCATTTGCATTTGCAATAAAAAATGATTCATCTTTATGGGCATGGGGGCTTAATATGTATGGGCAATTGGGCAATGGAAATACTATACAACAAAATTTCCCTGTAAAAATTGGGTCTGAAAATAATTGGAAAGATATAGCTGCTGCATCCGGTTTTTTATATAGCAGCGGCGTTTATGGCTTACATAGTATGGGTATTAAATATCAAAATGATGCGATATGTGCAGCTGGTGCAAATTATATTGGTCAATTGGGCAATGGAACTACAATTGATCAGAATCAATTTGATTGTAGTATTGGCACCACAAGCATTTCTGAAAACTCAAATAACAATTCTCCAATGGTTTACCCCAACCCTGCCTCCGAAATAATTAATTTTGATATAGGTATGTTTAAAGATTTTCAGCTATTGGTATATAATCAACTGGGGCAAATTGTTTTGGAAGACAAACTAACACAAAGTAATAATACTATTAATATCAGCAGTCTGAAAACAGGAATTTATTTTTATAAACTTCAAAACAAAAACGGGAAAGCCATCAGCGGTAAGTTTGTGAAAGAATAAATAAAGTATTTTAAAAAATAATGTCATATTTACGCTATTCTAAACATTTAGGCTGTTTGCAGATAAATATTTTTATTATAGATTTGCAGTAGTTTTAAAGTAAACAAAATAAAGAACGCATATGAATATTAAATAAAAAAGCCGCTGCAAAACACCTCCTTTAAAGTTTGCAGCGGCGGTTAAAACACTTAAATAGCCTTCGCACGGACATAATTTAAGTTTGCAAAGGAGGTAGCTGCAAAATTACATATTATTTTGCATAAAATTTGTAAATGCTGCGGTTTTATAAAAATCCGTTTCATTTGAATAAAAATTTATACGCGATAACTGCGTGAAAGAATAAAAAACACATATTTTACAAATTAAAAATTATATAAAGTCATGAGAAAGACAACAATAATAATTTCAAGTTTAATAATTTTAGCAGGAGTAATTTTTTATTCTTGTAGTAAGGAGGATACAAAACCAGTTGTGAATAAAACTGAAAAGATAATACCTAAATATGCAAGCCCAGGCTACGAAGCAATGATAAAAAAAGTTGCAGGTATATTAGGTTCATTGCTTAATATTACAATTGATATCAAAACAGGGTATTATGAGGCAATATATTATCCAAACGGTAATTTATTTAAAGAAATATGCAATCCTGGTGATGCAATATGTAAGTTAAAGATTACAACAAGTGGAAGTTCAATAAATCCAGATTTTATTTTAAATGGTTTTATTGGCAAAAATGAGAAAGGTGAATTACTTTGCTGCATTGGCGAAAATGTAGATCCTGAGTCATATAATAAATTATTTAATTCAGAAGGCATTATCAATTTAACTTCTGATTTATTAATTGATGATATAAAAATACTTTCAACATTTAATTATCAGGAACCTATTGTGGTTAAAAAAGGGATTATTTCATTTCAGAAAATTGATGGGATAACAGTAATTAATTTAGGTGTTCATTAATCAAAGTTTATTTCATATGAAAAGTAAAACAATAATTTCAAGTTTATTAATTTTAGTGTTAGTAATCTTATATTCATGTAAGAAAGAGAATAATAAATCATTTGAATCTAAAATAGAGAAAATTACACCTAAAAAAGCTAGCCCAGATTTTGAGGCAAGAGTTAAAAAAGTTATTTCATTAATGGAAAATTTACTTGGTGTAACAATTGATGTTGGTTTTGGAAGGCATGAAATTCATTATTACCCTAATGGGCAATCTTATACGGTATGTTATCCACATGAAGATGGTATTTGTTACTTGAAAATTAATACAACAATTAATTCACAAAACTCTGGATCAATTCTATCAGGCATTATTGCAAAAAAAACTACAGGTGAACTTATATGTTGTATAGATGAAACAGTGTTCACTGATACTTATTCGAGATTTGCAATAAACAAAGATTATATTAATTTAACATCAGATCTTGTAATTGATGATAAAGATATCTTATCTGCTTTTCAATTAGAAGAACCTTTAGTAATAGAAAAGGGTAATATCCCATATCAAAGTATTGAAGGGATTACAATTATCAATTTAGGTATACATTAATTAATTAATTAAAAGAAAGAGACTGTCCAACAAGGCAATTTTATTGTTTTTAATAACATATAAATTTAGTTTTTTAAACAGTCTCTTTGTTTTATAAATCTTTAATATATGAAAAAAATAAGTCTAATAATATTCTCATCTTTTATATTTTTTGCTTGTATTAATACAAACTTAAATAGTAAAAATGACTTAGCAAATACACAAAAAAAAACCAATGACACAATATTTGTTAAAGATTATTCAGCTTTCAATAAAAATGATATAGGTAAAGAAATTATTGTAGATAATTATTCAAAAATTAACATTCAAAAAATCTCAAAAAGTGAACTAAAAGACTTATGTTCAACAAAGAAAGTAACATGTCTTATTTTTTGGGCACCTTGGTGTACTGGCTGTTGTAAAGCTCTTAAAAGCATATACAAGGATATTATCAATGAAAATAAATCAAATGCAACTTTTGCATTAATTTCCATATCTGATAATTTAAATGCAAATCAAAAAGAATTATACAATTCTCAATATTATCTTCAGTCATATGTTTTAGATGCTGAATTTTATAAAGGAACTTCAGATGATGATTTCCCTAAGTTAAGATTGTTTTTAGATGAAATATTTCCAAATAAGCAAATAAAACACTATGTTCCATTGATGATAATGTTAAATCAAAAACAAGAATTGTTAGCAAACGATCCTATGTTTAAAGATGAAATAAAAAAAATAATAAATAAATAAAAATGCTATTCAATTCATTAATAATACCATCAGCGGAAAATTTGTGAAAGAATAAATAAAGTATTTTAAAAAATAATGTCATATTTACGCTATTCTAAACATTTAGGCTGTTTGCAGATAAATATTTTTATTATAGATTTGCAGTAGTTTTAAAGTAAACAAAATAAAGAACGCATATGAATATTAAATAAAAAAGCCGCTGCAAAACACCTCCTTTAAAGTTTGCAGCGGCGGTTAAAACACTTAAATAGCCTTCGCACGGACATAATTTAAGTTTGCAAAGGAGGTAGCTGCAAAATTACATATTTATTTTGCATAAAATTTCACTACTGAACGATTAAAAAATATAAAAGGGGTTACTCCCTTAAAGTTTCACCCCAATGTTGTAAGTTTGTTTTTGAGAAATAAACACAACATGAGCAAAAATACGGAAATAAATTTTGT
>JAHEYQ010000053.1 GCA_023251515.1 Bacteroidales bacterium
CGATTTGTAATAAGGATCTTTTTCGGTAATATTAGAACCTACTTCACCAATATAACCAAGTGTATGAGCGGCTATGGGATAAGGATATTTGCGGAGAGTTCTGGATTGAACATAAAAACCACTGTATTTGAAAAGTTTTTCCTGTAAATATCCATAGTTTTCTTTCGAAATTTGTTTTTCGAAGATAGAGGCAGCATAAGGAGAAAAATCTCTGGCTTTTTTTAATTTAATATCAAAAACCTGCTTTGAGATTCCGATTAATCTGCATAATTCCAGTGTATCAAAAGCTTTTACTTGTTTGGGAACAACCATTAAATCGTAAACAGCTTCGTTGTAAACAAGTAATTTGTTGTTACGATCGTAAATTAAACCACGTGCAGGATATTGGGTAACAAACCGAAGTGCATTTCTATTGGCAGAAATAATATAGCTATCATCAACAATCTGAAGAAAAAATAAGCGGGCAATAAATATAAGACCCGTTATCACAAAAATAGTGATAACAGTATATTGTCTGCTGCTATATGTTTTCTTCATTGCTGATTATAAAAAGCTTTTCAGATATTAATATCTTTTTTTGCTAGGACGACCGGTGCGGCTATTTCTGTCTGATTCTCTTGTATTACGTGGTGCTTCGTTTTTAGCTCCATCATCGCTTCTTTTTCTGAAGCCACCACCATCATCGCTCCTTTTCTTAAAACGATCGCCACTGCCTTCGCTACGACGGTCTCTGCGATCGTCGCCGCCACGGTCACGGTCGCCACGATATGATGAACGTCTGTCGCCACCACGATCGCCACCACGATCGCCACGGTAAGAAGAGTGTCTTTCGCCACCTCTGTAACCTCCGCCGCTGCGTCTTCCTTCAGAAGAATCACTATCTCTGCGTGGTGAAGATTGTTCCAAAGCAACTACTCTTTCGCCATATTTAACCTTTTTAAATGCAGCAAGCATCGTATCAAGGTATGTAGCTTCTACTTCAAAGAAAGAATAGGTATTCAGAATTTCGATTTTACCAATGCGGATATCTCTGATTTGCATCACATCGTTAACCAGTCCGATTAAATGTGGTGGTTGCAGTCCGTCCATTTTACCCAAATTAATAAATAATCGGGCAAAACCATCGGTAGTATTTGATCTTCTTGTTTTTTCAGGAGCTTTTTCACTTACATTCAAATCAGGAGCATTGCTGTAGTATTCCAGAAAACGGTTAAACTCAACCGAAGCAAAACGTTTGATAACATCTTCTTTGCTAAGGTGATCGAGTTTTTTGTAAATAACCGGCATGAAATCTGCAATTTCTTCGTCTTTTATTTCAACGTTTTCCATCTTATCTATCATGTGGAAAAGTTGCTTTTCGCAAACTTCTTTACCATTCGGAATTTTTGCCATTTTAAAGCTTTTTCCGATCTGGCGTTCGATATCTTTAATTTTACCTCTTTCGCGCATATTGGCAATAATGATAGAAATACCGTGCTTGTCGGCTCTTCCGGTACGACCACTACGGTGGGTATATGCTTCTGTTTCGTCGGGTAAATTATAATTGATTACGTGAGTTAAATCATTAACATCCAAACCGCGGGCAGCTACATCGGTAGCTACAAGCATTTGCAAATTTCTAACTCTGAATTTGCTCATTACATTATCGCGTTGTACTTGCGACAAATCACCATGTAAAGCATCGGCATTATAGCCATCTTTGATTAACCAATCAGCAACTTCCTGAGTTTCGCGACGGGTACGACAAAATACAATGGCATAAATATCGGGATAATAATCGGCTATGCGTTTAAGTGCCAGATAACGGTCTTTGGCATGAACCAAATAGCAATAGTGTTTTACATTATCAGAACCTGCATTACGGGAACCAACTGTAATTTCTACCGGATTTTTCATATAACCACGGGCTATTCTTTCAACCTGAGTTGGCATGGTAGCCGAAAACAATAAAGTATTTTTTTCTTTTGGTGTATCCTTCAGAATTTCATTTATTTCGTCCTGAAAACCCATATCGAGCATTTCGTCGGCTTCATCCAAAACTACATATTTAATAGTAGTAAGATTTATTCTTCCGCGACGCATCAAATCGAGCATACGACCCGGTGTAGCAACAATTATATTAACACCTTTAGTTAATTGTTTAATCTGGGTTTCAATATTGGCACCACCATAAACGGGCACAATACGGAAGTTGTTGATGTATTTACTGAAATCTTTTAAATCGCCCGCTATCTGAATGCACAATTCACGGGTCGGGCATAATATCAAAGCTTCGGGGGTAAAAAGTTCACAATTTATTTTGTGGATTAAAGGTAATCCGAAAGCGGCTGTTTTTCCTGTACCGGTTTGTGCAAGGGCAACAATATCTGTATCTCTTTCCAGTAAAACAGGGAGTACAGCCTCCTGAACGGGCATCGCTTTTTCAAATCCTAATTCTTCAATAGCTTTTAAAATTCGAGAGTCAATACCCAATTCGCTAAATGTCTTCATTATATATAAAATTAAATTAATCTGCAAAATTACGCTAAATCTTTGACTTTCCGAAAAATAATTTCAGGATTTCATGTTTTTGATGCATATTAAATGATTATACCGCTTAATTTCGATTATCTTAGGCTATTTCTTTCGATTATTTAATTAATAACGAAATGAAATCTTTACTTGGAAATACACTTTCCATAAATTATTTCCCAAATAAAAAACCCCTCAGCAGCTAGCGCTACCAAGGGGTTAATTCCAAAATTACTTTGTTACCCTTGATTTTTATTTGCTTTTATCAGGATATGCCGGAACTGCCGGTAATTCTTTCGGATTGTTTTTCAATTCTTCAAGAACTACTTCTATGGCTTTGTTTAATTGTTCGTCTTCGCCAGCATATTCTTTTGCTGGGTCGTTGTCTGTTCTGATGTCGGGTTCAACTCCCCTACCCTCAATAATAAATTCTTTGCCTTGCGCATCGTAGTGCGCAAATTCAGGTTTAGAAAGTGTACCGCCATCAATAAATGGCAACGAACCTCTGATACCTACCACTCCACCCCATGTTCTTACACCAATGGCTTTACCTATTTTCATGGTTTTGAACTGATATGGAAACAAATCGCCATCGGAAGCCGAATACTGATCTATCAATATCACTTTAGGGCCATATTGCATTGCCAGACGGCCACCCTGAGGGTCGTTGTTGCGACTTACCCGCATCAATACCAACTCGCGGTTTAATCTTTCTATTATCATTGGCGATACATTACCGCCGCCGTTGCCTCTGTCGTCGATAATCAAAGCTTTTTTGGAAAGCTGTGGATAAAAATGTTTTACAAACTCATTTAATCCTTCTACACCCATATCAGGAATATGTATATAACCGATTTGACCATTTGAAGCTTTATTTACTTTTTCAATATTCGATTCTACCCAATTGTAATAATATAATCCTGCTTCGGTCGCGACTGGTATTACGATGGTTTTATGACTACCGCTTTCCGAAGCAGCTGAATTTACAGTTAATTCCACTTGCTTATCGGCTGTATTTATCATCAAATCATTATAATCACTAACATCTTTCAAAGATTTTCCATTAATAGCAATAATGTAATCGCCTTCTTTAACATTTACACCTATTTCGGTAAGTGGCGAACGGTTATCATTAGTCCAGTTTTCGCCTTTTAATATTTTATTTATTTTAAAATATCCGTAAGCATCTTTTGATATTTTGGCACCCAACAAACCCAGATTAATACGATTTGCTTCTTTTTTATCGCCACCTCCCACATAAGCATGACCCACATTCAGTTCGCCTATCATTTCGCCTATTATGTAGTTCAGGTCGTTGCGATTGTTTACATATTGTACTAGAGGAGCATATTTTTTATTTATAGCTTTCCAATCAACACCGTGCATATTGGCATCGTAGAAAAAATAAAGCATCTGTCGCCACGACTCATTGAAAATCTGCGCCCATTCTGCTTTAAAATCTACAAATACTTTCATATTGCTCATATCAATCATATCCTTGATATCAGGTTTTGACTTTGGCAAATCGATAACCGACATTTTTCCATTTACACTTACCAGCATTTTTTTATTATCAGCAGTAATTTCATATGCATTAATATCACCCAAATTGCTTTCTTTCTGATCTTTCAGATTGTAAGACATCAATAACACTTTCTTATCAGCTTTAGAAAATTTCTGATAATAAACATTATCGTCAATAGTGGAAATATTCCAGTAAGAAGCTGCCTCAACAGGCAATACAGCTATACGTCCGGCAATTCCGTCAAAATCAATTTTCAAAACATCGGCTTTAGGTTCTTCTGCCTTTTTATCTTTTTTATCTTTAGAAACAGTAGCTTTTTCTTCTTTTTTAATAACAACCTCATCATTTACTGGCTCAAACGGCGATTTGGTATCTTTGCTCAAGGTAAGAAAATACACTTTGGTCATATCGGTATAAGCATGATTCCATTCAGTCCAGCTGTAAATGGGATTAAAATCGCGGTTTGAAGTAAAAAACAAATACTTGCCATTGCTGCTGAAAGATGGACTTCCGCAATCGTACCAGCCATCAGTAACAGCAGTTTTTGTTTTGTTTTGCAATTCAAAAATATATATTTTGGTTTCAGACGTTTTATCAGGTTTAGAATACGCAATCCATTTGCTATCGGGCGACCATGTATAATCGCTAAATTCGCCATCTTTCGATTGATCGGCTACAACAATTTCTTTGCTTGCAATATCAACATATTGCAGGCGGTTCATCTTATCCGACCACATTATTTTCTTTGAGTCGGGCGACCAGACAATCTGATATTTGTAAGTATCGGCATTTTTGGTAATCTGCACTGCTTTTTCGCTACCATCCTGTTTCTGAATATAAATTTCGTCTTCGCCACTGGCATCGCTTATATAAGCAATATTAATACCATCGGGCGACCAGGCCACATTGCGCTCATGAACTCCCGAAGTTTGTGTAATATTTTTGGTAATACCTGTTTTGGCTGGAAGTGTCCATACATCGCCTCTGGCACCCAAAGCGATACGTTTTCCATCAGGCGATACTGTTGATGAACCGATATTTTTTGAAGCATCTTTCCACTGATTGCGTGATGCGCTGAAATCATCATTTATCTGAATTGTAACTTTACTGATTTTCTCTGTTTTCAGATCGAAAATATGAACGTAGCCGGCTTGTTCAAATACTATGGCATCTTTGCCTGCCGAAGGAAACTTTATATCATAATCAGTAAAATTGCTGAGTTTTCGGGTTTGTTTGCTATTTATATTATAAACAAACAAATTCATTGTACGGTCTCTGTCAGAAATAAAATAAATATTTTCGCCTATCCACATGGGCTGAATATCCTGAGCCGGATTATTGGTGATATTCTCAATTTTTTTTGTTTTGAAATCATAAATCCAAACATCATCAGCCATGCCACCTTTGTAATATTTCCATGTTCTGAATTCGCGGAAAACGCGGTTGTAAGCCAGTTTAGACAAATCGGGGGAGTAACTGCAAAATCCGCCAACAGGCAAAGGCAATTCGTCCGACAATGTACCGTTAACGTCAGCCATAAACAATTGCCCTTTAAAATCATTAAAACTCTGCTTACGCGAACGGTAAACAATATGCTGATTATCTTTCCAGCACATTACAATATTATTGGGTCCCATACGGTCAGAAATATCATCACGTGACAGAGTGGCAGTTATGCTTAATCTTTTCGGAATTCCTCCCTCAGCAGGCATCATATATACTTCTGTATTGCCATCATATTGAGCTGTAAAAGCAAGATTGCGGCCATCAGGAGAAAATTTTGCAAACATTTCATAGCCATCATGATTTGTAATTTTGCGGGCAACACCACCATTTCTGTCAACCGAATACAAATCGCCGGCATAGGTAAACACTATTTTGTCAGATGAAATCGTTGGAAATCTCATCAGTCTGCTTTCAGCATTTTGTCCGAAAACATTCATTAACAGTATAAATGACAATATACTGCTTATCGCTGTTTTTTTCATATTTATGATAATAATTATTGATTAATTAAGATGTTTCTAAACTGCAATTATAAACAATTAGAAAAGGAAAAACACTTTTTTTCTATGAAATTAACAATCTGCTCGCCGAAAAACCATTCATTCTTTTCGGATTCATTGCCTGAGCACTCGTTTGACCGTTCCGAAGGTTCGGATTCTTTGCCTGAGCACTCGTTTGACCGTTCCGAAGGTTAGGACTCTTTGCCCAAGCACTCGTTTGACCATTCTCAAGAGTGAGAACCATTGCCTGAGTGCTCGTTTGACCATTCTCAATGGTGAAATTATATTAACAGCAAAATCAACAATAAAATAAGAAACAATTTCAGCTTCTAAATACAGCTACTTAACGTGATAAGATAATATTATTATTTTCTGTTAAACATCAGCTAAGTAAAAACTTTTTTATAAATTCGCAGATTAAACAATATTTTATCAATAATCACTTATGATATCAAATTATAAAAAGTGGAACAACATCTTAGGATGGTTAGTATTTGCAATTGCATCAGCTGTTTATATTCTAACATCTGAGCCAACAGCTAGTTTTTGGGATTGTGGAGAGTACATAGCTACTTCATACAAATTACAGGTTGGGCACCCGCCCGGTGCACCTTTTTTTCAGTTAATCGGACGTTTTTTCTCAATGTTTGCATTTAACGATGTAGCAATGGTGGCTCGTATGGTTAATACCATGTCGGCATTGGCAAGTGGTTTTACTATTTTATTTTTGTTTTGGAGCATCACACTGCTTGGCAAAAAAATGGTAAGCCGCAATGGCGAACTAAGCGAAGCCAAAGTTATGGCTATTTTCGGAAGCGCAATCGTAGGTGCTCTGGCATATACTTTTTCCGATTCATTCTGGTTTTCAGCGGTTGAAGGCGAAGTTTATGCATCTTCTTCATTTTATACAGCCATCACATTTTGGGCTATTTTGAAATGGGAAGAAAATGCAGACGAAAAACACAATCTGAGATGGTTGATACTGATTGCTTATCTGGTTGGGCTGTCAATAGGTGTTCACTTACTTAACCTTTTGGCTATTCCGGCTATTGTTTTTGTATATTATTTCAAAAAACATCAACCAACCCGAAAAGGCGTAATACTTTCAGCCTTGTTTTCGGTAATTTTACTGGCTTTTGTACTTTATGGAATTATCCCATATATCCTCAAATTTTCAGGCTATTTCGAAAGACTTTTTGTAAACTCATTTGGCTTACCATTTGGTTCGGGAAGTATTATTTATTTCGGATTGCTTATTGCCGGCATTTTATGGACATTGGCCTATGCCAAAAAGCATCATAAAGTAATATTAAATACCATTGTACTTTCAATGGTTTTCTTACTCATCGGATATTCATCATTCTTTATACTTGTTATCCGCTCAAATGCCAACACACCTATTGATGAAAACAATCCTGATAATGCCACAGCTTTGGTATCTTATCTAGAACGCGATCAGTATGGCAGTACTCCTTTGTTTACAGGCCCTTACTTTAATGCACCATTGATTAATTATGAAGATGGAAATCCGGTTTATACCAAAGCTTATATTGTAAAATCGGGCAAACAGGAAATGGTAAAGTTTTACGATAGAAACAATGCAGAAAAATTCCTGAAACAAAATGCTGCAAATACGAGTTTGGAAATAGTTGGTAAATATGTTGTTTCTGATGATAAAAAAGGAACAGAACCAGTTTATGATCCTCGTTTTACAACAATATTCCCGCGTATGTGGAGCAATTCCGACCAAATGCACATCAATGCATACAAAAGCTGGACAAATTACAAAGGCACTCCGGTTAAAGTAGATGGTCGTAACGGAGAAGAAGTATTAATGAAACCAACTTTTGGCGAAAATCTTACTTTCTTTTTCGGATATCAACTCAACTATATGTATTTCCGCTATTTTATGTGGAATTTTGCCGGTCGCCAAAACGACTTGCAAGGCCGAGGCGATGTCCTTAACGGAAACTGGATAAGTGGAATTCCTTTTTTAGATAACGCCAGATTGGGTCCACAGGACAATATTCCTGAGCATATGAAAAGCAGGGGAACCAATAAGTTTTATATGTTACCATTAATTTTGGGATTATTGGGATTATTCTTCCAAATGAATAAAGACACCAGTAGCGGCTGGGTTGTAGCATTGTTGTTTTTCCTGACAGGTATAGCCATTGTTGTTTATCTCAATCAGTATGCCTATCAGCCACGCGAAAGAGATTATGCTTTTGCAGCCTCATTCTATGCATTTGCCATCTGGATCGGGTTGGGCGTTTATGCCATATTCGATTTTTTAAGCAAAAAAATAGAACCTAAGATGGCAGCCATTGTATCTACTGTTATTTGTTTGCTTCTTGTGCCCGGAATTATGGCTAGCGAAGGTTGGGACGATCACGACCGTTCTGACAGATATACCGCCCTGCATTTTGCCGAAAACTACCTGAATTCCTGCGAGAAAAATGCAATCCTTTTTACCAATGGCGATAACGATACTTTCCCATTGTGGTATGCACAAGAAGTTGAAGGCATACGTACTGATGTTAGAGTCATCAATCTGAGCCTTTTAAATACCGATTGGTATATTGATCAGGCTAAACGCAAAGCTTATGATTCAGAACCTGTACCCTTTTCATTAACCAAAGAAGAATACATACAGGGAACACGCGATTATGTAATATTCGACAAATCGGCTAATACTCAAGGTATTTATGTAAATATGAAAGAAGCTATGAATTTTGTTGCCGACAACAACAACACACGTATGATGTCGAATAATAAAATGATGAGTTATTTACCTACCGATAAATTTAGTATTCCGGTAAACAAAGATGCTGTAATCAAAAACGGCGTGGTTAATGCAAACCTCAGAGATTCAATTTTGGATGCAGTTAACTGGACAATGGGTGGTTACGGAGTTCAGAAAGCACAATTGATGCAAATGGATTTACTTGCAAATTTCGACTGGAAACGTCCTGTTTACTTTGCAATTACAACTGGAAGCGAAGCTTATATCGGTCTCGAAAACTTCTTCCAGCTCGAAGGTTTATCTTATCGACTGGTTCCGATGAATGCCCACAGTACCGATGGACAACCAGGAACGGTTAATACATCTATAATGTACGATAATCTAATGAACAAATTTAAATGGGGTAATTTGAACAAACCAAAGGTTTATCTTGACGAAACCAATATGCGTATGACCATGAATTTCCGCAATATTTTTGCACGTTTGGCAAATGCATTGATGGATGAAGGCAAAAAAGATTCGGCTGTTAAAGTCCTTAACCGCTGCATGGAAGTTATGCCCGACAGCAAAGTGCCTTATAATATGTTTATGATGCCAATGGCAGAAGCTTATTACAAAGCAGGTGAAACTGCCAAAGCCAATGAAATTATGAACAGATTGCTCGACATTAATGTATCCGAACTGGCTTATTATTTCCGATTTACAGGAAGCTTTACTCACAAACTCGACATGGATAAACGTCAGAATTTGGGTATTGTAAACAGAATAAAAGAAATAGCAGCCACTCAAAATCAGAAACAATTGGGCGACAAAGCCAATAAAGCATTCGAACAATATTATCAAATGTATGTAAACAGCAATCCACCTGTACCACAACAGGAACAGCCTCAGCAATAAGGATTTGCTATCTTATATAAAAGCCTGACAGAATTTGAAATCTGTCAGGCTTTTTTTGTTGTTGGCTAAATATATTTATAAGAAATCCTATAAAACTATTTTTTTACAATTGCTCTGACAAAACTTAAAAGCAACAATAAAAGACCGATATATAAAGAAATCCTTCCTATATAATCGCCGTATTTCACATAAAATGTCATTTCAGTATTTGCCTTCATCGTTTGACGTATAACAGCTGATTTCCAATAATCAGTGTGTTGTAATACATCTCCGCGTTGATTCACAAAACATGAAATACCCGTATTAGCCGAACGTGCAATATCTCGGCGGGTTTCTATAGCTCTAAGGGCAGCATAGCTAAAATGCTGACGATGACCGGGTGTATTTCCCCACCAACCATCATTGGTAATAATAAAAAGAAGTTCAGCCCCATTTCTTACAAATTCAGCAACAAATCCGCCATAAATAGACTCGTAACAAATTACCGGACTCACTTTATTGTTATTGGTATTAAATACTTTCCTTTCAGCATCAATTCCCAAACTACCAACCGTTCCGCCCAAATCAATAGCCAATTTTTCAATGGGTTTAAATACTTTCTTAAAAGGCATTTTTTCCACTCCCGGTGTTAATTTCGATTTATGATACCTTTGCAATATCCCAGATTGATCTACCAGCAAAGCCGTATTAAAAGGTTCATAAAACCTACCGGGCATGCCATTTAAAGGACGTGCAGCATTGGTTAATGCTTCGTTTTCGGCAAGTAATCTTTGAGATGAAATACCGGCTACTACCGCAAGATTAGGGTAATTTTGTATAAAACGTCTTAAAACATTCACACTTTGCGAATAATCAAAAGAATCTTCCCAAACATCTTCCTGCAATGCACTTTCTGGGAAAACCAAAAACTGCGAATTCGAATCTATTTTCTGCTCAGCAAGTTTCAACATTTTAGCCAGTATTTCCATGGGGGGTGTTACATATTGCTCCGAATACGGATTAATATTAGGCTGGACAACCACCACTTCAACATCTTTCCCTTTTTCCTGATAACTGGAATACATATATAAAGAAATGGAAATCGGCAAAATAAATACCAAAACAGAAATTGAAGCAATTTTATAAAATTCTTTTCTGAATATTGTTTTTGTAGCTTTATTGTTTTTATAGAACATAAAAATTTCAAAAAGCAAAATATTACAAATCAAAATCCACAGGCTGCCACCAAAAGCTCCGGTAAACTCATACCATTGAATTAAACTCGGGTAAGTAGCAAACACATTTCCTAGAGTAAGCCAGGGCCATGATAAATCCCAATCCATATGAAAATATTCAAAGCCAATCCAATATAAAATCAGTGCCAAATAAGCTCTTTTGCGTTTAAAAACCACTTTTCTGGTATAATGATAAAAATGAAAAACCAAAGTCATTACCAAAGAATTAGCCAAAAGTGCAAGAATTCCTCCTACAACAGTTGAATTCCAAATCCAGTATGTAGTTAATAAGTTCCACGTGAAAAAACCAATATATGCCATAAAGAACATACTGAATTTATGGAACTTATCAGGATTATTACAAATATAATTTTCGATAAAAAGTATCGGTAACAATGCTACAAAAATTAGCAAAGGAAAACCATTCAAAGGCCAGGCTAAAGATAACAATACACCCGAAAGTATTGATAATAAGATTAATTGATATTTTTTCATTTTTTTAATTAGTCAGTTATAATTTCATCCATTTTTATATCATGCTCATCAGTCGGAACAACATCAATAAGCTGAAATTCAAAACATACTGCAATTTTACATGCTTTTAATTTGGGCAAAAGACCATCATAATATGCTTTACCTCTGCCCATCCTGTTATTATCTTTATCAAACGCAATACCCGGAACAATAACCAGATCAATTTTGTCAAAATCAGTAAAGTCATCGCCATCTGGTTCCTGAATTCCGTATTTTTCTCCCGATTTCAGGCCTGATATTCCTTCAAATTGCTTTAAAACCAAAATACTATTTTGTACCGATGGCAATATAATCTGCTTTATTTCAGCATATTTCAAAATAAAATCATGAGTTTGTACTTCATCCGGCATCGACCAATAAAACAAAATACATTTGGCATTATTAAAAACAGGATTTTGCTCAAGTTTATCAAAAATTTTTGCCGATCGTAATTGTTTTTCTTCAAAAGAAATATTATTTTTCAAAATACGTATTTGCTTACGTATCTGCATTTTAAGTTTATCAATCATTATTCATAAATTTGATTCAAAATTAAATGGAATATTTTAAACTGTTGCTATTAATGTAAAATTAATATGTTTTTTTCAACAATTTTTAGTTTTCAATGTTTTGTATTCGTAATTTATAATCATTTTAAATAATAAAACAATGAATACAATAAAAAAAATATCAATTCTAACTCTGCTTATTCTATTAAACATCAATTTGTTTGCAACAAATGATTCAGAAATTAACAGCAATGAATCGAAGTATCAGAATGAATTCAAGAAAGAAATCAGATCGTTAATGAAATTCCCTGAATTCGCAAAACAATCTAATTTGGAAGGTTTTGTTTTGGTTCAATTTAACTATGATAAAACCGGAAAAATCAATATTCTGGAAATTAATTCAAATCAACCTGACTTAAAAAACTATGTTTCAGAACAATTAGAATCTTTAAAAATGTGCGAACATGCTCAAAACTCAGAAAAAAAATATTCGATGCGATTTGACTTTAAACTATTATAAATAAGATATTTAAAATTTGAGATACCGGTGCAAAAGAAAAATTGTTATGCTGTCACATCACTCACTTTTGTATCGGTATTTTCTTTATTGTCGTTTTCTTTTTTAAAAAATCTTTTCTGAAAAATTATCAATAACACCACTCCAATTGAAATAGCAGAATCGGCAATATTAAATACCGGGCGAAAAAACAGGTAATCTTCTCCACCCCAAAAAGGCAACCATTTAGGATAATTTCCTGATATTAATGGAAAATACAACATATCAACTACTTTGCCATGTAAAAAACTTCCATATCCACCATCAGCTGGCATAAACTGAGCAATATTAAAATAACTTTCGCTAAAAATCATACCATAAAATACACTGTCGATAATATTGCCAACTGCACCTGCAAAAATTAACGACATACAAATAATATATAATTTATCTGCATTTTCTTTGATTAATTTAAATAAATACCAACCAATACCTCCAACAGCTATAATTCTGAACAAACTTAGTATCAATTTACCATATTCACCACCAAACTTCATTCCGAAAGCCATTCCTTCGTTTTCAGTAAAATGAATAATAAACCAATTACCGAAAACACTGTATTCCTGACCAATATACATATTGGTTTTAATCCAAATTTTTACAGCCTGATCGATAAACAATATCAGAAAAATGATTAATAATGATTTTTTTAGCATCTGTATATATATTAAACAAAAAAAGTATAAGGAGGGAAAATCCTCCTTATACTATATTATTAACAAAGAACCCAAAACATTGGTATCCTGATTATTATTTCTTATTTTGTTGCAATTTTGCATCAATACTTAAAGTAGCATGAGGCACTATTCTTAATCTTTCTTTTGAAATTAATTTTCCGGTTTCACGACAAATACCGTAAGTTTTATTTTCAATTCTGATTAATGCATTTTCAAGCGATTGAATAAATTTATCCTGACGTGCAGCCAATTTAGAATTTTCTTCTTTCGACATTACCTGATAACCTTCTTCCAAAACCTTAAATGTAGGAGAAGTGTCACTTATATCATTTTCGCCACCGGTTGTAAAAGCCTCGGTAAGAATCTCCAGATCCTGACGTGCTTTTTCCAATTTTTTTAGAATTATTTCTTTGAATTCCAGTAACTCTTCATCCGAATATCTTGTTTTTGCAACTTCATTTTCTTTCTTAACCATAACTCATTGTTTTTAAAATTCATAACTTGCTAATCGCAATAAATATCTTAACATCATCTGTTAAGTCAACTTCTACTTTGTCAATACTTTCAATAAAATCTAACTGCTCCAATGATTCAGTTAAAGTTTCTGAACAAATATACGAAAAATTATTATTCAACGCAGAACTTATTGCATTGTTTTTTTCAATTTTAACAGAAATTTTGTCAGTAACCTCAAAATTAAGCTCTTTACGCAAATTCTGAATGCGATTAACCAACTCACGAGCCAAACCTTCTTCTATTAAAATTTCTGTTAACGTAATATCTAAAGCTACAGTTAATGTTCCCATATTGGCCACAACCCAACCCGGAATATCTTCTGTAATAATTTCAACATCAGACAGTAACAATTCAACATCTTCACCATCAACATTAAAATTATAAACGCCCTTGGTCTCGATATCCAAAATATTTGCCTGTGTAAAGCTACCAACTTCAGCAGCAATTTGTTTCATCAGTTTGCCATATTTCGGACCTAAAGTCTTGAAATTTGGTTTTATTTTTTTAACCAATATTCCGGCAGATTCAGATAAATATTCTATTTCTTTAATGTTAACTTCAGAAAGTATCAGATTTTCAACAGCCTGAATTTGTGCTTTAAACTTTTCGTCGCTTACCGGTAACATAATTTTATTTAATGGCTGACGAACTCTCAGATTGGTTTTCTTTCTTAAAGATAAAACCATAGAACAAATTTTCTGAGCCAATTGCATTCGCTCTTCCAGATCTTTATCTATCAGATTTTCATTTACTTTTGGAAAATCAGTTAAATGAATTGATGCTGCACCAAATCTGTCGGTAACTTTATCCAAATCAGTAAATAAACGATCCATAAAAAATGGTGCTATCGGACTTGACAGCTGCGCAATTGTTACAAGACATTGATATAATGTTTGATAAGCGGAAATTTTATCAGTAGTATAATCGCCTTTCCAGAAACGACGACGACACAAACGAACATACCAATTGCTCAGATATTCATCTACAAAGTCCTGTATCATTCTACCGGCTTTAGTTGGCTCATAATCAGCATATGATTCATCAACATTTTTTATCAAAGTATTTAATTCTGATAATATCCAGCGGTCAATTTCTGGTCTTTCGTTTATTGGTATTTCTGCTTCTTTGTAGGTAAATCCATCAATATTGGCATATAATGCAAAGAAATTATAGGTATTATATAAAGTTCCGAAAAATTTACGTTGTACCTCTCCTATTCCTTCCAGATCAAATTTCAAATTATCCCAGGGCTGAGCATTGGTAATCATATACCAACGAGTAGCATCTGGTCCGTATTTTTCGATAGTTTCAAATGGATCAACCGCATTTCCATGACGTTTTGACATTTTATTGCCTTTTTTGTCCAAGACCAAACCATTAGAAACCACAGCTTTAAATGAAACTGAATCGAATAACATTACAGCAATGGCATGCAAAGTAAAAAACCATCCACGGGTTTGATCAACACCTTCAGCAATAAAATCAGCGGGGAAAGCCCCTTTCCATACATCCATGTTTTTTGGATAATGATATTGTGCGTAAGGCATTGCTCCTGAATCGAACCAAACATCAATTAAATCAGGCTCTCTAAGCATTTTTTCTCCTTTTGATGAAACCAAAAATATATCATCCACAAAAGGACGATGCAAATCAAATTTATCGTAATCCATTGAAGAATAAGGATTATTGGACATAAATCCTTTAGCAACTGCTTTATCAATTTCAGCACTTAACTGCTCAACAGAACCAATGCATATTTGCTCGCTACGATCTTCGGTAACCCAGATAGGAAGTGGTGTTCCCCAATATCTGGAACGTGAAAGATTCCAATCTACCAGATTTTCTAGCCAATTACCAAATCTTCCGGTTCCGGTAGCTTCTGGTTTCCAGTTGATGGTTTTGTTAAGCTCTATCATTCTGTCTTTTACAGCGGTAGTTTTAATAAACCATGAATCCAGCGGATAATACAAAATAGGTTTGTCGGTTCTCCAGCAATGCGGGTAAGAATGTTCGTATTTTTCGGTTTTGAAAGCTTTATTTTCTTTCTTTAGTTTTACAATAATTTCAACATCAACGCTTTCGTCTGTTTTTGGGTCAAAATCAGGTTTGTATTCCGATTTTACAAACGTACCAGCAAATTCGCCCATACTGTCAATAAACTTTCCTTGTTTATCAACCATTGTTAAGGAACCAATTCCGTTTTGTTTGCCAACCCTGAAATCGTCGGCACCAAAACTCGGAGCTATATGGACAATACCTGTACCATCTTCAGTTGTAACGAAATCACCGATTACTACACGGAATGCATCTCCATCTTCAGGCTGTGCATAAGGCAAAAGTTGCTCATAACGGATTTCATTTAATTGCAATCCTTTATACTCTTCAACTACTTCAAAAGGAATATTTTTATCTCCTGCTTTGTAATCTTCAAACCTTAATTCTGCATTTTTTTCAGGGAAATATTTTCCCAATAAATCTTTACCTAAAATAACGGTTACTGGCAAAGATGTATAAGGGTTGAAAGTCTTAACTTTCACATAAACAATATTTTTACCAACAGCTAAAGCAGTGTTTGAAGGTAAAGTCCATGGTGTAGTAGTCCAGGCTAAAAAGAATAAATCGCCATGAAGATTATCAAAAAGAAATTCAGATTTTTCGTTATTAATAATCTTAAACTGAGCAACAACAGTATTATCTTTTACATCGCGGTAGCAGCCTGGTTGGTTTAATTCATGTGTACTTAAACCGGTTCCGGCAGCCGGAGAATATGGTTGTATTGAATACCCTTTATATAAAAGACCTTTTTCATACAATTTGCTCAATAAATACCAAACTGATTCTATATATTTGTTATCGAAAGTAATATAAGGATCATCAAGGTCAACCCAATAACCGATTTTTTTGGTTAGATCGTCCCATAAGTCCTTGTATTTCATTACTTCCTTACGACATTGATTATTATATTCTTCAACAGAAATGCTTTTGCCGATATCTTCTTTGGTAATTCCCAATGTTTTTTCAACAGCCAATTCAATAGGCAAACCATGGGTATCCCAGCCCGCTTTACGTTTTACGTAGAAGCCTTTTAAGGTTTTATAACGACAAAAAATATCTTTGATGGCACGTGCCATAACATGATGAATACCAGGTTGTCCGTTAGCACTTGGTGGTCCTTCATAAAATACAAAAGGAGTAGAATCACGACGGTTATCTAAACTTTTTTCAAAAATATTGTTTTCATCCCAGTTATTCAGCACATCTTTGCCAATCTGAGTAAGGTTAAGCTGTTTGTATTCGTTGTATTTCATTATAAAAACTTATAATTAAATGATATCCATTTTTTAGAACCTGCAAAAGTAAAAAAAATAGTTGAATTTTCCTGAAATTTTAAAATCCCGATTCAAAGGTAATAAAAAGACCAAATAAAAATTGTTTAAAGCAATAAGCAATCTTATGTTTTTTATTATTAAAGTAAAAAATGTAAAATTCAATTACGACTCTCTATCCATTAATAACTTAGCAAAATCAAGGAGATTTTGTTTTTTATCTTCTGAAATATTTATTTTATCAAATTCCAATAAAGCCAAATCATAGTAATTTTTCATTTCATCAACAGTTAACTGTTCTATATTCAATGTATTATAAACAGATTTTACACCATTAATTTTTTGAGTTCCTTCGCTTTCGGGAAGATTGAAATAATAATTCAGATTCTGTAATTCTTCATTTTTAGCCAATTCATAGGCTTTAAGGTATAAGAATGTTTTTTTGTTGGTTAAAATATCACCACCTGTCATTTTCCCAAATTTCTCCACATCCGAGAAAACATCCAGCAAGTCATCTTTTAATTGAAAAGCCAATCCGATATTTATTCCGAAATTATACAGATAATCAGCATTTTCAGGAGTTGCGCCTCCTATTAAAGCTCCTATTTTAAGACTACCTCCCAATAAAACTGCAGTTTTTAACCTGATCATCTCAATATAATCGGCAATAGAAACATTATCCTGGGTTTCAAAATCCATATCAAACTGTTGTCCTTCACAAACCTCTCTGGCTGTTTGATTTAAAACTGGTAATATCTGAGGAATTACCTTATTATCTGTATTTAGCATAAATTCATAAGCCAAAGCAAACATGGTATCGCCCGAAAGTATTGCAATATTGGTATTCCATTTTTTATAAACGGTTTCTTTACCTCTTCTGATAGGAGCTTTATCCATAATATCATCATGTAACAGTGTAAAGTTATGAAAAATTTCAAGTCCAATTGCTGGATATACAGCATTTTCAATATTTCCATCAAACAAATCACAAGCAAGCAAAGTCAACAAAGGTCTTAATCGCTTGCCTCCCTGCGAGAGTGTATATTTAATTGGTTCATAGAGCAATGGTGGATTTCCTTCAAATTTTTGAGCAGATAAAGTTAAATCAATTTTATTTTGTAATTCTTTAATCGTGAACATTATAAGATTATTTTAATCGAGAACGCTAACAAAATTTTAAATCTTGTTAGCGTTCTTATTTATTTGATATTGTTAATTATAATTATTTTAATAGTTGCAATAAATAATCTCCGTAACCACTTTTTAATAAGGGTCTTGCAACATCTATCAACTGCATTTTATCAATAAATCCTTGTCTGTATGCAATTTCTTCGATACAACCAATTTTAAGACCTTGTCTCTGTTCTATAACTTCCACAAATTGTGAAGCTTGCAACAGTGAAGCAAAAGTTCCTGTATCTAACCATGCAGTTCCACGACTTAAAATTCCTACTTTTAACAATCCTTTTTCGAGATAATACTTATTAACATCGGTTATTTCGTATTCGCCACGTTTGCTTGGCAATATAGATTTTGCAACCTCAACTACTGAATTATCATAAAAATATAAACCTGGTACCGCATAATTTGATTTTGGTTCCATTGGTTTTTCTTCAATAGAAATGGCATTGTTATCTTTATCAAACTCAACAACGCCATAACGCTGAGGATCAGAAACATGATAAGCGAATACCATACCACCTTCTGGATCATTATTTTCCTGAATTAATTTTTGTAATCCACTGCCATAAAATATATTATCACCCAAAATCAAAGCAACTTTATCTTTGCCAATAAATTCTTCGCCCAAAACAAAAGCCTGAGCAAGTCCATTTGGCACTTCCTGAACTTTATAACTGAATTTACATCCAATCTGATGCCCGTCACCCAATAATTTTTCAAAATTAGGCAAATCGGTTGGTGTTGAAATGATTAAAATCTCTCTGATTCCTGCCATCATCAAAACAGATAATGGGTAGTAAATCATTGGTTTATCGTATATTGGCATCAATTGTTTGCTTACTGCAATTGTTAATGGATGCAATCTGGTTCCTGAGCCGCCGGCTAAAATTATACCCTTCATAGCAATGTAATATTAAATTTTTTACGAAAACTAATTTAAAAATCAATTCAAAAGTAACACTAATTTTTTAAATTTATCAAAAAAAGAAAAAAAATATCTATTTTTCTTTTATTTTGACAAAAAATTTGTAGGTTTGTAATTCCAAAATCAATAAATATAAGGAGGAAGAACGATGAATAAATTCAAATTACAATTATCTGTTTTAATGATAATTATAACATTACTTACTTCATGTGTGAGTAAAAAGAAATTTGTTAATACTGAAAATGAACGCCTTTCGTGTATCGAAAGAGAACTTTTGTTAAACGAACAAAAAACAGCTCTTAACAAGCAAATTGAATTCCTGAAAAAGAAAATACGCCTTTTGGAAGACGACACCACATCTCTTTACGCTCAAATCAGAGATTTTGAGAATAAGGTAAAAGAATATGATATGATGATTACTTCCAATCTTTCTGAAAAAGAAAAATTAAATTTACAGCTAAAAAAGAAAAACGACGATTTAAGAGAGCGTGAAAAGAAAATTATTGAATTAGATTCAATTTCGAAAAAACAAACCGATATTCTTAAAGATGTTTTAAGTAAAATTAATAACGCTTTGGTTAGTTTTAAAAAAGATGAACTTTCGGTAAAAATGAAAGATGGAAGAGTTTATATATCATTGGCTGACAAACTTTTATTTCCTCCAGGTAGTTCAGACTTAGATGAAAGAGGTAAAAAAGCTATAGGTGCTTTAGCCGGTGTCATCAATGAACAACCAAGTCTGGATATTATGATTATCGGGCATACCGATAGTATTCCAATAAAAACAAATTGCTTTAAAGACAATTGGGATTTAAGTGTTTCAAGAGCAAATAGTGTGGTTAGAATTTTAACTGAAAACTATAAAGTTAAACCACTTCAGATTGTTTCGGCCGGAAAAAGTGAATTTTCGCCAGTTGCAAAAAACGAAACCAAAGAAGGAAGAGCTCTTAACCGTCGTATCGAAATTGTAATTCTTCCAAAATTAGATGAATTATATAACCTGATTCAAAAGAAAGAAAATATTAAAGAAAAAAGCAGATAATCATATCTATCTGTATATCTTAAACATAAGCATGCTGCTATTTAGAATTGTTACAAATTAACTAATTCTTAAGACTTTTTTTTTATTTTAATGTTTTTATTTAAAATAATAAATTTCAAATTACATATGAATATTTTATCAAAATTCTTTACTCTTTTTGTAATTTTTACGGTTTTTTTGCTTGTAGCATGCAAACATGAAGCAGCGCCACCAATAATTGACGAAAACACAGTGCCTTCAGGGATTTGTTTCGAAGATGAAATTTTACCTTTGATACAATCTAATTGTGCAAAAAGCGGATGCCACACTTCAGGTGATGAAGATCCTGATTTAAGTAATTACAACAGTATTAAAATGTTAGTACGAGCCGGAGATCCTCTTAATAGCAAATTATACAAATATGCTATCGGAAGCGAAATGCCTCCACCACCAAATTCTGCTTTAAACCTTGAACAAGTTACACTTATCTATGGTTGGATAAAACAAGGTGCACTAAACAATTCATGTTCTTGTGATACAAATATTTATACTTTTTCTGAAGCTGTAAATCCTATTATTAAAAGAAATTGTCTGGGATGCCATGGTGCTAATAGCAATGTTCCATTGGCATCTTATCAAAACATTTTTGATAATGCAGATTTAATTTTAGCAGATATTACTTATCAGAATAATCCTATGCCAAAACCGCCGGCTGCTAAACTCTCTGATTGTAAAATCAGACAAATTGAAAAATGGATTCAAGCCGGTAAACTTAATAATTAATAATCATGAAGAGAAAAATCAAATTCCTATCAATCACTTTGGTATCTTTTTTGCTTTTAAACGCTTGCTATGATGACAATGAAGAGACATTGTACCGTTTTACAACTGCAAACTGTGATTTAAGTAACGTAACTTACAATCAAACTATTGCACCTATAATTCAATCTAAATGTGTAAGTTGCCATAGCGGAACCACACCCAATGGAAATTTAAATTTAGAGAATCATACGCAGGTAGTTACAGCAGTTAATTCGAAAAGTTTATATCAAAGAATTACAAACACGGCTAATCCAATGCCACCAAGTGGTTTAATGGATGAATGCAGTATTAAACAAATAAAAAAATGGATAGATTCAGGAATGCCAAATAATTAGAAAAATGAAGAAATGGATTAAAATCATATTAATTCTGGCAATTGCCGGAATTATAGCAGCAGTTTTGGTTTTTAAGTTTTATATAAATAAACCTCATAAAGACATTGAAAATGCAAAAGCAGAATATACTTTTAAAGCAGATGAATTATATACTGAGTTTAAATCAAATAATAATGCTGATTCGCTTTATGCTGACAAAGTTATTGAAATAAGTGGATCAATTTCAAAAATTGAAACTCCTACAGATTCACTGGTAGTTGCAGTTTTTTCACAAAAAAAAGACACAACTCAAACAAATACGGATGATCTTTTTGCAGAACTAGATGCTGATGGAGGAATCAGATGCAGTATGTTGTTCAAATACAATGAAGATGCTAAGAAAATTGTGGTTTCATCACCAATAAAAATAAAGGGGCTTTGCATAGGAAAACAAGGATCAGATATTATCTTTGAAAAATGCTCAATAGTTAAATAACTAAATAATAATTAAATATACAAAATAATGAAAAATTTAATAAGATTCTCAATAATACTACTAATGATTTCGGGTAGTGTTTTCGGACAAAAATATATGACTAAAAATGGCAAAATATCTTTTTTCTCTAATGGTCAAACAGAAAAGATAGAAGCTGTTAATAATCAAGTTAGTTCAGCATTAGATATTACAACAGGCGACTTGGTTTTTAAATTATTGATGAAATCGTTTTTATTTGAAAAAGCTTTGATGCAGGAGCATTTCAACGAAAATTATGTAGAATCAGATAAATTTCCTGATGCCAGTTTTAAAGGCAAAGTAACTAACCTAAGTGAAATTAACTTTACAAAAAATGGCAAATACAAAGCTATGGTTGAAGGTGATTTAAAGATACATGGTGTTACAAAAAATGTAAAAAGTCCTGGTAATATTGAAGTAAAAGATGGTAAAATTATCGCAACTGCAAAATTTTCATTGCTTTTGAAAGACTATGGTATTAAAATTCCTAATACTGTGATTAATAATATTTCGGAAAGTATAGAAATAACTGTAAATGTTGGTTTGGATAAAATCAAGTAATAAAAAATAAGGCTGGTAAATGCTGAATTTGCCAGCCGTTATAAAAAAATATGCTATTAATTTTTAACTAAAATTCATTTATGCAAAAAATTACTTCTTTATTTTTGCTATTAGCCTGTTTGTTAACACAAAGTGCTAAATCACAGGATTTATTAGATATGTTGGGTGATCCATCATCAAAAGAATATACTACAGCTACATTCAAAACATCACGTCTTATTATAGGTCAATCTATTGAAAATGTGGCAAAAGGAAATCTTAATTTTATCATTTCGCATCATTTCGGAAGAATTAATGAAGGTTCATATAATTTTTGGGGCTTAGATCAGTCAACAATCAGATTAGGTGTTGAATATGGTTTAACAGATAAAATAGAACTCGGCTTAGGCAGAAGTACTTATCAGAAAACCATTGATGGCTTTGTTAAGTATAAGATTTTAAGACAAGATAATCAGAAAATGCCCGTCTCGGTTTCTTATTTTGGAAACATGGCAATTAATACATTAAAATGGGATGATCCTACAAGAGAAAACTTTTTTAGCTCACGATTATCATTTGTAAATCAAATACTTATTGCCAGAAAATTCAATAATGAATTATCGTTTCAATTAACGCCATCTTTTGTGCATAAAAATCTGGTAAAACGTGCAATTGACCAGAATAATATTTTTGCAGTGGGTGCCGGAGGAAGATATAAACTAACTCAAAGATTTTCAGTTAATGCAGAATATTATTATTTATTACCGGGTCAAACTGCCGATGATTTCGACAATTCACTTTCATTAGGCGTTGATATTGAAACAGGTGGACATGTTTTTCAATTATTTTTTACAAACTCACAACCTTTGTTTGAAAGAGGTTTCATAACCGAAACCCAAGGCAAATGGAATAAAGGTGACGTTTTCTTTGGATTTAATATTGTCAGAACTTTTACAATTGTTAAGCCTAAGGAATTCAGAAAATAATCTTATACATCACAAAATATAAAAGCCTTGTAAATAATTATTTACAAGGCTTTTTTTATTAAATGGAATACCAAAAATGATCTTCCAAAAGATGTATTATTTTGTATTACTTTTCTTCTTTTTTCTCAATTTTTGCCCAGGAATCCTTTAAAGATACCGTACGGTTGAAAACCATTTTCCCGTCTTTTGAGTCCTGATCAACGCAAAAATAGCCCAAACGTTCAAACTGATAACTGCTCAAAACAGCAACATTTTTCAGATAAGGTTCTGCCTTACAGTTATTAATCACTTTTAACGAATCAGGATTCAGATTATCTTTATAACTACCTCCTTCAGGATAATTTTCAGGGTCGTATGCATTAAATAATCTTTCAAAAAGCCTAACTTCTATATCAACCGCATGTTGTGCAGAAACCCAATGAATAGTTCCTTTCACTTTTCTGCCATCTGGCGAATTTCCACCTCGTGATGCCGGATCATAAGAACAATGAACTTCTGTAATTTCACCATTTTCGTCTTTTACAAAGCTCTCGCATTTAATAAAATAAGCATAACGCAAACGAACTTCATTACCCGGCGACAAACGGAAATATTTTTTTGAAGGTTCTTCCATAAAATCATCACGTTCAATGTAAATAACTTTTGAAAATGGAACTTTACGGCTGCCGGCTGTTTCATCTTCCGGATTATTGATGGCATCCATTTCTTCTGTGGTATCAGGATAATTGTCAATCACAACTTTTAATGGATTTAAAACCGTCATTACACGCATGGCTTTTTTATTCAGATCTTCGCGGATACAATGCTCTAAAAGGGCGATATCAATCACATTATCGCGTTTGGCTACCCCAATTAATTCGGCAAAATTCCGCAACGATTCCGGAGTATATCCTCTGCGGCGGATTCCACAAATGGTTGGCATACGCGGATCGTCCCAGCCGCTTACATATTTTTCGTTTACCAGTTCTAGTAATTTGCGTTTACTCATCAATGTATAACTAATGTTGAGACGTGCAAATTCTATTTGTTGTGGTGCATGAATTTCTAAGGTTTTGATAAACCAGTCATATAATGGACGATGTACTTCAAATTCCAAGGTGCAGATTGAGTGGGTAATACCTTCGATAGAATCGCTTTGCCCGTGGGCATAATCATACATTGGATAAATACACCATTTATTGCCCGTACGATGATGATCTGTGTGAATGATACGGTATAAAATCGGATCGCGCATATGCATAATAGGTGACGACATATCTACTTTAGCACGCAATACACGGCTTCCATCAGGAAATTCTCCATTTCTCATACGTGTAAATAAATCGATATTTTCATCTATACTACGGCTTCTGTATGGGCTTTCAGTACCTGGCTTTGTAGGCGTACCACGGTATGCACTCATTTGCTCCTGAGTTAAATCGCAAACATAAGCCTTTCCGATTTTTATAAGCTGAATAGCCCATTCATACAACTGCTCAAAATAATCAGAAGCGTAATACTCGCCATCCCAATTAAATCCGAGCCATTTTACATCTTCGCGTATAGAATCAACATATTCAACATCTTCTTTAGTTGGATTGGTATCATCAAAACGTAAATTGCATTTTCCATTGTATTTTTTTGCTAATCCAAAATTCAGACAAATAGATTTTGCATGGCCAATATGCAGATAACCATTAGGTTCTGGCGGAAAACGAGTATGAACTCTGCTTCCGTTTTTGGAATTTTGAATATCTGTTTCAACAATTTCTTCTATAAAATTAAGCGTTGGCTTATTATTTACATTGGTAGTATTTTCTTGCATGACTTAAATTTTTGATTTACAAAATTAAGGATTTATTACTAATTCGAGATATTTTTTTCAAACATTCGCAAATATTGAAAAAAAATTCTTAGGTTTGGCTTTTAGAAAAAATTTAATAAATAACTGAATATCAAATACGATGTCATTAATAAAATTGGAAGGTATGGAATTTTTTGCATATCATGGTTGTTTTAAAGAAGAACAAATCATTGGCACAAAATTCAGAGTTGATTTAACAATAGAAGCAGATGTAGATGAAGCTGCCAATAATGATGATTTACACTTAACAATCAATTATTTAAGTGTTTATCAAATGATTAAAAAACAAATGGAAATTAAATCGAAACTATTGGAAAACGTCGGCAAACGTATTTTGGATGAACTTTATGTTCAGTTTCCGGGAGTTATTAAAGCTGAAGTAAAAGTTTCGAAATTAAATCCTCCTTTGGGCGGAAAACTCGATTGTGTAAGCCTTACTTTGAGCAGATAATTTTATTTAAGAAAAAGAAATTAATGTAAAATTGATGAAGCCAGCCTGCCAGTAGAAATGGAAAATGTAATTTGAGAACAGCTAATAACGAATGATGATTTTAGAATTATTACCCGTAGTGATTCTATATCAATAGAATAAATAAATTTAATAATAATCATATTGTCCGTAGGACATATACATAAATGAAATTATGATTTGCGATTAACGATTGGATATTTCAGAAGTTTTTTATTACACGGGGTTTCACAGAGGAAGCACAGATTTACAAGGAGTTAAATACTTCAACCCCTTGGGTGCGATAGTTCTAGAGGGGTTTTGGAGATGGAAAATATAAATTGCGGGATTTTTGTAATTAGCAACTTTGCATCACCAGATTTTCGCAAAAGAGATTCACTGTGGGCTCATAAAAAAAGCCTCTTTGAAGAGGCTTTAATTTTTTATTTGTTACAGAAAGATAGTTAAAATCAGCCAATAATTTACTGAAAAATTATTAAGTAATAATTCTTTTTCCCTTTCTGTACTATCAGATATTTCTGATTTAAAAGCATATCAGAGGTTATCATAGTAGCTTCGCTAACTTTTTCTTTATTTACTGACACTCCGTTGTCTTTCAGCATTCTGCGTGCTTCACCCTTTGACGGAAAAATTCCGGTTTTATCACTTACAAAATCAACAATATTAATTCCGTTTTCTAAATCTGTTTTTGAAACTTCGCATTGCGGTACACCTTCAAAAACAGATAGTAATGTATCTTCCGACATCCGTTTTAAAGTATCGGTAGTACCTTTGCCAAAAAGGATTTCAGAAGCTTCAATAGCTGCATTATAGTCTTCTTCGGAATGTACACGAATAGTAAGGTCTTTTGCCAAAGCTTTTTGCAAAACCCTTAAATGTGGAGCTTCATTATGCTGTAGTTCAAGTACTTCAATATCATCTTTACTGAACATTGTAAAAATACGAATGTATTTTGAAGAATCAGTATCAGAACAGTTTAACCAAAACTGGTAAAATTTATAAGGTGATGTTTTTTCAGGATCAAGCCAGATATTGCCGGTTTCGGTTTTGCCAAATTTGCCTCCGTCAGCCTTAGTAATTAGCGGACAAGTTAATGCAAAAGCCTCTCCCCCATTCTTACGACGAATTAATTCGGTTCCTGTGGTAATATTTCCCCATTGATCGGAACCACCCATTTGTAATTTGCAGTTTTTGTGCTCGTTAAGCCACAAAAAATCATATCCCTGAACCAATTGATAAGTAAATTCAGTAAAAGACAATCCGGTTTCCAGACGTTTTTTTACAGAATCTTTTGCCATCATGTAATTAACAGTAAGATGTTTTCCAACATCACGCAGAAAACCTAAGAATGAGAATTCTTTCATCCAATCGTAATTGTTTACAATTTCGGCATGATTTGATTTTGAATTATCAAAATCCAGAAAATTAAGTAATTGTTTTTTAATACAATCCTGATTATGACGCAATGTTTTTTCGTCTAACAAATTACGTTCTTCTGATTTACCGGAAGGATCGCCTATCATTCCGGTTGCACCGCC
Source organism: Bacteroidales bacterium (assembly GCA_023251515.1). GTDB lineage: Bacteria > Bacteroidota > Bacteroidia > Bacteroidales > JACABE01 > JACABE01. Next base: position 27,151 of record JAHEYQ010000053.1, read on the forward strand.
AACCAAAGCAAGTGGTTTATGCCCGGCTACCTGAAAATGTTTGAGCATCATAATTGAAACCAGATGCCCTATATGTAAAGAGTCTGCTGTCGGATCTATTCCTACATAAGCAGTTGTCATTTCTTTTGTTAGTTGTTCTTCTGTACCCGGCATCATATCGTGTATCATGCCTCTCCATTTGAGTTCTTCTATAAAATTCATTTCAACATTTTTTTGCAAAGATAATGAAAACTCATTTAACTGCATGTCTGTAAGCAGTTAACAATCTACTTTTATCAATATTAAATTGAAAATGAGCAACTTTAAAAACAAAATAATAAAAAAACACATTAAAATGAAAAAAATCAGAAAATACTAAGGTGTAGAAATAAACAAATGCTTAATTTTGTAAAAATAATACATAAATATGCAAGAAACTTATAAAAACATCGTTGTTGATGAAGCCAAAGTTGCTTCTGAAGTTAAAAATATTATACAGGGAGGATTAGGTAATTATACTGAAAAAGAAGCATTAAGCATAATTTTAAATTGTATTGACCTAACCACACTTGAAGGTGCAGATACCAAAAGCAAAGTAAATGCATTGTGCGAAAAAGGATTAACCTATGTTAATAAAGGAAAAAATATTCCGAATGTTGCTGCAATATGTGTTTATCCTACTTTTGCAAAACAGGTTTCTGAAAAACTAAAAGGTTCGGGTATAAAAACTGCATGTGTTGCAGGTGCATTTCCTGCCGGTCAATCACCACTTTTTGTTAAGCTTATTGAAGTAAAATACGCTGTAGATGAAGGTGCTGAAGAGATAGATATGGTGATTTCACGTGGAACATTTCTTGAAGGTGATTATAAGACAATATATAACGAAGTTTTAGCCATAAAACAATTTTGCGGAGAAGCACATCTAAAAGTTATTTTAGAAACCGGCGAACTGCAAAACCTAAGAAATATTCGTATTGCAAGTGATATTTCAATTGCTGCCGGAGCTGATTTTATTAAAACTTCAACCGGAAAAATTAATCCGGCTGCTACCGAAGAAGCCTTTTATGTGATGCTCCAATCTATAAAATCTCATTATGAAAAAACCGGAAAAATGATAGGCATTAAACCTGCAGGCGGAATTTCTGAACCAGAACAAGCATTAAATTATTTTAAATTGGTAAATACAGTTTTAGGCGAAAAATGGCTGAATAACAAATACTTCAGAATGGGAGCCAGCCGCTTGGCAGATAAAATTCTGGAGAAGATTGTTTAAGACGGAAGTTGAATAAAGTGAAATCCTGAGTATGAAATGATTCAGGAACAAAAGACAGAAGTTGAAAGGAATTAGATATTGATAATCAATCTGATATGGAAGATATTCATTTTTCAATAAAAAGAGGATTGCTTGATAACAGAGAAAGAAAACTGATTATTAATCCTGAATGTATTAAATTTGAAAATAAAGATTCAAAATCTGATACTTACACCCAGTTTAACAAAGAATCAATTGTTGAATATCGGTATGGAATAAAATGGATTGAGGGAATATATTTCACTATAGGCAGAGAATATCAGATATTTATCAGAAATAGTGAGAATAATATTCTCAAAATCAACTTCAAAAGCTTTTATGGATTTCAAAAAAAGGAATACCATAATAAATTTGCAGATATTGTAAATTCAATCTGGAATTACTTTTTTTCTGAAATTTCAGAATCTTATCTTACTAAATTTCAGAATAATGAAAATTTCGGCATTGGTAATGTGGTATTTACAAAAAACCACCTGACAATTAATGTTAATGGAATCATTAAAGAAGAACCTAAAACCATTCCATGGGAAAAAGTTGGAACAAGGGATTACCAAACCTATTTTGCAATTTATTCAACTGATAATCCTACAGATATTTACAGAGGATATAATTACCTTACAGATTGGAATACAGACATTTTATACAGTGTGGTCAGAACAATAATAAATACTAAAAAAAATGAAATATCATAATAATAAATTTTAGAAGCATTGATCTCATGTTACATAATATAAAATTGATTATCAAAACGATATATAATCAACTTATTTAGTTAAGTGAGGTAGAATCTTCTGGTTAAAACTCCATACTCAGGACTTTTTAATTTTTTTTAATATTAATCATTGGAGAATAATATGTAAATTTGCAGGTTTATATAGAACTATGTTATTAGTTTAATAGAATAAAATTTATGAGAATTTTACAGGAAAAATTATCAAAGTATGATTTACCTCAGCAGATACAAAGGCTGGGTGTTTATCCTTATTTTAGAAAAATAGAATCGGATCAGGATACTGAAGTTGTTATTAATGGCAAAAAGGTATTAATGTTTGGTTCAAATAGTTATCTGGGTTTAACCAATCATCCTAAAATAAAAGAAGCTTCTATTGAAGCCATCAGAAAATATGGATCGGGCTGTGCCGGTTCTCGTTTTTTGAACGGAACTCTCGATATTCATATTGAATTGGAAGAAAAATTAGCCAAATATGTTGGCAAAGAAGAAGCTCTGGTTTATTCTACTGGATTTCAGGTTAATGTTGGTGTTATTTCTGCTGTTACCGGTCGCGATGATTATATTATTCTTGATGAATTAGACCATGCATCAATTATTGAAGGCAGAAGATTGTCGTTTTCAAATGCATTGAAATACAGACATAACGACATGGCATCACTCGAAAAAGCATTGAAATCGTGCAAACCAGATAAAATCAAACTTATTGTGGTTGATGGTATTTTCAGCATGGAAGGTGATATTGTTGATTTACCTGGTATTGTTGAACTTTCAAAAAAATATGGTGCTTCAATTTATTTAGATGAAGCTCACTCATTGGGTGTTATCGGAAATAAAGGTGCAGGTTCTGCTTCTCATTTCGGATTGACCGATGATGTTGATTTAATTATGGGAACTTTCAGTAAATCATTGGCTTCTATTGGTGGTTTTATTGCTGCCGACAAAGATACCATCAATTTCCTAAAACACAATTCACGTTCATATATTTTTAGTGCAAGTATCACTCCTGCAGCTACTGCAAGCGTTTTGGCCGCTCTTGAAATTATTATCAACGAACCCGAACGTATTGCGAAATTATGGGCTAATACCAATTATGCATTGGATAATCTGAGAGTTATGGGTTTTGACATTGGTCATACGCAATCTCCTATTATTCCGCTTTATGTGAGAGATAATCTGAAAACATTCAAAATAACAAAAATGCTGTTTGATGATGGTATTTTTGTTAATCCGGTTGTTTCTCCGGCAGTTAGTTCGGATTCTTCTTTAATCAGATTCTCATTAATGGCTACTCATTCATTTGAACAAATTGATTACGCTTTGGATAAAATTTCCAAAAATGCTAAGAAATTGCAAATCATACCTTAAAATTTATTTTGTATTTTTATTAAAAATTCATTTTGTAAATTAAGGAGAAAAAAATATGTCAATTCAAATAAAAGAAGTAACTAACAAACAAGAGCTTAAAGCTTTTGTAATGTTTCCACTTGAATTATATAAAGATTGTAAATATTTTGTTCCGCAACTTATTTCGCAGGAAATGAAAACCCTTGATAAGGATATTAATCCTTCTTTTGAGGTTTGCGAAACAAAACTTTGGCTTGCTTACAAGGAAGGAAAAGTTGTTGGCCGGATTGCCGGTATTATACATAAGCCTTTTATTGAAAAATGGGGAAACAGATATGCTCGTTTTGGATGGTTTGATATAATTGATAACGAAGAAGTTGCAACTGCTTTACTTCAAACAGCCGAAAATTGGGCTGGCGAAAGCGGAATGGAAGCCATTCATGGTCCTTTGGGTTTTACAGATTTTGATCCGGAAGGCATTTTAATTGAGGGTTTTAGCGAACTTTCTACCATTGTTGAAAGATATAATTATCCTTACTATGCTTGTTATCTGGAACAAAACGGGTATTATAAAGATGCCGATTGGGTGGAATATGAAGTGGAAATTCCGGCAAAATTACCTGAAAAATTTCTGAAAGTCTCTGACTTTGTGCAACGAAAACAAAATCTGAAAATCGCAAAGTTTAAAAGCTTAAGCGATATAATGCCTTATGTGGATGAGATTTTTGCAATTATCAATAATATTTATGGTTTGATGTATGGTTTTACACCTGTTGGCGAAAAACAAACCGAATTTTATCTCAAACAATACCTGAAACTGGTAAATCCTGAGTTTGTTTCGGTAGTTTTAGATAAAAACAACAAAGTAGTTGCTTTTGGTGTTACCATGCCCTCCTATTCTAAAGCTTTTCAAAAAGCCAACGGAAAACTTTTCCCTTTAGGTTTTTATCATTTACGGAAAGCCAATAAAAAGAACGATACCATTGATATGTATTTTATTGGTATCCGCCCCGATTTTGCAAATAAAGGTGTTTTGGCTGTAATGTTTAGTGATATTGCCCGCAAACTGATAGCCAAAGGTTATAAAAAAGCAGAAACCAATGTGGAGTTTGAAAGCAACGAGAAAATGCAGAATTTGTGGAGCTACTTCGAACGCCGCCAACATAAACGCCGCCGCAGTTACTTCAAATATCTGGTAAGCAAACCCAGAGGCGAAGATGCGAAAATGATTTAAAAGTCAGAAATTAAGTTAGGCGAAATCCTAAGAATTTAGGCACAAATTTTATACACCAAATAAAAAAGACCATTTTACAGCAATGTAAAGTGGTCTTTTTTTTTCTTTTTTCTATAAAATATATATTCTTTATCAACACTAAGCAATATATATATAACTGTTTCATTATCATTTTGTACACCAATATGTTTTTGTAATACACTTATATATTTTTGCATACACTAATATATTTTTTTTGTACCCATATTGTCATATAATCTACACCTGTATATTTTAAAAATATATTGGTGTACAGAAAAATGTTATTGGGGTTTGTTATCAAAATTCTGGTGTACATTAAAATTTTGTTGGAGTATATTAAAAAGTATAGTTTAATGGTTTTAATTTTTTTAGTTTAACCCATTTTGCATTTATCCTGACGTAAGTTATGTAAATATGAGGTTTCAATTTTTTTGAGTTCCGAACTGTGTACTACAGATTTTCGTTTTACAAAGGGGTAGAACTTATAGTTTAAAGCCTTATA
>JAHEYQ010000054.1 GCA_023251515.1 Bacteroidales bacterium
TTAATGGTATTTTGAATTTAAAAGCTGGATTAAATGTAATAAATCCAAATTTAAAATTAAAATAAGGATTGGACTCAAAAGTATAGGAAGGAAAAGGACTTTTTTCTGACTTGCTTGCACTTTGGTAAATACCCAAATCAGCAGAAAATTGCCAATATTCGTTATCAATAAAATCAAATGTAATAGCTTCGTAAATCCCAGTAGAAGCATTAAAAACATGATCGTTGCATAAATGCGTATCTTCCCATGATTGATTAGATAAGCTGATTCCAGACTTTATTCCTATGCTTTTTATAATTTGAGAATGAGAAAAACTATAACATAAAAAAAATATACCTATAATCGTAATTTTTAATTTCATATATGATGATCCTTTATTTTTTAAAATAATATTTAACTCCTAAACTGATGATATGATTATTAATTTTTACTACATCTTGTGTTATATTATCTTCTGTGACTGGTATAAGAGCTGCCTGGTCAATAATATTTGTAAAATTATATAGATATTGATATTCAGCAATTAATGCTATTTTGTTAATGAGATAATTTATACCGATTCCTGTATTAAACCCAAACTGTAAAGGTTTTAATACCGTTTTATCACTAACATTTACTTCTGATAACTCTTTTATAAAATAATCGATTCGTGGTCCAATTGTTATGTATGGAGTAAAATGATAAAAATCCGTTTTTAATTTTATATTTGGGCTAAATGTGAGAAAGCTAAGTTTGTTTGTAAAGTAATTGACTTCATGAGTATGCATTTCGTCATTTAAGCTTTTGCCACGACTCTTATAAATCCCAAAATCAGCAGACAAATCCCAGTGTTTTTTTATAATAAAATCTGCGGTTAATACTTCGTATAAACCAACTGAACTTTTTATCGATAATATTTGGTAATATGGAGAATAATCCCATGATTGATTAGATAAACTGATTCCAGATTTTATTCCGATACTTTTTATTATCTGACCTTTAACAAAGCTAAAGGAACTGAAAATTAAAATCAGGATAATAATTTTTTTCTTCATTTTTTTAATTTTTAATTGTTTATTAATTAACAACGAAATTACAATAAAAAAATTATTTAAAGCAAAAAAAATCGGGTTGTAGATTTTTTCATCTAACAACCCGAAAATATTTGTAAATCAGATTTTTATAACTGAGGACCTGCAGCTATCAATCGTTTTCCTTCATCATTATCAGTAAAACTTTCGAAATTTTTGATGAATTTTTCGCCCAAATTACGTGCAGCTACATCCCATTCAGCAGGATTAGCCCATAAATTACGTGGATTGAGTAATTCAGGTTTAACATTGTTTACGGCTTTAGGAATTGCAAAACCAAATACCGGTAAAGTATCATATTCAGCATTATCCAATGAACCATCAAGTATTGCATCAATAATAGCACGAGTTGATGGAATGTCAATTCTGCGACCAACGCCATAAGGGCCACCAATCCATCCTGTATTTACCAGATATGCGGTTGATCCATGCGCTTCAATTTTACGGGCTAACTCTCTGGCATAAACAGTAGGGTGCAAAAGTAGGAATGCAGCTCCAAAACAAGAAGAAAAAGTTGGAGTAGGTTCTTTGATTCCTCTTTCTGTACCGGCAACTTTTGCTGTATAACCACTTAAAAACTGATACATTGTCTGATCGTTAGTTAGTTTGGAAACCGGAGGCAATACACCAAAAGCATCTGCAGTAAGGAAGATAATTTTCTTGGCATGTCCACCTTTTGAAACAGGTTTAACGATATTGTTAATATGATAAATAGGATATGAAACACGGGTATTTTCTGTTTTAGATCCATCGGCAAATAAAATCTCACTGGTTTTTTCATCAAAAGCAACATTTTCCAATAAAGCATCGCGTTTGATTGAGTTGTAAATGTCTGGTTCGTTTTCTTTGCTCAGGTTAATACATTTGGCATAACATCCTCCTTCAAAGTTAAATACGCCATTATCATCCCAACCGTGCTCGTCGTCTCCGATCAATAAACGCTTTGGATCTGCAGATAAAGTGGTTTTACCAGTTCCTGATAATCCAAAGAAAACAGCAGTATCTCCGTCTTTTCCCATATTAGCAGAACAATGCATTGAGGCAATACCTTTTAAAGGTAAAAAATAATTCATGATTGAGAAAAACCCTTTTTTAATTTCGCCACCATACCAAGTCCCGCCAACTACCGCACGACGTTCTTTAATGTTGAATACTGTATAAACATCACTGTGCATATTGTGTTCCTGCCATTTTTTATTGGTGGTTTTACAAGCATTAAGCATCACAAAATCAGGAACAAAATCTTTTAGTTCTTCTTCAGTTGGTCTGATAAACATATTTTTTACAAAATGTGCCATCCACGCAACTTCTGTAATTACTCTGATTTTTAAGCGGGTATCTTCATTAGTGCCGGCAAAACCGTCCATCACATAAATTCTTTTTCCATTTAATTGATTTACTGAGTTTTCATATAAATCATTCCAAACTTCTTCTGATACTGGTTTGTTATCAGAAGATTTTCTTAATGGATTTGCCCACCAGACATTGCTTTTCGATTCGTCTTCCTGAACAATGTATTTGTCCTTTGGCGAACGACCAGTATATATTCCGGTATCGACAGTTACAGCCCCTGTATTGGTTAAAAATCCTTTTTCAAAACCTTGTAATTCAGGATTGGTTTCATGTTTAAATAATTCATCATACGAGAGGTTATAATATATTTCTTCCACTCGATCTAAACCATAAGTTTTTAATGCATTTTTGATTCTTTCCATATTCTTAGTATATAATATAAACTTTGAAATTTAAAAATCAACATTAAATGTTGATTTTTTTATTTACATAATTAAATAATAAAATTTATCAACACTTTGTATTTCAGCTATTTTAATTACAATTGATATTGATTTTTTATGTTTTTTATGTTTAACAAAAATACAATTTTTTTAAATTCAACAACAATAAAATGTTGATATTTTTTTTAAAAAACTTAACATTTAATTTAATAGTATGATTATCTTTGTATAATAATAATATTTGCATGGAAAAGTTAAAAATTGATTTGGAAAATCTGGATAATGTATTTCCGGATGATTTTAGTCCTGAACAAATAGCAAAAGCTAAAACTCTTTTTCTTAAAGAGTTATCAGAAAAAGCACATCAGTTTTATGGAGGTAAAATACAAACTGTTCCTAAAGCTCCTGTTTTGGGGTTTAACTGGTTTAATGTTTGGTACACTCCGGGTGTATCAAGAGTTTCAACTAATATCAGAGATGACCACAATACTTCTTACGACTTGTCAAATAGAGGAAACTTAGTAGCAGTTGTGAGTGATTCTACCAGAGTTTTAGGCGACGGAGATTGTACGCCTTCTGGTGGTTTAGGTGTTATGGAAGGCAAAGCTTTCCTGATGAAGTATCTTGGAGGAGTTGATGCTGTTGCGTTGTGCATCGACAGTAAGGATGAAACAGGTAAAAATAATCCTGATAAGATTATTGACTTTGTGAAAATGGCTCAACATAGTTTTGGTGCTGTTAATCTTGAAGATATTTCTCAGCCAAATTGCTTCAAAGTTCTGGATGTTTTGCGTGAAGAATGTGAAATTCCGGTTTGGCACGATGATGCTCAGGGAACTGCCTGTGTTACTTTGGCTGGTTTGCTTAATGCTTTAAAGCTTACAAATCGAAAAATTAAAGATACAAAAATCGTTTTGTATGGCGCAGGAGCATCTAATACAACTATTGCACGTTTGATTATAGCTGACGGTGCAAAAGCTGAAAATCTGATAATGTTCGATTCAAAAGGTTCTTTAAATATTGATCGTAAAGACATTGAAGATGATAAACGTTTTTATCGTAAGTGGGAATTATGCTTAACTACCAATAAAAATAATGTAAAAACAATGGAAGAAGCCATGAAAGGTGCTGATGTTCTGATTTCTTTATCAACACCTGGTCCTGATACCATTAAGAAAGAATGGATACAGTTAATGGCTGAAAAATCAATTGTTTTTGTTTGTGCAAATCCGGTTCCTGAAATTTATCCTTATGCAGCAAAAGAAGCTGGTGCTTATATAGTTGCAACAGGAAGAGGTGATTTTCCTAATCAGGTAAATAACTCTATCGGTTTTCCTGGAATTTTAAAAGGTGCTTTGATGGTTAGAGCCAAAAAAATTACTGATAATATGGCAATTGCAGCCGCTCATTCATTAGCCGATTTTGCTGAAAGAAGAGGAATTGATATTGAGAATATTGTTCCTAACATGGAAGAGGCAGAAGTTTTTCCGAGAGAAGCAGCTGATGTGGCTATGCAGGCCATAAAAGATGGGGTTGCCCGAGTGATTATTTCTGAAGAGCAGGCTTTTGAAATTGCAAAAAAAGATATTGAATATTCCCGTAGTTTGGTAAAAAATCTTACAAATGAAGGTTTTATAAGTGATCCACCTCAGGAAATGCTTGAAGATGCATTGAAATGGGCTATAGATCAGGTTAAGTAAAAAATCTATTTTTGTTATTTAAAGGTCATATTGTTATTCAGTATGACCTTTTTTAATATAATTTCAGAAACTCATAAGTATTTCCAGTCCAGTTCATATATCTTAAAAATCCCTCGTAAGGGATTACCAAGGAAGCAGTATTGATATTGGGATGAAAGCTGATTCTTTCTGCATTTTGCAGGTTTTCATCAATAAAAACATGTACATGATTTGTCTTGTCATTTATCAATCCAAAAGGAGAAACCGAGCCGGGTGTAAGGCCTAAATGTTTCATCATGCGTTCGTCGGAAGCAAAAGTGATTTTTCCTTGTTTTAATTTGGATTCTAAATCTTTAATTGCTAATGTCTGATAAAACTCGAGTAAAACCAGAAAATGCTTATTCCCTTTGTGATTTCTAAAAAAAAGATTCTTACAATGTGCTGCTTCAATATCTTTCCAATATAGTTGAGCTTCTTTCACTGTAGGAACAGGCGGATGTTCGTAATAATCAAATGGTATATCCAGTTGCTTAAGAATTTCGTAAACTTCTGCTTGTCCTCTGTAATTCACTATTCAATTATACCTTTAATCAATAACTTATTTAATTCAAAGCTTCAAACATTATTTCCACAGGATGTAATGCTTCTCTGCCTGTACCATCTTTAATCTGGCAACGGCAACTTGTTCCCATTGCTGCAATGCTTGTTTCTGCCGGAGTATTTCTGATTGCCGGAAACAACACCAATTCACCAACCTGCATCGAGAGTTCATAATGTTCTTTTTCGTAACCAAATGAGCCTGCCATGCCGCAACAACCTGAGGGTATTTCCTCAATGCTGTAATTTTCAGGAAAACTCAGCATTTTTTTAGTGGGTAAGGTAGAAGCAATGGATTTTTGCTGACAATGTCCATGTAATTTTATATTTTTACTTTCTTTTGTAAAATTTTCTTTGCTTATATTGCCTTTTTCTATTTCTCGAACAAAAAATTCGTCAAACAACAAAGCATTTTTAGCAAGATCTTTGGCTGTTGATTTAAGTTCTTTTCCAACCAAATCGGGATATTCGTCTCTGAAACTCAATATTGCCGATGGTTCAATTCCTATCAATGGCGTTTTCTCTGAAATAATATCCTTTAAAAACAAAACATTCTGAATGGCAATCTTACGGGCTGTTCTGATTAAACCTTTAGAAAGAAAGGTTCGTCCGCTTACCAGATGTTTTGGTATTACAACTTCATATCCAAGCTTTTCCAGTAATCTGATGGCTTTAATGCCGATATCCGATTCATTATAATTGGTAAATTCATCGGCAAACAAATAAACTTTCCCATGCTTTACATTTGCGGTTGATGTATTCTTTTTAGCCCATTTCCGTAAAGTATGTTTTGACAATAAGGGTATATCACGCTTTTGCGAAAAGCCAAGTATTGATTTGGCAATTCCTGAAGTAAAAGCATTACTCATGAAAAAATTGGTGATAGGTCTGAAAATCATTCCTATTGCATTGATGTGAGATATGTATGCAATGGCTCGTGTTCTGAGTGGAATGCCGTTGGCATCGTAATAATGCTGTAAAAATTCAGCTTTTAGCTTGGCAACATCCACATTGGAAGGACATTCTGATTTGCATCCTTTGCATGATAGACACAAATCGAATACTTCATAAATTTCTTTATGATCAAATGGATTTGATTTTGTTGAGTTTGTCAGAAAATCGCGAAGGATATTGGCACGGGCTCTGGTTGTTGAATTTTCATTTCGTGTTGCCATAAAACTCGGGCACATGGTTCCTCCAATAATTTCCGATTTTCGGCAATCAGCCGAACCATTACAACGCTCGGCTGCCTGTAGAATATTTTCATTTTCACCGAAATCGAAAATGGTTTCAAATTTGCGTTGAGGTTTACCGGGCTCATATCTTAAAAATTGATTCATTGGAGGTGTGTCCACAATTTTGTTGGGATTAAAGATATGATTTACATCCCAGCATTCCTTAATATCTTTAATAATCTGATAATTTTTTTCGCCAATCATTAGCGGTATAAACTCTCCACGCAATCTGCCATCGCCATGCTCGCCACTTAAAGAACCTTTGTATTTTTTTACCAGTTTTGCTGTTTCTAAAGCAATGGTATGGAACAATTCCACATCTTTCGGATCTTTAAGGTTTAATACCGGTCGCAGATGCAATTCGCCGGTGGCAATGTGGGCATAGTAAACACAATCAAGATTGTATTTCTTTAGAATTTCCTGAAATTCATCAATATATTCGGGTAAGACTTGTGGATTTACAGCGGTATCTTCTATTACCGGAACTGGCTTTGCATCGCCGGGAACATTTGATAATACTCCTAAGCCAGCTTTACGCAAATTCCATACTTTTTTTACATCATCGCCAAAAACTAATGGAAAATGATAACCATAGCCAGCTTCACGCATTTCTTTTTCGAGACTTTCAGCAGCTTTCATAATTTCATCTTTGCTGTTCATGGCAAATTCTACAATGAGTAATGCAGCTGGATTGCCTTCTATAAAGAAACGGTTTTTGCTTTGTTCGATATTATCTTTGGTTAAATTCATGATAATATCATCCATCAATTCAATAGCGACCGGCTTGTGTTTCAGAGCAATGATATTTCCTTTTAAAGCATCTTTAAGTGTATGGCAATGAATGCAAACCAAAGCTACTTCTTTGGGTGGCAATGGAACCAGATTTAATTTGATTTCAGTTGAAAATGCCAGGGTACCTTCAGAGCCAGCCAATAGCTTTGCAAAATTAAATTTCTCGCCATTTTCGGTAAATGGTTGCATATCCATTAGCAAATCAATGGCATAACCGGTATTTCTTCTTTCGAGCGATTTATCGGGATATTGTGCAATAATTTCAGCCTGATTTTCTTTGTCTGATAATACTTCGTTTATCTGCTGATAAATCTTGTTTTCGAGTTTATCTCCTATTTGTTTATTGATAAACTCATCTTTTGTTAAAGCTTTAAATTCAACTTCCGAACCATCGCTCAGAAAAGCTTTTATTTCGAGTGTATGCTCGCGAGTACTGCCGTAAATAAGCGAATGTGCTCCGCATGAGTTGTTTCCGACCATTCCGCCTATCATACAGCGGTTTGAGGTGGAAGTTTCGGGTCCGAAAAACAGGCCATTTTTGGTAACTATTTTATTTAGTTCGTCCAAAACAACACCCGGTTCAACACGAACCCAATGTTCTTCTTCGTTGATTTCGAGAATACGACACATGTATTTTGAAACATCAACAATAACGCCACTACCTACTACCTGTCCGGCAAGCGAAGTACCTGCAGTACGAGGTATCAAAGGAACTTTGTTTTCGTTGGCAAACTTTATCAAAAGGGCAATATCTTCTTTGTCCTTAGGACGTACCACTGCCACAGGCATTTCGCGATAGGCTGAAGCATCAGTAGCATAAAGCAAACGCATGGTTTCTGCTGTATAAATATCACCTTTAAATGTTGGTTTAAGGTCGTATAATTTCAGATGTATATGTTGTAAATTCATGGTACTTGTCGTAATATCAATAAAATAAAAAATAAAACTTTTGCAAAGTTTGAGGCTACTAAGTTAAGGAAATTTTTCGATTGGATTGAAATGAAATATTTACTAAGACAATACGATGGTTTTTCAACAACTTATGTGGTTTCCCATTTGGTTTAAAATTCCATTCATTTTCTCAAATATTTTTTCTTTGCAAATGAGTTTATTATTTTAAAACATTCAATTACTTTTGCATATTAAATATTACTTGAAAAATGAATACAATAGAAGTGTGTTTTACACCCAAATTATATAGCGAAATAATTACCAAAGAGAACTTTATAGTGGTGATGGTAGATATTTTGCGTGCCAGCACATCTATTTGTGCAGCTTTTGCCAACGGAGTTGAAAGCATAATACCTGTGGCCTCATTAGACGAAGCCCGTGATTATAAAAATAAGGGTTTTCTGGTAGCGTCGGAACGCGAAGGTGTGGTGCTGGGCTTTGCCGATTTTGGCAATTCAGCCTTTAACTTTATGACTGAAGCTGTGGTGGGCAAAACCATTGCCTACAGCACTACCAATGGCACTCAAGCTATTGAGCTGGCAAAAAATGCCGAAGGACTCACGGTAGGTTCGTTTTCCAATCTGGATGCACTTAGCAAATGGCTTAGCGTACAACAGAAAAATGTGGTGATATTGTGTGCCGGATGGAAAAACAAATTCAATCTGGAGGATTCGATATTTGCAGGAGCACTTTGCAAAGAATTACTAAAAACCAATGCCTTCGAATGCAATTGCGACTCAGCTGAGGCTGCACTTGATTTGTGGAGCATAGCCCGCAACAACCCGCTGGAATATATTCAAAAAGCGGCTCATCGCGAACGTTTGCGAAAATTGGGACTTGATGATGTGCTGGAATATACCTTTGAACTGAATACCGCCAATGTAGTTCCGGTGCTGGTAGATGGAGTACTAAGAAAAGTGTAATTCCAATAAAGCAAAAGCATATAAACGATGATTCAATGCTACTTTAGGTGCTTAATTTCAACTTTATAATAAAGCGAAAAGCCTGCATAATTTGCGGGCTTTTATATTTAATTGATGATAAAATTTGTATTTTTGTAAAAAATTACGATAATGGAAGCAATATTAATACAACCAAAAAATAAATCTGAATTTAATTTTTTATCTACAATGTTAAAAAAATTAAATGTAAAAACACAAACCATAAATTTAGAAGACGAAACTGACGCTACGGCCTATCTTATATCCAATTCCGAAAACAAAGCCATGCTCGACAAATCTATTGTTCAGGATAAAAAAGGAGAATATATTATCATAAAAAACAAGGATTTATGAGAGACTTCCTCTTTACACCCATTGCTTTTGAACAATACAACGAATGGCAATCTGAAAACAAACAGATTTTCAATAAACTTAAAAAACTGATAAAAGAAACTGCCAAAAATCCTTATGAAGGCACAGGAAAACCGGAAGCATTAAAGCACAATTATAAAGGTTACTGGTCGCGTAGAATAACAGACGAACATCGTCTGGTTTATAAAGTAGAAGATCACTTTATTAAAATTATTGCCTGCAAATTCCATTATTAATCCCTTATTTCTCTATTTATTTTACCCTAAATCGTTTACATACTATTAAAGCTGTGATGGTGGCAACTTTAGGTGCTTAATTTCAAGTTTATAATAAAACAAAAAGCCTGCATAATTTGCGGGCTTTTTGTTTTTAAAAAACCTTTTTAGTGGGATTGCGACTTAATATCGCACCAATATTTTTTAAAATATTTAATTAATGATTTAAGATTACTTTCCCTGAATACCATTTCTGATTATCAAAAAATTTAATGAAATAAATACCAGAACTATACATACTAAGGTCTAATTCAATACGTGACTGATTTTTAGTAATGTATTTCGATATTAGTTTACCTGAAATATCTGCCAGATATATTTCATTTATATCTCCTTCTATTTCAATTGTTATTCTTCCTGAAGTAGGATTGGGATATAATTTAATATCTATTCTTTTTGCCTCAGTCAGATTATCTGTTTTTACTCCATTTTCATTTCCCAATGTATCGTTAGTTTTGGCTTTAGATACAGTATCAGTTTGATTTAATGAAGGAAAAACTTTTACAACTATTTTGGTTGAATCTTCTTTAATCTTTCTGTTTGCATTTATTATTTCATGAGCTATAACCGGACTATTTGTTATAAAAGTAGTATCAGAAATCCCATTGCTGCTTATCTTATAATCACAACCGGGCACATAACAGAACTGATAAATCAGGCGATTAATCAGATTATTTAATAACTCCACATCATATTCATCGGTATGTGGTTTTGCATGTGCATCACCTATCTGGCTATGATCGGTAAGAAAAACATAAGTACCATTTGTTGCAAGAGCTATACTTCGCATCAAATATTCCATGCTTGAAGCATTATTCATGTTTTCAGCACTTGCAATTACCGGAATAATTTTAATTCCTTTTTCTGCTGCTTTCTGTGTATAGATTTGCAATTTATTTATAACTTCTTGCCTTAGCAGTGGTTGTTCGTCCATTATAAAAAACAATAACCTTGTTCTTGCATTTTCGCTCCAATTTAAACTGTCAATTGCCGATTTTAATCCTTCTTCTACCAATTCATCTCCTCCACCATCGGCTTGCTGGTTTTTAATAAAACTGATGGTTTTATTTATATCTGAAGTTAAAGGAGAGGTATTGGTTATATATGAATTGCCATTGCATTTATAAAAAACACTGCCTAAGCTTACTTTTATTTTAGTGAAATTTGCTTTGGTTTTATTTATAATGTCGAGTATATCAGATTTAAGAAATTTAATTTCATCTTCCATCGAACCGGTGGCATCTACCACAAAAGCAATATCAACCTGATCGGGAATATTACAATCTACCGGAATTTTAAAAACATTTATACCCTCATTAAAAAAGTTTGGGTTTTCATAATTATATTCTTTTCCCTGATAATTTAAATAAAGTTCGTTTTTGCTATTGTATATATTATCATAAATATTAAGCCATAATTCTGCCTTGCCTGAATTATCGGTACGGTTACTCCAAATAGTTTTCCCTTCAGCAGTTTTTAATACTACCTGTGCATCAACAACTGCATTTCCATTTTTTGATTTTACCATAACCGAATATCTGGTATCGGGTGATATTTTCCATTTATTGCGAAATTCTTTTAAATCTGTCTTCTTAATATCCTGCCATAAATTCCATTTACTGAAATCGTTAATTTCAGAAGCTGTTAATTGTCCGGGTTTAAAATTTTCAATTTTAACGCTCTTACTGTTTTCCTCTTCGAAAACTGAATAATTACTCAAATTACTTGAAGTAACAGTGCTTGAACTATAAGTTGCATCTTTACTTATCAAAGGAACTTTACAATTAACCACTTCAAAGCATTCAAGAGTTACTGCTGTCTCTTCCATTAGAATATTAAGTATAATTGTATCACCCGCTTTAATTTTGATATCTTTAATTATTTTCGGTTTATAACCAATATAACTTACTTTTATATCAAATTTGCCAGATGCAGAAAACTTCAATTTATAATTTCCATCAAAATCGGTAACGGCAGCATTTTTTGTATTTGCTACTATAACATTTGCAAAAGGAATAGGCTCTTTGGTATCGGCATCTAATACCTTTCCCTTAAGGTAAGCAGTTTGTGATTTTACGAAACTAGTTGATAATAAACAGAAAACAAATACAAGCTTTAGTGTATTTAAAATAATTTTATTCCCTTGATTTTTCATTTTTATAAATATTAAGTTTGTTACTATAATTATTTATAAAAGTAAATATTAAAAATTATTCATTAAAGCAAAACAAGTTAAAGGTTGATGTGAAAAAGATTAAGGTATAAAACCGTTATTTATATCATGAACTATTATCCAAAAAAACTAAAGAACACAGATTAAGCATGGTTTAAAATCTAACATTAAGTAATTCAAATTACTTAATGTCTCACACCTGGTATTTTTATATTATCCTTCTTCTATTACCAACATTTCATATTCTTTCAAATACTCTTTATTTTTATTCATCATCTCTATCATTTTATTAAGGCTGTTTGAGTTTCCTATTCCACTAGAACCTTTTTTATAATATTTATACAGTTCGAGCAGACATTCACAACCTGCCTTCTTCATAAATACTTGTAATTCTTCATTCTCACTTATATCTGAATTGATAAAACTACTTAATTTATCTATTTTCAGATATTTTATTTCTTCTCTGTTTAATCCGGTATATTTTTCAAGCATAGCTCCTTCGGGAGTTGAACCATTGGTTAAAAACAGAAAAGTCTTTATTACAATCTTGCCATCGGTAATTTCAAAGGGCAAATAACCCGCTTTTACATCTAAAATATAAAATTCAATCATCATATTTTTATGTATATCATAACACATTTTAAGTTTGAGCAAAAGGGTAGATTGTAAAAGTAACATTAAACCATAATTATCAAAATAATCCAGCCTTTCCTTCATCCTTTTGATAGCATGCGATTGAATATATACATCATGTGGAATTTGTGCAAAAGTGTTTTGAATATTTAAATCGGATGGTTTAATACTTACCCACCTGATATTTGTAAATTCAGAAGGAAAACCAACCCTAAAGACAGGTCTGAATTCTTTGTTAATCTTAACATGGGCTATTTCGTTAACCCATGTTTTTATTGTTATTGAACATTGTATATTCATTATTTTCTTCGTTTCTAATTTTGTATTAAAATCAAAACAAAGATTAGGCGAATGAAAATCAAAACAGAATTCGGATATTAATTTTAAATACGCTGACAAGGTATCATAGGTTCGGTCAAACATTTTTTTAAAATCGTCAAACACTTGTAATTCTGCCATTAAAGTTTTTGCAGCTGGGAAATAATCTTCCTCCAGAGTCTTCGAAAAAGAATAAATTGATAAAAATACTGTAAAGAAATCATTTAATGTTATTTCCTCTGAGGTTTCCAGTAATTTTATTTTCTTATTCTTGAGGCCATTGTGTATATACTTTTTTATTATTTTTAAACTTTCTATTGATATTCTGATATTTTCATCTGTATTTATCAAAAGTGAAAAACTCCTGACATCATAAAATTTATCCAGGGTAGTCTTTGGAATTAATTCATATACTTTTTTACCTGTAGCTGTATTTATTATCCATTTTGCTTTTTCCAGAAACTCATTTTTCCGTTGAGCCTGCTCTATTTTATGCTGTTGATGTAAATTTGGTTTGCGTTTTTTCGCCATCTGCTATTTGTATTTCGTATTTTCTCTTTCGCTTTTCTCAGAATTTCATCCTCACTCCTATTCCATCGGGTGTATAGCCCAATTCAAAGTTCAGTTTCTTTACATCGGTTGTTTGCCTTATGCCTTCGTTGTATATTCTTACGGCTTTGTTTACTCGTTTGGAATAACCTATTGCAAAAGGTATTGCAATTAAAACCAAACCACCTCCGATAGCCGCCAATTCCCATTTGGGTTTTTCTTTGCCATACAAATGAGTTCCGATAGGGTAACCTATTAAAAAACCTCCGGCACACGAAAAAACATCTGAAAACATTTTATAACCTCCTGCATAACCCATTACTTTATACGCTTCGGGATTATCCTTTATGGTTTTCCGAATTTGTGAAGGAGTTAAATATTTCCCATTGTATTTATAGGATTTACCCCAAAATGAATTCTTTATCTCTATACTATCTTTTGCATTTTGCGAAAACAAACTTCCGCTTATTACTATTAAAACAATTATTATTATGTTTTTCATTTCTTTATGGTTTTTATGGTTGTTATTTAATTGCCGCAATACTCCTCATACAAATCAACAATCCGGCCTACTCCGTATTTTTCCAGATCTTCATAATTTACTTTTTTAACGAATTCGGGACATTTTTCACCGTAATACATCTTTAAATAATAATCCAGATTATAATACTTGTATTTTAACCTGCCGAATGAATCGGGCATAGGTGAAAATAAATGACGTGCATATTTATCTGCTTCATCCATAATATAATAACGATATATATAGCTGATAGCCCTAATATTATTTTCTACTATCAATACTTCATACAGATTTATTTTACCTTCTTTCAACAGACGTGCCCAGTGTTTTTTATCACTGATATTGAACTTACTTGGTTTCAGAAATTTCGGAAAGCTGACATACATCGTATGATAAATAACTTGCTCATTATCCTTATTAGTGATTTCAAACATTTTTACTTCATCAATATTTAGCTTTTCTTTGTCACCTTTTTCGGTGAGTCTGTATTTCAATACATCCTTATTCCCGTCAGGAACTTCAATATAAGCTTTAAAAGTTTTTTCATTATTAAGCGTTATTATTCCTTTAAAATACTGAGCCATCAATACAAAAGGCATCAAAAGCATCATTAAAATAATTGTTTTCTTCATTTTTATTGATTGTTTATTTATTTTTTAAGCTTTTTTATTTTTTTCTTTTCCCTCTCATTTGCAAATATTCCTGCTGTATATTTTTCGTAAAGTTCAAACAAAAACTCCATACGATTGGTATCATTTATAAATGCTTGCGGACGGTAAGCCAGATCAACTGCTTTATCTAACTCATTGTGTGCCTTTACCAATGCTGGTGGCATTGTCAAAGAATCGTAAAGTACAGCAAGTGAAGTATCTGGAAATAGCAATCTTACATCCAATACTTTTTGTGCTTTTTCCTCTATAGCCTTTATTTGATTTTCAGTTGGATTTTCTGGCCAAGGAAAGTTATTGTAAACAATATCTTTTGAGTAACGAAAATCACTTTTTAAACGACCACAAATGTATTTTACCCATGCCATATGCATAATAGAAGTTATTATACCAAAATTGTATAGTTTATTAGTTTCAATGAAACGAATTGAATCTGAAGGTATAAATTCCGCTGAAAACCAACATATAGGTATATATCTTCTATTTTCACTTGATGTTTTGGGAATTGCAATATACAATTCTGGATTATTTAAGTCTCTAAACTGATGAGATCTTTCTGCTAATTTATGTGTTCCTCTATCTTTGGCAGCTAATCTCGCTTTTTTCACAAGACTTACCTTTTCCATGACTAATTTCATCTGACTTAATTCATTTGGAGTTATATCTTTAAGCCAAAGACAGTAACGAATGTCATTATTTATTAACTCTTTGCCGCCAATTAATTTTTTAAACCATTTTACAGAGTTTGTTTCTTTTAAAATAAATTCATCCTTTTCTTTCTCAGAAAAAATTAAATATCCACTATCATAAGATACATTTCCAGCGCACATTTCAGGAACATTACAAAGAGGATTTGAACGCTTATTAATCAATATATCTTTTGCATCAACCAAATACGGATTTATATTTTTTGCTTTTATCTCATGGGCTACACCTTTTATATCTTCATACTCAAAAATCAGCTTATTATTGGTATCAAAATTGGCAAAACCGATAATTACACAATAAACGGCTGCATTTCCTTTGGCTTCGTTGCTCCACTTAAAAGTTCTGTGGGCAAAATGAATTTTGATATTGTATTTGTTCAACATTTGCCCCCACAAAATACTGGTTTGCTCACCCTGAACAATAGAATTGGTTGAAACAAAGGCAACTTTGGTTTTTGTAGACTGAATATATTTTGCAGCTTTTACATACCATGCAGTTACATAATCCAAAACACCTGCTCCCTGAATATTTTCAAATTCTTTAACTACCGAATCCCGTTGAGTTTGTGTCATCATCTTTGAACCTATAAAAGGTGGATTCCCTAAAATATAATCAAATTTTATTTCTGTATTTTGTTCGGGTTTACCTCCTTTATGTATTTCATAAGTTTCTGTTTGAACATTTATTGATTTATATTCATTAACAGGTTCATTAACTAAATAAATATTTGCATGCTTTGTTATGATATCAATTGTATTAACAGGATTCAACAAACTCTGCCAATCTGTTTGCAAGGCATCATTATTTATAATTATTGCTGCCTTTTTCAAAGGCAATCGTGTAAAATACTGCCCGAATTCATTGCTTATCATCATATTCATCTGATGATCGATGAGCCACATGGCTACTTCGGCAATACGTGAAGGAAATTCTTCATACTCTATACCATAAAACTGATCAACATCCAGCCAGATAATACTGCCAATATCTAATACCTGCTGACCATGTTTATATAAATTCCTTAATATCTCAAGTTCAAGCAAACGCAGTTCGCGGTAAGTTATTACAAGGAAATTACCACAACCACAAGCAGGATCTAAGAATTTTAATGTACTTAAGCGTTTGTGGAATTCAGGAAGTTTATTCTTATTCCCTTTTATGGTTTCAAATTCTTTCCAGAGATTATCTAGAAATAGCGGTTTTATTAGTTTTAATATATTCGATTCGCTGGTGTAATGTGCTCCCAGATTGCGGCGTTCTTTCGGATTCATCACACTTTGAAACATAGAGCCAAATATGGCAGGCGATATTTTACTCCAATCTATATAATTGCATTCTAATAATGCTTTACGCATCTTACTATCGAAACTTGCCATTGGCAATATTTCATCAAACAATTTGCCATTTACATAAGGAAAATCAGCCAATTGCTCATCCAAATTTTTATATCGTTTATCATAGGGTGTATTTAATACCTGAAACAATTCCTGTAATCTGGATGCCAAATCGCTGCCATCTTCATTGGTTCGTTGTTCAATGAATTCCTGAAACTGATTTTTATTAAAGATAGTAGTATCATCAGCAAATAAGCAAAATAAAATACGAACCAGATAAACCTCCAAAGGATGCCCTTCATATCCGATATCTTTTAAATTGTCGTGCAGCTTGCCCATCAATTCGGCTGCTTTTATATTGGCAGGGTCTTGCTCTTTATAGGTTCTTTTCTGATAACCTATAAGATAAGCAAAATGTTGTACATTATTTACCAGTTCATTTAGTTTAAACTCATGCAATTCATCATCTTCCAAATCGTATAATTTAAAGTAATTAAAATCGGAAATTAGAATATATCTAGGCAGTTCATGTTCTTTTAAACCATGCAAATAATCTTTGGCTTGCTGATAGGCTTTGTCGAGATTTTTGCCACGGCTTTTCATCTCTATTAAAATATTGCCTTTCCATAGCAAATCAATATAACCTTCTTTATCGTCCAGTTTTTTTACCCTGTGTTCAAAATTTGCTACTCTTTTACGGCTTATGCCAAAAACATTAAAGAACTCATGAAGAAATGGTTTGGCATCAGCATCTTCATTGCTTGTACCTTCCCATTCTTTTGAAAAACTTAATGCCCTATCTTTTATTTCATTCCAGCTTAGTGCCATTTGTGTTATTATTAATTTTAGTAGGCTAATTTACGAATATTTTATTATTAATTATTTTTTCTCTTATATCCCGATATTTCACTTATTAATTTTTCTAAATCTATTGGAATAGGTTTGTTTTTTTGATCTTGAACTCTTTGAAATATTAATAAATATTGATAACTATCCCAACCAAAAGTATCAATTGTAAACATCCCTTTTGGAGTGCATTTTTTATAATCATATACAACCTGACCATCCATTAAGTAAACAAAATGTTCTTTAACATTATCAAGATATGGATGTACAATTTTAAATTCACATTTTTCATATCTTTCATGTTCATATAAAACTGTATCTTCATCATGTTTTTTTGATGATCCATTGCAATAAGCACATGCTATAACAAGATTTAATGGTTCAAAACCATATTGTTTATATTTACTTTTGTCAGCAATATGTTCTATTTGTGGACCTAACCAAATAAGTTGTTGTTCACAATAAACGCATTTACATTCTTGTTTTTTTAATGTATGTTTTGATATTTTGTTTTTTATGGTAATAGTTTTGTTTTTTTGATCTTCCCATGCATAATCTAAAATGATATTTTTAATATGCTCTAGTTCATCACCATCATAAACAATTGCATCTTTTTTTGATAATTGTAACATATCTAAATTAATTTTTTTGCACGGTATATGATTTTATTTAATGGGTCTTCTTCACTAATTACATAGGATTCTATTTTCCCTAATATTTCACTGATTTTTATTTTATTTTCTGGTTCTCTTGTCATTGTATATGCTAACTCTCTTAATTTATTTTCAAAGAAAATATTTCTTGTTGATCGAACTTTAAATACTTTATATAAAATCTCATCTACAGACCAGCCATAAGTTTCTGCTTCAATAGATTCTGCAATTATTTTATTTTCAGCATCAAGACTCAATATAATTAAGCTTGATGTATTTGGTTCAAGGTCTGAAATCATAAAGTGAGAATGTGTAGCTATTAAGAAATGAGATGTTGAAAAACTTTTAAATGTTTTTTTCAATTGATTAATATATTTCATTTGCCAATCAGGATGTAAACTTATTTCTGGTTCATCAATAAAGATTAATGAATTTTGTTTTATAGAAGCTAACAGACCAATCATTGAAGTTACAAAATGTGTTTCTCCAGAACTGCTTCTTTCAAGATTATAACTTGGTTTATCTTTCTTTTTAATGGAAATTGATGGATAAGCAATCAGATTTAAATAATCCAATTGCTTTATCATATCAAAATCATCTGCAATATCAGTATTATTTAGAATATCATAAGAAAAATATTTTCCTCTTGAACCATATGTTTCTAATTTACCTGATAAATCATTTAGAAAAACTACAATTTTCTCAACAAGTTCTGTATCATTTTTAATTCTCATAAAATGATTATATCCCCAAGGCTTTTCTTTTCTATTTTTAAAAGATTTCTGCCAATTAATAAAATAATCATTAAAATCATCTATTGTCAAATTTCCTTTTAAAAAAATACTTTTATATCTTGGAATATAAGATATTGATAAACTTTCTTGCAATTCAAGGAATGATAATAATCCTTTTAATTCCTTAATAAAATAAGGTTCTTTTAAACTTTCTATAATAAAATCAACTGTTCTCCTAATTAATGCTTTCGTTCCAGCAACTTGAGGTGAGCCTTCATTTCTAACCCCTAAATAACGATAACTTTCAGTTGATTTAGAATTAAATTTATCAGTTAACATTATAGAGCAAGCAAGAATTCGTTCTGGCAACAATAAATCTTTAATTTTTATTTCATACTTACGATTCTCTTTTAATTCAGAAAATATATTTTTAAACCCCATTTTTTTTGCAATTTCAATTTTATATGGTTTATTTTTAAAAAATGAAATTAAAATATTTCTTTTAGTTCTTCCATTTCCACTTGGTTGAATTCTATCCGTTGATATTTCATAAATATCATTATCAAATCTATATATTAATCTAAAATGATGACTTATTTCAAATTTATCTGTTTTTTTACATTTTAAATTATCTATGTTTCTAAAAACAGATGCAATAAAACTTAGTATTTCACTTTTACCAGTTCCATTCTGACCAATAAAAACACTAGTATAAATATCATCATTTATATCTAATTTGTCTTCTTCTGTAAAGTTGATATTTATTCCTTTTAGTATTGGATGACTATCAACCTCTAAATATAATAATCTAAACATATTTTGATTTTTTTATTCATTTTCACTACCATAAATTGAATTATAAAGATGCTCTGGTAATACAGGAAAAGAAAGATTACCGATTTCAATATCATTTCTAAAAATCTTAACTAATTCTAAAAAACTTCCTAAATCGTCTCTATCGGGTCTTCTGAGAGATTCTTCAATTTCAATATAAATTCCATTAACCTTTTCTATTAGAGCTTTAATTTTTTCTTGCTTTCCCTTTTTATAGATATATTTCAGAATTGTAAGACCATACATTGTTATTTTATAGTTGTTTAAATAAATTGCAGCATCGTAAATCATATTATAAGCGATATTTATACATTCGCTCCCTAATTCAATAATTTCTTTTTTTTGATTTTTATCATAATAAGGGAAAAAGTCAAGTGATAATGAAAATATTGACCCTGCAATATCTGTTGTCATACCACCTCTTGTTTGATCTGCAACAGAATTAAGAAATATAAACACTTCTCTTGCTACCTTAATATTTGAATGTTCTACGTATTTATATAATTCATTTATTATTTTCTCTTTATTATCCCAATCAGTATTAAAATAATTATCTTTAATTTTAGCTATCTCAATAATAATTATTGCATTTTTACAAATTCGTAAAATATCTTCTTCAGAAAAATTTAATGAATTACCTTTTAGAGTACTTGAATTATCAGAGGTTTTATTCTCTCTTAATAGATGTTTATGTTTATCATAGGAATTGGTAAAATATCTTTTAAATAATAAATGTCTTTGATTGTTGTCTAAAATTTGTTTTTCAATTCTTTCGTGATCGAATATTTGATATTCAAATTTTTCTTTATTTCCGTATAACATATTACTTAAAGATGATGATGCAATTGTAGAATAAATACCAATAAATCCTTGACAATTATTTGACGTTAATCTTTCTAAAATATTAGGTTCATCTGTATCTTTAACTGCACTTGATTTTTTTGAATGAGCAAAATGCTTACAACTTACAAGCCAATTGATAGTTGTTGTACCTCCTACTCCATTTCTTACTTCTTGTACAATGATATCTTTTTTCCCATCAGGTCCTCTATCTGGCTGTCTGATTATTTCAAATCCAAGTTCTTGAAGAAAATCTCTGCCAAAAAGTTCAAAAGTATCTTGTTTTCCTCCACCTAAATTGGCTTCTGGAATCTCTTTAAAATCAATAATCATATTTTATGAATTAAATTTTAATGATTTATTACATACTGGGCATCGAAAAGGATGAAATTTTGGAACATGTACAATATAACTATTTAAACAATAATTACATTTTATTTTTTCTCCAATAACTTTAAGATTTTTTTTACTTAACGCATTACCTAAAAAAGCACCTAAAACTAACCCTGCAATTTTATCTTCATCATCTGAAATAATGCCACCTATCGTAGTTCCTAAAAGTGTATTTTTATTAACATTACTATTATCATAAGATTTTATTATCGTCTGTATATAATGAAACCAATTATCATCTGGATTATATCGGACATAATGCTTTAAAGATGGAGTTACTAATGTAATCTTTTTGTAATCTTCTTGTTTTTCAAATACCCATACATCTTTGTTGTTCTGAGAGCCATATCCACATTCCCACGCAACCCAATCACGAGTATGCTTATTTTGTTCGATATTCTCATTAAGTAAAATAAATATACAATCTGATTTATTAATATCTTCTTGTATTTTATTACTATTAATCGAAATACCTGTCAGCTTTTCATATTCTTCAAAAATAGCTTTTACATTTGTTGTTGAAAAAACTTTTGAAAAAAAACTAATTCCTTGTTCATCTTTTGCACTATGTGATATAAAAATTTGAGCCATTTTCTGTATTTATTATTTTTATTATTATTAAATTAATCCGTTTTAATCTATCCTATTCTCAACCACTACCAACCTTCTTACCCCCCTCAATTCCCTGCTCCTATTTTCCTGGCTTGGGTATATTCGTTATAAAAATCAGGATGGCTGGTTTTATAGATAAATACCATTTTATCAATTACATCTTTTAATAGGCTGTCGCATTTTTTTATACGACTTAGGATTGCTTTTTTTATACTACTATTCATTTTAATTGTATAAGACGGCATTCCCATCTGTTTATAATATTCTTTTATCATATCATCAAACTGCTGAAGCGTTTCCTGATTAATATTAAAATCGAAGAGTTTTTCTTTTATTTCATTGGCATTATAGCTAATACTAACGCAACGCAAATAAATATCATAATCCTTACCTTTTTTAAGTTCCGATTTTGTATATTCAAAATTTAATTTCAATCTATTATCATTGTTCAGATTGCAGTAAATCATGCCAACATTGCAAATAACAAAAGCAGCATCTATCATCTTTTCCTGCAATTGATTTTTAGTTTGGGTTATTTCGGTAGTATCAGTCTTTTTCTTCTGGCTTTCATCTATCTCATTTAGTATCTCAACAAACTGATTATACGTTGTTTCAAACAATTCTGATGCAATCCAAATCTTTTTGTGCTTATATAATATAGCTTTTGTATTGGCATACATATTCAGTTTTTCCAAGAGTCTTTTTTCCATTATACCTAAGGTTTTTCAATTTATTCTCTAAAACCAAGCCACCCCTAAAGGTGGCTTGAAATTATTTATAAAAAACAATAATCCCCTCCAAATCAGAGTAAATTATTGTTTTTTGTTGTACTATTCTGTTTCAGTAGCTTCGCCGGCATTGCCTTTATTATCATCTTTTTTGCTCCAGCCGCCTATAATGCGGGCATTGCTGTATTCCAGATAAAAGGCTTGATTGGCTGGCTTTAAAGTCATCATCATATTATCAAAAATATTAGTCAGAATACGATCGCATTCGTCATACGATTTCTGAACTTTTTCTTTTGAAGTCTTCGATTTTTTCAGCGTATTTTTAGGTTCATCTATCACTTTCAGATAAAGTGCTACACTTTCGGTAAACAGATTTAGCTGAGCTTCAGTAATATTATAATCAGCAAGCTCTGTTTTAAGTGCTGTGGCTTTTTCTGCCAAAACAGCACATCTTTTATGAATGTCTTTATCCTTACCCTTTTTTAATGAGGTTTTGGTAAAATTAAAATCCTCTTTCAGCTTTTTGTTTACAGTAACTTCGGCAAAAGTTAACACTCCGCCAATAACCTGTTCGGCAATATCGAGCATTTTATTCATAAAATGTTCCTTTTCCTTGGTACTGCCCTTGCTGCTTAATTCACCATCTTCATTGTCGTCAATAATTTCGATATGTTCAGAAAATAAGATGTAATTTGATTTAAAAACCGGAATAATTTCCCATATACTTGCGTAATTATCAAGTATTAACTTTGTACTCTTGTACATTCTTAGTTTAAAAAGATCTGTTTTTTTCATACATTAATAGAATTAAATATTACTACTTTATTGTTGTTAATCTTATAACAATAATTTTTTGTAAAAATAATAAAAATTTTATTTCTGTATAATATTTTTATTAAAAAATTTTTAATTTTTTTTAAGGATGCGAAAACATATTTTTAATCATTAGTGTCCGATAAAAAAATATAGATTCTTCGCTACGCTCAGAATGACAGCTACTTATAAATATGTATAGGGGAGTGTGGTTTGAAAGCGGCTTCGCCGCTTTCAAACCACACTCCAAATCATAAATTACTGATTGTCATTCTGAGCGTAGCGAAGAATCTTAATTAAATTTATGTTTTAGAAGTTTATCGGACAATAGTGATTTTTAAATCAGCTTAAAGTTTAAAGTTTTCTATAAGCAGCTAAATTATATTATTTTAAACCTATATGCTTTCAAAAAACCTCTTAAATTACCTTGATGCTAAAAACACCCATATCTCCTTTTTTTTGTTTCGCCTGTGCTGATAATTCAGCATACTAAAGATAAAGTTATAAAATATATGCTTTTAATTTTCAGGCAGCTGTTTTGTTAACAAACAGTAAATATCTATATTCACTCAATCGTTATTTTCATTCACACTGTCGTAATTTCAATTCGTACATTCGTTATCTTTATTCGCACAGTCGTTATTTTCATTTGCACAATCGTTATTTTCATTTGCACAGTCAATATCTTTATTCATCAGGTCAATATTTTCATTCGTATAGTCGTTATTTTTATTTATCGAGTCGATATTTTCATTCGTACAGTCGATATTTTTATTCGCACAGTCGTTATTTCTATTCACATAGCCGTTATTTTCATTCGTATAGTCAATATCTTTATTCATCAGGTCGTTATTTCTATTCGCTCAGTCAATATCTTAATTCATCAGGTCGTTATTTCTATTCGCTCAGTCAATATCTTAATTCATCAGGTTAATATCTTAATTCATCATAATATGATATTTATTAATCAGTGGTTAAAATCAATTCGTAGTTTTCGTAAAAAATAAATCCCGCCAGCAGCGGGATTTATTAAATTAACATAGTATAAATTTTAAAACCCAGACAATTATGAAATGCCTGAGTTTTATCAAAAAACTCCAAATTCTAATTGTTTCAGAAATACTCCATATTTCCAAAAACCACATTCGATTTAATAATCAGGCAAGGTTTAGCGGCATCATACTGCAAGGGAGTATAAATCAGATTGCCGAAGCCATCGGTAACTTTCTCCCTAATGCGTGTTTTGCCAAAAATGGTACTCGATTCAATACGATAATTAAGTGTATCGGAAAGTTTAATCTTAAAATCGCCAAACACACAATTAATATCAATCGTTTTATTTTCGGTAATCACAGCCTTAGTTAAATCGAGGCGGGCTTCGCCGAAAATATTGGAATAATCGTCCAATACATCGCTAAAATCGAGTATATGATTACCAAACATATTCAGATTCTCCATCTTCTTCTGATTCGATTTGCCCCTTATAAGCATAATACCCAAATAGATAAAAAAGGCCGAGATAATGATGGTAAATATCGGAATATCGATATTCAATAATTCGTTAACCAAAAAAGTACATCCCAAAAATACCAAAACTACACCCCAAAATGCAGGGCTAAAAATTAATTTTGCTTTCATATTATCAATCTATTAAAAATATTATTATTTAATTTATTTAAAAAATGAATTTTGAATTTATACCATTTTCTATTCTCCTTTTCACATAAAATATAATCAAAAACACATTTTACATATTACATTTTACATCATCAATTTTACATGTATTAATTCATCATTCAAAACCTACACCATACCCCTTTGCTTCTTTATTTCCTCATAAGCATTATTTAGCTGCTGAAACTTTTCCTTAGCCGCATTCTGTATATCATCGCCCAAAGTACTAACCTTATCGGGATGATACTTCAGAGCCATTTTGCGGTAAGCTTTCTTCACTTCATCGTCACTGGCATCCGAACTAATTTCAAGTATCCTATACATGCTCTCAGTATCTTTAAAGAACATGGCTTTTATAGAGTTAATATCGTTAATCTGGATATTCAGATAGCGGGCTATCTCTTCAATAACGGCAACTTCGTCAGCATGAACCTGAGCATCGGCAGCAGCCACACCAAACAAAAAATGAATCAGCTGCAAGCGAGCCGAATAATCCATATTTTGTTTTATCTGCAAGCAAACTTCTCTTACCGGAATATCTTTGTTCAGAATTTCTTTCAACATCAGCATTTGCTGTTCGGTAACAGCCTGTCCGAATTGTTTCAGAAAAAATTGCTTAACATAATCTAACTCCGATTTCATTATCTTCTTATCGGCTTTCATCACAGCAGCAGTAAGCACCAGCAAACTGGCCACAAAATCGCCTCTTTGCGTCTGAACACCATCCGAAGTAGTTACACTAACGCCATCTACCATCGAACCAACCGCAAAACCCAACATAGCACCTATGGGACCGCCAAATGCCCATCCAAGTGCCCCTCCTATCCATTTTCCGTATTTTCCCATCCTAATATTAGTTATTCGTTATTAGTTATTAAGTAATTAAGTAAATGAGTTATTTGTTACTAAGTTAATGAGTTATTAGTTATTAAGTTATTAAGTCAATGTGTTAATAATATAATTTTGTGCATCATTCATCATTTTTCACTCATCATTTATAACTTATAATTCATCATTAAATTTCAAAAGCTTCCTCAGTAAATTTAATACCATAGCTTTCCAATTCGTCCAGAATCGGAGCATATAATTCTTTCTTAACCGGAGTGTGAACACCAGTAACCTTAATTTTACCGGTCAACAACAATTTGGTAGCAATAGCTAAAGGAATTCCAACCGTAATCGACATAGCTGTATGCACTGTATCCTGTCCGGTAACCACCAGCGAAGAAACGATTCTGTGCTTCTTACCCGATTTCTCATAATCAAAAGTATGTTGCATCACAATTAAGTCCTTGTCGTTTTCGCCAAGCACCCATTTATCAACCAATACTTTCTGCAATATCTGAGCAGGAGTAGCATCTTTCATTCCAACCTTAATGTCTTCAAACAAATCGAGCCATTTCAAACGGAACATAATATCCGAATCCATTGCAATATTAAATTTCATGGCAATTTTTTCCTCTACACTCAGTTTTTCGTCATAAGGCAAAAACATGTTGATAAACTGACGGTAAGTAATGTTTTCCGAATTTTCAACAACGTAAGTATCATCTGTCATGCCCAGTTGCACAAAAATATTCCAGGCTTTGCAATATCCCGGACGGCGCATAGTACCACGAAACATGGTAGGAATATCCTGCAAATCGTAAGTTTCTCTGTATTTCAAAGAATCACGGTTCGGATAAACCTCAAATTCGCCCATGCCCGGCACTGTTGCTTTTTCCACGCGATCAAACAATTGGTGATAAGGCAAGTACTTAATACTGCCATTTACAATATATTGCGAAACACCTTGTCCGGCTACCACCACATTACGTGGATTCCAGGTAAATTTATAATTCCATGGATTATTATCATATTCAGGAGCAATCAAACCACCTGTTGAAGATTTAAAAGCCAACATCTTACCACCATCTTCTTTTATTTTATCCACTACTTTCATAGCCGACATATGGTCAATACCCGGATCAACGCCCAATTCATTCAGCATTGCAATACCAATTTTTTTAGCTTCAGCATCCAGAGCTTTCATTTCGGGCGACACATAAGAAGCCGTAAGCATGTGTTTTTTGTATTTCACACAACACTCTGCTACCATCGGATGAAAACGGGCAGGTAGCATCGAAATAACTGCATCCGCATTTTTTATTTCTTCCTCTTTCTGAGTTTCGTTAAAAACATCAAACTCAAAAGCTTCGCCATTGGGATGATTATTTATTTTCTGAAGTGCTGTAGCCAAAGATACATCACCTAATTTTATTTTCCAGTTGTGCTCGGTTGAATTATCCAATAAATATTTAATTAAACTGGACGAAGATAATCCTGCACCTAAGATTAAAATATTCTTCATTTGATTATGTTTTAGACTTTTGTGATTTAAATTAAATTTAAGCTTTATTAGCTTGCGAAGTTATACTATTTATTATAATTAGCGAATCAAAAAACCTGTTTTTTTTTATAAAAAAAAAGACTTAATCCCTTTAAAGTATTAAGTCCCTATATTTTTTTAATTACGATTGCCTTTCTGTATATTCTTCATAACTTGAATAGTTCTTATGATTTTTCCCTAATGTAACCGCAAATTTGGTTGCATTAATACGTTTTTGAATATACTCAGCCAAAATTTCAAACTGATCGGCAGGCAAATGATAAATGCTCTGATTTCTGTCGGTAATAAAAAAGATCTTTTTCAAAGAGTTTTCAAATATAAAATAATCCATATTTTCTTTCCCCAATTCTTTCTTTTTAAACTCATTAAATCTTTTAATCAAATGAGCAATATAAGCTGATTTTTGCTTATCAAAACCCAAATCACCTGAAGTATAATAATAACGTCGGGGAGCATTTCGGTTCATTCCTGGTTTTTTTGGAGCTTTTTTTCCGTAAACAGAGCTATAAATCGGTCCTCCGTAACTATTTGCTGCTGGCTTCTGAAATCTGTTTCTTGTCATTGTTTTACTTTGTTTTCGTCTATTTTAATTTAGATAAAATTTAATTGTTTTTAATAAAACTACTTAATATTAATTTATAAATATAAATCAATTTAGTATCCGGATTTGAATGAGCAAATTTAATAAAATAAAATTGTCTGAAAAATATTTTTTTTAGTTTTTTTTAAACATAAAAAACAATATTTCAATAATAAAATGTCCCAAAAATTGCAAAAACAAATTCTTTGAATTGCATTTTTTCTAAAAATATATCAAAATAAAAACATATACAAACTTATATATCAATCACATATAAAGTTTGGCACATTAATTGATTATAGTAAATCAGTAAATAAATTAATAATTTAAAAATAATAAAAGCCATGAGAAAATTTCTAATTTTATTCTTTATTGCATCAGTAATGTTTGCATGCACAAAAGAAGACGACATGATAAAAGCACCTTCAGAAGGAAAAGCTTTTAAAGAATTGAATGTACAATCAAATTTTGATTGGAAAACTACCAGAGATTACACTATTACCTTAAAAGGATATGCCAATAGCATAGTAAAAATAGTATCAGAAAACAATCAAACAGTTTATCAATCTACAATGATTAAAAAGGATGTTGATTCTAAAATCAAAATCTCTTTGCCAGCATATGAAAAATCAATCAGATTGAAATATATGGGACAAGATATTTTATTGCCATTAAGCAGTATTAATGTAAATTATATTTTTAACTAATTAAAAAAATAAACATATGAAAACAATATCAACAACAATAATCGCTTTTCTATTATTAATATCAATAAATGCAAAAGCAACACCAGGATGTAATTTAACCAAAACAAACGGAGGTGGATTTACCACAACAATAGAATCTGTTGTAAATAATTGTAATTCTACATATACCATCAGTTTATTGGTAACACATAACGGAGCAGGTGGCCCAACAAACAAAGAATTATCACATTTTTCTGTAGAAGCCATTCCTGGAACATATACCAACGTAAGTTTGGCAGTTATAACAGGTTCAATGACTTATAGCTCATATACAGCCGGACCAAATTTAGGTGTAGATCCATTTCAGGGATTTAAATTCGACGGAACAAATAATATCGGTGATGGAGTTGCCGGAAGTTTCAGAGTAACTTATACCATTATAGGCAATTTACAAAACCAGAGAGTTTCTTGCAAAGCAGGCACAGATGGTCAAATTGTTAATTTTACAGTTGCCGATTTTGAATCAGTAAGAGACTGTAACAATACAAATTGCAATGTAAATCCTGATACAGATGGAGATGGTTGCAATGATAATGTAGATCAATATCCTAATGATGCCACACAATGTATGGATAACTATTTCCCGGCAAATGGATATGGAACAGTGGCATACGAAGATTTATGGCCAGCAAAAGGAGACTTCGATTTTAATGATTTAATACTTGACTACAGAGTAAAAGTTATTACCAATGCAAATAATTTTGTAAAAGAAGCATATTTCACTTTTATTATCAAAGCCTTCGGAGCCGGTTATCACAATGGATTTGGATTCCAGATTGGAAGCAGTTCAATATTAAACAGTGACTTAACAGTAACAGGTTATGAATTAAAAGAAAACTATATCAACCTGCTTAGCAATGGAACAGAAGCCGGACAAAGCATTCCTACCATTATTGCTTTTGATAATTGCTACAAACAAATGCAATTTCCGGGAGGTGGAATTGGAATAAATACAACACCAGGTGCACCCTACGTTACACCTGACACTGTGAAAATTAAAATTGCATTTACTCAAAACAAATATACTTTAAATGATATAAATGCAAATACATTTAATCCATTTTTAATTGTAAATCAAAACAGAAGTGTTGAAGTACATTTACCTGATTATCATCCTACAGATCTTGCTAATCCAGCACTTTTCGGAACAAATGATGACAGAACCAATCCTGCCCAAAACAAATATTACAAAACCGAAAACAATTTACCTTGGGCAATCAATGTATATCAAGTAATTGATTATTTGATTGAAAAACAAGATATCAGCAGTGGTTATCTAAAATTTGCACCATGGGCTGAAAGTAATGGTAGCTTATATCCAGATTGGTTTATTGATAACTCTGGTTACATTGACCAAAGCAAAATATATCAAAATCAATAATTTATAAAGAGTTAAAAAATAAGCCCTTTGTAAACTTAATTGCAAAGGGCTTATTTTTTATTGTTAAGACAATTAATCACCAAATTCAATTCCAATACCTTTAGCTGTTCTTACTATATCACCTTTTGGTTTAACCAATTTTGGATGTGTAATAGCTTCTTCGAAAGGAACAGCAATAATTTTAGGATGACGATACGCAACCATATGGCCAAACTGTCCATCCAAAACCATTTCAAAAGCTTTAACACCAAATTCCGTTGCCAAAACCCTATCGTAAGCCATTGGAATACCCCCTCTTTGTAAATGTCCCAATACAGTAACTCTTACATCAGCTTCTACACCAGCTTTAACCAAATCTATTTTAAGTTTTTCACCAATTCCTCCCAATCTGATATGCTCATTTCCAATTTCATGCATATCTTCGCCAGTGGTATGTCCACCTTTGGGAGCAGCACCTTCAGCAACAACAATATTGCAAAATCCTCGTCCCTTATGATACCTTGAATTAACCTTTTCAACAACCTTTTCAATATCATAAGGTATTTCAGGAATCAAACAAACATCTGCACCACCGGCAATAGCAGCGTGAGAAGCTATCCAACCAGCATCGCGTCCCATAACTTCCAGAATAAAAACACGATTATGACTTGCAGCAGTAGTAACCAATTTATCAACAGCTTCAGTTGCAATCTGAACTGCAGTTTGAAATCCAAATGTAAAATCGGTTGCAGATAAATCATTATCAATGGTTTTTGGAACACCTATAATATTTAAACCTTTTTGGAAAAGCTTCTGTGAAATCCGTTGAGAACCATCACCACCAATATTAATAACAGCATCAATGCCCAAATATCCAAGTTTTCTGATCATTTCATCTGAACGATCTACGGTTGTCCAATTCCCATCATTATCTTTTACTGGCCATGCAAATGGCCCGCCTTTATTAACAGTACCAATTATAGTTCCACCCTGAACATGAATACCCGCAACCGTTTTTTCGTCCAAAACAACAATTTCGGTTGGTTCACGCAATACACCATTAAAAGATTCAATACATCCTATTACTTCCCAATCTTTTTCCTGAGCAGCACGTTTTACTATAGCTCTTATTACTGCATTTAAACCAGGGCAATCACCACCACCGGTTAAAACCATTACTCTTTTCATTTTTTTATTTTTTTATTGTCAGATGTAACTAGCCATAATAAAAATCATCCTGTGTGTGAATATTTTTTATGGCTCATTTCATATCTAAATACTTTTTATTATTTCTAATTTTAATTTATAAAATGCAAAATTAATTAAACAAAAGGAATTTTAAACTTTTAAATGAATTATATGTTTAAAATAAACAAATAAATCAATCAAAACATTTTGAAAACAACAAAAACATTAAACAAATTTACACCTTCAATTAAGAGCACTTATTTGCTGATACTTGCAGGATTATTATGGTTATCAGTTGGTGTAATGTTATGCAATTTCGCCTATCATTGGCTTAAGCATTACGAAGGTAAAAACACATTATATATAATAATTGGAGGAATTATTTTGGCAATTCTCTTCACCCGATTCAAATTCAGAAAATTTGCATCTAAAAATATAGAAAGGATAAAAGCAAAAGGTATAAAATCTTGTTTTTTCTCTTTTATGTCGTGGCAAACATATATTATAGTAGTATTTATGATGACAATGGGAATAATACTTAGACATTCATCTTTACCAAAAGAATATTTATCAATACTTTATATTGGAATCGGTGGTGCATTATTTTTATCAAGCTTCAATTATTTCAAAATCTATTATGTTTTAGCTATTAAACAATAATGAATTAAAATAATTGTATACCATAAAAAAAAAGATAAAATCAAGATAACAACTATAATCCGCAAATTAAGACGGGACTATTTGAATATCATAATAAAATAAAACGAAACCCGTGATAAAATATTAACAAACATGAAATTATTAATTTTGGCAAATTACATTTTTACAGATCAAAATAATAAAAAACATAAAAATAAAAGACATCCCGAGACTATCACAAAATTAACGATTGAATGCGGAAATAATAATCTTAACAAATATTCAAATAAAGAATTTAGAATAGTATAAACAAAAAAGCCCCACCGAAAGGTGAGGCTGATTGTAAAGGTTGGCGGCGACCTACTCTCCCACAAAAACTGCAGTACCATTGGCGCAAGTGGGCTTAACTTCTCTGTTCGGAATGG
>JAHEYQ010000002.1:0-50648 GCA_023251515.1 Bacteroidales bacterium
CGTAAGCTTTCAGCATTACTTCTTCTTTCGAATCATTTACATTTCCATCTTTTTGCGCCTGATTTCCACGGGCTTTTAATAATGAATCGTGAAACAATATCATTTCGTTCATAACCTGTGCCAGAGCCGAATAGTTTTGCATTACAACAACAGCACTTCCCAGATACTTAATACGTTGTTCGATAGGAAGTGTTGACAGGGGTGTTAATCCCTTAGGAAAAATTGTAGAATATTCGGGCGTTGTTTTCAGAAAAACATTCTGAATAGCAACGTCCCATGTGTGTGCATTGATAGACGACATTTGTTTCAAAAGCTGTTTAAGCAATTTGGTATCGCCTATCCTGAAAGATTTGTTTACAATTTTCTGATCGTAAACATCGTTAAAAGAAGTAAATAAAGGTAATAACTGCATTAGTTTATCATTGAAAAACGGATCAGTTGTGTTTGATTTCATTCTTTCCAATAAAATAAAGCAGAATTTGAAAAACCGTTGCAAGCTACGTTCGGCAAGCAAACGGAAAACATTGGAGGTAAATGACCATGAATGTGCCATTGTTTTACAAATTAAATTAATAAATCATTGAATTAATAAAACTCGCGAGTAAATATAATAACTCCATTTGGCTTTTATTATTGTGAAAATGGAAAGAAAATTGTTAAAAACCTAAAATAATATTTTGATTTAATCTCCTATAAAATTATATCAGCAAATTTTAAAAAAAGATGCTTTAAAAGATGACTTTTTGCCCGATGTGAAAGTTCACAGCATATGAAAAAACGACTTTTTGCTTGATGTGAAAGTTCTCAGCGCATGAAAAGTTAACTTTTTACCCGATGTGAAAGTGCACAGCATATGAAAAGACAACTTTTTACTCAATGTGAAAGTTCACAGCACATGAAAAGACGACTTTTTGCTCCATGTGAAAGTTCACAGCATATAAAAAGTCAACTTTTTGCCCGATGTGAAAGTGCACAGCATATAAAAAGACGACTTTTTACCCGATGTGAAAGTGCACAGCATATGAAAAGACAGGTTTTTACCAAGTGTGCAGGTTTAAAACTTATAAATAATAAGAATTTATATCAAACTGAAGTAAATTGTTTATAAATAATAAACCTGGTACAAGGGAAAAATGGAAAATAGTATTGCACAACGGTGAAGTTATTCCGGCATCTTTACTATTAATGATTCGATTAATTCAGATATTTATTTATCAGGATATTTATTTTTGAGGATTGCATTGGTTTCGACAAGTATTCATCGCATCCTACTTCCAGAATTTTGCTTCTTTCTTCACTAAAAGCATAAGCAGTCTGAGCAATAATCGGCAAATCGGGTCTGATTTTTTTAATTAGCTTGGTAGCTTCAATACCGTTCATTACGGGCATTCTTATATCCATAAGCACCAAATCAATATCAGGCATATTTTTTACAAATTCCACTGCTTGTTTGCCGTTTTCAGCATATATTACCTCGATGTCAAATTTCGATAAAATCAATTTCATATATTCGAAGCTTATCCAATCGTCCTCGGCAATCAGTATTTTAGCTTTAATTCTTTTAACAGGTATATCTGTTTTTAACAAATCATGTTTTGGCATAAGATGCGGATTGATGGGAATGGTAAAATAAAAAGTAGTTCCTTTACAAACTTCTGACTCTACCCAGATTCTGCCTCCCAATAATTCAATAAGTCCTTTGCAAATAGCCAAACCCAAACCAGCACCTTCAAAATTTCTGGTTTGAGACATTTCTGCCTGTATAAACCTGATAAAAATCTTTTCGTGCAGTTCTTCCGGAATCCCCATTCCTGTATCCCTTACATAAAATTGTATATAATCCGCTTTTGTTTCATAGCCAAAATCAATTTTGCCCGATTTGGTAAACTTTAAAGCATTATTTATCAGATTTGTAAATATCTGATTCAGTTTGGCTTCATCTGTATATATGCATGTGGTTGTGTCTGTCGTATTTTGAAATGTAAGTTTAATATTTCTGTTATTTGCTATTGGAGAAAAGAAAATTAAAACATCTTCCAGAACGGTATTTATAATAAAATTTTCCTTTTGAATTTTTACCTGACCGGTTTGTATTTTAGAAATATCAAGTACATTATTTACAATTTCAAGCAATCTTTTACTGCTTTGTTTTATAACAGCCGTAAAATGTTTAATATCTTCTTTAGCAATAAATTCATCATCAAGCAAGTCAGAGAAACCAATAATGCCATTAAGCGGGGTGCGGATTTCGTGTGACATATTTTGAAGAAAAGCAGTTTTTAAATTATCGCTTTCTTCGGCATGTTTTTTCTCACTTATCAATTCGTTTTCAATCAATTTGCGCTTGGTAATATCACGAATATTGCATTGTATAACTTTATGATTATCTACCAGATAAACATTACTTACAAACTCAACATTAATTTTTCGTCCATTTTCAGCTTCGAGTGGCAAATCTTCATAACGTACATATTCCTTTTGCTGTAACTCTGAAAATTTATCTTTGTTTGCAACAATATCTTTAAAAAATCCAATATTCCATATTTCTTTTTCAACAAACTCTTCTTTTGAATAACCCAATAAATCTATTAAAAATGGATTAACATCCACTATCATACCTGTTTCGGCATCAAGAATCAGAATTCCATCTTTAGCCGATTCAAACAAACGGCGATAACGGATTTCTGAAGCAATAAGGGCTGCCTCTACTGATTTTCGTTCGGTTATATCGCGCATAATAGTTGCAAATATGGTAATACCATCATAGGTGGTTTTTGAAATACTTGCTTCGCACGGAAAAATACTTCCATCTTTACGTTTTCCCGATAATTCGGTTCTATCGTTTATCTGAAGTTGCATTTTTTCTGACTTGTGGAAATTGCTGATATGCTCACGATGAATTTCAATAATTGAAGGAGGGAGAAGAATATCAAGATGTTTGCCTAAGACTTCGGAAGCTTTATATCCGAAAATTCTTTCAGCACCATTGTTAAAAAGAATAATGTTTTGATTTACATCAGTCGCAATAATTGCTTCATGGGTAATATTAATAACATTTGTTAGAAATACTTCATTTTTCAAAATTTTCCTTCTCATAATGATTGCTTTTATTTATTATTTTTTAACTCTATTGTCCTTTAAACTTTTATCATAGTAATATTATTGGGATTTCTCACTTTGTTCGAAATGACAATCAATTGTTTATATTTGGAGTGGGGGTCAGAAAGCGGCGAAGCCGCTTTCTGACCCCCACTCCAACAAAAATACACTTAATGACATGTCATTCAGAGCGAAGCGATGAATCTACATATTTTTGTCGGATACTATTTATTTTTAAAACGAAAGATTTGGATGAACCAACTATTTCAAATACTTATTTATCAAGCCGTTCAGTTCAATACTATCTAAAGGTTTCGACAAATATTCATCACAGCCGACAGCTAAAATTTTTGTTTTTTCTTCGCTGAAAGCATAAGCTGTTTGAGCAAAAACAGGCAAATGAGGTCGTAGCTGCTTAATAAGCTTTGTAGCTTCAATACCATCCATTACCGGCATTCGTATATCCATCAGAATTAAATCAATATCAATATTGTTTTTAACCAGTTCCACAGCTTGCTCCCCGTTTTCTGCGTGCAATATTGTAATATCAGACTTTTCGAAAAGCTTACGCATATACTGAAAACTAATCCAGTCATCTTCAGCTATCAGAATTTTCCCATGAGTGAGTTTAAGTGATTTTTTTGAATGATTTAAACCCTTTTCTGAGGGTAATACAACTTTATCAGCAGGTAATGTAAAAAAGAATACCGAACCTTTGCCAACTTCTGATTCTACCCATATTTTTCCACCCAATATATCTACAAGACCCTTAGAAATAGCCAGACCCAAACCGGCTCCCTCATAATTTTTTGCCATTGATCGTTCGGCTTGAATAAACCTTTCAAAAATTTTATCGTATAATTCTTTTGCAATTCCAATACCGGTATCTTTTACATAAAATTGTACAACCTTATCTTTTACCTCAAACCCAAAATCTACATTACCTGTTTTAGTAAACTTTAAGGCATTATTAATTAAATTCACCAAAATCTGATGCAATTTGGCTTCATCAGAGAATAATGTTATGTTTTCATCTGTTTGATTATGGTAGTTCAAGTTTATTTTTTTAATATTGGCAATAGGAGAAAAGAATGTAATTAAATCATTAAATATTGATTTTAAATTAATTGTTTTTTTTGCAATCTTAATCTGCCCGGTTTGAATTTTGGAAATATCGAGTACATTATTTACAATTTCAATTAATCGCTTCCCGCTTTGATTTATCAAGGAAGTATATTCTTTAATTTCCTCTTTGCTAACATCATCATAATTAAGCAATGCTGAAAATCCAATAATACCGTTTAATGGAGTACGAATTTCATGTGACATATTTTGCAGGAATGCAGTTTTTAATTTATCGCTTTCTTCGGCGTTCTCTTTTGCTATAATTAATTCGGCAGCTCGCTTTTCTTTCTCTTCATTTTGAAATATAAGTTCTTTGTTGGCAATGATTAATTCATTTGCCCGTTTTTCTTTCTCATCATTCTGAAATGCAAGTTCTTTATTGGCAATGATTAATTCTGCTGCCCGTTTTTCTTTTTCTTTATTTTGAAAAATCAGTTCTTTGTTGGCAATGATTAGTTCATTGGCTCGCTTTACTTTTTCCTTATTCTGATAGCTTAATTCTTTGCCTGCAATAATTAATTCATCGGCACGTTTCTCCTTTTCTTCGTTCTGAAAAACAAGCTCTTTGTCAGCAATAATCAGTTCATCGGCTCGCTTTTCTTTTTCTATGTTCTGAAAAATGAGTTCTTTATTGGCAATAATTAATTCTGCAGCGCGGTTTTCTTTCTCTTTATTTTGAAAAACAAGTTCTTTGTTAGCCAATACCAATTCGGCAGCCCGTTTTTCTTTCTCTTCGTTTTGAAAAACAAGTTCTTTGTCAGCAATAATTAATTCATCGGCACGTTTTCCCTTTTCTTCGTTCTGAAAAACGAGTTCCTTGTCAGCAATAATTAGTTCATTTGCCCTGTTTTCTTTTTCTTTATTTTGAAACATCAGCTCTTTGTTTGCCAAAACCAGTTCAGCAGCTCGTTTTTCTTTTTCTTCGTTTTGGAATAAAAGTTCTTTGTTTGCAATAATCAATTCTACTGCCCTTTTTTCTTTTTCTTTGTTTTGAAAAGTAAGTTCTTTGTTTGCAATGATTAATTCTGCTGCACGTTTCCCTTTTTCTTCGTTTTGGAAAGCAAGTTCTTTGTTAGCTATGATTAATTCAGCTGCCCGTTTTTCTTTTTCTTCGCTATAATAAGCAAGTTCTTTATTGATTTGTATGTATTTTTTGTTTTGAGCTTCAATTTCTTCGTTTTTAGCTTTCAGATTTAAATTCGCCTGATTTCTTTCAATCTCAAGTTTTTGTTCGCGTAATGCTCTTTTAATTGCCGGAACCAATCTTTCGAGTTTGTTTTTCAGCACATAATCTGTTGCTCCATTTAGCATTGCATCAATGGCTCTGTCTTCTCCCATAGCACCTGAAATAAATATAAAGGGAATCAATGAACACTTTTCTTTTGAAAATTTTAATGCATCATTTCCATTATAATCGGGCAAACTGTAATCTGATAAAATAATATCAATATTTTCCGTTTCCAGGATATTAATAAAATCATTCTCATTATCAGCCAAATAATATGTATGCTCGATTTCTCCACTTTCAATAATGGATTGAATGAGCTCGGAATCTTTTAAAGAATCTTCCAGATGAAGTATTTTTATATTACTCATAGTGGCAAGGATTATTGGTTTTAAAAATTATTCTTTTTGCATTCGTAAAGGCAAGGGTTCGTTTATTACTGCCCAATATTGTCCTAAAACCTTTATTGCATCAAGAAACTGAACAATGTCAACCGGTTTAACCACATATGAATTAGCTCCTAATTTATAACTCTCTATCAGGTCTTTTTCTTCACGTGATGAAGTTACCATGATAACAGGAATAAATTTGAATTCAGGATTAGAACGAATATATCTAAGCACTTCAATCCCATTCATTTTTGGCATTTTAATATCTAATAGTATTACTGCCGGAGAGCCGGTTTCATTCACAAACTTTCCGCGTTTATGAAGATAGTCTAATGCTTCTTCACCATCTTCTGCAACAACTACTTCGTTTGCCAGATTTTTTTCAGCCAAAGCGGCTATGGTAAGTTCAACATCTTTAGGACTATCGTCAACGATCAGAATTCTTTTTACTTCTGCATTCATGATTTTTCTTTTTTAAATTATTGTTTTTTTAATGGTTCAGCAAACTAAAATAAAATGTAGCACCCTTGTCAACTTCACTTTCTGCCCAACATACGCCACCATGTCTTACAATAATTCGGTTAACATTGGCAAGACCTATTCCTATACCTTCAAAATCTCTGGCTTTATGCAATCGTTGAAAAACCCCAAATAGTTTATCTGAAAATTTCATATCGAAACCGGCACCATTATCTTTTATAAAAAAAACGGTTTTATCGTTTTCTATTTTACCGCCAATACTTATGATTGCTTTTTCTTTATTTTTTGAATATTTCAAGGCATTGGAAATAAGATTTACCCAAACCTGATAAATTAAAGCTTCATCTCCAATTGTATATGGAAGTTCTGCAATATTTATTTCAATATTTCTTCCAACCAATTCATCACTGAAAGTTTTAAGGACACGATTTACCATGTCTTTTGAATTTATTGTAGTTCTGATTAATTCGGTTCGGCTTAATCTTGAAAAACTTAACAATGCATCTATCAGATTCCCCATTTCGTGAGACGATTCTGAAATAATATTTAAATATCTTAAACCATTGGCATCGAGTTGAGCAGAATTGCTTTTAATTAACAGATCAATAAATCCGCCAATATGCCTGAGCGGAGCCCGCAAATCGTGAGAAACAGAATAACTAAAAGCTTCAAGTTCTTTATTGGCGGCTTCTTGTTTATCTTTTTCTAATTGCTGTATAATTATTTCTTTATCAGCAATAATTAATTCTGCTGCTCTTTTCCCTTTTTCTTCGTTTTGAAAAGCAAGTTCTTTGTTGGCGATTATTAATTCAGCTGCCCTATTATCTTTCTCATGATTTTGATAGACAAGCTCAGTATTAGCAATTACCAATTCAGCTGCACGCTTTTCTTTTTCTCCATTCTGAAAAGCAAGTTCGTTGTTTGCTACAAATAATTCTGCTGCACGCTTTTCCTTTTCTTCATTCTGAAAGGTAAGCTCTTTGTTGGCAATAAATAATTCGGCTGCCCGTTTTTCTTTTTCTTCATTCTGAAAATCAAGCTCTTTATTAGCAATTACTAACTCAGCTGCCCGTTTTTCCTTTTCTTTATTTTTAGTTAAAGTATTACCAATTATTACAAGCAAAAGAATAGTAAACACAACCATTAAAATGAACATTATAGCTGAAATTCTATTAAGTTCTGCTATGGTGTTTTCGTTTGCAGATTTTATATTATTTAGCAACTTAGTTTCTTCTGAATTAATTTCATTTGATATTATACAAATTCTATCAATATACTCTTTTCCTTGCTTGGTTATTATAAGCGAAACAGCAGATGCTAAACCTTTTGTACTTCTTAATTCAATGGCTTTTGTTGAAAAATCAATATATTTTTGCAAATAGAAAGTAAGCGTATCTACCCGCAATTGTTGTGCTTTATTATCCTGAAAAAGTTGTTTGAGTTGCTCTGCTTTTACAAAAATTAAAACAGGATTTAATTGAGGATTCAGAAAATTGCTGTCGTTTG
Source organism: Bacteroidales bacterium (assembly GCA_023251515.1). Lineage (GTDB taxonomy): Bacteria > Bacteroidota > Bacteroidia > Bacteroidales > JACABE01 > JACABE01. Next base: position 7,825 of record JAHEYQ010000002.1, read on the forward strand.
TAATCACAAACCCACGCGACTCAATTTCAACATCTTTACCAAATGACAGAATATTACTTGTTAAGTAAATTACCTTTTCAGAATGCAGCATGCATTGCTCTGATTCATAAAGCTTTTGATTGCTTTTATAAACAGAATAACCCATAAAGCCATTGCCGGCAATAATTAATAATGATAAAAGAAAAAGCTTTAAACGAATGCCCAGTTTTATTAAAATTTTCATCAGACTGCTTTTTTATTTTGCAAAATCTATCGATATACTAAAATATACCGATAGCTAAAATTGAATATTTCAAATCGTTTCAGATTAATTACATAATCATTTTTGTAGCTTTTTCATTTTCCAATTTCATGGTTAAATCTTTGTAACCAATGTTTATCAGTTCTACTTCACATGTAATTGATACTTCGTCTCCAACCATTACACCACCTGTTTCCATACCCGAATTCCACTCAAGTTCCCAATCACTTCTGTTGATTTTACCTGTTACGGTAAATCCGGCTTTTTCTCTTCCCCAAGAATCTGTAACAATTCCACCAAATTCAACCTCTAATTTCACATTTTTGGTAACACCTCTCATCGTAAGTTCACCCCATAAATCATGAGCTCCATTTTTTTTTGATTTTTCAATGGTGCTTGATTTAAATGTAATTTGTTTATGATTGGCAACATCGAAAAAATCAGCACTTTTTAAATGTTCATCACGTTTGGCATCGCCTGTTGAAATAGATGCCGCATCTATCCATAAATCAACCTCTGCTGTAAAAAAGTTTTTCTCATTTGTATAAATGCTTGCATCAAAGGTTTTAAAAGCACCATTTACATGCGCAATCATTAAATGTCTTACTTTAAAAGTAATTTCACTATGAGCCTGATCGATTGACCATTTTGTTTCTGTATTCATTTTTTTAATATTAAATGTATGTTTTAAAAAGCAAAGGTAGGTTCACATCTACATTAATGTGTTATATAATTAAAATGAGGAATTACATAATTCACAGTTTTAGAGATTAATATGATTGCATTCCTATTCTGATTTTATTCGCTTCTTTTTTATTGTCAAAATATGAGGCATGGTATCACCTAATAGAAAACCCCAAGGTTTTAAGGCTTCAATATGATCAAAAATAAGTTTTACAATAGCAATTAGTGGTATCGACAGAAACATACCCGAAATTCCCCATAAAGAATTGCCTGCAAATACAACTATAATTGAAAAAAGTGCATTAATTTTTACTTTTGAGGCTACTATTTTGGGAACAATTATATTATTGTCAATCAATTGAATAAAATAATACAATGCTAAAACATAAAGCGCATACCAAGGCGATGATTCAGTTGCCAATGCAACCATCATCGGTAAAGCTACGGCAACCAAACCGCCAATATAAGGGATAAGGTTAAGCAATGCCCCTATTATGCCCAATAATATTGCATAATCTATTCCTAGGATCATAAGTGCAGCTATATCCAAAACAGCTACAATTATTGCTTCAATAACCAATCCAAATAAATAGCGTTGAATTAAAGTTTTTACCTGAGTAACTATTTGTGCTACTTCTGTTTTGTTATAAGTACTGAAAAGCCTGTGAATAAATTCAATTATCAGAGGTTTGTAATATAAAATTATAAAAACGTAAACCGGTATTACAAACAGCACCATCAAACTGCCTCCCACAATCACGATAGTTTGTCCAATAGCAGCACTTCCTGTTTTGAGTAATTCGCTTTTGGTATGAATTATCCATTCCTGTATTTTTTGTGGTTTAATGTCGAAATAATCAGAAATCCAGGCAATCGATTGATTTAATATTAAAGTAAATTTATCTACCAATAAGGGCCATGAATCGCTGAACTTGCTCATTTGCGAAAACAGCAATCCACATAATGCAGCAATTAATATAAAGGTTAGAAACAGAGTTAATACAATGGCAATAACGCGATTAATTTTTATCTTCTCAAAAAAGCGAGCCACCGGGCTTATTAAAATAGAAATAATAACTGCAAATACCAGAGGAACAATAATATCCTGTCCGATATAAAGCATACTGATAAATACATATATTCCAACTAAAATCAGTGCAACTTTTGCATAAATTGGAAATTTAAGAATGCTTTTTAAATCAGTGCTTACAGAAGCTTTAGTTGTCTTCATTTTTGACAGCATTATTAAATCTGTCGCCCAATTTTGTTTTCAACATATTAAAGAATTGAGATCCCAAAGATTTAATTGTTTCCGGGTTTTTAGAAACCAAATTTGAGATTCCAAACATTAAAGCAGTTCCAAACATCTTTTTAATCGGGTTGTCAGAAGCACCTACAAATATTTTTTTTGAAATATATCCAGTTGTCAAACCAACAGCTGCATTAAGCAAATTATCTTTTAATTCGCTCGAAGATGCAATATCCTGAATTGCATTTCTAATCAGATTAGCTGGTTTGAAACTTTCATACGTTAAAATAAATTGCTCTCTTAGCAATATACCTTCATAAGTACGCTTATTTTCCAATTCAATAATGGCTTCCATTAAACTTCTTTCTGAATTTATTTTTTGCATGATCCTATTTATTGAAGTGTCTGTTTGATAATTAAATTACTAATTGGTTTTTTTATCCATCTATGTAAAAAAAAATGCAATATCAGTGAAGCAATCAGATAAAATGCAGCGACTATAAAAAACCCATAATAGTCTTTACCGAGCAACTCTCCCAAAAACAAAGCTATACCAATATTTAAAACCAGCGCAAACAGCGAAATCATAATTATTACACTTATGCGTACAATTAAAGAAGTTACAATAATTGTAGTAGTATGCAATAATTTGAGTTTTGAAAGCTCAAAAGTTGTAATTGTAAAAGTTTCAAGTCTTTGAAATAAAGATTCAATCCTATCTGTTGGTGATTCCATTTTTTTGATTTTTAGATATTTATAAAAGCACAAACAAAAAGCATTAACTTACAGCTATCATCCTGCAGTTGAGTGCTTTTTGTTAAATGTCATTATTTGTAGAAATTAAATTACAGTATGATGTGATTCTGCTTCAGTCTCATCTGTTTTATGCATTGCTTTATCAGCCATATTCATAGCTTCTTCGCGCATAACTTCATACTTTTGAGTAATGCTTGCAATAAATTCATTAAATTTTTCTTCTAAATCATCTACATAATCATTACTTTTTTGTGCAATTTTTTTTCTGGTACAACATCCCTTATCGGGAGCGAATAGAATTCCTAAACCTGCACCAATAGCAGCACCTGCTAAAAGACCTAATATTACTTTTCCTGAACTCATGATTAATATTTTAAAATGTAATTATTATTTGAATAGTACAAAAGTAGCTTGCAACAGCTTGTATATTATTACAAAATTTCAGGAAAAAATTGCATCATTTACTGTTTAATTTTCAAATTGTTGTAGTTTAATTAAGTAAAATTTAATATAAGTAACGGAATGTAAAATATTCAGCTAAATAAAAAAAGCCCGAAGTCTGAATCATTCTAAGAACAATTTAAACTCCGGACTTCAGACTTTGGACGTTTTCATTAAATTTGTAGTAAAACCGTTAATCTATATGAATTACTCATTATAACTGATTTTTACTGAATGTAAAAGTCTGATTTAAAATTATAATACTCTTTCACTTACTCTATTCTTTTCAATACGTTTTGCTACTTTTGCAGCACGTTTTTCTTTCAGGTTCATTGTTGCTTCCTTTTTACCTGATTTTTCTTTTCCTTCTTTTTCTTTTGACATTTTGTTTGTATTAAACTTAAAGTACAAAGGTATATCAGCAAGCATCGCAAATTATTACACTATTTCTAAAAATATTTATATTATTCACACATTTTCAAGCATTAAAATATAAGCAATATTAAATACTAGCTGTTTTGCGCTGAATAATCAGAAGATTCTAATCCACTTTAACATAAAATCTTAAAAATAACAAAATCAGATTGGCAGAAGTAAATATCTAAAAAACAAAATTTATTAATTAAAAATACTGAATATCCGGATATTAATGTTTATAATTTTTGATTCTGCTTTATGCTTTTGTGTAAATTGAATGAGTAAGATAAATATTAACCAGAAGAGTTTAATTTACATAAGCCCAAATATTATTGGGGGTTATGAAATTTGAGTCCTACGGACAGTTTTGTCGCAATATTAATTTTTTCACATTGTTTTTAAACAGAACTTAATTTTTCAAAGAACATATAAAACAGATTGTTTTAAAGCTTATTTCAAAAAGTTCTGTTTAAACATTTTGTAGAAAAAACAACAAATGAACTTAAAGACAGTCCATTGGACTGAATATGAATAACCCCCAATTCAATTGGGGGATGATAATCAATGATACCTCAACCCTTTAGGGTTGAATAATATTTATTACTATTCAACACAAAAGGCATGCTTTCATTTTCATCTCACCAATAAATAGTGGGGTATTTAAATCGAAGTTTTCGAGTTATATTAAGTAAATAAAATACCTGCCATTAAAGCCATACTATTATAAAACAGAACCATGCAAAATATTATCATAATTATTCTTCGAAAAAAAGAATAATAAATACTATCTTCATTAAAATTATTAATTTTACAAGCAATTTCAATATCAATTTTTTGTATGAAAAACAATATATTAATTAAAGGATTTGTTGCATTAATTTGCATCTTTATAACTACAAATCAATTATTTGCACAATTTTTACCTAAGGGATTAACTCCTGAAGAAAAATCAATTATGAAAGATTATTATTTTAATAATCAAAATAATACTAAAGGATTTCATTATCCGCCTGTATCTAAGGTTCGTTCGGCTGCTGAATGGGAAGAAATTGACGGGCTGATAATTACATGGACATCTTACACCAGTGTACTAACTCAGATTGTAAAGAAATCCGTTAACGAATGTAAAGTTTATATTGTTTGCAGCGATTCTAATTCTGTAAAAGGGATATTAAATAATTCGGGCGTTTATTCTAACAATATCAAATATGTAATTGCACCATACAACAGTGTTTGGGTGAGAGATTACGCTGCCAACAATGTATATACCAACGAAGTAGATTCTTTATTATTGGTTGATTGGACTTACAATCGCCCACGCCCTAAAGATGATACACTTGCCCGTACTATGGCAAAAATAACAGGATTACCTTTGTATGAAATGAATCAGGTGCCCAATAAATATGTGGCTACCGGTGGAAATTATATGAGCGATGGTTTGGGAACTGCATTTTCTTCAAAACTTATTTTAGACGAAAATGCACCAAATGGTGGCTATAATCAGAATCTTACAGAAACTGATATTGACTCACTTACCAAAAAATATCTGGGAATAAAAAAATATATAAAATTCGACAATTTACCTTACGATGGCATTCATCATATTGATATGCATATGAAACTACTGGATGAAGAAACGATTCTGGTAGGACAATATCCGATGGGGGCAGCTGATGGACCGCAAATTGAAGCAAATCTGCAATATTTACTGGCTAATCACAATTCTGTATTTGGAACACCATACAAAATTATCAGAATACCAATGCCACCACAGGCTTCAAACGGAAGTTATCCTCCAAATGGTGATTATCTGACTTATACAAACGGAGTTTTTGTTAACAAAACCTTCCTCTATCCTACTTATTATACTCAATATGATACTATTGCACAACGCATTTATGAAGAAGCACTTCCCGGCTATAATGTAGTTGGAATTAATTGTAATTCAACGATACCTGCAAGTGGTGCCATTCATTGCATAACTCATTGTATAGCATCAAGCGATCCTTTGCTTATTGTTCATCAAGCTGTAAAAGATACAACAATAAGCAATTTTGCCCAGCCTTATATTGAAATAAAAGCATATATAAAACATCGTTCGGGTATTCAAAAGGCAATGATGTTTTATAAAAATCTGAACATGACAAACTATGATTCAATCGTAATGCAAGCAGTACCAGGTCAGGCTGATTATTATTCAGCAAATTTACCTTACATTATTCCAGTTATTAAGGGTATCTACCTCCCTTATGAATATTATATAAAAGCAATATCAAATACTGGTAAAATTCAGCAAAGACCTATAACTGCACCAAACGGTTCTTTCAAATTTACAATAAATACACCAGGAAAGGTTGATGAGATTTCAGATACAAAAGCAATTATTCTTGGCAATATTTATCCTAATCCTGCATCAGCAATTAGCTGTATTCCTGTCGAAAGCAATTATTATACGGAGATTAAAATCAGTTTGCATGATATGATTGGTAAAGAAATTTGTCAGGTATTTAATGGAGAAATACAAAAGGGAAAGAAAAACTTTTTTATAAATGCAACTGATTTTGCAAAAGGAATATATTTCATCAAATTACAAAGCAAAAACGAAATTAAAATTCAGAAATTAATCATTAAATAAAAAAATAACGGGAATGAAACTTCAGAAAAGAATCGGACTTGTAGCACACGACAATCGGAAAAAAGATTTAATGGAATGGGTGGGATGGAATCACGAAATCCTGTCGAAACACAAACTGATATGCACTGGTACAACTGGTAAACTGGTTGAAGAAACACTTTTGAAGCATCAGAAAAAAACAAACAAAACACAAATAGATATTACCCGATTAAAATCAGGACCTTTGGGCGGCGACCAACAATTAGGAGCATTGATTGCAGAAGGAGGAATTGATTTGCTGATTTTCTTCTGGGATCCGATGCAAGCCCAACCTCATGATGTTGATGTTAAGGCTTTGCTCAGAATTACTGTACTTTACAATATTCCAACTGCTTGTAACCGCTCTTCAGCTGATTTTCTGATTTCGTCACCTCTGCTGATGGAAGAATATGAACCAATAATCAAAGATTATTCTTCATATATCAACAGATCAGTCGAATAGAGACTATTCTTCCATAAAAGCAACTGTAAGTATGGTATTTGCAACAACAGTCATAGTAGATTTGTCAATATTCGACATATCATCCTTCATGGTATGCCAATAAGGAAAAAATCCTGAAACAGTAGTCGGGTCGTGATGAACAATATCAATAGTTGGTATTTTCGCTATTTTATTGATATATAAATGATCGTCAATTAAACCCCCTGTTTTTTCGGTTGAGAAATAACTACCATAACCCAGATTAGCAGCAATATCCCACACCATTTTCATAATATTTGGAGCATAATACATGGAGGTGTTTTCCATTGTAAATACCGCATTTTTTGCAGCAACCATATCGAGCAAAATTCCATATTTAGCCATATAAGCAGGCTTATGCGAATTTTTAGCCCAATATTGAGAACCTAAACACCAAGCATCTTCAATCTGACTGCTTTCTCCTTTTGGTTCGCCATAATCTTCCAAATCAAATAAAACCAAATCGACACCTGCTTTTGGAGCCTGAGTACTGAATAAACGGGCTAATTCCATCAGAATACCTACACCAGCAGCTCCATCATTAGCTCCCGGTATTGGTTTACGATGGTTTTTGGAATCCGGATCATAATCGGCATAAGGACGTGAATCCCAATGGGCTGCAAAGAAAATCCGATTGTTTGATTCTGGATTAAAAGATGCTATAATATTCTTCCCTTTCAGCAATTCACCATTCCAAGCATTCGATTGAAATTCTTGTATGATTACATCTTTAGAAAATCTTTTAAAAAAATTTGCAAGATATGTTGCACATTGCTCGTGTGCTTTGGTATTTGGAACACGTGGTCCGAAACTCAACTGTTTTTCAGTAAAATAATAAGCTGAATCCGCATTAAAAACCGGAATCTCCACTTTTTTAAATACTTCTTTTTCAGATTGATTATCTGTATTTTGCTGATTCTTTTGTTTGCATGAAACAATAATAAATATTGCAGCAATGAAAATAAATATTTTCTTTGTCATTCTTTTTATTCTATTGACCATGAACTACCTTCTTTACCATCTTTCACAACAATTCCCAGCTTAATCAGTTCATCGCGGATTTTGTCGGAAGTTGCATAATCTTTATTCGCTTTAGCTTGCTGGCGCTGATTTAAAATCATTTGCATCAAACCATCAAGTATTTCTGAATTTGAATCTTCAACTTCACTTTTCAAACCAAGTATTTCTAATATAAAAGTTTGAAAAAGATTGGTAAGTAGTTCCAAATCAGCAGCAGTTAAAGTTTCTTTTTTATCATTTACAGCATTAATTATTCTTAAACCTTCAAACAAATTAGCAATTACAATCGGACTGTTAAAATCATCATTCATAGCTTCATAGCAATTGTCCGTCAATTTCTTTATATCACTTACAGAAGTATTTGAAGATTTTAAAGATTTCAAAGTATCGACACCTTGCAACAGTCTTTTCATGCCTTTTTCGGCAGCCTGCAAAGCTTCGTTTGAAAAATCAAGTGTGCTGCGATAATGAGCCTGAAGTATAAAAAATCTAATCGTCATCGGGCTATAAGCTTTCTCCAGTGATGCATGTTTCCCCTCAAAAAACTCATTGAGTGTAATAAAGTTACCTAATGATTTGCCCATTTTCTGCCCGTTGATGGTAATCATATTGTTATGCATCCAGTATTTGCAGGGTTCATTCCCGTTAGCTACCTGACTTTGTGCAATTTCCGATTCGTGATGGGGAAAAAGTAAATCCATTCCACCACCATGAATATCAAATTTTTCGCCCAGATATTTGGCACTCATTGCAGAACATTCCATGTGCCATCCGGGGAAACCATCACTCCAAGGTGAGGGCCAACGCATAATATGCTCAGGTTGAGCTTTTTTCCATAATGCAAAATCGGATGAATTTCTTTTTTCATCCTGACCTTCCAATACACGGGTATTCGACAATAAATCATCTAATACTCTGCCCGATAATTTGCCATATTGATAAGAATCATTATATTTTTTTACATCAAAATAAATAGAACCATTTGATTCATAAGCAAATCCTTTTTCAAGAATTTTTCTTACCATTTCTATTTGCTCAATAATGTGCCCTGATGCTCTGGGCTCAATGGAAGGACGGTTTACATTCAACTGATCCATATTTTTATGGTAGCGATCGGTAAAATATTGTACAACTTCCATTGGTTCGAGTTGCTCTAAACGGGCTTTTTTAGCAATTTTATCTTCACCTTCATCAGCATCGTTTTCAAGATGACCAACATCAGTAATATTTCTAACATATCGAACTTTATATCCCAAATGCTTCAAATATCTGAACACCAAATCAAACGTAATTGCCGGACGGGCATGTCCCAAATGACCATCACCATAAACAGTTGGTCCGCAAACATATAAACCTACAAATGGAGGATTGATGGGCTCAAAAATTTCTTTTTTTCGAGATATTGTATTGTAAATTTGCAATGTATTTTCCATAGAATGTATTTTCAAAACCGGATGCAAAATTACAGAAATTATTGAAATGGAGAGAATCTTGCAACAAGTAAGATTAAAAATACTTTATCTGATAATGCTTACTATGCCTTTTTTACTTTGTTTTGTATGTGTATAAATGCTGCTATATTGCAAAACCCAAACATAGCATCCTGTTTCAGCTTTTTCATTCAGAAATTTCCCATTCCATTGTTCGTCCGGATTGGAAGTACTGAAAATTAATTGTCCCCAACGATTAAATATCTGCAAATTGTAATAATCGAATTCGCAATTATACACAGCTCCGAAAGTTTCATTCGTTCCATCTCCTACAGGCGTAAATGCATTGGGGAAATAAATATAACAATTGCAATTTTTATATTCTAATGTAAATAAATCATTTACAATACCACATTGATTATCAATAGTAACTGAATAAGTACCCGAAACATCAAAAACTCTTTGATTTGCAGTGGAATTATCATTCCACAATATGTTGTAATTTCCTTGTGGTATTTCTACATAAATTCTTTCGCTTTCACAAATGATAGTGTCGGATGGCAGATTAAAAACAGGAGGGCTCAGATAATCAACCTGCAAACTATCTGAAAAAGAACAACCATCTATTGTAAGTTTAACATTATATTTTCCCTGATGATCAATAGTGTATGAACTCAGATTGCTTCCATCCTGCCAAAGAAACTGAGCTGTAAGTGGCACTGGATTAATGGGTTGTAACAAAAGTGTAGTCCCATCACAAAGAGTTGTATCATTTCCGAGCTCAATACCATTTACAGGTAGCTGCATATGAATGGTTTTCTGAATGGTATCTGTTATACAATTTGCATATAAAATCAATTTTACCTGATAAGTCCCTGTATTAGAGAATGTATGGTAAGTTGTGAGAGTATTTGATGTATTATTGGGAGATAAAACATCTCCAAAATTCCATCTTAAAGAATCTAATGCAGCTGTATCACAAATTGGTGTAAATTTTAATCTTAGGCATATTGAAGTTGCCGTATCAGTTATAATACCTTGAGGAAAAGTATAAACAGGAAATGCCACATGAACATTCTTTATTACAGTGTCAATACGGCAAGGATAGTATATAAACAGCTTAACTGTATAATTTCCGGTATCGGAAAATTTATGATGCGGATATAGCAAAGCAGATGAATTAGAAATTCCTGAATAAATATCGCCAAAATTCCAACGAATAGAATCTAATGAAATGGTATCGCAAATGGGTGTAAAATGGAAATTCAGACAGTTTTGCGTAAAAACCAAATCTTTATTTGGGAAAAAATAACCCTGAAAAAAAGTTGGCAATCCACCTTCACAGGTATTACCGTTCAGAAAAACACCATCTTTAACAAAATTGCAGGCAGTTCCAGCCAGATTTGGTTGATTAATAACACTTATATAATTATGGCTATAAAGCGAAACATATATTTTATTATCAGATGCAATTTGCAATGCGGCTGATCTGTTTGTAAGGACTCCCCCATTATTATTTGAATAAAGTTCAATGGCTGAAGAACTTATTTGTATGGCGTTGTTTGAAGAAATATCGTATTGAAAAATCAAACTATTGAAACAAGGATCTGATGCAGTATAACTTACATATAGAAATTTCATATTGGGAGAAAACTCTAAACCATAAGCCAACACATCATTTGCCAAAGGATTATTAATAACAATGGCATTAGAGAGTTCTCCCGTTGCATTATTAAAATCGAAGAGTTCTACACCGCATCCGTTGCAACTGTGGGCAACTGCTATTTTTCTTCCGTTTGGCGATGCTTTCATATAACCACTGCAAGCATTTCCACATCCTGTATTTACGATATTAGATACGGTTCCTAATTGACTGATTACCGGACTTGAGCTAAGCCCATACTGATCAAGCAAATATGCATAATATTTATTGGTGTTGGCTTTTGAAACAATAACCCACATACTTCGTCCATTGCAGTGTCTGACGGCAGTTAATTTTTCGCAGGTTGAATCTGTAATTGGTACATTTTTTAGAATAACAGCTCCTAAACCGCCATTTTTCTTCATGTTTACAATATTGTATTTAAAGCCTTTGTGAGGATTGATTAAATTGGAATAAGATTCAACTGCATCAAGTGTAAATGTGTAGTAAAGAGAATCGTTGCCGGGCTGGGGAACTATAATTGCCGATTGTGCAGAATTGTGATTGCCTTGTATAGAACTTCCATTTTGCATATTGTTGAAACTCTTATTCCAGATTTCACTTCCATTAGCATAAAACAGATAATTACCAGCTGTATCTGAAATAGAAGCACATCCTTCGTAAGCATACAATATGCTTCCATTAGTAACAGCTACGGGACTTCCTGACGAAAAATCAAGACCTGCATGGCTTCCAAAATACCAATGCCAGGTTTGTTTTTGTGCTGACAGGCAAAAAACAATCCCACTAAAAAAAATGAAAAATACCAATTTTTTGTACATTGCTGTATTTTTTCACAAAATTATAAAATACTTTAACATAGACTTCTGTTTGAACCAAAAGGTTGTTAGATTTTCTTAAATTTTTATGTTAAAAAACCAGATACTAATAAAAATAAGTGCTTTCAAACATTACATCCATTTTTCATGAGAAGATTCTGTTGTATAAAGCAAATAATTATAAAGCTCCATTGCAACATCTTGTTGTAAATAAGGGATATATAATTTTTTTCCACCTGATGCATAAATAGATATTGACGCAGTTTTTCTCCTTTTCTGAAAAATACTCTGATTAAATTTAATCATCTGTATTTTATAATTAAACATCATTGAAAATTCCTGACCAACACAACCTTTTGAAATCTGCATGAATTTCTTAGTTATTTTAAGCCAGCGTTTTGTATATGAAATATAACTAAGAAAACCACTGATTACAACCCAGACTCCAACAAAAAAATAGGTTTCCCAAAATTCTGGAATCATTAATATTAATGGAATTGCAAGAACTAAAATCCTAATAATCCATAATCTGATAAAAAATGCCGGATGTGATTTATGAGTAGTCCATTCTGATGTTTGATAATTTGTAAATATTTCGTTATGAATATTTTCCAAATGAACTTTATTACATCCGGGAATGATAATGGCTTGTTTTTTATTCAAATTATCGTTTGAAGCTTGTATAATATGTACACTCACAAAATCCATGAATTTTCTGATTGGATTGCTCGACCATGTAATTATCTGTATTTTAGAATAGGGTATCAGTATGTCTTTTTTGTTCAATAATCCCGATTTCATTATAAATGCACCATCCTGACGAGAAAAATTCAGATCATAATATTTTAAAATCACCATAAATATTGAAAATGCAATCAAAATCAATAATGAAATTATTACCATAATTGTAATAAAAATTGTGCCTGAATTTTCAATAAATCCACCAGCTTGTTGCGATGCAACATCAACTGCATTTCTGAATATATCTCTGATTTGCTGATAGATTCCACTTAAAAATAAATAAATTACAAGCAAACTTTTCAGATGATTTTCGCTAAAACCAACCTTAAATAAATCTGCAACACTTAATCTTAAAATCGTCTTTCTTTGAGGAAGTTCAAATTCTTCATTTAATTCTGATTGCTGACTATTATTTTTTGCAAATTTTGATAAATGAGACTGTAAATTATTGGCTGTTTCTTTGGTTAATGAAATAAATCTAGCCTCTTTTTTAGAAGAGCCTGCAGTATCAATTTCGAGAGTAACTACTTTAAGAAGTTGCTGCATAATATTTTGCTTCGTATTTATGGTTTGAATTTTATCAAGAGGAATGGTTATTTTTGATTTTTTCAAAAATCCTTTTTCTACAATTAACTCATTATTTGAAATATAGAAATAAAAATTCATAAAATACAAAACTGTATTTGCTGCAATCAATATAATTATCGAGCCAACAAACAGATACAGATATAAAAGACGGTTTACATCAAAAGAATTTTGCTTAAAAAGAAATAAAATAGCAATAGGCCAAATCGTTTTGATAATATTTTTCAGACTTACAGAAAAGAACAATATCAATCCCCGCCAGGATTGTCGTTGTGGAATATCAAAATCATTATTATTCATATTTACTTACCGTTTTACTCAAAAAATTTTTAAGTTGTTCTGCCTTTTCTGGTGAAATTCCGTGAATATATAGCCCGCTATTATGACCACCAGCTGTAAATATTTTCAGTTTCGACAATCCTAAAATACGCGAAATCAAACCTTGACGAATTTCTGTATGTTGTATTCTATTAAAAGGCACTGTTACAATTTTGTTGTTGATATATCCGCTACGATAAACTATATCGTGATCACGCAAAGCAAAACCTTTTAAAGGAAAACCAATATTGATAACAAGTAAACCAATAACATATCCAATTATTAAGATCATATAAAATACAATAAACCACCAGAAATTTATTTGGGTTTCAAAGATAATTTCAGCTAAAAAAGGAAGCCCGGGCAATACAAGAAAAAACAAAGACCAATTGATATACAATATCTTCTTGTATTGAACTTTTAAAGGTTCAAAATTCAAATTCTCAACTTTAGGCAATTGATTACTCTCTAATTCATTATTTTCAAAAAGCATAATGGTTCTCTTATAAAAGATTAATTTATGATTACAAAACTACGAAAATAAAAGATACATATTTTTATTTACTAGTGTTTTTCATTATTAGTTCTAATTGCTTATTAATAAAATTATTAACTTCGCAACTTAAATTTCTATATTAATAATTAAAAAAACAAAGCAATGATTAAAAAATTATTCAGTCCTATTGCATTGGTAATATTATTATTAGCAATAACATCATGCAATAATAAACCAAAACAGGACACTTCAAATTCAACAGATTCGACATCGCTAAATCTAATGAAAGAAAAAGTTGCTCAATTTGCAACCGTTAAATTAAGCACAGATTTGTCGAAACTGACAGAAAAGGAAAGACAAATGATTCCCATTTTGCTGGAAGTAGCTCAAATTATGGATGAATTATATTGGAAACAATCTTTGGGAGATAAAAAAGCATTTCTGGATACCATAAGCGATCCATATGCCAAACAGTTTGCAATGATTAACTATGGACCATGGGAACGCTTGAATGATAACAAAGCATTTATAAATGGAGTAGGCGAAAAACCTAAGGGAGTTAATTTTTATCCATTAGATATTACAAAAGAAGAATTTGAAGCTTATAACGATAAAAACAAAACCAATTTATATACAATAATTCAACGTGGCGAAGATGGCAAATTAAAAACCGTTTGGTATCATGAAGCTTATAAAGCAGAATTAGAAAAAGCTGCAGAATTAATAAACAAAGCCGCAACATTAGCAGAAGATGCCGGATTGAAAAAATATCTTGAATTAAGAGCAAAAGCATTATTAAGCAGCGATTACCTTGCTAGCGATATGGCGTGGATGGATATGAAAACCAATGGAATAGATTTTGTTGTGGGACCTATTGAAAACTATGAAGATGCACTTTACGGCTATAAAGCTGCATTTGAATCATTTGTATTGATTAAAGATAAAGAATGGAGTAAAAAATTAGATAAATATATCTCTTTTTTACCAAGTTTACAAAAAGATTTACCAGTAGATGCTAAATACAAAAAAGAAGTTCCCGGTACATCGTCTGATTTAGGTGTTTATGATGCTATTTTTTATGGTGGCGATTGCAATTCAGGAAGTAAAACCATTGCAATTAATCTTCCAAACGACGAAAGAGTACACTTGAAAAAAGGCAGCAGAAGATTGCAATTAAAAAACTCAATGAAAGCCAAATTCGATAATATTTTAATGCCAATTGCCCAAAAACTTATCGAACCAAATCAGTTAGCAAATGTAAAATTTGATGCCTTCTTCAATAATGTAATGTTTCATGAAGTAGCTCATGGCTTGGGTATAAAAAACACTATAAATAAAAAGGGAGCTGTAAGAACTGCTTTAAAAGATGTTTACTCTTCCTGGGAAGAAGCTAAAGCCGACATACTTGGATTATATATGGTTAATAAATTAATTGAAAAAAGAGAAATAAAAGAATTAACTACAGAAGACTGCTATGTTACCTTTATGGCTGGCATCTTCCGCTCAGTTCGCTTTGGTGCAGCCAGTTCTCATGGCAAAGCCAATATGATGTGTTTCAATTTCTTCGAAAGCAATGGAGCATTTACCAGAAATACAGACGGAACTTACAAAGTGGATTTTGCAAAAATGAAACTTGCTGTAAATTCATGGGCTGAAAAAATATTGATTTATCAAGGAAATGGCGACTATGATGGAGCACTATCATATCTAAAAGATAACGCAACTATTAAAGAACAATTACAAAAAGAATTGGATGCTTTAAAAACAGCAAACATCCCTGTTGATATTATTTTCGAACAAGGAAAAGAAGCTTTAGGATTGTAAATCAAAAACTTAAACAAAAAATGCCTGATTTTCTCTTAATCAGGCATTTTTTTATCCTAAAAAAATTTAAGCCTTATTCAAAAAATATTATATTACTGAATTTATGATACTTACAAAAGATAACATTATTTTCATTAGGGTTTAAATACAATTTCTTTTCACCTCAAAATCTGAGAATTATCAAAATTAAGAGAAAAATCACTGAAATTTAAGGTATTTTTAAGATTTTTTTCCTGAAAAAATTTGTCAGTTCGTAAAAAAGTAGTAATTTTGCACCCAGATTCTAATAAAAATAGTTTAACAATCTAATAAACAAAATTTTATGCCAGTAAGAATGAGATTACAAAGACATGGTAAAAAAGGGATGCCTTTTTATCATATTGTAATTGCGGATGGTCGTGCACCTCGTGATGGGAAATTCATAGAGAAAATTGGCACCTATAACCCGATTACAAAACCAGCAGAAATTGTTATAAACATTGACAAAGCTGTACAATGGATTAACAATGGAGCTCAACCTTCAGACACCGTAAAAGCAATATTATCTTTCAAAGGTGTTTTATTGAAAAATCATCTTTTAAAAGGTGTTGCAAAAGGAGCTTTAACACAGGAACAAGCTGATGTTAAATTCAATGAGTGGGTTGCAGCAAAAGAAGCTAAAATCAGCAACAACAAAACAGCTGAAAAATTAGCAAGTAAAGAAGATCTTAAAAAACGCTTAGAAGCTGAAGCTAAAATTAACGAAGCTAAAGCTACTGCAATTGCAGAAAAAAGAGCGAAAGCCATAGCTGCCGAAAAAGCTGCTGAAGCTACAGAAGAAGTAGCAGATGAAGCTCCGGCAACAGAAGAGAATGCAGACACTACTGCAGAGTAATTTTTTTCATAATAAATTGTTTAGTTATTGGGCCGGGGTATTTATCCCGGCTCATTCTTTTTATACAAATCCAAATGTATATCAACTAATAAAATGATTTCATTCTATAAGATTTCCTGCAAAATTTTCAGGGAATTTATCTTTGCAAAACCATCAATATGCAAACGATAAAATAAAATTAATTTTTCTAACAAAACTCTTCTATCTGTAGAACTGATTTCCAGATCAGACAAATGTTCAAAACTACATGTTTGTAATCTGTTTAATAATTCACTACACGGCAGCGAAATAAACTCAGCATCCAATGGAGTATCGGATTGAAATAAACCCTCATTCAAATTAAAAAAAGTATGCTTCATATCAAAGTTATTTCGAGGGTAAAATCCTAATATTTTCGCATACTGCAACATAAAAAGCAAGTGGAAGTTATTATACTTATTTTGGCAAACATCAAGAAACTGAATGCTTTGATAAAGAAAATCGAATAGCACATCATTTTTATCGTCTTCTTTAAGTGATTTATAAAGTATTTCATTTATAAATAATGCTATAGAGCTTTTATGAATATCAAATGGGATGGTCTGAAATTGATATAAACTCTTAATCTCTTTTACAGTTTTTAAGCCGGGAGATAAATTCTTGTGATATGCTACTATTTCGATAAGTGAAAGATGTTCGAGAAGACTTAGTTTGTTTTTCGATTTCGATTTTCTAACACCTTTTATGATATAAGATTGTAAACCAAACAAATCGGTGTAAATTTTTGCAATCACACTTGTTTCGCTATATTTTATATGATTCAGAACGATGCCCTTGCAAGCAATTAACATATTATCAGAATATTAATTGACAAACATAATTTTTGTTACAATAGTTTCTTCGCCATCTTCATTGGTGCAAAAAACCATATAAACCCCAGTTTGTACCTTTCCCCCACTAAAATTTCTACCATTCCACACAGCCTGCCCTCCTTGAGCAATTGTATGATAAACAAGATTTCCGGCAATATCCGTAATTTTCACATTGGCATCTGCTACAAGTCCTTTAATTGCAATAATTCCATTATAATCCGGGCGAACCGGATTCGGATAAGCATAAACTTCTTTAAAGCTTGCTTCGCCTTTGGTTGCACTACCTCTATATGAAATAACACCATTTTCAGTACCCATAAAAATTTCTCCGTTATCGGGGTTTATTCCAATTGAATTAATTGTATTTGATAATAAAGGTGAATTATCTATTGTAAAATGTTCTAGTTGCTGTAATCCATCAGCCGAAATTAAAAAGACTCCGGCTTTTTGAGTTCCCACCCATTTGCGATTTGCACCATCAATCGCAAGAGCAGTAACCGTTTCAAATTCAAGCAAATGCTGTACAAACCCACCAAATTCAACAAGTATGGTTTGTGAATTTATCGAAGATTCGTCAGAGGCAGTGGTCTTAAATACATTTTCGGGCGAATAAATCACTTTTATGCCTTTATCGGTTCCTATCCATATTTCTCCATCCAAATCTTCAGCAAAACAATTTATATCATTGGTTGCAAAATCGCTACCCTTATTAATATTTATCCAGGCTTTCTGAATTACATTTTGCTTTTTATTGAATACAGCAATCCGATTTCCTCTTACCAACATCCATACATAATTATTTTTGTCAATCATTATACGGGATACATCATTGTTTACTATACTATTAACATCAAAAGCTTCCCAACTTCCATTTCGATATTTAACTGACAATCTTTTTTGAACACCGGAATTACTAACCCATAAGTTTCCAGATTCATCATATGCCACTCCTCCAATTCTTATTGAATATCTGTTATTTCCAATAAAAATCGGCTGCAAACTACTATTGGTTTCATTAAAAACATTTGAAATTTTATGATCAGTTAATTCTATTAAACCATCAAACCATGATGCAGCATATATTTTAGAAGAATTTGATGGATCTGCAACTATATCAACAATATCGATAATTGTATCAAAACCCGTAACATTATTCTTTGTGAAATTTTTCCAACTTTCATCTGAAAATAAATGATAAGACGCATTTATATATGAATTACTATAAACTCCATTATCATAACCACCCGGAGCTATTAAGATCCCGTTATTTGAACTATTAATTGCAAAATTATTCTTGGTAGAAGGGCTGTTTGGTGAAATAAACTGACTTTTATTTTTGTCTATATTAAACATTATCAAACCTTTATTATCATCAGCAAACCAAAAATTATTATCTTTATCAATTATTATTTGATTTGGATTAATATTTTTTTGATCAATTTGTGCAAAAAAATACACTTTTTCCAGATTATTGTTAAAAGCAAGACCATAACCATAATTTGAACTGATTATGAAATCTTTACTAAAAGTAAGATTATAAATGTAGGTAGTATCAAAGGCCTTCCAAATGTTCCCGTCAAATGCAAATAAAGTATCAGCATTGCTGTTTATGCGATCTTTACAAATAACTATCTTATTATTAAAAAAAGCTATATATGAATACTTTGCATTATAATTGTTTAATGAACTATCCTTTTTCCAATTATTAAAATCTGCCAGATTGGGCGCATTTGTTCTGGCTTTATAAATACCTATTTCAGTAGCAGCATATAATGAAGTATCATTAACTGCTAAATCCAAAACATCAATTCTACTGCCATTATCTCCAATTATGTAAGTATCTTTTATTTCTTTCTTTACAACATCCAATACCACAATACCAAAGCCACAAGACAAATATACATTTTTTCCATAAGATGTAATATTATTAATTTTTTTATTTCCGGGTATTGATTTATTTTTTATATCCGGCATGTTAATTATTTTATTTTCAATAATTAAATCAATATTTGCATTTGAATAAGCAACAATTACTGTTTTATAGGCTTTGTTATAATAAATTGCACTTATTCCAACATCAGACAAACCATTAACTTTATTAAGTTGATTTACACTAGCATCCGATTTATCATAGTAAAATATACTATAAGGTGTTGCAGCATAAATTTTGTTTTCAACTTCCACTACAAATTTAATTTGATTTAATGGCAAATGAACTCTCCAATTTCCAATATTAATTCCCTGATTATATGCAGAATTAGAAAATAAAAATAAAAGACTGATAAAAATACTTTTTCTTAGAAACATCTGATAAAAATAATAATTATTGCAAAAATATATTTTATATAACTATTTTTTAGAAAAAATATTGTTTCAATTGCATTATTTATGCAACAATCTGATTTCCTGATAATAATTTTTACAAAAATAATAATTTATTAATTTGACTTGAAATTTACAAAACCACTGAAAAACAAGCAGATAATTATAATAACAATTTACACCAAAGTGATTTATAAATTAATTCATTTTTTAATGGAATAATGTCGATCAGAAATATGTTATAGGTTCAAGAGCGAAGCGAATTGAACTATTATATATTTCAAATCTATAAATGATCAAATATAAGTCCAATAAGAATTAATGATAATTATCAAAATAATCAGGATTTTGAAATTAAATATTAATTTTGCATTAAAGCCTTTTTAAAAAAACAATTGTTTATTAAGCATATAGATTTTAAAAAGCAAATATATTTTTTATAATTAATTAATTTCTAATAATATGACTTACGATTATCTGATTATTGGTGGCGGAATTATAGGTTTGGCAATTGCCAGAGAACTGACAAACAGATTTCCGGAATCTAAAATTGCAGTTTTGGAAAAAGAACCCGATGTTGCCTATCATAGTAGCGGCAGAAATAGTGGCGTTTTACACGCAGGATTCTATTATACAGCAGATTCGCTTAAAGCAAAATTTACCAGAGATGGCAATAAGCAACTCAGAGAGTATTGTTATGCTAATAATTTAAAAATTAATGAATGTAAAAAAGTTGTAGTTGCTAAAGACGAAAGTGAATTACCTTCGCTTTTTGAATTGGATAAACGTGGAAAAACCAATGGTGTGGACGTAACAATTATTGATGAAAAAGAGCTTTTTGAAATAGACCCGAATGTAAAAACCTTTAAAAACGCTTTATATTCTCCTTCTACTGCAACGGTTGATCCGGTAGAAGTAAATCAGGCTATAAAAAATGAATTAATCGGAAAAGGAGTTGAATTCTTTTTCGGTGAAGGTTATGAATCAAGAGTTGATGGAAATACCATAAAAACAACAAAAGGCAATTTATTATCAGCTATTAAACTGATTAATGCTGCCGGATTATATGCCGATAAAGTTGCAAAAGATTTTGGTTTTTCAGAAAAATATACAATCATTCCATTTAAAGGAGTTTATCTGAAATATCATGGTTCAGATAAACCCGTTTCTACAAATGTATATCCTGTTCCAAATTTAAAAAATCCATTTTTGGGTGTTCATTTTACGGTTACAGTTGATGGTACTGTAAAAATTGGTCCCACTTCAATGCCAGCATTTTGGAGAGAAAATTATCAGGGGTTTGATCAGTTTAGTGCAAGCGAAGCCTTTAATGTTTTAACATGGGAAGCTCGGTTATTCTTATCTAATGCATTTGGTTTCAGAAGTCTGGCTATTGATGAAATAAAAAAATATAACATGAAATACTTTGCCGGTTTAGCTGAAAATCTGGTTAAAAAGCTTGATGTAAAGGGATTTGATGAATGGGGAAACCCTGGCATCAGAGCACAATTACTCAACAAACAAACTAAAGAACTGGTTATGGATTTTGTAGTAGAAGGTGATAACAATACCATACATGTTTTAAATGCGGTATCTCCTGCTTTCACATGCAGTTTCCCATTTGCTAAATGGGTGGTTGACAATTACGTCATTAAATAATCTTATTAAATATCGCTTTATTTAGAGTTCAAAAGTAAAATGCTTTTGAACTCTTTATTATTTTTAATACTTAATGGCACAAATATTGCATAAATCTCAATAGAATTTAAATACATAAAAAAATGAGAGCTTTAAGATCAAACAGATTTTTATTTTTAATTATTTTTGCTTTCGTAATAATTTCATGCGAAAAAACTGATAATAATCAAGATATTACAATTACCAGAAATGATTATGTAGGGACGTGGACATGTACAGAAGTTCCAATAACAAAAGCCATTTATTTCGATTGTGATATTAGTATTGACGAAAATTCAGAAGATAAAATTAAAATCCAGAATTTTGCAGGTTTAAATCAAATTGCATACGTAAAAGTAAATGGAAAATCTTTGATTTTGCCTAAACAAACGCTGAATGGCAATACCATTGAAGGAATAGGCAATTATGTAAACAAAGATTATATTACCTGGCAATATTATGTAAAAATTGGTAATTCAGACAGTTCTATGTATAATACCAATTTCAATAGGAAATAAAAAAAGGCTCTCAAAATTGAGAGCCTTTTTCAATATTTTATAGGATTAATTTCCAAAGACATAACCAAATTGAATACCGAAGCTTATTCCAACAGCATCGGGAACTAAGTTGCATGATCCATCAAATCCTACTAAGTATTTTTCCCCAAAGTTATAGAGAAATCCACCTCTTAAGGTTCCTCCAAACTTTGTTTCCATAAATCCTGTTGAACCTGCAAACATTATTCCAATATCTGCACCAGCATAAGGTTTAAATTCATCTTCCATAAAGAAATACTTAAATGTAGCTGCAATTGGCATTACGATTGAAGCAACACCATCACCTGTAAAAGTTCCTCCAAAACCATCATCTATTGTAATAGATTTACCTGAATATACATAATAGCCATAAGTGATACCAACAGCAAATTTATTACTAATTAAACCTTCTATTGTACCTTGAGCCATAAACCCCATACCTGAATAATCTGATAAAGAACCTATTGGCACAGTAAGCCCAATACGCGAATAAAGCATTAATGCAAAATCACCACTGCCACCTCGGCGACCTCTCTTTTTTCTTCTTTTTTTATCAGTATCATTATCTTCATCTGAGATAAATATTTTTGAATCAGTATTTTTTTCTTTAAAAACAGTCTTTTCGTCTGAATTTAAATCAAAAGCTGATTTTTTAAGTGAATTTCCGGTGAAACTCATTTGTGCACTTGCACCCAAAGTAAGTAATAAACTTACAAATAACATAAAAGTAATTTTCTTCATTTAATTCTTTTTTTTTAGTTGAAAAAATATTTTGATTATGTAGCAAAATTAAAAATATTTTTTTAAACACAAAATTTTTTTAATATGTTTATAATTTTTTGTCAGATTTCAGACTTCAGGCAGAAATGGGCTTGCCAAAAATCATCTTTGAGTATGAGATTAAATTCTATTGACTCGTTTCTTCATATGATTAACCTAAACATCTAAATAATTCTCTTATTATATTATTTAAATTTTCAATAAAAGCAAGCTATTTGGTTAGAGGCTCAATTGTTTTTTCAATTGTTTCATATTCAAATACAAAACCTTCATCTAACAATCTTTGAGGTACAACATTTTGCCCTTCGGTAATTACAATTGATCCTTCACCATACAAAATTTTAAAAACAAATTCAGGTACATTAAAAAAAGCGTGTTTATTTATTTTAGCAGATAAAACTTCAGCAAATTCTTTATTAGTCAATGATTTGGGTGCAGAAAGGTTATAAACCGTATGCCTTTGTTCATTGTTGATAATATGAATAATGGCATTAACCAAATCATCAATGTAAATCCATGAAAACCATTGCTTACCACTTCCGATTTTACCTCCACATCCATACTTAAATGGCAAATACATCTTTGGGAAAGCTCCATCTTTTTTATCTAAAACAACTGAAAATCTTAAAATTACAGTATTAATTTGAGCCTTCATTGCTTCTGCTTCCCAATCTTTACAAATTGTTGCTAAAAAATTATCAGAAAAGTTTTGCGAAATTTCATCATGTTTGTTTTGTGAATCATAAATTCCAATTGCAGATGCTGACATAAGCAATTTGGGTTTGGCATTTGATTTATTAATCGCATCAACCAAGATTCTTGTTGTTAAAATCCTACTGTCATATAATACTTTTTTATACGCTTTTGTCCATCTTTTAGCAATGGGTGCACCAGCTAAATTGATGATAATATCACAATCTTTAATTTTTTGAATCAAGATTTCTTCACCTTTGTCAAAATCAAAACGTGATAAAGAAAAAACGGTAAAACCAAGTTCATTAAATTTATCTGTAAGTCTTTTACCTATAAAACCACTTGCTCCACTAATTGCAATTTTCATAACCCATTCAATATCTGAATTTTTACTTTTTTTGTTAAGCTATCGAATACCAATTGATATGAATCATCTATCCATTCTTTTATCAATGAATCTTTAACAGTATCATCCATTTCAACTGTATTCCACAATTTCTTATTCATATGATAACCAGGCTTTACTGTCGGATACTTTTCTCTAAGTTCAATTGCTTTCTCAGGATCACATTTCAGATTAATACTTAAATCACCGTCCAAATTGGTAAGTGCAAACATTTTTTCGCCAATTTTAAAAACCAATGTAACTTCATCAAAAGGGAAACACTCAGTTGCTCCTTTTTTCGACAAACAATATTCTCTTAACTCCTCAATATTCATAAACTTATAAATTTGACTATTACAAATTATACTATAATTTATTTTCAAAAGTTTAGTATTTATTTTTCAATAATTTTCACATCCAACGCATCACGTAAACCATTACCTATTATCATAAAAGATAAAACCATTATCATTATAGCAATACCCGGCAAAACTGCCAAATAAGCAGCATCAAGAATAATATATGCATAATTATCTTTTATCATACTTCCCCATGATGGCATAGGTGGCTGAACGCCAATACCCAGAAAACTTAAACCGGCCTCCATTAAAATAGCTGAAGCAAAATTAGCAGCCGAAATAACGATAACAGCTCCTATTATGTTAGGCAAAATATGATTGAATATTAATCTGCTGTTTTTGAAGCCCATAGCTTTTCCTGCCTCAACAAACTCTTTTTCTCTGATACTCAATATCTGACCACGAACTACACGGGCAACTTCAACCCACATAGTTAATCCAACCGCTATAAACACTTGCCAGAATCCTTTTCCCAAAGCAAAAGTAATTGCAATTACCAGCAAAAGCGTTGGTATTGACCATACTACATTAATAAACCAAACTATAAGATTATCAACCCATCCCCTGAAAAAACCAGCCAATGAACCCAATAAAATGCCTATTACCAATGATATAAAAACTGAAATAAATCCGACTGATAAACTAACTCTTGTCCCAATAATTAGCTGGCTTAATAAATCTCTTCCAAATCGGTCTGATCCTAATAAATATTTTTTTTTATAAAAAGAATTTTGCAAAATCTCTTTTTGTAAAGATTCTATCGTTTTACGTTGCAACTCACCATCTATATCTTTAAATATTAAATATTTATCTTTTTTAAATACAGGATAATCAAAGTTTAATGAAAACAAAACATCGGCAATATTTATTCTTTTTAATTCACCATCATTTGGAGTCAGACCAGTATAAACCTCAATATCAATATATTCATCAATAAAATTATATTTAAAAATGGGTATTGAAGTATATTTACTTCTTTCACCATAAAGCATTTTATTTAAAAAATTAAAATTTTCATCAGGTTCATTTTTTCTGATTTTTAGCATATTAACACTAAACCCCGGTTTCTTTGTAGCCAATTCAAGATACTGATCGTTGGCAAAAGGAGTTGAATCGGGTGTAATTAAGTAAGCTAAAATACTGCATAAAATAAAAAACAATACAATTAACATTGCACCGAAAGACAATTTATTCTTTACAAATCGATTCCATGCTATTTTTGATAAAGATGCTGATGCTATATATTTCTTTTTATTGAATATCATAAGCTTTTTTTCAGACTTCAAATTTATAAAAACTATTACAATTCAACTCTATAAAAATATTAATTTATTCAATTTGTTACTGAATTAATATTTGTACGTATTTTTGCAAAACAAACTTTATAATTAAAGTATTTCATTTATTTTAATAATAAACAGATGAACAGAAACTTAGCATTTATTTTACTCTTCACTTTTTTTATCATAGGCATCAACTTTGATAGTCAATCGCAATCAAAAACATTTGAATTACAGGAAGGAGATATCCTTTTTCAGGATTTGGACTGTGGCCCGTTTTGTGATGCAATTGAAAAAGTTACTTTTGGCTATAAAGGCTGCAAATTTTCGCATGTAGCTTTGGCCATCAAAAATGAGCAAGGCAAAATTTCAGTTTTAGAAGCAGTTAGCAAAGGAGTTTGTATTACTGATTTGGAAACATTTTTGGCTAAAAGTCATGATGTTAATAATAATCCGAAAGTTATTGTTGGAAGACTTAAAACCAAATATCAAAAATTAATTCCAAAGGCAATAATTGAAGCTAAAAAACTGATTGGCAGACCATATGACGATGTTTTTTGCATTACAAATAATGATTATTACTGCTCTGAAATCATTTATGATGTTTTTAAAATTTCAAATAATGGAAAAGCAATTTTTAGTATATATCCAATGACTTTTAATGATCCGGAAACAGGAAAAACATTTCCGGCCTGGGTTGATTATTTTAAAGAATTAAACAAACCGATACCAGAAGGTGAATTGGGTAACGGGCCAGGAAGTATTTCATTATCAAACAAATTAAACATTATACACTTTTACGGAATACCCAATGGTTATCAAAACAATACAAAATAATGGAAAGCATTAGTAAAATCTATAAAATAGGGAATGGTCCATCGAGCAGTCATACCATCGGCCCAAGAAAAGCAGCACTCATTTTTAAAGAGAAAAACAGTACTTCTCATCACTTTAAAGCAACTTTATATGGAAGTTTAGCTGCAACTGGTAAAGGACATTTAACAGATGTCGCTATAATTGAAGCATTTAAACCATTTGAAATTGAAATCGTTTTTGAGCCTACAATATTTAAAGAATTTCATCCCAATGCAATGCAATTTGAAGCATTTGACTTAGACAACTCAAAAACAGACGAATGGTTAGTTTATAGTATTGGTGGAGGAGATTTATCAGCTCCGGGTATTAATATCAGTTATCAACCTATTTATAATATTCATAAAATGAAGGACATATTGCTATGGTGCGAAACCAATGGCAAAACACTTTGGGAATATGTTGAAATGCATGAAGATAACAACTTCTGGAATTATTTGAGTGAAGTATGGCAAGTGATGAAAGATTCTGTAGAAAGAGGTATAGATACAGAAGGCAGTTTGCCCGGAGGCTTAAATCTTCAACGCAAAGCACCATCATATTTTATTAAAGCATCAGGCTATAAAGCCTCATTAAAAAGCAGATCATTGGTTTTTGCTTATGCATTAGCTGTGGCTGAAGAAAATGCATCCGGAGGACAAATTGTAACTGCTCCAACCTGTGGATCTTCAGGAGTTATGCCTGCTGTTTTGTATCATTTGTACAAAAGTTATGAATTTTCGGAGAAAAAAATACTTAAAGCCTTAGCCACAGCTGGTTTAATTGGAAATCTGGTTAAAAAAAATGCTTCTGTTTCAGGTGCAGAAGTTGGTTGTCAGGGCGAAATAGGCACAGCTTGTTCAATGGCAGCAGCAGCCGCTAATCAATTATTTGGTGGCAGTCCTTATCAGATAGAATATGCAGCAGAAATGGGTTTAGAACATCATTTGGGCTTAACTTGCGATCCTGTTTGTGGTTTGGTTCAGATACCATGCATTGAACGAAATGCATTTGCAGCTGTAAGAGCCTTAGATGCAAATATTTACTCAATGTTATCAGACGGAAAACACAGAGTAAGTTTCGATAGAGTGGTTGGAGTTATGCGCGAAACAGGGCACGATATACCAAGTTTATACAAAGAAACTTCAGAAGGTGGACTTGCAAAATTTTAAATATAATCATAACATTTTAATTATAATTGCGTTATTAATATAAAAAATATGCTTGCAAAAGACTTGACAGATGAAACCATCCTTCCGGCAAAAACCTCAGATTTAGCTACTTTGGCATTGGCATGGATGGATGAATATAAAGTTAGCCATCTGCCAATAGTAAATGGTGATAATTATCTGGGACTTATTTCAGAAAATGATATTTATTCAGCTAATTCTTTTGACGATCCATTGGGCAATCATAATATTGCTTTGAATAATCCAGCTGTTTTCGAAAATCAGCATATTTTTGAAGTAATAAAACTTGTCTGTGACCTCAACATCTCATTAGTCCCTGTTATAAGCAACAAAAACAATTATTTAGGTGTAATTACATTAAAAAAAATTATTGATGAAATAAAAAAAATGACTGCACTAGATAGCCCTGGTGCTATTCTTGTTCTTGAAATTAATAATAATGATTATTCTTTATCTGAAATTGCTCAGATTGTTGAATCAAACGATACGAAAATAATAAGCCTTTATATTACCTCTCATAACGATTCTACAAAAATGGATGTTACAATTAAACTTAACAGAATGGATGTAAACGCGTTACTACAAACCTTTAACAGATACAACTATAATGTTACGAGCATTATAGCTGAATCTGAAATGGATGACGACTTACAAGACAGATTCGATTCGTTAATGAAATATCTTAGCATTTAACAACTTACATATTTCTGATGCAAAGATTTATATTTTTTTTCATACTTTGTTTTACAATTACACAAAATATCTTTGCAGATAATGACAGTATTTTTTTAATTTCAAAAATAACTATTGAAGGCAATAAAATTACTAATAATAATATAATTTTCAGAGAATTAACCTTTAAAACCAGCGACTCTTTAACTTTAGTGAGATATGAAATTGAAAAAAAAAGAAGTACTGATAATTTGATGAATATTTCAATTTTCAATTTTGTATCAATCACAGAATCAATATCAGACAATAAATTAAATATTTTAATTAAGGTTACTGAAAGATGGTATATCTGGCCAATACCGGTTTTTGATCTGGCTGATCGTAATTTCAATACTTGGTGGAAAACAAAAGACTTCAACAGAATTAACTATGGCGTTGATCTGGCAATTTACAACTTCAGGGGCAGAAATGAAACTTTGGATTTATTACTTAGCTTAGGCTATGATGAAAAATATGGGCTAATATATAAAATCCCTTATATCAATAAGAAACAAAAAATCGGGTTAATATTTTCCTCTAATTTTATTCGTAGTCATGAAGTTGCATTGAAAGATTCAAACAATAAAGTTGTTTTTTATAAAAACAGTAACTTTTATCCTAAACAAAGCCTAAACTCATCTATAGGTTTAACGTATAGAAATAATATACACAATACTCACTCCTTACAATTTGGTATAGAAAATTATAAGTTCTCTGATTCAATAATTCAAAAAAACACTTCTTATTCTATTGACAATCAAAATAAATTAACTTTTTTTACGATTTATTATCAGTTTAAAAATGATTACAGAAACTACAAACCTTATCCATTAAAAGGACATTATTTTGATATTGAAATTACAAAATATGGTTTAAATTTACTAGAAAATGAAAAGGCAGATTTTTTGAGTTTTAAATCAACGTTTAGGAAATATTTTAAGATTAATGAGAAATTGTATTTTGCAAGTGGATTTACAGGAATGATTAATTCAAAATTTCCATATTTTATTCAAAATGGTTTAGGCTATGTACGCGACTATGTAAGAGGTTATGAATATTATATCATTAGTGGTCAGGGATTTGCATTAATTAAAAACAATCTGAAATATGCAATTGTTCCTCAAAAAATTGCAAAAATTAAAGCCATTAAAACTGAAAAATTTAACACCATTCCTTATGCTTTTTATTTAAATTTGTATGCAGATGCAGCCTACGTTTACAAAACGGATAAGGATCAATACAATTCACTGGTAAACAAAACCTTAATAGGCATTGGATTGGGGATTGATTTTGTTACTTATTACGATAAAGTTCTACGTTTAGAATATTCTTTTAATAAATCGGGCGAAAATGGAATCTTTATTCACTTTATGACATCAATATAAACATCATATTTTCAATTAAATAAAATATTTATCGATATGAAAATTGCTTTATTTGGAAAAACAATAAATAATGATTGTCAAAATTATGTTGAGCAATTACTTGAAATATTAAAGCAATCAGGAATTGCAATCAATATTTTTGAACCATTTTACAAAAAAAATATTTCTCAATTTCAAAACATTCAAACATATACACTTTTTAATTCACATCAGGAATTAATTAATAATACCGATTTTGTAATCTCATTGGGAGGTGATGGTACTATGCTGGATACCATATCATTAATCAGAGACTCCGGCATACCTGTAATGGGAATAAATCTTGGTAGATTGGGATTTTTAGCAAGTATCAGCAAAGAAAAAATAATACCTGCAATTGAGTCCATAAAAAAAGGAGATTATTCAATTGAAAAAAGAACTTTGGTAAGAGTTGACACTGATAATCATCCATTTGGAGATGTAAATTATGCCCTAAATGAAATGACAGTTTACAAGAAAAATCCCATGTCAATGATTACAATCAAAGTATATATCAATGATGAATATTTAAATTCGTACTGGTGTGATGGACTTATAATTGCAACACCAACAGGATCAACAGCATATTCTTTGAGTTGCGGTGGCCCTATTATAACGCCTGATTCACAAACATTTATAATTACCCCAATCGCAACTCACAATCTAACTGTACGACCGATAGTTATACCAGATTCTTCGAATATTAGAATAAAAGTAGAATCGCGTGAGAATAACTATTTTGCAAGTTTAGATTCACGCTCATTTGAAATAAACTCAAGCAAAGAATTATTGATTAGAAAAGAAAATTTCCAAATTAACTTACTGAAGATGAAAAATCAAAATTTCTTTTCAACCATCAGACAAAAGCTTTTATGGGGAAATGATACCAGAAACTGATTTTTGGTTAATTTTTCTTAAAACTGTAATTTTTTCAATTTTCATTCGTTACACAGTTTAACAACATGTGCAAAAGCACTCACACAAAGCATAATAATTGTTAAAAGGCATTTTTTTCTCAATTAATACACTCAATAATATTGTATTAACCAAAAAAAAAAATTACTTTTGCTGACTTATGTAAAAATTTCAGAAATTAACGAAATAGTTGTCTGTTAATAACTTGATTAAAAAAATATCGAAAATGAAAAAAATAATTGTTCTTTTGTGTGGAATTTTATTTTCTATTTACTCTTATTCACAACGTTCAGAACTCGGTGCATTAATCGGGACGTCCTATTATATGGGTGATATCAATACTTCCAGACAGTTTTACAAACCTAATATTGCAGGAGGATTAATTTACCGCTATAATTTAGACCCACATTGGGCATTCAAATTCAGCGCATTGTATGGAACAGTTGAAGCTTATGATGCTGATTTTGGTGAAGCAAGAAATTTACATTTCAAATCACATATTATGGAATTTTCTTCTCAGATAGAATTAAATTTCTTTCAATATTTTACAGGCAGTAAACAACATCGTTTTTCACCCTACATTTTTGCAGGAGTAGCTTTATTTAGTTTCAATCCACAAGCTTATTATTTTAATCCGAATACTGCAGAGGGCAAATGGTATGATTTGCAACCAATGGCAACTGAAGGTCAAGGTACTATAGTTAAGCCAAATCAAGAAACCTATTCACTTACTCAATTTTCAGTACCATTTGGATTGGGTCTAAAATACAGTATATCAAAGAAAATATGTATTGGTTTTGAATGGGGCTTACGCAAAACGTTTACCGATTATATTGACGATATCAGCACCAATTATGTTGACCGTACAGCGCTGAAAGCAGAAAAAGGCGAAATAGCCGCAAATTTAGCAGACAGAAGTCCCGAATTAATTGATCCGCTTACATTACAACCCTATTTATATCACGCAGACGGTATTTCTAGAGGCAATTCAGAAACCAAAGATTGGTATTCTTTTGCAGGACTAACTATTACTTTCAAACTAGGTGCAAAATCAAAACCATCATGTTTTGATAAAGGATTTAATTATAGAGACAATATATATTACTAATAATTAGACACATATCTAAATACAGAAAATGAGTTTAAAGGACAAATTAGACAAAAATAAAATACCTCAACACATAGCTATCATAATGGATGGCAATGGAAGATGGGCAAAGCAACGACAACACGAACGTACTTTCGGTCATGAAAATGGAGTAATTTCTGTAAGAGAAACAGTTGAAGCTGCAGCAGAAATTGGTGTTAAATTCCTTACTTTATACGCTTTTTCTACTGAAAACTGGAACAGACCAAAAGATGAAGTTGACGCACTAATGAGTTTATTGGTAAAAACCATTAATGAAGAAACAAAAACTTTAAACAAAAACAATATACGCCTTCAAGCAATTGGTGATTTGGAAAGTCTTGAAAAAGACACCTATAATGAATTACAAAAAGCCATCGAAAACACAGCCACTAATTCCCAGATGACTCTTATTCTGGCACTTAGCTACAGCTCCAGATGGGAAATTTGTAATGCAATCCAGAAAATTGCAAAACAAATTGAAAACAAATCAATTACCAGCAATGAAATTAATCAGGATTTTATTTCTGCAAATTTAAATACTGCAAATTATCCCGATCCTGAATTATTAATCAGAACCAGTGGCGAATACAGAATCAGCAATTTTTTATTATGGCAGATTGCTTATGCAGAACTTTTTTTCACACCTGTGCTTTGGCCTGATTTCAGGAAAGAAAATCTGTATGAAGCTATTTTCGATTTTCAAAATCGCGAAAGACGTTTTGGGAAAATAAGCGAACAATTATTAAATTTTAAAATATAGCTAATTCTGAATATCATAACTGTAAACCGTTTTAGCTAACAAATCAATTTCGAACATTATGAATTCAAACAATGGAGTAAACAATTCCATATTGATATTAAATAATTAATATATAACAAATGAAACTTAAACGTTTTTTATTTCTAATTGCACTTGTATTAATCTCAGCTACAACATTTTCGCAAATAAATATTGGTAGCGATCTATCTGACATTGACTATCTTACCCCAAAGGACTATGAAATTGGCGGAATAACTGTTACTGGAGTTCAATTTCTTGATAATAATATGCTTATCATGCTTTCGGGTTTAACTGTTGGTGACAAAATTACAATTCCCGGCGATAAAATTTCATCAGCTATTGATAAACTTTGGGAACAAGGTTTGTTTGAAAATATCAAAATTACTGCAAGTAAAATCAACGGAAAAACAATATTTTTAGATATTTATCTTCAGGAGAGACCTCGATTGTCAAAATTCAAATTTACAGGAATCCGTAAAGGGGAAGCAGATAAAGTTAGGGAAGAGTTGAAAATTTCAAGCGGTGATGTAGTTACTGAAAATTTGATAACCAGATCAACCAACACAATAGAAAAATATTTTAATGGCAAAGGTTTTCTAAATGCCAAAGCCAATATTATTCAAAATCCGGATACAAGTGTTACCAACAGTGTAATTCTAAATATTGATATTAAAAAAAATAAACGCGTTAAAATTAAAGAAATCAATTTTCATGGCAATGAATTGCTATCTGACAATAAGTTACGCAAATCATTAAAAGAAACCAAAAGAAAAAGAATCTGGCATATTTTTAAATCATCGAAATTTATACAAGATGATTACAATGCTGATATTGAAAAAGTTATTGCAAAATACAATGAACTTGGTTTTAGAGATGCTAAATTTATAAAAGATTCTGTATCAAAAAATAACAAAAAATCTATTTCATTAGATATCTGGGTTTATGAAGGAAAGAAATTCTATTTCAGAGATATAAAATTTGTTGGAAACACTAAATATTCATCCAAACAATTGAGTGATATCCTGAAAATTAAAAAAGGAGATACTTATAACCAAAGTGCTTTGGAACAAAATTTATCTTTCAATCCAAATGGATATGATATTAGTTCTTTATACATGGATGACGGATATTTATTTTTTCAGGCAATTCCTGTTGAAATTCAGGTAGATAAAGATTCTATTGATATTGAAATCAGAATAAGAGAAGGTAAACAAGCCAGAATCAACAAAGTAACCATTAAAGGAAATACAAAAACCAACGATCATGTAGTTATCAGAGAAATCAAAACAATTCCCGGTCAATTATTTAGTCGTTCTGATATTATTCGTACTACCAGAGAGTTGGCTCAATTAAGATATTTCAATGCAGAAACTATAAAACCTGTTCCAACTCCTAATCCTGAAAATGGCACAGTAGATATTGAATATCAAGTAGAAGAAACTTCATCTGATCAAGTTGAATTATCAGGTGGCTGGGGTGGTGGCATGGTTGTTGGTACCTTAGGTTTATCTTTCAATAATTTCTCTGCTCGAAACTTTTTCAAAAAAGATGCATGGCGCCCTCTTCCTTCTGGCGATGGACAGAAATTAAGTTTACGTGGCCAAACCAACGGTAAATACTATTATTCTGTGAGTGCTTCATTTACTGAGCCTTGGTTAGGTGGTAAAAAGCCTAATTCATTAAGTGTTTCGGTTTATCATTCAAAACAAAGCAATGGTTATGATTCAGAAAGCAGTGATTATGCATCACTTACAATAAACGGTGCTTCTGTTGGTTTAGGTAAACGATTAAAATGGCCAGATGATTATTTCACAATTTATCATACCCTTAGTTTACAAAACTATGTACTAAACAATTACGGTTCATTATTCTCATTTAGTGATGGTTATGCAAACAATTTAAATTATAGTTTAACCATTGCACGTAACTCTATTGATGCTCCTATTTATGCCAGATCTGGTTCAGAAATATCACTAACACTGCAACTTACGCCTCCATTTTCAATGTTTAGCAACAAAGATTATAAAAACTCAAGCGATCAGGATAGATTCAAATGGATTGAATATCACAAATGGAAATTTAAAGCTTCATGGTTTTTTAATTTAAGTGGAAAACTTGTTTTAAATACAAAAGCAAGATTCGGATTTGTAGGTTATTATAATTCTGATATCGGTTATCCTCCTTTTGAAAGATTTTATTTGGGTGGAGACGGCTTATCAGGTTATGCACTTGATGGAAGAGAATTGATTGCATTAAGAGGTTATGGGAATAATACTCTTACACCTAAAAATGGCAGTAATTATGTAGGAGGAAATGTTTACGATAAATTCACAGTTGAATTACGTTATCCATTGTCACTCAATCCAAATGCAACAATTTACGGACTAGCTTTCCTCGAAGGAGGAAATGCATGGAAATCTTTTAAAGATTTTAATCCTTATAATATGTATAAGTCAGCAGGGTTTGGTGTAAGAATTTTCTTACCCATGTTTGGTATGCTTGGTTTAGACTGGGGTTATGGATTTGATAAGGTTCCCGGATTTACGGATGCAGCTGGAGGACAATTCCACTTCTCAATCAATCAATCAATTGACTAAAATATATTTGGCACATAATTTGAATAATGATTAATGTATAATTTAAATTTTAATTGAAATGAAAAAAATATTTTTAAGTATTGCAATACTATTTATAAGCTTTTTAGGCACTTATGCTCAAAAATATGCATATATTGATTCAGAGTATATTATGGAAAACATTCCGGAATATAAAGATGCACAAACCGAATTAGACAATCTATCAAAAGATTGGCAAAAAGAAATTGAAAAGAAATTCAAAGATATTGACAATCTTTATAAAGCTTTTCAGGCTGAATCAGTATTATTACCTGAAGATGTAAAGAAAAAGCGTGAAAATGAAATTATTGCATTGGAAAAGGAAGCCAAAGATTTACAGAAAAAACGATTTGGTAAAGATGGTGACTTATTTAAAAAACGCCAGGATTTGGTAAAGCCTATTCAGGATAAAGTTTATAATGCAATAGAAAAAAGAGCACAGGATAAAAATTACATCTTTGTATTTGACAAAGCAGGAAGCTTGACAATTATGTATGCAGATGCAAAATATGACATCAGCGACGACATTTTAGAGGATTTGGGCTACAAATTAAACAAAGCACCTAAAGTAACAAATACAAATATTAATAAAGGAACTGGAACTGGTACAGGAACTCAACCAACTCAACCGGGAAGAGATACAAAACCAAAACAAGAAGAAAGAAGCAGATAATATTCTTATTAAACTTTCTTAATACGAATTGTTATTTAATTAATTTATATAACTTTGCAACGTAATTTATAATTAAAAACATAATATTAAAGATGACAAAATTTTCAAAAATCATTGTAATTCTGGCTGTTATCAGCATGCCTTTCTTTGCAAACGCACAGAAAGTGATAAAATTAGGACATATTGATTCTAACGAACTATTAAAAATTATGCCAGGCCGCGATTCAGCACAGGCTACATTACAAAAACATGTAAAAGAACTAGAAAATACTTTAAAAGGTATGCAATCTGAATTTGAAACCAGATATCAGGATTTCTCAGCTAATCAATCACAAATGTCAGAATTGATTAAACAAACCAAAACCAAAGAATTGCAGGATATGCAAGCCAGAATTGAAGATTTTCAACAAAATGCACAAAAAGACTATCAGGAAAGAGAAAAAAAATTACTTACTCCTATAATTGATAAAGCTAAAAAAGCAATTGAAGAAGTTGCTGCAGAAAACAAATATTCTTATGTTTTCGACAGTGGAGTTGGTGCTTTGCTTTATCAGGATGCAAGCGACGATCTGATGCCTTTGGTTAAGAAAAAATTAGGTTTAAAATAATTTCTAAAAGCTGTCTTAATCGACAGCTTTTTTTTTGCTGTCATGTTAAAATTAGGTTAAAGCAAATCAGCGTATTTACAACTTTAATACCTTTGGTAAATATTTTGTATCAGGGTAACAAAACAATTATATCTATCAATAAAACTGTATTGTAAAACAATAATTACAACGGTTTAGATTTTAAAAAAATCAGGAAAACAAACAATTAAATTTATATTTCACAATGAAAAAAACAGCAACATTGATTCTTTGCATTCTAATTGCAAGTATTGCGTTTTCACAAAATCAGGAAAACAAAGTAAAAAAATTACCTTCGGTAATCATTAAAGATATTGATGGCAAAAGCATTAACACTGCCGAATTATCAAATAATGGCAAACCAATAATTATCAGTTTTTGGGCATTATGGTGCAAACCATGTCAGAAAGAACTTTCTACAATTGCCGAAGTTTATGAAGATTGGCAAAAAGAAACCGGAGTTAAACTAATTGCTGTATCAATTGATGATTCAAGATCATCTGCAAGAGTGAAACCTACTGCTAACGGTAACAATTGGGGTTATGAAGTTCTTCTTGATGTAAATCATGATTTTAAAAGAGCTATGAATGTAAATCAAATTCCACATACTTTTGTATTAAACGGAAAAGGTGAAATTGTATGGCAACACACTTCTTTTGCTGAGGGAAGCGAATTAGAACTCATAGAACTCATAAGAAAACTAAATAAAGGAGAAGATATCTCTGGTCATTAATTATAAATAACTTAATTACAATGAACAAAATTTATAATTATTTCATTTTCTTCTCTATCCTTATTGCATTCCCTTATATTTCTAATTCTCAGAATTTTATGAATTCAGGAAGTATTACAGGGAATTTTCAGATGGATGCACAATACTACCAAAAAGATTCAGCAATTGGAGCACCGGAAGTTCCAGAACAACTACTAATGAATGCTTTTGCAAATATTCTTTATACCAATGGCAAATTTACAACAGGCTTAAGATACGAAAGTTATAGAAATCCAATGTTAGGTTTTGACAATAGATACAAAGGAAGCGGAATCGCTTATCGATTTGCGACTTATACTGCTGATGAATTTGAAATTACATTGGGAAATTTTTATGAGCAATTTGGCAGTGGATTGATTTTCAGAACTTACGAAGAAAGAAATCTGGGATACGATAATGCAATGGATGGAGTTCGTGTAAAATATAATCCGAAACAAGGTATTATGCTTAAAGCAATTATCGGGACACAAAGATTTTTCTGGGAAGAAGGTCCTGGCATTGTAAGAGGCGGAGATGCAGAATTTGCACTTAACGATTTGTTTTCGTCTTTGGCAGAAAACAAAACAAAAATCACTCTGGGTGTTAGTGCAATAAGCAAATTTCAGGCTACTGAAGAAATTTTATATGATGCAACCAAGAAATTCGACTTACCTGAAAATGTTGGTGCTTTTGCAGGCAGATTAAATATTTCAAGAGGAAGCTTAAGTCTTAGCACCGAATATGCATATAAATCAATGGATCCTAATTCGTTAAATAATTATATTTACAGGCACGGAGAAGCATTGATGCTAACTGCAGCATATTCTAAAAAAGGTTTGGGTGTAATTTTTTCGGCAAAAAGGATTGATAATATGGCATTTAAATCAAAAAGAACAGAAACAGGTAATATGCTATTTATCAATTATCTCCCTGCATTAACCAAACAACACTCTTATAGCTTATCAGCAATGTATCCTTATGCAAGCCAACCAAATGGTGAAATGGCAATACAAGGAGAAATTGTTTATACCATTCCTAAAAACACTATTTTAGGAGGAAAATATGGTACTGAATTAAAAATCAATTACTCACGTGCTACTTCAATTGATAAAAAAGCATTAAATGATAGTATTGCTATAGATGAAAAAGCTACAAAAGGTTATACATCTAATTTTTTCAAATTTGGTGACCAATTATATTTTCAGGATTTTAATATAGAAGTTGTAAAGAAAATTAATACCCGAATTAAAGGTAGTTTATCGTATGTTAATATTCTATATAATAAATCAGTAATTGAAGGGCATCCCGGAGCTCCTGATGTAACTGCAAATATTGTAATAGCTGACATTACATATAAATTAACTTCACAAAAATCTATCCGATTTGAAGGACAACACCTGATTTCAAAAGGAGATTTGAATGATAATGAAGATCCTTCAAAAGGGGAAAAGAAAAATTGGGTAATGGGTATGATTGAATATTCTATAGCACCACATTGGTTTTTTTCAGTAATGGATCAGTATAATTATGGAAATGATGAGAATGATAAAAAAATTCATTTCTACAATGTGGGCTTGGCATACAACAAAAACTCAAGCAGAATTCAGTTATCTTATGGGAAGCAAAGAGAAGGAATTTTATGTGTTGGTGGAGTTTGCAGGCAAGTACCAGCAGCAAACGGACTTAGCATTACAATTACAAGTAGTTTTTAATTAATTTAAGATCAATACAAAATGAAAAGGTTTTTATTCATATTCAGCATCATATCTTCACTATATTTATCCTCATGTAATAAAATAAATGAGCCATACACTTTACCGATTCCTGTAAAAGATTGGTATGGAAAAAAAATATTGTTGGAAGATTATACCGGACATAAATGTCAGAATTGTCCGGCTGCTGCTGCTTCAGCAGCAAATATTAAGGAACAATATGGTGAGAAAGTTATTATTTTGGCAGTTCATGCTGGCTATTACGCTTTACCATCTCCTCCAAATTTTCCTGAAGATTTTACTACATCCGAAGGGAATGCATGGGATGCTTATTTTGGCATCAGCCCCAATGGACTCCCTAAAGGTATGGTAGATAGAAAAGGTTACCCTATGACACGACACTTAGATCATGGTGAATGGGCAAGCAAAATCGGAACTGCTTTATCTGAAATTCCTGAAGTTGAAATTTCTGTTAAAAACACATATAATCCTTCCGATTCGAGCATTACGGGAAAAATAAATTTCAAATTTCTGAAAACAATCAAAAAGAAATTGAAATATCAGGTGCTAATCACTGAGGACAGCATTATTGCTCCTCAGCTTAATGCAACAACCATTATCCCAAACTATCTTCACAGACATATGCTGAGGGCTTCAGTTAATGGTCCATGGGGTAATGATTTGACTGATGGGAGCACATTTAATATGATTGACACTGAAATATCAAAATCTTATTTATATTCACTAAAAGCCACAGAATTAGTAAAATATAAGATTAAAGATTGCAAAACCATTGTATTTGTATATGATGATGCAACAAAAGAAATATTACAAGCAGAGGAAATACACATCAATTAAAAAAGAGGCTGTCTAAAAAGGCTTAAATTGGCAATTTTACAAAATTAAATGTATTGATATTCAATATATTATTAACTTTGATAACCCATGAAATTGACTTTTTAGACAGCCCCTTTTTTTAGAATGAATATCCAATACCAAAGTTTATAACAAAATCCCTAAAACCTGAATTTGCGATAACCCATTGTCTTTCTTTTATTTTTGATGGATCTTTAAAAGGAATAGCAGCATCAATCCTCACAATAAAATAACTAAAGTCTAAACGCAAACCAAAGCCACCACCAATTGCAATCTGACTTAAAAATCTATCTAATAAAAATTCACCTCCGGGAAACTGACTATTTGGTTTATTTAGCCATATGTTTCCGGCATCAACAAATAAAGCTCCCTGAAGAATTTTGTAAATTGGAAAACGGTTTTCAATATTAAATTCCATCGAAATATCACCAATTCTGTCAAAATTATCCAATTTTGGATCTGTATATGAACCAGGCCCAAGCGATCTTAACCTCCAGGCTCTGATATCATTTGCACCACCTGCTATAAAACTCTTTTCATATGGTAATTGCTTTGAATTCCCATAGGGCATTCCCCACCCCATTGCAGTCCTTAAAACCAATGAATTTTGATTACTGAAATAAATATATCTCCTCAAATCAAAATCAATACGCGAATATTGAGAAT
This sequence comes from Bacteroidales bacterium, assembly GCA_023251515.1. Taxonomy (GTDB): domain Bacteria; phylum Bacteroidota; class Bacteroidia; order Bacteroidales; family JACABE01; genus JACABE01. The sequence continues at coordinate 48,299 of JAHEYQ010000002.1, forward strand.
AAATCAGATTGAAAACTTCATAATCACCATCAGAATTACGTTGGTTATCGAAACATTTCTTATATAAACTCAAAACATTCCCTGCAGTTTCAAGGTTAAATCTGAAAAAAGTAAAATTCTCTTTTTTATTGATTTCCTGATTAGTATAAATAAAACTATATTTTAAACTTAAAATAAAGTGATCAGTATATTGATATTTCAATCTCTTATCAGAAATTAAATCAATTGAAGCTTTGAAAACAGAATCCGGATAAATTTTTACTGAATTAATAGAAATTGGAGTAAATATATGCTGAACATTATTCGATTGCCTCCAATCATATCCAAATCCGACATTAGTTATCGTTCTTCTGAAATCAGGCCTATCCTGAAAATTAAAACCAAAACTTACTGTAGTTTTAGGTTTAAAATACTTTGGGAAATACTCCTGTTTGATTGGAATCAAAAATTTTGGAATTTCGATATTCGCATCTATACCTGTTTCAAAAGTATTAAATAAAGGCTTATCAGCTGAAGCTATTGCACTTATAACATTTTGATTTTCAAGAACACCTCTCAATTTTACATTTAAAATTTCAGCACCTTTAAATAAGTTTTTATTTTGAAAGATAAGATTTCCGGCAATACCATAATATCCCGAAGAATTACTTCCTTCCAATTCAGTAGATAAATAGTTAACTTTATTTTTCGAAAGTTCTATCTTACAATCAAGAATACTTTCTTTTTTTGTTAATCTTGAGGTATCATCAACTGGTTCATCAAAACTGATGTTTATAAAACGGAAGTTTTTCAATTCTGATAATCGGTTGTATGTTTGTTCAACATCCTTTAGATTAAAATAATCATTTGAATTTATAAAAATTGATTGAGAAAATGTTCTCGGTCTGATTTTTATATCATTATTATACACAAATAAATATTTGTTTATCAATGACTTATTTCCATATTGAGGAATTTCCAAAAAAGCAGTATCTTTATCTACAGAATCTGAAACCAAAGGATTAAAATCAGGATATATATAAATATTCCTGATTTTGTATTTTCTATGAAATAAATTTTGTGGATTAGAGTTTTTCGGATTTAATTTAGGATTTTTAATTTGCATCACAACGTTCATTTGATTGTTGTTCAACGCACTATCCACACTGAAATTAATAAAATCACGATTAAAAGCAAAATATCCTAAGTTTTTTAAATATGTTGCAATTCGTTCCCTTTCTTTATCAAACTTATCTATTTCATAAATATCATTTTTCTTAATAACAGAGTTTGTCAGTTTTGAATAGACTTCTGTTTTAATATCCTCATCTTCTATCATATAATAAATATTATTTATTCGATAAGGTTTACTTGCTTTAATAATATATTTAACAATAGCTTTTTTTCTGGAATTATATATAATTTGTTTATCAACCTGAGAATTAAAAAAACCATGGTTGTCCATAAACAGATTAATCCTTTTTGTTGTATTGATTACTGCATTAGAATCGTAAATTACAGGAGGTTCACCTATACGAATCAAAAATCTGCTAAATTTACCTGGATTTTCTTTCTTTGCCATATTATAAAAAGCTAATTTAAACTTTATTCCAACAAATTTTTTGTTAGCTTTTTGCTTGATTAAGCCCTCTATTTTTTCTTTACTAATTTCAGGATTATTTACAATTATTTTGTTTTTTTTCAATAAAAAAGAACCTTCAGGTACTTTACGCACTGAGCTACAAGAAGTAATAATTGCAAACAAAACAATTAGTAAAAAAATATAAGAAATAGCAAATTTACTTTTCACGATAAAACATGGATTAAAATACAAACCTACAAGATTTTTTTATATTTTAAAAGAAAAAACTGATTTTTTTTTGGTAGTTTAAAAAAAAATAGTAATTTTGCAGAGTAATTAATACAAAGGGAGTTTAGCTCAGTTGGTTTAGAGCACCTGCCTTACAAGCAGGGGGTCACTGGTTCGACCCCAGTAATTCCCACCACATAAAAGCTGATTCTTTGAGTCAGCTTTTTTTGTTTATTAATCTATTTGCTTTATAGATCTTATGTCGTATTTCTTTTATATTCTTTATTCTGAATATTTTGAAAAATATTATATTGGACACACTTCCAATATTGATGACAGAATTCGTAAACATAATACAAATCATAATGGATTTACTGGTGGTAAAAATGATTGGATTTTGGTTTATTCTGAAGTTTTTGAAACTAAAACGGAGGCGTATGCAAGAGAAAGACAAGTAAAAAATTGGAAAAGCAAATCAAAAATCACCCAATTAATCAATTTCAAAGTATAGCTCTATTGTTTAGAGAATCCCGATTTCAATCGGGAGGGTCACTGGTTCGA